>DFRY01000028.1:0-4259 GCA_002378845.1 Ruminococcaceae bacterium UBA3451 | reverse complement strand
AGCATCTTCGGCTGCCTCTTCCCAGGCGGCGTCTTCTCAGGCTCCGGTTTCCAAGCCCGACGCGGCCAGCTATGACGATAATTTGAGTGGACTGGAAAAGTACCTTTCCGCCAACTCGGTTGTTTCGGGAACTCCTACCGACATGAAGGCGGACTTCATCGGTGCGGCCAACGGTGCAAAATTCCAGTTCGGCTACAACGGCAACAATAATGTCACGGTTGAACTGTATGAGTTTAATCCGGATAATTTAAACGAAACGGCGAAAGCGGTTCAGGACGAAGTGAAAAACAAAGGTACGTTCACTATTATGAGCCAGCAGGTTCCGGCCGTTCTTTCCGACAGTGGTAAGTTCCTTATGATTTATAAAGATTCCACTACTTCCGACGAGAACAAAGCACGCGCGGAGGAAGTAAAAAAGCTGGTTCAGGAATTTAAAAAATAATTTCTAATAAAGAAAAGCCGTTCGGCCGCATGCCGGGCGGCTTTTTTGCGGTTTGGCTTAATTTTGTATGCCTTGACAGAAAAAACAGCCGGGTATATAATAGCTTCGTTGAATAACCAAACTATCCCAATTTACTTTTGGTTTGTGGATATTTATGTCGAATTTCGTTTCTCTTTTGCAGAAATGAATCAATTTGAATGAATTGAATTTGGAGGAAAACATGAAAAGAAAATTGCTTGCCATGGTTCTTGCCCTTGCCCTTGCCGTTACGCTTTGCGTACCTGCTTTCGCAGATGAAACCGGACCGGTTTACACCCTTCCGCTCACCGGAGTCGACGTTTCCGAGCATCGGGGGCCTATTGACTGGAACGCGGTTAAAAGCAGCGGTTTGGTGCAGTTCGCCATCATCCGCGACGGTTTTGGAAAAGAGGACCCGGTAAATCAGACCGACGACCAGTTTGAGGCAAACTATGCCGGTGCAGTGGCAAACGGAATCAAGGTAGGCGTTTATCATTACAGCTATGCTACTTCCGCACAGGAAGCGGTCACCGAAGCACAATTCTGCCTTAGTATTCTAAAAGGCCGTCATTTGGACTATCCTGTTTTCTATGATGTGGAAACCGCTCAGCAGCAGGCTATGACCAGTGACCAGTTATCCGCAATCATCAACGCGTTTTGCAATACCATTAAGCAGGCGGGGTATATGACCGGTATTTACAGCAATGCCAACATGTACAGCAAAACCCTGAATACCCCGGCGCTTGCATCTTACGATAAATGGGTTGCACATTATTCCGTCGGTGCGCCCAGCTATAACGGTGCCTTTGCCATCTGGCAGTACATCAGCTCGGGTTCCGTACCCGGTATCAGCGGCAGCGTAGACATGGACTATGCTTACAAAGACTACTCGCTGGTTACCACTCCGGTAAATGTGGTTACTCCGTCCGTACCGGCTTCCACCATCGGGGATTCCTCCCTTAAATCCGACACCGGCGCATCATTGAAGGTAAATCAGGGCAAAACGTATACGTTTAAATTCACGCCGAACGGAACAACCGCGGTGCCGAAGTTTACTACGGGCAATTCCGGGGTTTCTCAGGTTGTTTCCGTAACAAAACTCAGCGGAAGCTATTATGTAAAAATTCAGGGAGTAAGAGCCGGGTGCACATCGGTGTATTCCACTTTCCCAAGTCAAAAAGCAGTTGCCCGCTGCGTTGTTACGGTGTAATAAGAATCAAAACAGTTTTGAGCCGATCCGGTTATAACCCGGGTCGGCTTTTTTAAGTCTGTCTTAGGTATAGAGAAACCAGAGCCAGGGTACCAATGCAATTGCTGCGGGAACTTCAGATTTTCTTTTCGCTTGATGCTTGCAATTTCTATAATTCTATTTTATCATATAGTAAAAATAGATGCGTATCACAATGCAATTGTAAGGGGGTAGGGGGAAGCGTGGAAATTTTACCGCAGCCCACGCAGGAGTTTCTGGAACAGATACAGGAAAAATACTCCGGTATGGTGTACCGTATCGCGCTGTTTCAAACAAAGCGCATTAAAGCGGCGCACACCGTTTACCGCCACGTATTTCGGCGGTTGGTTGAACAAGAGGAGCCGTTTGAAAACGACGACCACTTGAAAGCCTGGATGATTGGGGAAACGATTCGACAGGGAACAAAACAGCAATTCCTGTTTTTTCAGTCGGCAATCAGCGGGGTCTCCGGGCAGGACGGATTGCTTCATTCGCTGGCCGCTCTTCCCTGGAAACTGCGCGTCGTTTACCTGCTGCATGAAGCGGAAGGATATAATGTTTTTGAAATTGCAGGTTTGCTGCACCGAAAAGAAACGGAGGTGCGAAAGCAGCTGTCCCGCGCTCGTATACGATTGAACCAGCGACTGGAGAACGCGCTGTACGAATACCGCATGGAAGAGCGAATCAAATCGGTTGTTGCACCGGAGGAACTTTGCCGTAAAACAGTGGAGGAGCTGCTGCACCCGGATGAAGCAAAACGGTCGGAGCTTAAATATGCGGTTTCCACCGCGCTGGTTGCTTTGGTTGTTCTGGGCTGTATCTTTGTACCGTTTCTGGAAAGCAGGGGCGAGAACGGCAGCACAGCGCCCGTAACGGCGAGCAAGGTGCAGAGCAGTGAAAAAGCTCCAGCGCCGCTGACAGGAAAAGACATCGAGATTACCTTGGCCAACGATGACACGTATCCTAGCAACGGAAGCGCCGGTAGTGGGGACGGAGACACCATGGAATGGACGGAGGATATTGATTTTAACCTGCGTTGCACGGGTGAAAACATTAAACGGGTCACATACACCGCCCACAACTGCGAATTCTTAAATAAGAGCTTTTTTACAAGTGAACAGGTGGAGGCAAATCAAGTGAACCGAAACGTGTTCGGCTCACTGACCGGATCGGGGGTAGGCAGCAGCCTAATCTATTGGGGATTTTCTTCCATTGGGTATGTATATTCGGTGGACTATGAAGAGCAGCTGAATTCCAGTTATTTCGGGTTAAGGCTAAATTATGTCGAAGATAATGTAAAGGAATTTGAAAACGACAGGGAGAAGGAGGAAGAAAAACTCTTTCGCCTAAGTAAGGAAGCATACAGAAAAGCAAATGTCACAGCTGAAATTGAGCGGACAGACGGCCGCGTCGTTATAAAGCAAATTCAACTAACCCGCAGTGCAGCCAGCGGGCCAGTGACGATTTTAGTGGGGGACGTAATTGTCGATTAAAAAGCGGCAGGGGAGAATTTTTTCTTCCCTGCCGTGTGTTATAATAAGATTCAATTTTAACTGCAGAAGCGGTGGTCGCCGATTACCGTAGGCACAGGGCGCGAGAAAATCCATTTGCTGGTGCTCTTAGCCGGATTATAATAATAGATGGCTCCGCCCGAAGGGTCCCAGCCGTTGATTGCCGCGCGTGCCGCTTTATATGCGGTGTCTGCAACCGCCGCGTTGATTCCGCCGTCGTTCAGGCAGCTGAACGCACCCGGCTGATAAATTACGCCGGCCAGTGTATTCGGAAATGACGGGTTGTGAATTCGATTCAGAATGACAGCGGCCACAGCCACCTGCCCGGTATAAGGTTCTCCGCGCGATTCTGCCGAGGTAACGCGTGCCAGAAGGCTTACGTCCGAACTGCTGAAGCCCCCCTGAANNTAGAGCTTCCGATTCCGAGTGCCTTTAATGTTTTGGGCCCGGCAATTCCGTCCGCCGTAAGACCCTTTGCGCGCTGAAAACTGAGCAGCGCACTTTTGGTTTGGCTGCCGAAGATGCTGTCAATGTTTCCTTTGTAATAGCCAAGCTCTTTCAGTTTGGTTTGTACCTGCTTCACTTCGGCGCCCTGTGAACCAACTTTTGACAGCGTTTGAATGGAACTGCCCAAATTGGTAATAATAGCTATCACCAATACATTCACCAGAACAACGACAACAATTTTCCAAATGTATTTCAATCTGTTTTGCATGATTAACACCTCGTTTCAAATTTTTCCCATGCAGGCGCGAATTATCCAGCAAATCCAAAAAACAGAAGAAGAACTTAAAAAGCCAGGAAAACCGGGAAAAATTCGGTATTTTTTGTCGCAGAAAAGCGGACAAATAAGAAAAATTAAGAAAAAGATGAAAAAACTTTAAAAAAAGGGTTGACTTACAGTAGTGTATTTGGTATTATAGTCAAGCGCCAAACGAAAGGGCGCACGACAGAAGCGAAACGAAAGTAGAGCGAAAGTCGGACAGGACCTTGAAAATTAAACAACGAGAGATAAAAGGAACCCGTAATTTATTTGAAAGTTTTAATGTACTTTCGGACA
>DFRY01000039.1 GCA_002378845.1 Ruminococcaceae bacterium UBA3451 | reverse complement strand
AGTGCTGGAGCAGATTGCGGCGCTGCAGAAGCATCTGGATAAAATCGACTGTAAAATTAATTTTTACGGGAATGCCGAACAGGCGTATCGCGAAGGAAAACCGGTATCAATTATCGGCTGCTGAGTTTCCTCGGTAAGATTCATTGCATGGAAAAAGCCTTCTTCCGAAAACGGAAGAAGGCTTTTTTTATCGGGAAATCAAGGTGGGGTAAAGGCGGAGCGTTTCAATTACGGAACAAAACTTATCGGAAAGGCTCACCACAAGCGATTCCTTATATTTGGGCGGAACCACGGTAAGCGGCCACATGTGCTTCACAATAATGTCTCGTTCCATGTCGTTCAGGGGGAAATGCTCCTCCGCGTTTTCCAGCGCGATTTTCGGGTGTGTAAAACCGTGCAGGCCCTTTCTTCCGCTCCCCACATGCCAGTCATACAGGAAAAAGTCGTGCAGCAGCGCCCCGCGGATAATACTGCGGCAGTCAGCATGAAGATGAAACCGGCGGCACAGCAGGTAACTGTAATATGCCACCGAAATACTGTGCTCCAGGCAGGAAATATTGGCGTGCTGAATAAAGGTGCTCATTTTCTGTACCTCGGCAGAACCCAGCAGTTCTGCGGCGCAGTGCCGGAAATACCGTGTTTCGTCATCGGTCAGTGTCAATTTTGCCGGCTCCTCTCGCTTGTGTCTGCAGTTCAACAAACATACTGTTATTTTTATCATAGTAACGCAATTATTGCAGGAAAGCAAGCCGAATATACGGAATACAGAAATAAATCGAATTTAGATTAATATAAGAATGCAGAAAAGCCGCCCCTTGCAGGACGGCTTTGTCTTACAGATTATTCTTCCAGTCTTGCAGCCATCTTTTTCATGCATTCGCGGCAAACATTGTGACCTTTAAATGTGGAAACATCGTTCATGCTGTTACAAAACACACATGCGGGCTCGTATTTTTTCAGAATGATTCGTCCATCATCGTCAACAAAAATTTCAAGCGGATCCTTCTCATTTATATTAAGGGTCATTCGGAGTTCCTTGGGCAGCACAATTCGACCAAGTTCGTCTACTTTTCTGACTATCCCAGTTGATTTCATCTTTTTCATCGCCTTTCGTTTCAAATTAAATCATATCGTGTCAGTTCACTGTAGTATTATAGTATATTTTTCCAATTATGTCAATTAATTGTACACGTGAAATCGACGGAATTTGTGATAGATGAACCGAAAATTGCATAAATATTATACGAAAACAGCTATAAAAAGGGGGGAGCGTACTGCTGAACTATATTTGGGCCGGTCTGATTCTGCTTAGCATCTTTTGCGCCGTGGTAACCGGGCGGGTACCCCAGCTTTCAGCCGCAGTGATGAGCGGCGCGTCCGGCGCGGTGGAACTGGTAATGGCAATGCTTGGAATGATGTGCGCATGGACCGGTCTGATGAAAATTGCGGATGCGGGCGGGCTTACCGCGATTTTAGCCAAGCTGATGAATCCGCTGACGCGGCATTTGTTCCCGTCCTGTAAAAAAGGAAGTCCGGCAATGAAAGCAATCTGCATGAATATTACCGCAAATCTGCTCGGGCTTGGCAACGCCGCAACTCCGTTAGGAATTGCTGCTATGAAGGAAATGGCAAAGCTGAACCCCACGCAAACAGCCGACAATTCCATGGTAATGTTTGTGGTCATTAATACGGCGTCCATCCAGCTCATACCGACCTTTATGGCAACCATGCGCGCGAAATACGGTTCGCCGCAGCCGTTTGATATTCTTCCCGCGGTATGGGTGACCTCTGTTTGCGCGCTTGCGGCCGGGGTAATCATGGCAAAGATACTGGAGGNNTACGCCGTACCGGTCACGATTTTACTTATTATTGTGTTTGGGCTTGTACGCCGCGTGCCGCTTTTCGATACGTTCCTGGTCGGAGCAAAGGAAGGTTTTTCTTCGGCCATTGCCATTCTGCCTTCGCTGGTGGGGTTGATTATGGCTGTTACCATGCTGAATGCTTCCGGTGCATTAGACATGCTTTCGTCTTTTCTGGCGCCGGTTGCAAATTTGCTGGGGCTGCCGTCACAGGTCATGCCGCTGATGCTCATAAAGCCGGTTTCCGGCAGCGGAGCGACCGCCATTTTAACGCAGATTTTCCAGAACAATGGGACGGAAAGCTTTGTGGGGCGTGTTGCCTCTGTTATGTCGGGATCAACCGAAACCACGTTTTATGCCATTGCGGTTTACTACGGCGCGGTGGGGATTAAAAAAACGCGCCATACCATTCCTGCGGCGCTGACTGCTGACCTGACAGCATGTGTGATTTCCGCGCTGACGATCAGACTATTTTTTCAGTAAGGATTACCGTTACATATGAACAATCAAAAAGAAACCAGACCTAATATGCTTACCTTCGCCCTTGCGGGCAACCCGAACTGCGGGAAAACCACGCTGTTCAACGCCCTGACCGGCTCAACCGCCTATGTGGGCAATTGGCCGGGGGTAACGGTTGAGAAAAAAGCAGGGCGTCCGCACTTTGAAAATTACAGCATTGAAATTGTGGATTTGCCGGGAATCTACTCCTTAGTACCGTATTCGCCGGAAGAAGCGCTGGCAGGGAACTTCCTTTTGCGCGAAAAGCCCGACTTAATTATCAATATTGNNTGTGGACGCGTCCAATCTGGAACGTAATCTTTACCTTACGACACAGCTGATGGAATTGAACATTCCTATGGTAATCGCGCTGAATATGATGGATGTTGTGCGGCACCGGGGCGACAACATTGACTGTGCTTTATTTTCCTCGCTGATTGGCGCCGCGGTTTTACCGATTTCCGCGTCAAAGGGAGAGGGGCTTTCCGAATTGCTCCGTGCCGCTGTGGGAGCGGTTCACAGGCCGGCTGTCTACCATAAGGTACCGCAGCCGGCGCCCAATAGCCGTGACCCGGAAACGGAGCTTGCCGACGCGCGGTACCGTTACATTGGGAACCTGTCGCGCATTGCAGTGAAAAAACATTCCGCCTCCCGCAAAAGCATCAGCGAACGGATTGATACGGTGGCTACCAGCCGGATTTTCGCAATTCCCGTTTTCTTTTTCAGTATTCTTCTGATTTTTTGGCTAACGTTTGGTTCGCTCGGCTCGTTTCTGGTGCATGGAGTGGAATATTTTATTACGGCCTGCCTTTCCCCGTGGGCGGACTCGGCGCTCGGGGCGGTCGGAACTTCGGTTTGGATTCGCAGTCTGGTTGTGGACGGAATTATTGCCGGAGTGGGGGCGGTGCTGAAGTTTTTACCGCAGATTCTTCTGCTATTCCTGCTGCTTTCCCTTTTGGAGGACAGTGGTTATATGGCGCGGGCCGCGTTTATTATGGACGCCCCCATGCGGCGCATCGGTCTTTCGGGACGCGCTTTTGTTCCGCTGTTAATGGGGTTCGGCTGCACGGTGCCCGCGGTCATGGGAACGCGGATTCTGGAAAACGAAAAGGATAAACGGCTTACGATTCTGATTACTCCGTTTATGTCGTGCAGTGCCAAAACTCCGGTTTATTCTTTGTTTATAGCGGCCTTTTTTATGGGAACCCGCCCGCTGGCCATGTTTCTTATTTATTCTTTTGGCATTGTTATGGGAATTTTATCTGCGCTGCTGCTGAAGAACAGTGTTTTAAAGGGCGAACCTGCCCCGTTCGTCATGGAACTGCCGGATTACCGCCTGCCCACACCCAAAAGTGTTTGGCTGCATGTGGAACGGCGCATGAAGGATTTTTTGCAGAAGGCCGGTACTACCGTGTTTATCGCCACAGTTCTTATCTGGCTGCTGCAGTCGCTGTCAACAGACCTTCGCATGACATCCGACAGCTCGCAAAGCATTCTGGCCGCGGTAGGAAAAACGATTGCCCCGGTGTTTGCCCTGTGCGGTTTCGGCTCATGGAAGCCCGCCGTCGCCTTGCTGACGGGGCTTGTGGCAAAAGAGTCGATTGTAAGCACGATGAGCGTGCTGTATTCGGGTGGGCTGACTGCCGCGCTTCAGTCGAATTTTACCCGGCTGAGCGCCTGCTCGTTCCTAATTTTCGTCCTGCTTTATACACCCTGCGCCGCCGCGCTCAGTACCATTCGCCGGGAAACAGGGAGTATTAAATGGATGCTTGCCAGCGCGTTTTATCAGCTTGCGACTGCTTGGTACTGTTCCGCACTGTTTTACCAATTCGCAATTCTGCTGCAAAGAGTATTTCTATAGCACGGAAGGCCCCGCCAAAAATTAGCGGAGCCTTCCTGATTTTCTATTGTTTCGGGAATCAGCGGTGCCGCCGTTCTTCCCGGGTGGGTAAAAGCCACGGGTCGGCCGGAACGTTTTCGGGCGGTACCAACAGCTGCTCTGGGTTGCGTATCAGTTTGCGAAAGTCGCGGAATGTTTTTGCAAAATAATATCCGTCGCAAATCCGTTCGTCTACCGCTACTTTTATATTCATGGTCTTTACGGAAATCTGGTTGCCGTTTTTATCGGTTTTCAGCGTATTTTCCTTGCGTCCGACTGAAATAAAAAACGAGCAGGTGCCAAAGTCGTATAAATGGTGGTATACGGACCCAATTCCGATGGAGCCGATGTCGACAATATAACCGCTGGCGTGGAACGGCGAAACCTCGTTGATAATTTTGGGCATGAATCCGACTTTGTCCAGGTTCCACAGCAAAAATACAACGAACTTAACAAAGAAAACAGGCAGAAATGTCAACAGTCTGGCAACGTGATCCGTACCGTTATCGTCCTCGGTTTTATTGGCGGTAAATTCCGCGTTCACCTTCTCCCATACGTCATGTAGGGTGTCCTGTGGGGTAAAGATTGGCTTTACCGTCGTTTCGGCTCCTTCAATACTCATGTTTTTTTTAATGGAAATAGAAAGGGATATGTTATTGTGCGCGTACAGCTTACGCCCCGCAATAAATCGGTTGATTCCGGGGTGCAGCGCAACCATACGGACGGTAGCAGCCATTATTACCTGCAGCATGCTTAAGTTTTTCATGTCGCTTTCATGGCGAAGAGTACGGATAAATTTTTCCAGTTCCGCAACTTCTACGCGTTCCTCAAAAAAGACCATACTTCCGGTTCGTGCTTTCATAATGTGCGGGATCACCACAAAAAAAGGATCGATTCCTCGTAACAGGAACCCGTCATAACGGTCGCCTCTTTCCCGCTTACGGGTAGAGCAGGTTTGATTTTCCATTTCAACTTCCCCTCCTGAAAATGACAATTCCCTCCGATTTAATACAAATTATAAAGGAATTTTTTTCCAATTACAATAATTGTTAATGTTTTATCAATTCATATTGCATCTCTATTAAAAAGTTGCTATAATGCAACTGGTTAGCACAGAATTCAACGTATTTGGGGGTCATAAAAATGATTTTGGCGCTGGATATCGGCAATACCAACATAACCATTGGGGTGTATGACAATAAGAAACTGCTGTTTGTTTCGCGCATGGCCACCGACAGTTCCCGCATGGAGGATCAGTACGCCATAGAGCTGCGCGATATTCTTGATATTTACGGCGTTTCCCTGCAGGATATTGAAGGTGCGGTCATCAGCTCGGTTGTGCCGCCGCTGACCACTTTTATTGTGCGCGGTGTGAAACGCCTTACCGGTGTGCAGCCGGTTTGTGTGGGGCCGGATACGAAAACGAAAGTAAAAGTAAAGGTTCAGCAGCCCGACATGGTTGGCGCCGACTTGTTGGTTGGCTGTGTTGCCGCAGCAGATATGTTCCATGGCCCCACAATTATTCTGGACATGGGTACGGCCACCACACTGGTTGTGCTGGACCGTGAAAAAAACATGCTGGGCGGGTGTATTATTCCCGGCGTGGGAATTTCTATGGACGCATTGACCCGGCGAACGGCACAGCTGCCAAGCATCAGCCTGGAAGCACCCAGATACGCAATCAGCGACAACACCGTTGACTGCATGCGTTCGGGTATTATTTTCGGTACCGCCTGCATGATTGACGGCATGGTGGAACGCATGGAAGAGGAGCTTGGCGAAAAGTGCCATGTAGTGGCAACGGGCGGACTTTCACGGGAGATCATTCAGCACTGCAACCACAGCATCCATTTCTGCGACACGCTCCTTTTGGACGGATTGCGTACAATTTACGAAGACAATAAATCTTAATAAATGATTATAATATAGGAAGCGGTACCGTGGATTATACGGCACCGCTTCTGTTATAAATAATTATTCCGCTGTATTGCGGAAAAGGTAAGTGACAAAAAATCCTCTTTCGTCCTGTTCTTCCTCATATTGTATTTTCTGTAACACAGCTTTTATTTCTTCGAAATCCTCCGGCTGAATCAGGTCTTCCTGCCTGATTTTTTGGTTCGGCGTGTGTTTGTGGCCGAATCCGCATGCAAAAAGAACGCCGTCCCTTGAAAGGTGCCGGCTAAGTTCGAAAAGCTGCGTTTTGTCCAGTCGATAATGGTTGATCACGATATTATCGTATACGCCAAGGCTGTTCAGCACGTTCGGAAGACTTAAATCCATTTGCATTGTGGTTATGTCCGCTTTTGCCTGAGCCGCAAATTGGGTTAAGCGGCACAGCGCTTCTTCGCTGAAATCGACAGCGGTAACATGAAATCCCTGCGCGGAAAGGAACAGGGCGTTTCTGCCGTCTCCGCTCGCCAGGTCGAGAACCGTACCTTTTTTAAAAAGGCCAATGTTTTGAACCAGCGATTTTTCAGGGGACAAAGGCGAACTGCCCCGCTCGGCAAATTTTTTATCCCAGTATTCCATATTTCCCATATATTCCATCGGGCTTCTCCTTTAACCGTTTTTCGTAGACTGCGGAAGAAAATGCCGCGTTTTCCACGCGGCATTTTACAACTATTTATTATTTGTGGAATGTTTCCACAATGTCCTTTACCGCGTCGATTACATATTGAACCTGCTCGTCCGTCATGGTGGGGTACAGCGGCAGGGAAATCAGCCGGTTGAAGTGCTTTTCCGCATTCGGGAAGTCGCCTTCCTTGAACCCGTAGCGGCTGGTATAGGCGCTCATATAGGTTACCGGAATAAAGTGGACGCTGGTGCCCACATTGCGCGCGTTCAGCTCCTCAATGAACTGGTCACGGTCAAGGGTAAGCAGCTCCGGCACGATGAGACTGACATACAGGTGCCAGCAGTGTGTGGCGTATTCGGGAACGGTCGGCGGGTCAATGGCGTCGATTTTTCCGAACTCTTCCTGGTATTTCGCCGCAATTTTCAGACGGGCTGCCTGCATTTCCTCCAGGCGTTCCAACTGTTTTAAGCCCAATGCCGCCTGAATGTCGAACATATTGTATTTAAAACCCGGTTCGCAAATATCGTACTTCCATGTGCCGCCTTTTGCATAGCGGTTCCAGGCGTTTTTGCTCATGCCCTGACCGGCAAAAATTCTTGCTTTGCGGTCAATTTCGTCGTCGTCGGTGACCAGCATGCCGCCGTCACCGGTGCACAGGTTCTTTGTGGCGTAAAAACTGTAGGAAGCGGTGCCCTGCAGCTTGTTTCCAATCAGTCTTCCCTTGTAGCGGCTCCAAAGCGCATGGGCAGCGTCTTCGGAAACAAACAGGCCGTGCTTTTCGGCTATCTCATAAATGCGGTCAAGGTCGCACACCTGCCCGCTGTAGTGCACCGGAACAATGGCTTTGGTTTTACTTGTGATTTTCTTCTCAATTTCATCCGGATCAATGCAAGCCGTGGTATAGTCAACGTCTGCAAATACCGGAGTAGCGCCCGTGTGAATTACGGTGCTTGCCGTGGAAGCAAATGTCATTGGAGTGGTAATGACTTCGTCGCCGGGGCCGATTCCTTTTGTTACCAGCGCAACGTGCAGTGCGGCAGTGCAGGAGTTCATGGCAATCGCATGCTTGGCGCCGAGGTATTCGGCGAATTTATTTTCAAATTCATTGGTGCGTGGTCCCTTTGCAACCCATCCGGATTTGAGCGTATCGACCACTTCGTTGATTTCCGCATCGGTAATATCCGGATGATTGTATGGAATGAAACTATCTCTTTTTACAAAATTACTCATGATATATCCTCTTCTTTTCACTTAAATATGCATCTATTTATCAGTTTAAACAAGAAAACTATACAAATGATAATACGATTGATACCTAATGTCAACCAGATTACTGCCCTAATTGTTGACTAAAAAGAGGACAGGATATATAATATACAAGTTAAAGAGTTTTATTTTCAAAGTAAAGAACGGTGTTAAAGTGAACGACACAAATGATACAAAGGATACCGAGGATTTTTTTGCGCATACAAGTGCCTGTGTCGATGACGGTGCCCAGGTTGGCGCCGGTACAAAAGTATGGCATTTCAGCCATATCAGCAGCGGCTGCACCATTGGACGCAACTGCACCATCGGCCAGAACGTGTTTGTTGCTCCCGGCGTAAAAGTTGGGAATTTCTGCAAAATACAGAACAACGTATCCATTTATGAAGGGGTCGAGCTGAGCGATTATGTTTTTTGCGGCCCTTCCATGGTTTTTACCAACGTGNNGCGGCTGGGCCTGTGAGTGCGGGGAAAAGCTCGATGATAATCTGGTCTGCCCAAAATGCGGCAGAAGATACGTGCAAGGCGAAAAAGGCCTTGAGGAGGAAACGAAGTAAATGCAAAAAATAGAGTTTAATGATCTCGGCGCGCAGTATCAGCATTTAAAAAAGGAAATCGACCAAGGGATAGCAGATGTTATCGCAGGCTGCCATTTTATTTCCGGCCCGCAGGTTGAAGAATTGGAAAAAGCGCTGTGCAGCTATACAGGCCGCAAGTATTGTGTCAGTACCAGCAACGGCACCGACGCATTGCGCATGCCCCTGATGGCCAAAGGAATCGGTGCGGGCGACGCAGTGTTTGTTCCTGCCTTTACCTTTTTTGCTACCGCAGAGGTCGTTAGCCTTATGGGTGCCACACCGGTATTTTGCGATGTGGACGAAAATACTTTTAATATTGACCCAAAATTTCTTGAAAAACAGATTGAAAAGACGATTCAGGAGGGCAAACTAAAACCAAAGGCCGTTATCGCGGTAGATTTATTTGGTTTGCCCGCTGATTTTATCGCATTGGAAGCAATCTGCAAAAAATATGATCTGTTCCTGATGGAAGACGCGGCTCAGGGCTTTGGCGGCGCCATTGGCAGCCGAAAAGCCTGCAGTTTTGGCGACGTTTCCGCAACCAGCTTTTTTCCGGCGAAAGCACTTGGCTGCTATGGCGACGGCGGCGCCATTTTCACGGATGACGAAGAAATGTACCACATTCTCACTTCCATCCGCGTTCACGGAAAAGGTTCCTTTAAATATGAAAATGTACGCCTTGGCTTAAACGCGAGGCTCGACACGCTCCAGGCGGCAATCCTGCTGCCGAAACTGCGCGCGTTTGACGAGGAAACCGCGCACCGCAACTGGGCTGCTGCCCGTTATGCGGAGCTTTTGGGCGACCGGTTCCAGACTCCTGTTGTAAATGTAAAGGAAGGCTTTTTCTCCGGCTTTGGGTATTACACCCTGAAAGCGGAAAGCGCAGAGCAGCGCACGGCACTGATGGACGGCTTAAAGGCTGCGGGGGTTCCGACCATGGTTTATTACCCGATGCCGCTTCACCTGCAGAAGGTTTACGCTTCCCTCGGTTACAAAGAGGGCGACCTGCCTGTCAGCGAAGCGCTCAGCAAAACAGTGTTCAGCCTGCCGATGCACGGCTACATTACGGAAGATGTTATTGATTATATTTGTAATACGATTAAAGCGATTCAAAATATCAAATGAATGAGGGGAAATTCAATGTCAAACGTAAAAGCAGAGTTACTGAATAAAATCAAGGACAAGTCCGCAGTAGTCGGTATTGTCGGTTTGGGCTATGTCGGCCTTCCGCTCGCAGTGGAATTTGCAAAAGCGGGCTACAAGACCATCGGTTTTGACGTACAGTCCAAAAAAGTTGAGCTTGTGAACGCGGGTCACAATTATATCGGCGACATTGTCGGCGATACCCTGAAACAGGTTGTAGAAAGCGGCAAGCTTTCCGCAACCAGCGATTTTTCTTTTATTAAGGATGTTGACGCGGTTGCCATTGCCGTTCCGACTCCGCTCGACAAGTACCAGCAGCCGGACATCAGCTATGTAAAGGGTTCTACCGAATCCGTGGCAAAGTACACACACAAGGGTATGGTCATTGTATTGGAATCCACCACTTACCCCGGACCCACCGAAGAACTGCTCAAGCCGATTCTCGAAGCGGACGGCCTGAAATGCGGCGAAGATTTCTACCTTGCCTTCTCACCGGAGCGTGTTGATCCCGGCAACAAGCAGTACAAAACAAAGAACACCCCGAAGGTGGTCGGCGGCATCGGCGGCGATTCCACGGAAGTGGCCGCGGCGCTGTACCGCAATGTGCTGGAAGGCGGCGTGTACGAAGTTTCCTCCCCGGCGGTTGCCGAAATGGAAAAGCTGCTTGAAAACACCTACCGCAACATCAATATCGGCCTTGCCAATGAAATGGCAATCATCTGCAACCGTATGGGCATCAATGTATGGGAAGTTATCGACGCGGCCAAAACAAAGCCGTACGGCTTCCAGGCATTTTATCCGGGCCCGGGCCTCGGCGGTCACTGCATTCCGCTTGACCCGTTCTACCTCACCTGGAAAGCCCGTGAGTTTGACTACCACACCCGTTTAATCGAGACTTCTGGCGAAATCAACACCGGCATGCCGGAGTACGTGGTCGACCGTGCGATGAAGGTTCTGAACAAAAATAAAACAGCCATGAACGGCGCAAAGGTGCTGGTTCTCGGCGTTGCTTATAAAGCGGATATTGACGATTACCGTGAAAGTCCGGCGCTGAACGTAATTGACCATTTGATTCTGCAGGGCGCAGACACCACTTTCTACGATCCGTATATTCCGGAATACAAGCATAAGGGTGAAATTCATACCGGCGAAAAAGAGCTTACCGACGACATGCTGAAAAATGCGGACATCGTAATGATTTGTACCGCGCATTCCAACTTTGACTATAATCGGATTCAAAAGCTTTCTAAGGCTGTTTTCGACACCCGAAACGCCATGAAGGATGTTGCAGACCGTTCCAACATCGAACTCTTATAATTTTTGTTTCCCCCGTTTCGAAAAGTGACGGGGGAATTTTGTGTGGGGAAGATGCTTTCTGAACGGCTTCCCTTACTCATATATTAAGGAGAATACAAATGAAAAAATTAAGATTTGCACTGATTGGCTGCGGAAGAATTTCGAAAAACCACATAGCGGCCGCAATTACAAATTACGATATTATGGAGCTTGCCGTTGTTTGCGACCCGGTTTTGGAAAACGCGGAAAAGAAAGCGGAAGACTGCCTTGCGGGTACCGGAGCAAAGCCGCTGGTTTATGCGGATTATAAAAAAGCGCTGGACGAGCAGGAAATCGACTGCTGTGCCATTGCTACCGAAAGCGGCTACCATGCGGAAATTGCACTGTACTGCATTCGCCACGGGAAGAATGTTTTAATTGAAAAACCGATGGCACTGAGCACCGCCGACGCCGAGCAGATGATCCGCGAGGCAAAGGAGCACGGCGTTACGCTGGGCGTTTGCCACCAGAACCGTTTTAACGCACCAATTCAGGAACTGCGCAAGGCGCTGGACGACGGCCGTTTCGGCAAACTGGTCAACGGTACCGCCCGCGTTCTTTGGAACCGCGGCATGCCGTATTATGTGCAGGCACCTTGGCGCGGCACCTGGGCACAGGACGGCGGCACGCTCATGAACCAGTGCATTCACGACATTGACCTTCTCCAGTGGAGCCTCGGCGGCGAGCCGGACACCGTTATGGCGATGACGGGCAACTATTTACGTGACATAGAAGCGGAAGACTTCGGTGCAATTCTGATTCGCTTTAAAAACGGCGCAATCGGTATTGTGGAAGGTACCGCAGACGTTTTCCCGAAGAATCTGGAAGAAACGCTTTCCATTTTCGGCGGCACCGGTGCGGCGGTTATCGGCGGCTTAGCCGTAAACCGTGTGCAGACCTGGAATTTTGAAAAGCCGGCGGAGCAGGATGAAAAAGTTGCGGCACTTGCCGGAACCGATCCGAAAGACGTGTATGGGAGCGGCCACACCATGCTTTACGCAAACTATATCAACGCAGTAAATACGCATACCGACCCGCTCGTAAGCGGTACGGAAGCGATTAAGGCAATGAAGATTATTCTTGCCGCTTATAAATCACAAAAAACCGGAACCGCGGTCAAGTTTGATGACCTCAGCTTCTCCACGCTAGATATGACAAGCGACGACGTAAAGATAAAATAAGGGATGGCTGACATGAAAATAGTAACCATAGTCGGCGCAAGGCCGCAGTTTATTAAAGCTTCGGTCGTTTCGGCGGCACTGAAGCCGGTTTGTACGGAATTGATCGTTCATACCGGCCAGCACTACGACCGCAATATGTCCGACGTATTTTTCGAGGAGCTTTCCATTCCGAAGCCCGCCTATAATTTGGGCGTTGGTTCCGGCTCGCACGGCCACCAGACTGGTGAAATGCTCATGAAAATTGAAGATGTCATTCTGGAAGAAAAACCGGATGTTATGCTGGTTTACGGCGACACCAATTCCACGCTTGCGGGCGCTTTGGCGGCTTCTAAACTGCACATTCCCGTGGCACACGTAGAAGCCGGACTGCGCTCCTACAACATGCGCATGCCGGAAGAACAGAACCGTGTTTTGACCGACCATATTTCCAAATGGCTCTTTTGCCCCACGCAGACGGCGGTGGACAACCTGAAAAAGGAAGGCATTACAGCAGGGGTAAGCGTGAGCGGCGACGTTATGCTGGACTCCGTTCTGCA
This sequence comes from Ruminococcaceae bacterium UBA3451, assembly GCA_002378845.1. Classification (GTDB taxonomy): domain Bacteria; phylum Bacillota; class Clostridia; order Oscillospirales; family Acutalibacteraceae; genus Caproiciproducens. Next base: position 2,246 of record DFRY01000039.1, on the reverse strand, counting down.
CTTTTTAAAGCTGGCGCAGGAAAATCCCAGTAAAACCGCAATTTACGGTCAGCTTGGCATTGAACCGAAAAATTACCGCCTTGCAACCCTGCACCGTGCGGAAACCACCGACGGCGGACTGGATGCAATCATCTGTATTTTCCGTGCGTTCGAGCAATTGCCTCAGCTGGTTGTACTGCCCATTCACCCCAGAACCCGTCCGCTTGCGGAACAGGCAATCGCAAAGTGCGGCTTCCGCAATATTAAGCTGATTGACCCGGTCGGTTATTTGGAAATGCTGCTGCTCACCTCCGGCGCTTGTCAGGTCCTTACCGATTCCGGCGGGCTGCAGAAGGAAGCATGGTTTATGAACGTGCCGTGCATTACGCTGCGGCAGGAAACCGAGTGGGTGGAAACGCTCGTTGGCAGCTGGAACGTGCTTGCCCAGCTGACCACGGAAGATATATACGAGAAAGCGATGCATACGCAGGTTGATCTGGCCGCGCACGAACGCATGCCGTTCGGTGACGGAAAAGCATCCGAAAAAATTGCCGCCGCTTTGGCGAAGACTTAACTTTGTTTTGCAGAATGTAAGGGGTAATTATGAATATCATCTATATTAACCATTACGCCGGCTCCAACCTGCACGGCATGGAGTTTCGTCCGTATTTTATGGCAAAGCGCTGGGTCGAGGCTGGCCATAAGGTAACGATGGTGGCTAGTTCCTATTCGCACCTGCGTACCAAAAATCCCGACATGCAGGGCAAAAAAACAATGGAGCAAATGCTCGACGGCGTTCGTTATTTTTGGATTGACGGGCCCGAATACCATGGAAACGGCATGGGAAGAATCAAGAATATGCTTTCTTTCCTGCACGGCCTGTACCAATACAAAGAGGAAATTGCGGCACAGGGAAAACCCGACGCGGTGATTGCTTCCTCCACTTACCCGCTCGACATTTACCCGGCGCATAAGCTGGCAAAAAAGTACGGCGCCATGCTGATTTACGAGGTGCACGACCTTTGGCCGCTCAGTCCGATTGAGCTTGGCGGTATGAGCCCGCGGCATCCGTATATTATGCTGATGCAGGCGGCGGAAAATTACTGTTATAAACACAGCGATTATGTGGTTTCCCTTTTGCCGAACGCACAGGGGCACATGATAGAACATGGCTTGAAGCCGGAAAAATTTGTTTGTGTTCCGAACGGAATCGTGAAAGCCGACTGGGAACAGCCTATGGGCAATCCGCCGGTTTATGCGGACAAATTAAAGCAGTATCACGACGACGGATATTTTCTCATCGGCTATACCGGAGCGCACGGCATTGCCAACGCGCTGGACAGCTTTGTGGAAGCAGGAGAAAAGCTTCGCGATAAAAAAATTAAGCTATTGCTGGTCGGCCCGGGGCCGGAACGCGAACGCCTGAAAAAGAAAGTGATCGACCGGAAGCTTGGCGATACGGTGGAACTTTTGGAACCGGTTAAACGAGGACAAGTGCCGGAACTGCTGAACCAGATGGATGCGCTTTACGTTGGTTTACAGCGCCAGCCGCTGTTCCGTTTTGGTGTAAGCCCCAATAAACTGATGGATTATATGATGGCGGCAAAACCGGTTATTTTCGCGATTGATGCGCCGAATGACATGGTAGCGGATGCGGACTGCGGCATTTCCATTGAGCCGGAGGACAGTACTGCCATTGCAAACGCGGCAGGGAAGCTGGCATCCCTTTCGAAAGAGGAACTGCAGGCCATGGGGGAGCGCGGCAAAAAATATATTTTGGAGCACAACGAATACGATGTGCTTTCCAAACAGTTCTTAGAGGTATTCTCTAAGCCATATAAAAAATAACGAAAAGGNNGGCTGCCCTTTTTATAATGCGGTTCTTATCCAATATGAAAGCTTATGAAATGCCCAGTTCATTCATTTTGTCGCGCAGTTTTATGAAGTCGTCAAACGCTTCGGGTTTGTTGTTCGGATTGCGCAGCAGCGCGGCAGGGTGAAGCGTCGCCATCATCAGTACGCCGTTCTTTTCAAAGAAAATGCCGTGTTCCTTCATAATTTTCAAATCCGGCTTCATAATTTTCATTCCGGCAATGCGGCCCAGGCATACAATGATTTTCGGCCGGATAAGCGCCACCTGATTGCGCAGCCAGTCTATGCACATTTCCTGTTCTTCCGGCAGCGGGTCACGGTTTTTCGGCGGCCTGCATTTTACAATGTTGCCGATATATATGTTGCTATGGCGGTCTAGATCAACGGCAGCCAGC
>DFRY01000038.1:63240-65072 GCA_002378845.1 Ruminococcaceae bacterium UBA3451 | reverse complement strand
CTGAATACAAGAGCATTCACGAGTTGATGGACGCTGTTGACAGCTTCATCCCGACTCCGACCCGTAAATCTGACTTACCGTTCCTTATGCCTGTTGAAGACGTTTTCACCATTACCGGCCGCGGCACTGTTGCTACTGGTAGAGTTGAGCGTGGTACAGCTAAGGTTGGCGAAGAAGTTGAAATTATCGGTCTGACCGATGAGCGCAAGAAGTGCGTTATTACCGGTCTTGAAATGTTCAAGAAGACCCTTGATTTCGCAGAGGCTGGCGATAACGTCGGCGTTCTTCTCCGCGGCGTACAGAGAAATGAAGTAGAGCGCGGCCAGGTTCTTGCTAAGCCAAACTCGATTCACCCTCATACAAAATTCCGTGGCCAGGTTTATGTTCTGACCAAGGAAGAAGGCGGCCGTCATACTCCGTTCTTCAACAACTATCGTCCTCAGTTCTACTTCAGAACTACAGACGTTACAGGCGTTATCTCTCTTCCGGAAGGAACCGAGATGTGCATGCCTGGCGATAACGTAGAGATGGACGTTGAGCTCATCACTCCTATCGCTATTGAAGAAGGCCTCCGTTTCGCTATTCGTGAAGGCGGCCATACGGTTGGTTCCGGCGCTGTTATCGCGATTAACACTGATAAATAATTTGTGTTATTGCACTTTAGCCCCATTCCGAAAGGAGTGGGGCTTTTTGTGTTATGTACATATTTTCGGCCTGTTTGGAAGTGACTGGAAATAACTTAGCATAGCTTTTTCTTTCATTCCATGATATACTGTAGGCACTTTGATAAACAGGAGTAATTTATGAGCAGATATCGTAAAGCGCCGAAAGGCCCCGTCATTTTTCGTATTGCTTTGGCCGTTGTATTGGTCGGTGCATGTGTTGGCGGCCTTGTTTTCGCACTGCAGAATACAAACCGGCTTCCATTGTCTGCATCTTCTGCACAACAGCCGGAATCGTCTTCCTCAGCAGCAAGTACAGCAGTCAGTTCATCTACGCCGGAGTCCAGCGAGCCGCCGGTACAAAAGCCAGTCTCCATAACAATTCTCGGCGCGGGTGACGATTTAATTCATGATACGATTTATAAACAGGCCAGCCAGCGAGCGGGTGGGAAGGGCTTTGATTTTACGCCCGTATACGCCCGCATAGCAGACGATATTAAGAACGCAGATATTTCTGTTGTGAACCAGGAAACCGTGCTGGCAAGCAAGGTGGCGCCGCTTTCGGGGTATCCTCGCTTTAACTCCCCTGTCGAGCTGGGGGACGAGCTGGTGAACCTTGGATTCGACGTAATAAACCATGCAAATAACCATGTGTTGGATCAAAACCAGAAAGGCTTGGCCGCTACCTTGGATTATTGGGCTACAAAGCCTTCCGTAAAAGTTATCGGTGCTTATCGAAATGATGCGGATATGGAAAATATTCGAATTGTGGAAGCAAAAGGGATTAAAACAGCTCATATCGGAATTACCGAAATGACAAACGGTCTGTACCTTCCGAAGGACTCCCCCTACCGTATTATCTATGCAGATAACACGCAGCTGATTGAGCGGCTGATTAAAAAGGCGAAAACAATGGCGGATGTGGTGGTAATTTCAGTACATTAGGGTACGGAAGACACCTATACATTGACGGATAAGCAAAAAACGCTGGCGCAAAATATGGTAGACTGGGGTGCGGATATTATTTTCGGTAATCATCCGCATGTGGTACAGCAGCTTACGGTGCTCACCCGGAAAGACGGAACGAAATGCCCGGTAATGTATGCGTTTGGGAATATGGTTTCTGCACAGCTGAGCGGCCAGAACATGGTAAGCGGTTTGCTGACTGTA
>DFRY01000038.1:62385-63134 GCA_002378845.1 Ruminococcaceae bacterium UBA3451 | reverse complement strand
AAGCCGACGGTATAGTCCGGATAAAAGAAGATTGCGCGTATTTGCGTATTATAGCCCCACAGTGAAAACTGTGGGGCTTTTTTCGTTGGCAGCAGAAAAAAGGGAGCATTTTTGATGAACAATTCAAACACAAACACTGGCGTAGTCCGCATGGCGCAAATGGGCATGTTAGCCGCAATTTCTATTGTACTGGTGGCGTTTGTACACATTCCGCTTATTCCTGCCGTTCCGTTTCTGGAATACGACATGGCGGACGCACCGATTCTGATTGGAACTTTGCTTTTCGGCACCGTACCGTCTTTGACAATTCTGTTTATTGTTTCGGTTATTCAGGCATTTCTGTTCGGCGGCAACGGTTGGGTCGGTTTGGTAATGCACTTTTTTGCTTCCGGTTCTCTGGTGCTATTAGTAGGGCTGCTTTACAAGTGGCAGCAGAAATTTTCCAGTGCGGTCATCGGTATGGTGCTTGGAACCATTGCAATGACCGCAATTATGATCCCTATGAACTATATTTTTACCGTCCACTTTTTCGGGACGCCCAAAGCGGTGGTCGATGCAATGATGCTGCCCGGTATTATTCCTTTTAATTTGATTAAAGCGGGATTAAACAGTGTAATTGCGGGAATCCTGTTTAAAGCATTGACACCGTTTATTCGCAGGAATAAGGATATGATTAAGCCTGCCTAACTCTTTTTCGAAATAGAATAGGTCTTCGGGGCGGGGTGTGATTCCCCACCGGCGGTAAAGCG
>DFRY01000038.1:0-62371 GCA_002378845.1 Ruminococcaceae bacterium UBA3451 | reverse complement strand
ATTCCACTTTGGTTTGCACCCAATTTCTATAAAATCGACTTAAGTGAAATTCCGATATTAATCGGAAGCTTTGCAATCGGACCGGTCGCCGGTGTGATTATGGAACTGATTAAAAATATCATTAATCTAATTATTAACGGGACGACTACGGGCGGTATTGGCGAGCTCGCCAATTTTATCATCGGATGTGCCATGGTGGTGCCAAGTGCTGTAATTTATCAGCGCAGGAAAACGAAAAAACATGCAATCATCGGGTTGGTTGCCGGTACCGCATTTTTAATCGCCGCAGGGTGCCTGTTAAACTATTTTGTTCTTTTGCCCNNGACGCGGAAGTATTTCATATGCCAATCAGCGCTTTGGTGCAAATGGGTACTGCCGTAAATCCTGCTATTACGAATTTAGGAACGTTGATTGTATTTGCCGTCATACCGTTTAACCTGCTCAAAGGGGTTATGGTTTCGGTGATTACCGTTCTTCTTTATAAAAAGGTAAGTCCCATTCTTCATAAATAGGAAGCTCACACCCAAGGAATAATTTGTAGAAATTTGTAATATGGCACAATTTATAGCGGAGGAACTTCGACACTTTTCCGGTTTTGTATATTTACTTGTCCTGAATTACATGCTATAATAAGTTCGAAAATTAAATATGCCCTTATCAAGAGTGACGGAGGGAACAGGCCCTATGATGTCCGGCAACCTGCCAATGTGCAAAGGTGCCAAATCCTGCGGTAAAGCCGATAGATGAGGTAGTTATACACGCCGTTCGGACTTTCCGGACGGCATTTTTATTTTATTATTTATATCTTGGAGGATTAATATGGCAAGACACTTATTTACATCAGAATCCGTAACGGAAGGGCATCCGGACAAACTCTGCGACCAGATTGCCGATGCTGTTCTCGATGAGATTATCGCGAAAGATCCGCAGGCTCATGTGGCCTGTGAAGTGACGGCAACCACAGGAGTTATTCATGTAATGGGCGAAATTTCAACGGAGTGTTATGTGGACATCGCTTCCGTCGCACGCGACGTAGTCAGGGAAATCGGTTATGACGACCCTGCCTGCGGCTTTGACGGCAACACCTGCGGCGTAATTACTTCCATTGATATTCAGTCACCCGACATTGCAATGGGCGTAAACGAGTCGCTGGAGGCTAAAAACGGGGCAACCGATGAAAACGACCTGATTGGCGCAGGTGACCAGGGTATGATGTTCGGCTTTGCCTGCGACGAAACGCCGGAACTGATGCCGCTCGCTATTTCTCTTGCGCACAAGCTTTCCAAACGTTTAAGCCAGGTTAGAAAAGACGGTACGCTTTCCTACCTTCGTCCGGACGGAAAAACACAGGTGACTGTGGAATATGACGGCGACCAGCCGGTGCGTGTTGACACAGTGGTTGTTTCCACTCAGCATGACCCAGATGTGACTTTGGAACAGATTAGAAAAGATATTATTACGAATGTCATCCGTGCGGTCATTCCCGCACAGTGGCTTGACGAGAAAACGAAATTCTACGTTAACCCAACCGGCCGTTTTGTAATCGGCGGCCCGGTCGGCGATAGCGGACTGACCGGAAGAAAGATTATAGTTGATACTTACGGCGGCTACGGAAGACATGGCGGCGGCGCTTTTTCGGGTAAGGATCCGACAAAGGTTGACCGTTCTGCGGCTTATGCAGCGCGCTATGTGGCTAAAAACATCGTTGCTGCCGGTCTTGCCAAAAAGTGTGAAATTCAGCTTGCCTACGCAATCGGCGTTGCGCACCCGGTTTCCATTATGGTCGAAACCTTCGGCACTTCCTCTTACAGCAATGAAGCGCTTTCCGACGCGGTAGCCAAGGTATTTGACCTTCGCCCGACAGCGATTATCCGTGACCTGGACCTGCGTAAACCGATTTACCGATCCATTTCCAATTACGGCCATATGGGCCGTGAGGAGTTAAACGTAAACTGGGAAAAACGCGACAAGGTTGAAGCGCTCAAAACTGCATTACAGAAATAAGCATAGCAGATTATCACCTCATCACATAAACTGTGATGAGGTGATTTTTATGCTCGAAACATTGGCAACGATCGCATTTGTTCTTTTAGCAGTTGCCGGAGCGGCTGACCTGGTTCGTTTTTTGGCGCACTGGCTCCTGAAAACCGACAATACCGGAAAGCTGTGCCTGGTAGTTCCCATCAAGGGGCATGAGGAACGTGCGGAAATGATGCTTACCGGTGCAATTGAGCGGCTTGACTGGATTGGCGGAAACGACCACGAGGTAATCTGTATCGACTACGGCATGGATGAGGAAACCAATAAGGTCTGCCGGATTATTGCGGCGCAAAACCCCTGTGTGACCATTTGTACCCCCGAAGAACTGCCCGAAATATTGGGGCAACAGGTTTACAATACATAGCGGATGTATTATACTGAAAACATAATAAATAACGCTGAGGATGTAACATGCAGGAAGAAGTACTCCTTGAAATGACCGGCTCTGTGGAGCAGGTCATTTTTCGAAATGAAAAAAACGGATATTCTATCATTGAAATAAACAATGGGGAAGAGTTGGTAACCGCGGTTGGCACCATGCCTTGGGTCAGTGTCGGCGAGGAACTGCGCGTCATGGGGAATTGGGTTAACAACCCGAATTACGGCACGCAGTTTAAGGTGGAGGCATTTGAACGGTCAAAACCGGCCACTACCGCTGCTATGCTGAAATATTTATCCTCCGGGGCAATTAAAGGTATCGGCCCGGTGCTGGCGTCGAAAATTGTGGAAACCTTCGGGCAGAATTCCCTGCAAATATTGGAAGAGCAGCCGAGCCGGCTTTGTGAAATCAAAGGAATTACAAAAGCAAAGGCACAGAAAATTAACGACGAATTCCGAAAAATGCACGGAATTAAGGAAATTATGCTTTACCTTGGCAGCTTCGGAATTTCGCCGGAAGAAGCCCTTCGCGTCTGGAAAATTTTCGGCGCGCAATCGGCGGAACGAGTGCAGGAAGACCCTTACTGCCTTTGCAGCGACGGGCTGGAAATCGGCTTTGAACGGGTAGACGGAATTGCCGCCGCGCTGGAACGCCCGCAGGATGACGGGCTTCGGGTGCGGGCAGGTATTCTGCATGTACTGAAACATAATATCAATAACGGGCATACGTGCCTGCCTATGGATAAGCTGCTGGGGGCTTCGGTACGTATGCTCGGTGTGGAAGAACAGCTTGTTGCCGATACGCTGGAATCCCTGAAAGCGGAAGCCTCTGTAATATCGGCAGTATTTTTTGGCAGGGCATATATTTTTACTCCCAAGCTGTACCGAACGGAAGTTTACACGGCGGGGCGGATGAGTATGATGCTGCGGTACCCCGCCCAGTCCATTATCGGAATCGATAATTATATCACCGGAATTGAACAGGAGTTCCAAATTGAATACGCGGACAGGCAGCGGCAGGCTATTCGGGACGCGCTGTCGAAAGGCATGCTGATTTTAACCGGAGGCCCCGGTACCGGCAAGACGACAACCCTGAATGCGATCATCAAAATACTGGAGCAAAAAGGGGAAAAGGTGCTTCTGGCCGCACCGACAGGACGGGCTGCAAAGCGAATGTCCGAACTGACCGGGCAGGAAGCGAAAACCATTCACAGGCTTTTGCAGGTGGAATGGGATGAAAACGATTTGCCGGTGTTCGCAAAAAATGAAAAAAATCTGTTGGAATGCGACGCACTGGTAATTGACGAGCTATCTATGGTGGACGTGGCCGTTTTTGAAGCGGTGCTGCGTGCGTTGCCGCTTGGCTGCCGTTTGATTATGGTAGGCGACTGCGACCAGCTGCCCTCTGTTGGGCCGGGCAATGTGCTGGGGGACCTGATCGCAACGAAAATGCTGCCCGTAGTGCAGCTAAACCAAATTTTTCGTCAGTCTATGCAAAGCCTGATTGTGACCAATGCGCACCGCATTGTAAACGGACAGATGCCGGAACTTGCCGTACGTAAAAGTGACTTTTTCTTTTTGCCTTCCGGCGACCCTGCTGACATTTCATCCACAATTGTCGACCTGTGCGCTGCACGGCTGCCGGCAAGCTACGGCTATTCGCCGTTATCGGATTTGCAGGTGCTGTCGCCCGGCCGCAAAGGCGAGCTTGGTACTGCGGAACTGAACCGAAAACTGCAGGCGGCGCTTAATCCGCCGGACAAAACAAAACATGAAATTACGATCAACGGCATCCTGTTCCGGGAAGGGGACAAGGTGATGCAGATTAAAAACAACTACAACCTGCCTTGGACGAAGTTGGACGGAACGAGCGGGGAGGGGGCTTTTAACGGCGACCTTGGGATACTTTCCGGAATTGACAGCAGGGCGTCCACAATCACAGTACAGATGGACGACCGGATTGTTCTTTACGAGTTGGAATCTGCCAATGAATTGGAATTGGCTTATGCTATGACGGTGCATAAAAGTCAGGGAAACGAGTTTCCCGCCGTGGTAATGCCAATGTACCCCGGCGCACCGCAGCTTTATTACCGCAACCTGCTTTATACTGCCATTACGCGTGCCAAATCTTTGCTGATTCTTGTAGGAACACAGAGGACGGTGCAAACTATGGTAGAAAATGATAAGAAAACCCGTCGTTATACAGGTCTGTATTACTTTCTGACCGGGGGCATGGAGGATGCGACTTAAACCTGCTGTTTCTTCGTTTCTGAACCTGATTTTTCCGCCGCGATGTGCCTTATGTGGCGCCGTAGCGCCGTCTGCGGGAATGGTTTGCCCGGATTGTCAACGGGAAAATCCCTGTGTTCACGCAAAAAAACGCATTTTTGTGCCGGAAGCGGGGCAGACTATTGTTTGTAAAGTTCCGTATGAATATAATGGAAAAATCAGGCAGTCGATTATCCGTTTTAAATTTTACGGTCAGTTGCAATCGGCAGCATTCTTCGGTATGAAGGTAGCGGAAGAATTTACAGAAAATAAAGATCAGTTTGATCTTGTGACAGCCGTGCCGGTTTCCGCCGAGCGGCTCAGGCAGCGCGGGTATAATCAGTCGGAACGTATCGCACGGGTTGCCGCCGAAAAGCTGGAGATTCCTTATAAGGAATGCCTTATGAAAACGGCAGACAATAAAGAACAGCATAAATTGGAGAAAAAAGAGCGTAAAAGAAATGTGCAGGGGGTTTATAGCCCGATTGGTCAGGAAATAGTTGGGAAAAGAATCCTTTTGGTAGATGATATTGTGACGACCGGTGCCACGCTCTGTGCGTGTGCGGAGGTCTTATTTGCCGGAGGAGCCAAAGAGGTTTGCTGCACCGCGGTTGCAGAGGTGGAGCTCTCTTAAGTTGAAATATTACATATTGTGTAATATAATAAACCTATTATAGGATAGGATGTGATTATGTGCTTGGTACCGATATCGCAATAGACCTTGGTACATCGGCCGTGAAGATCTATCTTGACGGTAAGGGTATTATACTTAATGAACCGGCTATTGTGGCCGTAAATGTAGAAAACGATCAGGTTGTGGCCTCCGGAAAAGAAGCATACGCAATGGTTGGCCGCACTTCCGATAAAATCGATGTTTGCCATCCGCTTTGCAACGGGGTAATTTCTAATTTTGATTTAGCCCAATATCTGATTGGTACGTACCTGAAAAAAATCAACAGCAGCAGGGTATTTATGCCCCGCGTTGTGGTAAGCGTGCCCTGTCAGATTACGGAAGTAGAAAAACGTGCAGTAGTGGATGCTATTAGCGCCGCGGGCGTACGAAAAATCTGCCTGATTGAAGAACCGGTTGCCGCAGCAATGGGGGCAGGGGTGGATATTTCAAAGCCCTACGGTACCCTTGTTGTTGACATCGGCGGAGGAACAACGGATATGGCGGTTCTGTCCCTGAGCGGCATCGCAATTTCCCGTTCCGTTAAAATTGCAGGAAACACGTTTGACGAAGCAATCGTTAAGTATATCCGCAGAAAGTATAATCTGATTATCGGGCAGCGCATGGCCGAAGAAGCAAAGCTTGCCGTAGGCTGCGTTTATCCGCGCAAGGATTTGTCCAGCCATAGGGTGAAGGGCAGAAACGCTATGACCGGTCTGCCGCAGTGGACAGATGTTTCCTGCGACGAGATGTTGGAAGCGTTGATTGAACCTGCGATGCAGATTGTTCGCACCATTCAGGAAATGTTGGAAGAAACTCCACCGGAATTGATGGGTGACGTTTACAGTGACGGTATTATTCTTACCGGCGGCTCTGCTCAGCTTTTCGGTTTTGATAAACTGATTGCCAAGAAAACGAAAATGCCGGTGAAAATTGCGCAGGATTCGCAAATCTGCGTTGCACTCGGCGCCGGAAAAGCAATCCATTTTATTGATGATATGGAAAACAAAGAATATGGAGTTTTAAACCCGCTCAGTGCAGCCTATTAACTTCTATTGCAATGAAAAAGCCGCCGTAAATTAAATTACGGCGGCTTTATTTACTTATTTAGATGTAATTACTTGCTCATCATGTAGTTGATGAACATTAATTCGTCTTCCGGATTTTCAACATTCAGCTCAGCTGAAATGGTTGAGTTTTTAGCACTTTCCAAAAGAGCACGAACGCCATATAACTGGCAAAGCTTACTCTTCAGGTTCAGTGTATTGCCGTCCTCTGTAACAAGGTAGACGTTTCCTTTTGCATTGTCCAAAAGACCAATCAGTTTTACCACATCAATGTCATATAATTTCATAAATATAACCTCCAAACTAAAGTATAGTATTTAATAATCTGTAACAAGATTATATCATGTCCAATTTATAAATACAACAATTATCTAACGGAATTTCCGCTTTTTGTGTGATGATTTAACAAATAATTTAAGAACATTTCCTCATCTTCTTTGTTGGAAAGCCTGATTTCCGGGGAAACTTCGTTGTTCTTTGCTCCGTCCAGCAGCATCTTTATACAATAAAGCTGTGAAAGTTTGCTGCTTAGGTTAAAGTAAACTCCATCGCCGGTAACCAAATAAACGTTTCCTTTTGCTTTTTCCAGCAGGGTAATAAACTCTGCTACACTAATGTCATATAGTTTCATGGTTTACCTCCTCTCGTTTACAATATTATATTATCATATAAATTGCACAAATTCAACCCAAAATCGTTGTGCAATAAATAGATTTTTAGACCAATTAAAGAATTAATTTATCTATGTTTTCCCAAGGCTTCAATTTCAGAGTAAAATTTACATATTGTTAATTAAATGCGGGCTTAAAATATAGTAGAATAGCAATGTCAGCAAGTTTTATGTTACATTAAGGATGATTTTCGTGTTTGGTTATGTTCGGCCGCAAAAGTCGGAACTGCTTGTCCGCGAGTATGAACAATATAAGGGCGTTTACTGTTCTTTGTGCCGCCAGCTGGGGGAAAGTTACGGACTTGCCTCCCGGCTCACGTTGAGTTACGACTGCACATTTTACGCCATGCTTCTGCTTGCAATGAGCCCCGAATGCCCCGGTTTTCATATTGGCCGCTGCGTTGTAAATCCGCTGAAAAAATGCACATACTGTAACGCGGGGGAGAAAGAATTAGTCGCTGCGTCTGCTCTTTCTGTGTTTATGACATACCACAAAATTAAGGACGACATTGCCGATTCTCACTTTTTCGGCAAGCTGCGCGGGTATGTATTGCTGCCGTTGGCGGCCCGTGCCCGAAAAAAGGCGCCGCGTGATTTCCCCAAGATGGATTCTGTGGTTGCGGAAGCAATGGTGCAGCAGCGTGCCGCGGAGCAAAGCGAAAGCCCGGGGGTAGACCTTTGTGCAGAACCAACGGCTAACATGCTGCAGCAGGTTTTTGAAATGGCGCAGGGGATTGATTCGGATGCCGATGGTTCGCGTTCTCGGGTTCTGCGGCAATTCGGCTATTATCTGGGTCGCTGGATTTATTTAATGGACGCTGCGGACGACATGGAAAAGGATGTGAAATCCCGCTCGTTTAATCCGTTTGCGATTCAATATCAACTGAACGAAAGTTCAACGCAGGAAGATTTCGGCAAAGCGAAAGAAAGCGCGAACTTGGCGTTAAATTCCACGCTTTCTCAACTGATTGCCGCTTTTAATATATTGGATTTACAGCATTTTGGCCCAATTCTGGAAAATGTGATTCGGAAAGGTTTGCCTGAAATTCAAAAAGTATTACTGTTTACGAAGGAGAAAATGAATGTCAGATCCTTATAAAATATTAGGAGTCTCTCCCAGCGCGACGGATGAAGAAATTAAGGTTGCTTATCGCGAATTGGCGAAGAAATATCATCCTGACAATTATTCCGGCAGCCCCATAGCCGATTTGGCTGGGGAGAAGATGAAAGAAATTAACGAAGCCTACGATACGGTTGTTTCAGAGCGTAAACGGCAGAAAAATGGCGGCGCACCGCCAGTCGGCGGAAACTACACAAACCCCGGTTACGGCACAAACGGGTACGGGAATTCAGGTTATCCCAATTACGGACCCGGTTATGCTGGCTCCGGTTTCAGTGATGTTCGCAATTTGATAATGGCAGGGCGTATTGCCGATGCGGAACAAATTTTGAACGGGGTTCCTTCGGAAGGGCGCAATGCAGAATGGTATTTTTTAAAGGGTACTGTGCTATATAAACGTGGGTGGCTGGAAGAGGCTTATAACAATTTTACGCGCGCATCCCAAATGGATCCGAATAACGGGGAATACCGCGCGGCAATGAATCAGGTGACCAATCAGCGCAATGGTGCTTACGGTGGTTATAACCCGAATGTGTCACAGGTTGGCAGCTGCAGTTCATGTGATGTGTGCTCTTCTTTGCTGTGCGCCGACTGCTGCTGTGAATGTATGGGCGGCGATCTGATTCCGTGCTGCTGATCAATTAAGGGGGAATTTGGTTGAGCAAGAGTATCCGTGTTGCGTTTTGCGGGATTCTCACTGCGTTTTGTACCCTGCTGATGTTCTTAACCAGCCTGATTCCGATTGGTACTTATGCTTTGCCGGCACTTGCCGGAGTACTTTTGATTGCGGTTGTTGTTGAGCTTGGGGTAAGTTGGGCCTGGCCCGTTTATCTTGCTTCTTCGCTTCTTTCGCTGCTTGTGGCGGGGGATAAGGAAGCCGCTATGTTATATGCTGTCTTTTTCGGCTATTATCCCATTTTAAAAGCGATATTTGAAAGAATCAAGCAGAGGCTGCTGGCATACCTTTTGAAGTTTGCGGTGTTTAATGCAGCAATGATTCTGGGCTATTTCCTTAGTATTTGGGTACTTGGGGTGCCGAAGGACAGTTTCACCCTGTTTGGTGTTTCATTACCTGTTGTGTTTTTGGTTTTGGGCAATATTGTATTTCTCGTTTACGATTATGCGGTTTCCACGTTGGTTGTAACGTACTACCACCGGTTCCATCAAATAGTGAGCCGATGGCTGCGGGTAAAATAGCCTGAAATTCTTGTTCAATTGCTAAAATCAGGTGTCAATATTTAATAGCAGAAATATAAGCTCCCGGGTGGAGCTTTTTGTTTTGCCCGATTACAAATTGGTACTAAAATGAATTTCAAATGTTTTCCTCTTGCAAAAAACAGGGAATCTACTTGATTTTTATACGGATTAGAATTAATATGAATATTAGGAGTTGGTAAAATGAATAATTTATTAGCGGTGCGGATCCAAAACAAAATGTCCGACTTTTCAAAAGGGCAGAAACTGATCGCAAAATATATTGAAGAACATTATGACAAAGTAGCGTTTATGACAGCGTCCAAGCTTGGAGCCACCGTTGGCGTAAGTGAATCTACCGTAGTACGTTTTGCTACGGAGATCGGTTATACCGGTTACCCGGAACTTCAACAGGCGATGCAGGAAATGATACGAAATAAGCTTACTTCCGTGCAGCGTATGGAAGTAACTGCCGAACGTATCGGGAGCTCGGATGTACTTGATTCTGTATTTAATAATGATATCGATATTATTCGCAGAACCATGGAGGAAACTTCGCACGAGGACTTTTACCGTGCAGTGGACGCGATTGTCGGTGCACGTAAAATCTTTATTTTGGGTGCGAGAAGTTCTTCTGCACTGGCAACCTTTTTATCGTATTATTTTAACTTGATCTTTGACAATGTCCTTCTGGTTCAGTGTACCAGTGAGGGCGAAATTTTTGAGCAGATGATTCGAATTGACAGCAGAGATGTTGTAATCGGAATCAGCTTTCCCCGTTACTCCCGCAAAGCGGTAAAGGCAATGGATTTTGCACATAAGTCCGGCGCAACCGTAATCGCAATAACCGACAGCACGCTTTCTCCGCTGGCTAAGCCTGCGGACAATCTGCTTTTGGCGCGCAGCGACATTGCCTCCATTGTAGATTCTTTGGTAGCGCCTCTCAGTCTAATTAACGCGCTGATTGTGACAACTGCGCTGAAAAAAACGGGTGAAGTTTCACAGGTGTTTCAACGTCTGGAAGATATTTGGGATGAATACGGAGTGTATGAAAAGGTAGATGAAAAATCAGTTGAACCAACCGAATGATGTTCTGGTGATCGGGGGCGGAGCCGCGGGCCTGATGGCTGCGGGAACTGCCGCTCAAAACGGGCTGCATGTTTGCCTGGTCGAAAAAAACGGGCGAATGGGCCGTAAAATCATGATTACCGGAAAAGGAAGATGCAACATTACAAATCACTGTGATGTGCAGACTTTCATTGCTTCCGTGCCCACAAACGGGCGTTTTCTTTATAGTGCCATCAATCAGTTTACTCCGCAGGATACCATGGACTTTTTTGAAGGATTGGGTCTTCCTGTTAAAGTGGAGCGTGGCAACCGGGTGTTTCCCCAGTCGGACAAAGCACGCAATGTGGTCGATACACTGACCGGCTTTGTTCAAGACCATGGCGTACAAATTGTAACCGGAGAAGTAAAACGGTTGATTTTAAAAGAACATAAGGTCGGCGGGGTAGAATTGGAGGGCGGTGCGCAAATTTTTGCGGATACGGTAATTGTTTGCTGCGGCGGCGCTTCTTACCCGGGTACCGGTTCCACCGGGGACGGTTACAAATTAGCCCGTCAGGCCGGCCACACGGTAACGGAACTTCGGCCTTCGTTGGTTCCGCTTGTGGTTCACGGTGGGGAATGCCCCGAAATGATGGGACTTTCCCTGAAAAATGTTGCAATCCGTGTTATGGATACCGAAAAAAAGAAGCAGATTTACGACGATTTCGGGGAAATGCTGTTTACGCACTTTGGTCTGTCCGGCCCGCTGATTTTAAGTGCCAGTGCCCATATGCGGGAAATGAGCCCCGACCGATATCGGATTCAAATTGATTTAAAACCGGCGCTCAGCCCGGAACAGCTTGACGCAAGAATTCAGCGTGACTTTGAGCAGAATCTGAATCGGGATTTTTCCAATTCACTGAATGATTTGCTGCCGCGCAAAATGATTCCGGTTGTGATTAACCGTTCGGAAATTCCGCCCGAAATAAAATGCAATCAAATTACCCGGGAAATGCGGCGCCATTTGGTACAGCTGTTAAAATCCTTTGAATTTTCCGTCGCCGGGTTCCGCCCTGTTGAGGAAGCGATTGTTACCTCCGGCGGGGTGAAGGTAAGTGAACTGAACCCCAAAACCATGGAGTCAAAGCTTGTAAGCGGACTTTATTTTGCGGGGGAAGTAATTGATGTAGACGCTTATACAGGCGGCTTTAATTTGCAGATTGCATTTTGCACCGGCCGGTTGGCGGCCAATTCCATTACCAGTAAGGATGATTAAAAGAATGACTGCTATCGCGATTGACGGCCCGGCAGGGGCAGGAAAAAGCACGATTGCACGGCGTGCCGCAAAAGAAATCGGTTTTATTTATGTAGATACCGGCGCGTTATACCGCGCTGTAGGCTTGTTTATGCTGAATCAGGGCGCTGATACAACCGATGCCAATGCAGTTTGTCCGCTGCTTTGCAACGTGCAAATTTCGCTGACGTTTCGANNACGTTTCAAAAGGGAGAACAGCGTGTAATATTATGCGGCAGGGATGTTTCCGATGAAATCCGTACGGCGGAAGTGTCAATGGCTGCGTCCAATGTTTCCGCTATTCCAAAGGTTCGGGAATTTTTGTTCTCGTTGCAGCAGAATATTGCAAAAGAGAACGATGTCGTCATGGACGGACGTGACATCGGCACTGTGGTGCTGCCGAATGCACAGCTCAAAATTTTTTTGACCGCTTCTCCGGAAGACCGTGCCAGAAGAAGATATGAGGAAATGGTTGCAAAAGGGCAGAATGCGGATTACAATAAGGTATTAAGCGACTTGGTTACTCGGGACTATAACGATTCCCACCGTGAGGTCGCACCGCTGAAACCTGCGCAGGATTCCGTGATTGTGGACACATCCGGCAACACGCTGGAGCAATCGGTGGAACAGTTGATTTCCATTATTAAGAGCAGGCTGCAATAAAATTACGAAAATTGGTGAAACTATGAAACGTACTCCGCTCTATGCTTTCGGTAAAACTTTTGTTCAATGGTTTCTGAAATATTTTATTCCCTATAAAGTGAATAACAAAGAAAATATGCCGCAGAACGGCAAAGTGATTGTTTGCTGCAACCATGTCAGCATCTCCGACCCGGTACGGCTGGCTTTTACACAGCACCGGCAGCTTTTCTTTATGTCAAAATCAGAATTATTCGAAAATAAGGCTTTGGGGCTGCTGCTTTCTTCCTTAGGCGCGTTTCCTGTGCAAAGGGGAAAAGGCGACAAAGGCGCCATCAATAAAGCGAGCCAGTTGCTTGAAGACGGTCAGGCACTGGGTATTTTTATTGAGGGAACCCGTTCAAAAACCGGGGAGTTCCTTCAGCCAAAAGCAGGTGCGGTAATGCTTGCACACAGTAATAATGCCCCCATTTTACCATGCTGCATTACGGCAAAGGATGGCGGTGTGCCAAAAATTTTCCATAAATGCATCGTGTCCTTCGGGGAACTGATTCAGCCTGAAGAGCTGGGAATTGTGCAGGGCTCCGGCACAGAGTACCGCAATGCGTCCCGCGAAATAATGAACCGAATTGCGAAGCTGCGCGAGCGTGACCTGAAAACATTAGAAAAGGCAAAGGCCTGATTAGTATGCTGTACTTTTTTTGCCTTCGGTTTTTAACCCCGTTTGCAAAAAATTTGTTTCCGTTTCATGTGAAAGGAATCGAACATATTCCAAAAGATGGCGAATTGATTGTTTGCTGTAACCACAGGTCCGTAATCGACCCGTTTTTGCTTGCAATTCCCTTTCAAAGGCAAATTCGTTATATGGCAAAATCAGAGCTTTTTGAGGAACACGGCGCTTTTGTACGCCGAATGCTTTACAAATTCGGTGCTTTTCCGGTGAAACGCGGCAAAGGGGATGCCGAATCCATAAAAACCGCAATGCATATTATAAATAGCGGCGGTATATTAGGAATTTTTCCGCAAGGGAAATGTGTGTATGACAGCACGCCCTTTAAAGCGAAAGCCGGCGTTGCGTTGCTTGCTGCAAAAACGCATGCTCCTATTTTGCCGGCGTCAATTTATTGTGACGGCAGAATCAAACCGTTTCGCCGTATTACGTTGCGCTTCGGTCCGGTAATACCGTATGAAGAACTTAACATAACAGAAAACGAACATGCTTCTATTCGGGAAGCGGCTGGAATAATCTCTCAGCGTATAAATGAACTATTGGAGGAGAAAGATTGAAAGTAACGGTAGCCAAGTCCGCCGGTTTTTGTTTTGGAGTGGACCGCGCAGTCAACATGGTCAATGAATTGCTTGAAAACGGCAAGTCTGTTTACACGCTGGGGCCGATTATCCATAATCCGCAAACGCTGAAGGATTTGGAAAAACGCGGTGTTGTAGTGGTTGACTCCCCCGAGCAGGTTCCTGCCGGCGGAACGATTGTTATTCGTTCCCATGGGGTGGAGCAGTCAGTGTTGGAACGGGTCAAAGAGCTGCAGCTGGACTATAGCGACGCAACCTGTCCGTTTGTGGCAAAAATTCATAGAATCGTTTCCAAGGCTGCAAAAGAAGGCAAAACCGTATTGATAGCGGGGGATGCAAATCACCCCGAGGTACAGGGGATTCGCGGGCACTGCGACGGCGCTTGTTATATATTCAAAAATACGGAAGAACTCCAGAATATTACCGACAATATTCTAACCGAGAAGGATAAACCAATATGTGTGGTCGCACAGACAACTTTTAGTGTATCCGAATGGGAAAATTGTTTGAAAATAATAAAAAGGGTATATACAAACGCAACTATTTTTGATACAATATGTAATGCTACTGCTAAACGTCAATCGGAGTCGGCACTTCTTTCACAGCAGTGTGACATCATGATTGTTATTGGAGGAAAACAAAGCTCCAATACTGCGAAATTGCGCGACGTTTGTGGGCAGAATTGCACCACTTATTTGATAGAAACTGCGGACGAGCTTCCGCTGGCGGCACTGAAAAAGGCCGATTGTATTGGCATTACTGCTGGTGCTTCGACACCGGCAAGCATTATAAAGGAGGTACTTGATACCATGTCAGAATTCATTGAGGGCGCGGATCAAAATTTAACGGAGAATAATGCCGAGGGTAACTTTGAGGAAATGCTCGAAGAATCCCTAAAGAGTTTAAATACAGATGAAAAGGTACACGGTGTGGTTGTTGGCATTACTCCCAGCGAAGTATATGTCGATGTCGGAAGAAAGCAGGCAGGATTTATTTCTGCATCTGAACTTTCTGCAGACCCTAATGTAAAGCCGGAAGATATTGTTAAGATCGGCGACGAGCTTGACCTTCTCATCATGCGTACAAACGATCAGGAAGGTACCATCATGCTTTCCAAAAAGCGTCTTGACGCAGCAAAAGGCTGGGAAACCGTAGCAGCAGCAGAGGAAAACGAAGCTGTTTTGACCGGCGTGGTTACCGAAGTCATCAAGGGCGGCGTCATTGCCGTTACCAACGGTGTGCGTGTATTCATTCCTGCTTCCCAGGCAACTTCTTCCCGCAGCGATTCTTTGGAAGATTTGCTGAAGAAGGAAGTTAAATTCCGCATTATTGAAGTAAACCGCAGCCGCAGACGTGCAGTCGGCTCCATTCGTTCCGTACTGAAGGATGCAAGAAAAGAGCAGGCTGAAAAGTTCTGGGAAACCGCAGAAGAAGGCAAAGAATACACCGGTGTTGTCAAATCTTTGACTGCATACGGCGCATTTGTTGATTTGGGCGGCATTGACGGCATGATTCATATCTCCGAACTTTCTTGGGGCAGAATTAAGCATCCGTCCGAAGTAATCAATGTCGGCGATACCGTCACTGTTTATATTAAGGGCCTTGACAAAGAAAAGGGCAAGATTTCTCTTGGCTACAAACGTGCGGAAGATAATCCGTGGGAAATTCTGAAACGTGATTATCCGGTTGGCACAGTTGCAGATGTAACGATCGTTGGTATGACCGCATTCGGCGCTTTTGCGAGAATTATCCCCGGCATCGACGGATTAATACATATTTCCCAGATTGCCGACCACAGAATCGAAAAGCCGCAGGATGTCCTTAAGGTAAACGATGTTGTCAAAGCAAAGATTACTGAGATCGACTTTGACAAAAAGCGCGTCAGCCTTTCAATCCGTGCACTTTCCGAGCCGGAAGAAGCAACGGAAGAGAATACCGAGGAATAAAATCTTAACAAGTTAAATTTAGGCACAAAGAGCTATGTTCTTTGTGCCTTTTTTGTAGGCTAAAATCAATATGAGGATTGTTTTTTTATTCTTTTCTGCGATTATATGGATTAAAAAACCGCTATAATTCCTTTTCACACTTTTATTCCTTCCGAGTATTATGAAGTATGAGCTTTGGGAGGTGGCACGATGAGAAGGTCGCGCGGGTACCATTCCGGGCGTTCTGTCCGATGGAGGGCCTTTCTGTTCATAGTTGTGTTTTTTGTGCTTATACTAATGGTAGATAAACAGATACGCCCCATAATTGAATCCATAACAACGAATCAGGCGCGAATTCAGTCGGTGAATACCATTAATAACGCCGTAGCGGAAGAATTGAAAAACAATGAGATTTCATACAGTGATCTCGTAACGGTGGAGCGCAACGATTCCGGTGAAGTGCTCGCAATTACAACCAATATGGTTAAAATGAACGAACTGAAAGCAATTATAATCAAAGATGTACAAAGTGACCTTGGTTCTGACAGTCATATGGATGTCGGCGTTTCCCTGGGTACATTAACCGGAAACGAACTGTTGCATGGCTATGGCCCCGAAGTCCCGCTTCGGCTTACCCTAAGCGGAAACGTGAACGCAGACTTTCAAAGCTCTTTTGAGTCTGCGGGGATTAACCAAACCAAGCATCAGATTTATCTGAAAATACATACAAGCGTTTATTCTTTTTTACCGGGATTTAATACGACGACCGATATCGACACCAATATTCCTGTTGCCGAAACGATTATTGTCGGCAAGGTTCCCGAGGTGGTTGCAAACATACAATAATCTGTTATATAATGGTACGACAGATGAGAGGGCGGATAACCATGGACGTAAATGAAGCAAGAAAGCTTTTAAAAGAACTTTCGGAACAGATTAATTACCATAACAAAAAATATTATGTGGAAGACGCACCGGAAATTGATGATTATGAATATGACATGCTGTATCGCAGGCTGCAGCAGCTGGAGGCGGAATTCCCGGAACTGATTACTCCGGATTCACCGACACAAAACGTTGGCGGTGCGGCAATAAATAAATTTGAACCAGTCGTTCATACCGTTCCGATGGAGAGTCTGCACGACTCTTTTTCAGAGCAGGAACTCATCGACTTTGACCGTAAGGTGCGTGCCGTAGTGGATGCCCCGGTTTATATTGTTGAGCCGAAATTTGACGGCCTTTCCGTATCACTGGAATACCGCGACGGTTTATTCGTGCGTGGTTCCACCCGTGGGGACGGTAGTGTGGGTGAGGATGTGACGGAAAACCTTCGAACCATTCGCACGGTTCCCCGAAGGCTGAACGAAGCCCTGCCTTTTGTAGAAGTTCGCGGAGAAGTGTATATGTCGCATGAAAGCTTTGACCGCCTTTGCGAACGGCAGGAACTGAACGATGAAAAGCCGTTTAAAAATCCGCGCAATGCGGCTGCAGGTTCGCTGCGGCAAAAAAATTCGCAGATTACCGCATCCCGTGTGTTGGATATTTTTGTATTCAATGTGCAGCAGGTAAACGGAGCAGAGCTTCATTATCATGACGAAGCGCTTGATTTCTTAAAAAACCTCGGTTTTACGGTGCCGCCTTTTTACCGCCCATGCCAAACCATTGAAGAGGTTATTGAGGAAGTGCACCGCATTGGCGATCTGCGCGGTTCTCTGGGTTATTCCATTGACGGCGCAGTTGTAAAGGTGAATTCCTTTTCACAGCGTAATGTGCTTGGAAGTACTGCAAAATTTCCAAAATGGGCGGAAGCATTTAAGTATCCGCCGGAAGAAAAACAGACAAAACTGTTGAATATTGAAATTAATGTGGGCCGTACCGGCGTGCTGACACCGACAGGCGTATTTGAACCGGTCAGCTTGGCGGGTACTACGGTCAGCCGTGCAACACTTCATAATCAGGATTTTATCGCGGAAAAAGATATTCGCATCGGCGATACGGTTGTTCTTCGCAAAGCGGGCGAAATTATTCCGGAAGTAGTGTCGGTCGTTTCGCATTTGGACGGTGCTCCGAAGTACGAAATGCCGGCGATATGCCCATCCTGCGGAGCGGAAGTGATTCGGGAAGCGGGCGAGGCGGCAACGCGCTGTACCAACCCGGAGTGCCCTGCACAGCTGCTTCGTCACATCATTCATTTTACCAGCCGCGACGCAATGGATATTGACGGTTTAGGCCCTGCGGTAATTGAACAGCTGGTTCAGGAAAATTTGCTTTCTTCGCCGGCAGATTTGTATTCTCTTCAGCAAAGCCAACTGATGCAGCTGGAGCGCATGGGGGAAAAATCGTCGTTGAATCTGGTGGAAGCGGTTGCGCGTTCCAAAGAAAATGACCTTTACCGGCTTATATTTGCGTTGGGTATTCCGCATGTCGGACTGAAAGCGGCAAAACTGCTTTCTTCCTATTTCCGCAGTATCGACGCCATTTTCCACGCATCTTCGGAAGAGATCGCCGCGATTGAAGGCTTCGGCACAATTATGGCGCAGAGCGTAGCGGACTTTTTCCAGTTGCCGAATACCGCCCATTTAATCGGCCGTCTGCGCGACGCGGGGGTAAATATGCTGAGCAAAACGGTCATTGACGACAACCGTTTTACCGGGAAAACGTTCGTGCTGACCGGAACGCTTCCGACTTTGACCAGAGCGGACGCAACGGCAATAATTGAAAAATTCGGGGGAAAAGTATCCGGAAGTGTGTCGAAAAAGACGACTTACGTTCTTGCAGGAGAAGATGCCGGAAGTAAGCTGACAAAGGCGCAGCAGCTGGGCGTTCCTATCCTGTCCGAAGATGAGTTTACTCAGCTGATCGAATCTTGATTCCGTTCTAAAGAAAAATCAAACCGCAAAGTACAGTGAAATGTACTTTGCGGTTTTTTGTTTTTTGGTTCTAATACAGCGAAGTTGTCCATATCTATGTGATGTAAGGGAGGACAAGTAAATGGAAACTTACAATGACTCACGATTCGATTCCGCGTCCAAAGCGCTGAGCGACCGAATTCGGAAAAGCCTGAAGTTCCTGCCGAACGATATTAAAAATCAAACACAGGAGATACGGCTTCGTGTGAATCGGCCGGTTTCGATTTGTTGTACAAGCGGAATCTATTTTCTAAGCCAGAACGGTCGGTTGCTGTGTTACCCGGACGGCGATATGCTGTACGCGGACAAGGCGGATATTGAAGAAAGTTTTCGCAATATTTGCAGCTATTCAATTTACAGTCACCAAAATGAAATAAAAAACGGGTACATAACCCTTTGCGGCGGACACCGGGTTGGAATTAGCGGTACTGCGGTTTTCCGCGAAGGAGCCATTTCCGGAATGCGTGACATTTCCTCCATCAATATCCGGATTGCACGCGAAATTCCCGGCGCGGCGGACGAAATTTTCCGGTTGCTGAAAAGCAGCATTTACTCCGGGCTTTTGCTTGCCGGGGCGCCGGCAAGCGGTAAGACGACTATTTTGCGTGACATTGCGCGGCAGCTTTCCGGGGGTGTTTGCGGCGACATAAAAAAGGTAACGGTAGTAGATGAACGCGGGGAACTTGCCGGTACCTATATGGGCGTTCCCCAGAATGATTTGGGAATATGCAGTGATATTCTGGACGGATACCCGAAGGCGGATGGAATTATGCAGGCGATACGTTCCATGTCGCCCGAATTTATTATTTGCGACGAACTTGGCGNNGCCGTAACGCAGTGCCTGAATGCGGGGGTAAGTATGATTACCAGTATCCATGCCGGCAGCATTGAAGAATTGCTGAAAAGGGAGCAGGCCGCGGCATTGCTTAAAACAGGCGCGTTTGGCAGCGTTGCCATGCTAAACGGACACGACCATCCCGGAAAAATTACAGGGATTTATAAAGTAGGTGATTTGCTTGCTAAAATTGGTTGGGGCATTGATTCTGATTGCGGCGGGAACGCTGGCGGGATATATGGAGTCGCATAGACTGGCCGACCGGGTCGAGCAGCTGGAAGCATTCCTTCGTTTTTTGTCTGCAGCCCAGACAGAGATTCGTTTTGCTGCACTTCCTGTGGAACAAATTGTGCAGCGACATGGCGGGGAAATGGACTTTTTGCGAATGTGTGCGGCAAATTGCAGTCAGAGTGAGCCGTTTGCAGCGGCATGGGAGCAAAGCGTAAAAGCCGGTACAAAAGGAAGGGGACTTCTTGCAGCAGACATTGAGCTGCTTCGCGGATTTGGACAAAGTTTTGGTGCAAGCGATGTGGACGGGCAGTTGTCCCATTGTGCGCTGTACTCGGAACTGATTGGCAGCAATCTGAAAAACGCACGGGAAGAGAAAAATCGGAAATCCAGACTGTATCAGACTCTCGGTGTATTTTCCGGAATGGCGGCAGCGCTTGTGCTGTGCTGAAAATGGAGGAATTAAAATGGATGTAGACTTAATCTTTAAGATTGCCGCAATCGTAATTATCGTAGCGGTGCTGAATCAGCTTTTGATTCGTTCCGGGCGGGAAGAACAGGCCATGATGACGAACCTTGCGGGACTGATCGTGGTGCTTATGATGATTATTCAGCAAATCGACACTCTTTTTAAGTCGATCAAATCCATTTTTGGATTATAAGCTATGAATATCGTTGCAATTGCGGGAATCGCAATCATTGCGGCCATTCTGGCTGTAATGATGAAAAAATATCATCAGGAATATTCCATCATAATCAGCATAGCTGCAGGAGTTTTTATTCTGGTTGCAATCTTTGCCGACATAGGCCCTGCCATTTCACAAATCAATACCTTGCTTTCCGCCACAGGGCTTTCCGCAGAGTATGCTTCCATCTTGTTTAAAGCTTTGGGAATCTGCTTTTTAACGCAGTTTGCGGCGGACTCCTGCCGCGACGCGGGGGAAAGTGCGCTGGCTTCCAAGGTGGAACTGGCAGGAAAAATCGGAATAGTGATATTGTCGCTGCCGCTTTTTGAAAGCATTGCCAGTACGGCAGTGGGTCTGATTGGTAGCTGATATGAAAAAAATAATCTGTTTTTTCGTTTTCGTTGTTCTTATTTTTGCTTTTCCGCTGACTGCCTTCGCTGCACAACAGCAAACGGATCTTGAGGATTATTATAATCAGCAGTTTAAGCAGAGCGGGGCGGATGATTTGCCGGACCATCTTCCGAACGACACGCGAAAGGCGCTGGAAAACCTGGGGATAGAGGGAACGGACTGGAAAAAAATTACCTCAATCACGCCGGAGAATCTGTTCAGCCAAATCCTTTCCATCGTCGGAGGAAAAACAACGGAACCGCTGAAAGCAGCGGTTTCCGTTTTGGCAATTTTACTGCTTTGCTCGCTTTTAAACGGAATGAAACTGTCTTTTGGTGACAGGCCGGTCGGCGGGGTAATCGGTATGGTCGGTACCCTGTGTATTTGCACTATCGTAATTCAGCCGATTGTTTACTGCATTGCAAATGCGGCGGAAGTGATCAAGGCGGCGGCAGGGTTCCTGCTTGCCTGCGTACCGGTACTGGTCGGAATTATGATCGCGGCCGGCCAGCCCGTTGCCGCAGGGTCCTATAATTTACTTATGGTGGCGGTCGGAAATGTTATTTCACTGCTTTCCGCGAACGTTATTGTGCCAATGATGAATATTTTCCTGGCTCTTTCCATCGTAGCAGCGGTTTCCCCGGGCATAAACCTAAGCGGGTTGTGCGATGCATTCAATAAAGCGGTGAAATGGATTTTGGGCTTTTGTATGACGGTTTTTGCCGGTTTGCTGACCATGCACAGCATTGTCTCCACTGCGGTGGACAGCACCGGATCAAAGGCAGCTAAATTTTTGGTGAGCAGCTTTGTCCCAATTGTCGGAAGCGCGCTGGGGGACGCGCTGACTACCATCAACGGCTGTGTGAAAATGCTAAAGTCCGGTGTGAGCGCATTTGGGCTTCTTGCCGGTATATTTATATTTCTTCCGATTATTATTCAATGTATTATTTGGCTTCTTACAATGAATGTATGCGCGGGTGTGAGCAGCGTTTTTGACCAGAAAGAAATCACATCTGTATTAAAAGCGGTAGTAACTGTGCTTGAGACCATGCTCAGTCTGATTCTGTGCTGTATGGCAATCCTTACGGTTTCCACCGTGGTTATGCTTGTGGTAGGGGGAGTGACATGAACGGAGTAAAAGAGTGGTCTGCGGCAATCTGTATGGCGGCGCTTGCCGCGACCTTGCTGCAAACACTTGTACCGAACGGTTCGATGGAGCGCATGGTCAAATTTATCATCGGAGCGTTCGTAATTTGCGCAATGATCCAGCCCCTTTCCAGAGTAGTTCCGCAAATCAGTGTCGATTTGCAGGCAAGCGAACAAACTCCGGTAAATTCCCAACTGGAAACCACGGTCAAAAACCAAATGAACGATGCCGCACAGCAAAGCATACGGAATCTGGTAATCACAGAATTAAATAATCTGAATATAAAATGTGAAAATGTTAATGCGATTATTAATACAAACGAAGATGGCAGCATATCAATTAACAAGGTTGTTGTAATACTGGCAAAAGGATATGATGCCGACTGTGCGAAAGCGGCGGAGCATCTTGAAAAAGCGTTGGGAATTCAAATGGAGGTAACTGCCGATGAAGGAAAAAGGTAGCGTTGAAAAAGAGGGCAAAGACTCACTCTTTGACAAGCTGGCCAAAAACGAATTTTATCGTAAAATTATTATTGCAGCCTGCGCCGTCGGAATTGCACTCATTTTTCTTTCCGGTTATTTCAAGCCAAGCACATCGTCAGCCAATACGGCTTCCTCTTCGCAGCCGACATTGACTGCCGACCAGTACGCCATACAGCTTGAAAGCAGCCTTACAGATATCGTAACGCGGATTCAGGGTGCGGGAACTGCAAAAGTACTTGTTACTTTGGAACGAAGCACAGAATATGTGTATGCAACGGAAGAAAAAAGAAGCAACCAGACCAACGAAGACAAATCCGGCGGTTCGACAACCAAAAACGAAGAGAATGACAGTACTGAAACAAAATATCTTCTTGTCAAGGATGCCGACGGTGCGCAGCAGGCGCTTGCGGTAACCGAAGTACAGCCGATTATAAAGGGTGTGGTCGTTGTATGCGACGGCGGCGATAATCCCGCCGTACAGCAGAATATCATAACCGCTGTGACAACAGCGCTGGATATTACTTCCGTACGGGTGTGCGTAATAAAAGCAAAATAATTTTAAACAGGGGGAATCTATTCTATGACTATGGGAAAGCGTCAGCTTGTTCTTGCGGCTTTAGTTGTGGCGCTCGGTGCGGCAGTTTATTTGAATTGGCAGTTTTCAGGCAGTAATCAACTGCTCGCAACCGATGCAGTTGCTTCGGCATCCGACCGGGAATATGGCGAAACACTACTAATTAACGATTCCGCGGCGTCCGGCACAACAAGTGCTTCCTCGTCGGCATCTTCCGTTGCCGTACAGACCAGCGTCAATGCAGACACCTTCTTTACACAGGCGCAGTTGTCGCGCCAGCAGGCAAGGGACTCTGCGGTCGAGCTGGCGGAAAAGGTAATTGGAGATGCGAAAGCCAGTGATGCTGCCAAAAAAGAGGCGGTAGCTCAGGCGGCAACCATTGCGAACAACAAAATTAAGGAAACCAATATTGAAACCCTGATTAAAGCAAAGGGCTTCACAGACTGCCTAGTATTCCTACAAAACGGCGAGTGCAGCGTAGTTGTCCGCACCAAAGACTCCTCACAGAACAATGCAATTATCATTAAGGATATAGTGGCCGGTCAGTCCGGTGTATCTTATGATAAAATTAAAATTGTAGAGGTAAAGTAGTGATATTACCGGGAATCCATATAATTTTATGGAATTCCGCGCTTTGCGCCAGATAAATATTTGATTCTGAAAAAGATTGTGGTATAATATTATCTGTGGAAGTTTGAAAATATAATGAGCAATCAGAACCCTCCACGTAACCGTGGGGGGTTCTTTTATTAAATAATTGCATTAAAATGCGGTAAAAAACGGAGGAAACCATGAAAAGACGCGAGGCGAGGGAACAGGCTTTTGTTCTGATTTTTGAAAGGAGCATTAACCACGACACAACCGAGCAGATTATTGACGCGGCGGAAATGTCAAGCGACATTCGCATTGACGAATTTGCGGAAAAAGTAGCTGTTGGTGTGGAAGAAAACGAGGATGTCCTGAACACACAAATTGAAAAGAATATCCGCGGGTGGAAAATGAACCGCCTTTCCAAGGTTTCTCTTTCCCTGTTGAAGCTTTCTATTTATGAAATGATGTTTGTGAAAGATATTCCCGTCAGCGTATCCATTAACGAAGCGATTGACCTTGCCAAAAAATACGGCGGTGCGGACGACGCGCCGTTTGTAAACGGCGTGCTTGGTTCCGTAGCAAAAACACTTGGTGGTACCGATGAGTGATACTCTCGGGATCGATACCAGTAACTATACTACCTCTGCCGCGCTGTTTCAGGGCGGCATGGTGCGCCAGCAGAAAATGCTTCTGCCTGTGAAACAGGGGGAACTGGGGCTGCGCCAAAGCGACGCGGTGTTTCATCATGTGCAGCAGCTTCCGCAGGTGCTGGAACTTTTGCTGAATAACAAACCGGCAATCCGCGCCGTGGGGGTGTCTGCCCGCCCGCGCGACCTGGATGGTTCCTATATGCCTTGTTTTACGGTGGGGCTTGGAACGGCAAAGGCGGTATCCCTTGCGCTCGGCACACCACTGCACACGTATTCGCACCAGGCCGGGCATATTGCTGCGGCGCTTTTTTCGGCAGGAAAGCTTGACCTGATTCAAAAACGTTTTATTGCCTTTCACGTTTCCGGCGGCACAACGGAAGCCGTATTGGTTACGCCGGATGAAAAAAACATATTCCGTGCACAGATTATCGCGCAATCGCTGGACCTAAAAGGCGGACAGGCAGTCGACCGTGTCGGCGCGATGCTGGGCCTTGCATTTCCTTCCGGAAAAGCTTTGGAGCAGCTTGCGCTTCAGACCGATATTCGTTTTAAAATCAAGCCTTCCATGAAAGGGGCGGACTGTTCCCTTTCCGGCATTGAAAATCAATGTAAAAAGCTGTTGAACGAAGGTCGTCCCAAAGAAGAAATTGCCGCATATTGCCTGCAGGCAATTTTATCCGCTTTGGATGCTATGACTGCCGGGTTACGGCAAGAATACGGTGATTTGCCGCTTTTGTTTGCGGGTGGGGTCATGTCGAACAGCTTGATTCGGACCGCGCTTACCGAAAAATACGGGGCTTATTTTGCGGCTCCTGATTTTTCTGCGGATAACGCGGCGGGAGTGGCTGTTTTGGCATCGATTCAGGAAGCATAGGTTAATAGAAAAGGACAGGCATAATATGATTCATACACCGGTTGTTCTAAGTGTGACACAACTGAATACGTACATTAAATCCCTGTTTGACAGCGACGAAAACCTGGTCAGCGTATTTTTAAGCGGTGAAATTTCGAATTTTACCAACCATTATAAATCAGGTCATTTTTATCTTTCGCTGAAAGACGAGAAAAGTGTGATTCGAGCCGTTATGTTTGCCCAAAACGCACGCCGCGTTCGCTTTCTGCCACAGGACGGAATGAAGGTGATTGTGCGGGGCAGAGTTAGTGTTTACGAGGCAACGGGCCAGTATCAGCTTTATATTGAAGATATGCAGCCGGACGGTCTTGGTGCGCTGAATCTTGCGTTTGAGCAGTTGAAAGCAAAACTGGAAGCCGAAGGCCTTTTCGACATTGGACGAAAAAAGCCGATTCCGAAGTTTCCTGAACGGGTGGGTGTAATCACCTCGCCGACCGGGGCTGCTGTGCACGATATTACCACGATTCTCGCGCGCAGGTACCCTTTGGCGCAAGTTGTGTTCTGCCCGGTTTTGGTACAGGGTGCGGGTGCGGCACCGCAGCTAGTGGACGCGCTGCAGCGGTTTAACCGTTTGAACTGTGCCAATGTAATTATCATCGGACGCGGCGGAGGTTCACTGGAAGACTTGTGGCCGTTTAACGAGGAAATATTGGCGCGGGCTGTTGCCGCTTCAAAAATTCCGGTTATTTCGGCGGTAGGGCACGAAACTGATTTTACCATTTGCGATTTTGTCGCCGACCTGCGGGCACCAACTCCGTCTGCGGCTGCGGAACTGGCAGTACCGGACAGTACGGAATTATTTCAGACGGTTCAGTATGATTCAATGCTTTTAAAGCAAAATATATATTTGAAGCTGGAAAATCTTCGTCAGCGCCTGAACTCAGTTACTTCCAGCAGGTCGTTTCGAAAACCGCAGGATTTAATTGAAATGCAGCGAATTCACGTGGATCAGCTTTCCGCAAGACTTTCGGCCTGCATGGCGCAGCAGTTTTCCGGCGCAAAGGCGGAGCTTGCTTCAGCAAGCGGAAGATTAAATGTACTTAGCCCGCTTGCTACACTTTCCCGTGGGTATTCCATAACATACGACGCAGAAAACAATCCGGTGGTAAAAACCGGGCAGGTGAAGGTCGGCGAACAAATTACCGTTTTAATGCAGGACGGTAAGCTGGGCTGCACAGTGAGCAGCAAGGAGAAAACACATGAATAAAAATATGACGTTTGAATCCGCATTGAAACGGCTGGAAGAAATCGTAAGCAAACTGGAAGACGGCAGCGAGTCGCTTGACGCTTCCCTGAAACTGTTTGAGGAAGGTTCCGCGCTTGCCGCGCATTGTTACAGTAAGCTTCAGAATGCGGAACAGAAAGTAAAGCAGATTTCCGAATTGGAAGAAACCAATGGTGAACCGGATGACTGACAATCAGCAGAAAGAATATTTATCACTTATTGAAAAACAGCTCAGGACGTATTTGCCGGAAGAAGATTTAAGCCAGGCCGACCTGTTCAATGCGATGCGTTATAGCCTGCTTGCGGGAGGAAAACGGATCCGTCCCACTCTGATTCTGGAATTTTGCAGAGCCTGCGGCGGAAATGTGAATGCTGCACTGCCGTTTGCCTGTGCTATAGAAATGATTCACACGTACTCTTTAATTCACGACGACCTGCCCTGCATGGATAACGACGACATGCGACGCGGTCGCCCATCAAACCATAAGGTGTTTGGGGAAGACATTGCATTGCTTGCAGGCGACGCACTTTTGACCATGGCATTTGAAGTCATGCTGCAAAAGGAAGCGGTAGAAGCTTTGGGTGCGCAACGCGCCGCACAGGCTGCCGGAATTTTAGCTGCCGCGGCAGGAGCACACGGTATGGTGGGTGGTCAGGTAATTGACCTGATGAGTGAGGGCAGGGCAATTTCGCTCGATACCCTGAAAACGATGGATGAATGCAAAACCGGCGCTTTAATTGTTGCCGCCGCAAAAATGGGTTGCGTGCTGGGCGGTGCCAACGACGAACAGCTGACTGCTGCTGAAAATTACGGCAAAGCAATCGGGCTGGCGTTTCAGATTGTCGATGATATTCTGGACGTTACAAGCGATACGCAAACGCTTGGCAAGCCGGTCGGCAGTGACATTGGCAACGACAAATGCACGTATGTAAGTCTTATGGGGCTGGATAACGCCGAAAAGACGGCAGCAGAGCTAACCGGTGCGGCGGTTTCAGCACTGGACTGTTTTGGGGAACAGGCTGGATATTTAATTCAGCTTGCGCAGGAACTTGCGGCTCGCAAAAATTAGTTTCCCGATTGCAGTTATTTTTCAAGATTGATTGACAAAATTGACTTAATATGATAATATTGTTAAGCCGCATATTACGGGCATGTAAGCGGGAAACCCGCCCGATAGTAGCGAGATTGTAGAAAAGGCAGGACCTTTTATTCATGTTTGCAGTTATTGAAACAGGCGGCAAGCAGTACAAGGTACAGAATGACGATGTCATTTTTATCGAGAAGCTTGCAGTAGAAGAAGAATCCGCGGTCGAGTTTAAAGTCGTAGCACTGGGTGCGGAAGACGGACTCAAAATTGGCAACCCCTATGTTGAAGGCGCTACCGTGACCGGCAAAGTTCTTAAGAACGGTAAGGCAAAGAAGATTACAGTCTTTACTTACAAGTCCAAGAAAACCGAAAAACGCAAAATGGGCCACAGGCAGCCGTACACAAAAGTACAGATCACCGCAATTAATGCATAATTAAAGCAATGATTTGTGCAGAGTTTTTTACTCAGCCTCAGGGCGATTTGGTCGGGTTTCGCATCAGCGGCCACAACGGGGAAGCAGGCGAAGATATTGTTTGCGCGGCGGTTTCGTCCGCAGCTTATCTAACTGNNTGGGTACATGCTTGTGCGGGTTTCGTCCAAGGAAGCCAAAGACTGCCGCAGTATTTTTGCGGGTTTCAAGCTTCATATGTTAGGGCTTGAAGAACAGTATCCTCAGAATATTAACGTAAGCTATACGGAGGTGTAAGTAATGCTAAAGATAAATATCCAGTTATTTGCTCATAAAAAGGGAATGGGTTCCACCAAGAACGGCCGTGACTCCGAGTCAAAGCGCCTTGGTGTGAAGCGTGCAGACGGTCAGTTCGTATTGGCCGGCAACATTCTTGTTAAGCAGCGCGGCACTCATATCCATCCGGGTGAGAATGTCGGTATCGGCTCTGACGATTCTCTGTTCGCTCTGATTGACGGCAATGTTAAATTTGAGCGTCTTGGTCGCGACCGTAAAAAGGTCAGCGTTTACGCTACAGAGCAGTAAGCCTTTTTAGGTGAATTAAAATCCCGGGCTGATTTTGCCCGGGATTTTTTTGGGTTTAGGGGTGCTTTTTCACAGCAGTGGAAAACTAAGGTAACCTGCATGTTATATGATTGCAACGCAAGCG
This sequence comes from Ruminococcaceae bacterium UBA3451, assembly GCA_002378845.1. Taxonomy (GTDB): domain Bacteria; phylum Bacillota; class Clostridia; order Oscillospirales; family Acutalibacteraceae; genus Caproiciproducens. The sequence goes on along the minus strand of DFRY01000038.1, from coordinate 33,914 downwards.
GAGAACGTTTTTACTCCGCGTGAAATTTTAAGAAAAATATGGTATAATAAAAGTATCTTATTTCACAGAAATGGCGGTAAAACAGCTAATGTTTATAGACAGCGCAAAAATTAAAGTCAAGGCGGGCGACGGCGGCGCAGGTGCGGTTGCTTTTCACCGCGAAAAATACGTCGCATCCGGCGGCCCTGACGGCGGAGACGGCGGCCGTGGCGGAAATATTGTGTTTCAGGTGGATGACAATCTTTCCACTTTGGCCGATTTTCGTTATAAGCGGAAATATTTTGCACAAAATGGGGAAGACGGCAGAGGAAAGCGCTGCTCCGGCAGAAAAGCGGACGACCTTGTTGTTCGGGTGCCGCGCGGCACTTTGGTGAAAGAAATTTCGACCGGCAGGCTGATTGCGGACCTTTCCATGAACGAGCCGCAGATTATTGCCAAGGGCGGGCGCGGTGGCTGGGGAAACAGCCATTTTGCCACACCAACCCGTCAGACTCCGCGCTTCGCTAAGCCGGGCACGCCAGGGGAAGCGTTTGAGCTTCAACTGGAACTGAAGCTTTTGGCGGATGTCGGTCTGGTCGGTTACCCAAATGTGGGCAAATCAACGCTGGTATCCGTGGTAAGCGAAGCAAAACCGACGATTGCCAATTATCATTTTACAACGATTACGCCGGTTCTCGGGGTAGTACGTATGGGCGAAGGCAAATCCTTTGTTATTGCCGACATTCCCGGTCTGATTGAAGGTGCCGGGGAAGGCGTTGGTCTTGGTCACCAGTTCCTGCGCCATGTGGAGCGCTGCAGAATGCTGGTTCATATCGTCGATATTTCCGGCAGCGAAGGGCGCGACCCCAAAGAGGATTTCCAAATTATTAACCAGGAGCTAAAGAAATTCAATCCTGATTTGGCGGAAAGGCCTATGGTCGTAGCCGGCAATAAATGCGACCTTGCCACAGAAGAGCAGATTTCCGATTTTCAGAGGTTTGTGGAGGAGCAGGGCTATGAATTCTTCCCGATTATGGCGGCAATCCGTTATCAGGTTGACCCGCTGCTGAACCGGATTACGGAAATGCTCAGTAAGCTTCCTCCGGTACTTCAGTACGAGCCGGAGCCGCCTCAGCTGATTCCTGCGGAGGAAATGGACCGCCGAGCAGTGAAGGTTACCGTGAACGACGGAGTATATATCGTTGAGGGCGAATGGCTGCTGCAGGTTATTAATTCCGTTAACTTTGATGATTACGAATCGCTGCAGTATTTTCAGCGCGTGCTGATTAATTCCGGGGTTATTGACGCGTTGCGCGAAGCGGGTGTTCAGGAAGGCGATACCGTAAACATTTATGACATTGAATTTGATTTTATGGAATAATATTCTCGCCGTATGCAGGCGTAGCTTATAATTGGACAGGAGTGCTTATTTGGAACGTTTATATAATGCGGATTGCGACCCGAAATTGCTGAGCCCGCTAACGCTTGCTTTTGTAGGGGACGGGGTATTCGAACTTTTTGTACGGGAACGTCTGGTATGTGCCGGCAACTGTCCCGTAAATTCCCTGCATAAACAATCCGTGCAACAGGTTTGCTGCAGCGCACAGGCACAGGCGGTACAAAAGCTGCTTCCGGTATTAACGGAGGAAGAAACAGAAATTTTGAAACGCGGAAGGAACGCACACACAAATCATGTTCCTAAAAACGCCAGCCCGGCGGATTACCACGCCGCAACTGCGTTTGAAACTTTGTTCGGGTATTTGTATCTCTCCGGCAGAATTGACCGGCTTCGGGAATTGTTCCGTATCATGTGTGATGAAATAATTTAAGTATGGGGGTGCTTTGGTGATTCCCAATACGCATAGAGAAAAAGCGCAGGAAATTTTCAAGGATATTTTATTTTTTATCGGCGGCAGTTTAATTTATGCGGTTTCCGTCAATGGGTTTACCGCACCGAATCGCATCGCCCCGGGCGGTGTGACCGGTATCAGTACTATGGTAAACTACCTGACCGGTTGGCCCATTGGTATGCTGAGCCTGCTGCTGAACGTGCCTATTTTTATTTGGGCAATTGTCGAAATTGGGTACAAGTTGGTTGGGAAGACGATCATTGCAACGGTGTTTGTTTCCGTTGCAATTGACTTGGTCGGAAAGGTGATTCCCGCTTATAAGGGCGACCAGATGCTTGCCGCCCTGTTTGGCGGAATTCTGGAAGGAATTGGCCTTTCCTTGGTGTTTATGCGCGGCGGTACAACCGGCGGTTCGGACTTGGTTGCCCGGCTGCTTGGCAGAAGACTGCGCAACCTTTCTATGGGGAAACTGATGCTTGGCGTCGATTTGACGGTGGTGCTTTCTTCGGCGTTTGTATACCAAAGTATTGAAAGCGCTCTGTATGCCATTATTACGATTTTTGTATCTACGCGTTTGATTGACGCTATCCTTTATGGTACCGACATAGGTACCGGGAAGCTCTTGTTTATTATGTCAGTCAAAAACAATGAAATCGCGCAGGACATTCTGACGGATATGGATCGCGGAGTCACGGTGCTGAAATCGCGCGGTGCATACAGTGGCCGCGAGGGCGAGGTACTGCTTTGTGCGCTTCGCCGCTATGAAGTGGTTAAAGTAAAAGATATTGTTCGTTCCCATGATAAAAACGCATTTATGATTATTGGAGATGCGGGGGAAATTTCGGGCGAAGGGTTCCGGGAAGTGAAACCGGAAGACAAAACACTGAAGGAACTGATTGCGCACGCAAAAAATAAATAAGAAACAGGCGGTCTTGTACATCATACAAAACCGCCTGCTTTTGCAAATTGACATCCGATTGATTAGTTGTCTCTGCAATTGTTGGACGTGCTGGTTTTTGTCGATTGGGTTGACTGCGAAGCACCGTTGTTTGAACGGTTTGTGCTGCTTGTACCGCTGCCGGAAGAACGGCTTGATCCGGTTGTAGCGCTGGTGCCAGTGTTAGAGCGAGTTGTATTGTTAGAAGTACGGTTCGTATTATTTGTTGTTGAGCTGTAGCTTGATTGTTTATTGTTGGAACTTGAAGATTGTTTATCCAAAAAATTCACCCCCTTCGCGTCCTATTATTCACCAGTACAAGGAAAATATACCATTATTTTTGGAGTTGATTGATTTGAATTTTCTGCCGCAGGAATTCAAGAACAGAATGAAAACCATGCTGAACGGAGAATTTGAAGCGTTTCTGGCATGTTATGAAAAACCGCATTACCGCGGAATTCGGCTGAATCCGCTAAAGTGTGATCTAACCACACTGGAAGCGGCACTCCCGTTTTCAATCGTCCGTTCCCCGTTTTCTCCGTTATCGTATTATATTCCGGCGGAAACAGAAAAGCTGGGTTCGCTTCCTATGCACCATGCAGGGGCTTTTTATTCCCAGGAACCTTCCGCAGCCTCGGCAGTTACGGTCCTTGACCCGCAGCCGGGGGAGCTTATTCTGGACTTATGTGCCGCTCCGGGAGGAAAGTCAACCCAGATTGCGGCGCTGTTGGACGGAAAGGGTTTGCTTTGGTCAAACGAGGTGGTCAAAAACCGTGCCGGAATTTTGCTTTCTAATCTGGAGCGCTGCGGTGTTGCAAACGCAGTTGTGTCTTCCTGCCACCCGGAAGTGCTTTGTACTTCTCTGGCCGGCTATTTTGATAAAATTCTGGTTGACGCGCCTTGCTCCGGCGAAGGAATGTTTCGTAGGGACGAACAGGCTATACAGGATTGGAGCCCCGAACATGTGAAAGCCTGTGCTGTTCGGCAGTTATCTATTTTAGAAAGCGCAATGCTTGCTTTGAAACAGGGCGGAACCTTGGTTTACTCAACTTGCACCTTTTCGCAGGAAGAAAACGAAGGTGTGGTCAGTGCCTTTTTAGCCAGGCACAGTGACTTTGAACTGGTTGACTGTTCGCAAAGTTTCGGCCGTCCGGCGCAGCTTGCAATGGCGCGCAGAATTTTTCCGATGGACGGAGGGGAAGGGCATTTTGTCGCCAAAATGAAGCGACTGTCCGCAAATGAGAATTATCCTGTGCCGTACTCCGTTAAAAATAAAGCGCAAGCGGCGATGGCGTTCGATTTATACAGTCAGATTTTTCAGGCCCAATGCAGCCGTTCGGTGGAGCAGGTGGGCAACTATTTTGTATTGCTTCCTGATTTTCTTCCGGATTTAAAAGGTCTTGGAGTGATTCGTGTGGGTGTGCTGCTTGGCGAAGCTAAAACAAAACGGATTGAACCGGCGCATGCGCTGTTTATGGCTGCACAACCAAAGGAACTGAATAGCTTGGTAAATCTTTCGCATGATTCACCTGAAATAACAGCGTTTCTGCGCGGGGAAGAAATTGAAGTGGACGCCGGTTTACGCGGTTTTGCAGGCGTAGCGGTGGACGGTGTAGTTACCGGTTTTGGAAAATGCTCCAACGGCCGTTTGAAGAACCATTACCCAAAGGGTTTGCGCAATAACTAGTATTCTTGTTGCTTTAATAGGTTAAAGCTTGAATTTGTCAAAAAATGATGCTATAATTATCGATAATTAATTTGAAAGAGGGCATTTACAATGCAGGAAATCAGAGTGGAATTAACGGATCACCCGAAGCAAAAGCCGACGGATACTACAAAGCTTGGTTTTGGTACAATCTTTACGGATCATATGTTTATTATGAACTATGATGAGGGAGAGGGCTGGCATGACGCCAGAATTGTCCCGTTTGGACCAATCGAGCTATCACCGGCGGCAATGTGCCTGCATTACGGCCAGTCTGTTTTTGAAGGAATGAAAGCGTACCGCGCGGTTGACGGCAGAATCCTGCTTTTCAGACCGGACAAAAATATGGCGCGTCTGAATTCCTCCAATGACCGGCTCTGCATTCCGCTTATCGACGAAGAATTTAGTGAGAAAGCCATTGAAAAGCTGGTCTCTGTGGAACGTGACTGGATTCCCTCGGCAGATGGTACCTCGCTTTATATTCGCCCGTTTATCATCGGAATTGACCCGCATGTGGGGGTACATCCTGCACAGCACCTAATGTTTATTGTTCTCTGTTCGCCGGTCGGTGCGTACTATCCGGAAGGACTGAATCCGGTTAAAATTTACGTTGAAAAGAATTATGTCCGTGCGGTCAAAGGCGGCATGGGTTATACCAAAACCGCCGGTAACTACGCGGCGTCTTTAAAAGCACAGGATGAAGCGGAAAAGCAGAATTATACACAGGTACTTTGGCTTGACGGCGTAGAGCGAAAGTATATTGAAGAAGTCGGTACCATGAATGTCTTTTTTGTTATTGGAGATGAAATCGTAACCCCGGAATTGCAGGGTTCCATACTTCCGGGTATTACCAGAATGTCTTCGATTGAACTTCTTCGGTCCTGGGGCCTTAATGTAGTGGAACGCAAAATTTCGATTGACGAGCTTGCCGCGGCCGCTTCAAGCGGGAACCTGAAAGAGGCGTTCGGTACCGGAACAGCTGCCGTCATTTCCCCAATCGGCCACCTGAAGTGGGGCGACGAAATTATGAATATTAATAACGGAGAAATCGGCCCGATTTCTCAGCGCCTTTACGATACCCTTACCGGAATTCAGTGGGGTAAAATTAAGGATACTTTCGGCTGGACAGTCGAAGTAAAATAAGTCAATGAGTATTGACTTAAATTAATTCGGATTGGCAAGGGCGGCGGCAGTTTGCCGCCGCCCTTGTTTGCCCCCGTGGAGGTTTTATGCGTGAACTTACTTTTCCGGTGCCTGCCGAATACGACGGAATACGTCTGAAAAATTTTTTGAGAAGCTACTGCAGGCTTTCCGCACGTTTAATGATAAAGCTGAAACGGGAACCAATGGGGATTACGCGGAACGGATTGCATGCCATTGTGACCGAACAGCTGAAAGCGGGCGACGTTATTCGGCTGCGTATGCCGGACGATGACAAACAGTTAAAGCCGGTTGATCTGCCGCTTTGCATTGTATATGAAGATGACGATATTCTGATCGCCGACAAACCGGCGGATATGCCAATGTATCCGTCGCCAGGCCACGATAGCGACAGTCTTGCCAATGCGGCAGCGGCTTATTTTCAAAAGAAAGATCAAAAAATCGCCTATCGTCCGGTATACCGTTTGGATAAAGATACAACCGGATTGGTTATTCTTGCAAAAAATTCGTATTCAGCTGCGCGTCTTGCAAATTCAATCAAAAAGGAATACTACGCGGTTTGCGAGGGGGAATTTACCGGAAGCGGTATCATCGACGAACCCATCGGTTTAAAGGAAGGCCACAGAATTCAGCGTGCGGTTTCTCCACAGGGCGAACGGGCAGTGACCGCCTGGCGTGTACTTTGCAGCGGAAAGCAACACAGTCTGGCTGCACTGAACCTGGAAACCGGCCGAACACACCAGATTCGGGTGCATATGGCGCATTTGGGGCATCCGCTTGCCGGCGATGACATGTATGGAGGCAGCTGTGCTTTTATCGCCAGACAGGCGCTCCATTGCGGAAAAGTTCGGTTTGTTCATCCGGTTACAAATCAGGAAATGACCTTTATCAGTGATTTACCCGAAGATATTGAAAGCCTGCTTAATGTATGTAATTTGAAAAATACACAAAAATAAAGCAGTGTGCTTGTTGAAAAAAGTATTGTTGCATAAAAGTGCATTTTTATTTAATAAAACGCTTGATTAATGCATAAATATGCGATATAATACAATCACATCAAAGAGATATCGATTTAATTAGAAAATAACGGAGGGTAATTCATATGAAAAAGTTATCTAAAATTGCTGCTTTCCTTCTTGCGGCAAGTATGATCGTAAGCATGAGTGCATGCGCAAGCAGCAGCACCACCGCTTCCACAGCAGCCAGCACCGCAGGCAGTGAAGCCACAAGCGAAGCCGCTTCTTCTGCGGCACCTACTTCTTTGGACAAAATCAAGGCGGACGGATATATCACTATGTCAACCAACGCGGAATTTGAACCGTTTGAATACAAGGACGGCGACAGTGTTGTCGGTATCGATGCGGAAATCGGCAAGAAAATCGCTGACAAACTCGGCGTTGAACTCAGAATCAACGATATTGCTTTTGATACCCTGATTACAGAGCTGGATTCCGGAAAAACCAATTTTGTCGCAGCCGGTATGACAGTAACCGATGACAGAAAGAAAAACGTTGATTTTTCGGATTCTTACTTCAATGCATCTCAGGCTATTATTGTGCCGAAAGACAGCCCGATTAAATCCAGAACTGACCTGAACGGCAAAAAGGTCGGCGTACAGCAAGGCACAACCGGTGACACCTTCTGCACAAACGAAGACGGTTCCAGCGACATTAAAGTGGGTTCTGTTGAGCGTTACAACAAAGGCGTGGACGCGGTTACCGACTTAATCAACGGCAAAATCGACGCTGTTGTAATTGACGACTTCCCGGCTTCCAAGTTTGTAGAAAAGAATCCGGACAAAATTGCAAAGCTTGGCGAAGCCTTAACGGTTGAAGAATATGCAATTGCCGTGAAAAAAGGCGATGCCGCAATGCAGCAAACTATAAATGACGTATTGAGCGAAATGAAATCGAGCGGCGAGTTAGACAAGATCGTTGAGAAATATAAAGCGGCTTTGGGTGCCTAATCATACGCAATTCTCTATAATAAAACGCAGGGCCGGTGGAATATTTCTGCCGCCCTGCTTTTGCAGTTTAAAATGGGAGGTTCACTATGAACGCATTGCTGGCGGCACTGCCGCTATCGTATTTCTCGGAATTTCCGCAGAAATTCTATGATTCTTTTATTGAGAAGGACAGGTACAAAAATATTGTAACCGGTCTGGGCAATACCCTGATGATTACGTTCTTTGCCGTATTGATCGGCATTGTTTTGGGGACGGTAATTGCCCTTGTTAAGGTATCGCATCAGAATAACCCGAATAAATTAAGAGTCAGTAATTTTCTCGCCAGTTTGTATCTGACCGTAATTCGCGGTACTCCAATTGTAGTGCAGCTTTTGGTGATGTGGTTTATCGTTTTGAGATCGGCCGACGTGGACAAAGTCGTCGCGGCCATTCTTGCGTTCGGTATCAACTCCGGTGCCTATGTTGCGGAAGTAATCCGCAGCGGCATTCAGTCGGTGGACAAAGGCCAGGTAGAAGCGGGGCGTTCTTTGGGACTAAATCAGCGCGATACCATGATGAAAATTGTGTTTCCGCAGGCGCTGAAAAATGTTCTTCCTGCCATTGGAAATGAATTTATTGCTTTGCTGAAAGAGACTTCCGTTGCCGGATACATTGCGATTCAGGATTTGACAAAAGGCGGCGACATAATTCGCAGCATTACTTATGACCCATACACTTCACTGTTGTCCGTTGCCCTGATTTACCTGTTGATTGTTATGGGCTTGACCACGTTGCTTGGAAAGCTGGAAAGGAGGCTGCATAAGAGTGATAACCGTTAAAAATCTGCATAAAACATTTCATACTCTGGATGGAGATTTACATGTACTCAAGGGAATTAATCAAGATATAGAAAAAGGGGAAAAGGTGGTTGTAGTCGGGCCCTCCGGTTCCGGAAAAAGCACGTTTCTCCGTTGCCTGAATCTGCTTGAGCAGCCGACCGAAGGTGAAATCTGGTTTGAGGGAACGCAGATTAACCGCCCGGACTGCAACATTAACCAACTGCGCCAGAAAATGGGCATGGTGTTCCAGCACTTTAATCTGTTTCCGCATCTTACCGTTTTAAAGAATATTACGCTTGCGCCGGTTACCCTGAATTTGAAAACGCAGGAAGAGGCAGAAAAGCAGGCGATGCAGCTGTTGGAGCGTGTTGGTCTGGCTGACAAGGCACAGGCTTATCCGGTTCAGCTTTCCGGCGGACAGAAACAGCGTATTGCCATTGTACGGGCTTTAGCAATGAATCCGGACGTAATGCTGTTTGACGAACCGACCAGTGCGCTTGACCCGGAAATGGTAGGTGAGGTTTTGCAGGTTATGAAGGAGCTTGCCGCCGACGGTATGACCATGGTTGTAGTAACACACGAAATGGGCTTTGCGCGAGAGGTTGCAACCCGCGTTCTATTTATGGATGACGGTCAGGTTGTGGAAGAGGCAGGTCCGGAAGAATTTTTCAGCCATCCGAAAAATCCAAGGCTGCAAGACTTTTTGTCCAAAGTCCTTTAAATACAAAACACAATATGCTAATATAAAAGGTACAGTGATTTACTGTACCTTTTATTTTTTGGAGGTGGTATTGTGCCGGCTGCAATTACCCATTTTCTTCATGCGGAAAAAGTTATGGAGGAATTGAAACAAAACGATAAAAATTTGCTGCTAAACCGAGACGCATTTTTATGGGGAGCACAGGGGCCGGATTTTTTGTATTGCCACCGCTATTTTCCATGGCAGCAGGGGGACAGCCTGAAAGAATATGCTGAAAAACTGCACCACGCGAAACCTTCCGGCATTTTGGCAGCTATGCGCGATTATTACCGTACAACCGGTCAGGATCGGATTGTATTGTCTTACATATACGGGTTCCTTTGCCATTATTCCCTTGACCGAATCGGGCATCCGTTCATTAACAGCAGCACTTTGCTTTTGTTGCAGCAGCAGCCCGGGCAGGACGAAGAAATTTTGCACAATACGGTGGAATCCACTCTTGATGTGATTATGCTTCGCTATGAAAAAGCAGACCTTCCCATCGATTTCAATTTAAAATGGACGGTTCCGAAAAATCAGGTTGTGCAGGTGAAAATTGCCGAACTGTACTCTTTTATGCTGAACCTGCTATACGGGCTGGAAAATGCGGAAGCCTCACTTTTGCAGGCAACCAACGACTGCCGAAAGGTGTTTGGCTTGTTAAATGACCGTACTACATTAAAAAAGTCTTTCATCGAACGAATAGAGGGAAGCGACGGCAAACACAGTATTTCCTGTCATATCCGCGGTGTCAGCGAAGGCGACGAACACGATTATGCCAATACGCTGTTGACCGAATGGCGTTGGCCGCCCGAAGAAGGGGTGCCTAGCAACGAAAGCTTTTTTGACCTTTACGAGCGTTCTGTTGAGGAAAGTTCACAGCTGATTCGGAATTTCCTTTCAGCTGAAGATTTTGGGGAACTGACTCAGGAACTGCCGTTTGTATAATTTTTAGAGTGATTTTAAGGAGAATTTTTTATGGACCGAATTGCCAGTTTTTGTGTAGATCACAATACCCTACTTCCGGGTATTTATATTTCCCGTGTGGACGACGACATTGTAACTTACGATATCCGGATGAGAAAGCCGAATGTGCCGCCTTTTCTTGAAAACCCGGCGATGCACACCATTGAGCATTTGTTTGCTACTTACGCGCGCAATTCTGAATTTCGCGACCACGTCATTTATTTTGGCCCAATGGGCTGCCGCACCGGGTTTTATTTTCTGGTTCGAAATATGAAGCATACCGATGCGATTCAGCTCATGCAAGATACCTTCCGTTTTATTGCGGATTTTACTGGAACAATTCCCGGTACCACCGCCGCAGAATGCGGCAACTATTTGGAGCATGACCTTGAAACAGCAAAAAAAGAAGCAAGTAATTTTCTTCCAATTATTAGTGATTGGAATGAGCAAAAACTGAGGTATTAAGCCGAATTCCGTCAGCCGCTTTGTTTCATTTTTGTAAATTCGTTACAAATGGGTTGCAAAATTGTTACTTTTGTTATATCATTATTAAGAACATTACAAACTTGTAACAATTTAATGATGCGAAAGGATTTGGCTTCATGCAGATGTCAAGGCTGAAAAAGCTGTTTACTAATGCATGTGTGAATACGCATGATTTCTTATATATCGCAGGCATACAGACCGTACGCATCTTAAAAAGAGTCCGGCGCAGGGCATCCCGGTTCTTCCGGCCTGTGACCGATCTTTTAAGAAGGCTGTATGACCTTACCATAGGCAGGCAAATTAAAAATCTGAAAAGAGAAATCCGTTCGGTGCAAGAAGGGTTTTCCATTGCTCGGAAACGGATTAACGACGCAAAAAATCAGGGCTTTCTTCGCGTTTTTCGCGAATATGTTTGGGTGGCGGGAAAAAGCCTTGTACGTCACAGAGGATTTTTGTTTTCAATTCTTAACATTGCCGCGCCGGTGGCCGCCGTTTTGTTTTTAGTCACTACAGTTCATTACTGGAACGGCCTGAATTACGGGTTGCTCCTCTCTTATGACGGACAAACTGTGGCAACAATACAGAACGAAAAGGTATTTGAGCAGGCAACGGAAATGGTCAGCCAGCGTATGGTTCACGATACGGCGACGAAAGATACCGGAATGAATTTTACGCCGTCTTTTCAGCTTGCAGTGGTTAACACAAATGAGTATTCTCAGGTGAGCACGGTTTGCGACAAGATTATTCAGCAGTCAAATGGTATTATAGAGGATGCAAGCGGACTTTATGTGGACGGCGAGCTTATGGGCGCCGTGAAAAGCAGTGCCGACCTTCGTTATATGCTGCAAAACCTGTTGAATACGGCACGCGGCAACGATACGTCTGCGACAGCTCAGTTTGTCCAAAATGTAGAAACCATTAACGGCTTGTTCCCAACGACTACGATTATGACATCCCAGTCGATGAATAAGCTGCTTTCCGGAACGTCAAAAGGCGCTGTCATTTACACCGTAAAAGACGGCGATACCGCAACATCCATAGCCAAAGCAAATCACACAACACTGTCTGAACTGAATAAGATAAACAATAATCAGCTTGGCGACGATCTTCACCCCGGTGATTTGGTTAACCTTGAAGTAGCAACGCCGACGTTAGGCGTGGAACTGATTAAAAATTTAAGCTATCAGGTTCCGCTTTCTTATAAAACGATTACTCAGCAGGACGATTCCCAATACACCGATTACTCCAAAGTCAAGACACAGGGAGTAAACGGAGTACAGCAATGTGTGGATAAAGTTTACTATGTTAACGGTATTGAGACCAAACGTGATATTATAAGTCGAACTGTTGTTACTCCTTCTGTGGACAAGGTGGTCGTTACCGGCACGAAGAAAAGACCTAAGCTCAGCGGTTCCGGGCAAAGCACCGGAAACCTCATGTGGCCGGTTCCGTCACTTCATACCATCACAACGTACTTTACCTGGCGCTGGGGCAGCTTCCATACCGGAATTGATATTTCAGGCAGCGGTGCTTACGGCAAAACGATTGTTGCAGCGGACGGCGGTACGGTAGTATTGGCTGGCTGGAACAGTGGGTACGGCAACTGTGTGCAGATTAANNCGGGCCGCACTGTCATTTTGAAGTAATTAAAAACGGAACCAAGGTAAACCCCCTTAGCTACGTTTCCAGATAAGACACAAAAAGTGTTCTGCCTCGTGGGGAACAGAGCACTTTTTGTTTTTTTCATTACAATTCAGTAACACATTCTCAATCATATTGACTTTTCACAACATTAGTATTATTATTTTTTAGTATGTTGAAATATAGAATTTAGAAATTTGTTTTCGTCCATAATTTCACTTAATTCTGATTATAATTTCAAAATATTAACAATGATATATTAATGAAATTTGCTTGATATTTTACGAAAAAATGCAATAATAGTATTGCTATATTTAAGATTGGAGCGTGCCGCATTGGACAAATTCGTTATTAAAGGTGGCAACCGATTAACCGGTGAGGTTAATATAAGTGGTGCTAAAAATGCCGCGATTGCGATAATTCCTGCTGCTATTTTATCTGACGGCGTTTGCCGCATTGAAAATGTACCGAGTATTACAGACGTTACTTCAATTACCAGAATTCTTTATGATATGGGCGCAAAGGTACGAAACATTGACAAAGGCACGATTGAAATTGACCCCAGACCAATTCATACTCATGTGGCATCTTATGAACTTGCACGTCACATCCGCGGTTCTTATTATCTGCTAGGCGCGCTGCTCGGCCGCTTTAACCACGCGGTCGTAACCATGCCGGGCGGCTGCGATTTTGGAGTACGGCCGATTGACCAGCATTTAAAAGGTTTTGCCGCTTTGGGCGCATCCTATAAGCTGGAAGGCGGAATGGTTGATGTTACGGCAAAAAGCTTAAATGGAACAAATATTTATCTGGACGTTGTGTCTGTCGGTGCAACCGTAAATATTATGCTGGCAGCCGTAAAAGCAAAAGGCGTTACATTAATTGAAAACGCCGCAAAAGAGCCCCATATTGTTGACCTTGCGAACTTCCTGAATTCCATGGGCGCGGACATTCGCGGAGCGGGTACCGACGTAATCAAAGTATATGGTGTGGATCATTTAAATGGTACAACCTATTCCATTATACCTGACCAAATCGAAGCCGGTACTTATATGGTAGCCGGTGCGGTTACCGGCGGGGATATTCTTGTGAAAAATGTAATTCCAAAACATTTGGAATCTATTTCCGCTAAACTGGAGGAAATGGGAGTAATCATTGAGGAATACGATGATGCGATTCGTGTCTGCCGTACCGAAAGACCGAATAAGTGCAATATAAAAACAATGCCTCATCCCGGGTTCCCGACCGACATGCAGCCGCAGATTGCAGTGCTTCTTTCCATAGCCAACGGCACCAGCATTATTAATGAAAGCGTGTGGGACAACCGTTTCCGTTACGTGGAGGAATTGAAACGGATGGGAGCGCAGATTTCAGTTGACGGAAAACTGGCCGTCATAGAAGGCGTTGATCATTTAAATGCTGCTCCGGTAAAAGCTACGGATTTGCGTGCCGGTGCGGCAATGCTGATTGCTGCTCTTGCTGCAAACGGCACAACACAGACTGAAGATATTAACCACAATGAGCGCGGATACGAATGCGTAGAAGAAAAACTGCGCGAACTAGGCGCAGATATTAAACGGGTTCATATTCCTGAGCCGGCAGTGGCGCAGGCAATTTAAACCGCGGAATACGAATCGGGTGGGGGATAGACGTTTGTCTTATCCCTTTTCTCATATGTGGAGGTTAATAGATGGCGAGATTTTGCCCGCTGTTCAGCGGGAGCAGCGGAAACAGTTATTACATAGGTTCAGCTTCCTCCGGAATTTTGGTTGATGCCGGCAGAACCGCAAAACAGCTGGGTAATATGCTGGACTTTTGCGGAATTGATGTGAATTCCATTCAGGCGATTTTTGTTACTCACGAGCATTCCGACCATGTCAATGGACTTCGTGTACTCGCTTCGCGTTATCATATTCCGGTTTATGCTTCAGGCGGTACAATGGCTGCACTGGAGCGGATGGGGTGCATTAACGAGAAATTTCAAAGCGGAGTGATTGACGAAAACGGATTGGAATGCGCCGGCATGTACATAAAACCGTTCCGTACTTCACACGACAGTGCGGAAAGCATTGGGTACCGAATTCAAACGCACGACGGCCGAAGTGTTGCAATTTCCACCGATTTAGGATATATGTCTGACGAAGTGCGAAATGCGATTTCCGGAACAGACCTGCTGGTTCTGGAATCAAATCATGATATTGGCATGCTGACGAACGGGCCGTACCCCTATCCCTTAAAAAAGCGGATTCTTTCCAATACGGGGCACCTTTCCAATACAGCCTGTGCGGATGAGCTGTGCGGTCTGGTGGGGAAAGGAACGATGCGTTTTGTTCTGGCACATTTAAGTTCGGAAAACAATACGCCGGAACTTGCTTATCAGACGGCACTTTGCTCGCTTACGCTCGCCGGGCTGCAGCAGGGAAAGGACTTTGAACTTTGCGTAGCCCCAAGAGAAAATATCCAAGGGAAAGTTACGATTTTTTAGGAGATATTATGCTGACCGTTCAAATTATTTGTGTCGGAAAATTAAAGGAAGATTACTGGCGCCAGGCCTGTTCGGAATATGCCAAACGGCTTCAGGCATTTTGTAAGTTTGCTATCACGGAACTGCCGGAAAGCCGGTTGCCCGAAAATCCTTCCAAAGCACAGATTGACGCCGCACTGAAAGCGGAAGGAGTTAAAATTCTGGCTGCCGCGGGTTCATCCACAGTATTTGCGCTTTGTATCGAAGGAAAAACGCTCTCTTCCGAAAAAATGGCGGAGAAGATCAATACGCTTACTGTAAACGGGGTCAGTGCAATCAGCTTTATAATCGGAAGCTCATTTGGGTTAAGCGAAGAAGTGAAGCAGGCTGCTGATTATCAGCTTTCCATGTCGCCTATGACATTTCCGCACCAGCTTGCACGGATTATGCTTTGTGAGCAGACATACCGTGCCTTTCAGATTATAAATAATGGGAAATATCATAAGTGAGGTGCTGACTATGAAAAACATCGGAACACAACAAATTAACACAGAAAGACTGATTCTTCGCCGCTTTACGGAAGATGATGCGGAAAACATGTTTCACAACTGGGCAAATGATCCTGAAGTTACGAAATATCTTCGTTGGCAGCCGCATGCTGATGTGGACGCAAGCAAAAAGCTGATTCAACAGTGGGTTTCCGAATATGTCAACCTAGATAAATNNGCGGTATGCAACAGGTTGGTTTTAACCGTCTGGAGGCAGGCCATTCGATTCATAACCCGGCATCCGGTTGTGTGATTCAAAAAGCCGGAATGACGTTTGAAGGGGTCGCCAGGCAAAAATACAAATGTGCTGTAGGATTTCAGGACTGTAAGTTTTATTCTATTCTGAAAGAGGACTATCAAAAATAAACTATGGCGCTGCCGGCAGCATCTGCTGGCGGCGTTTTTCCTTATTTATTCACTTTATTGCATTGGCTCAGCATGACATAACTATATTTTAGACCATTTTGGCTTTTAAGATGGTATATTGTTTGCAGGATGTCAGAATAAATTCTGCAAAAAGACGGAAAATATATGGAGTGAAATAAAAATTTGTGCATAAAAATGAAATCTATCTTTCAATTTGAAAAAGATTGACACGGAAAACTAAATATAATAAAATATAAGCGATATAAAAACTATGCAGACAAGGAGGTTCTTTTCTAGAGCAACCTTGTTATTTTTATTTTTAGGGAGGTATACATTTGAGCAGGTATTCAAAAGAGGACATTATTCGGATGATTGAAGAAAATAATGTTCGTTTTATCAGACTGCAGTTCACAGATATTTTAGGCGCGCTCAAGAATGTTGCCATTACAACCAGTCAAATTGAAAAAGCGCTCGACAACCGGTGCATGTTTGACGGTTCCTCCATTGAGGGGTTTGTTCGGATTGAAGAATCCGATATGTACTTGCGGCCGGATCTGGATTCTTTTGTAATTCTCCCATGGCATACACAGCACGGCAGAGTTGCGCGGCTGATCTGTGACATATATAAGCCCGACGGAACTCCGTTTGAAGGCGACCCGCGTTATGTTTTAAAACGTACAATACAAAAAGCTGCCGATATGGGGTATACCTTTAATGTTGGGCCGGAGTGTGAATTCTTTCTGTTTAACACAGATGAATTTGGCCACCCCACGACCATTACACACGATACGGCAAGTTATTTTGACCTTGGCCCTTCCGATTTGGGGGAAAGCGCCCGCAGGGACATTTGCCTGAACCTGGAAGAAATGGGCTTTGAAATTGAAGCTTCGCACCATGAAGTTGCGGTAGCGCAGCATGAGATTGATTTTAAATACAGTGAGGCGCTTTCAGCTGCCGATAATATTTTGACTTTTAAGATGGTGGTGAAATCCTGTGCAGATGCGCACGGACTTTCCGCTACCTTTATGCCTAAACCGGTTTATGGCCGTGCGGGTTCCGGCATGCACACCAATATGTCCCTGTTTAAAAACGGTCAAAATGCTTTTTATGACCCGGAAAGTGAAACCGGATTAAGTCATATCGCATACAATTTTATAGCGGGTATTATGAAGCATATTAAAGGGATGTGCGCCATTACCAATCCGTTGGTGAATTCCTATAAACGACTGGTTCCCGGTTATGAAGCGCCCTGTTATATCGCCTGGACGTTAAGCAACCGCAGCGCGTTAATTCGGGTGCCTGCTTCCCGTGGGTCCGGTACTCGCATTGAACTGCGTAATCCAGACCCCGCGTGCAACCCATACTTAGAATTTGCGGTTTTGCTGGAAGCCGGGCTGGACGGAATTAAAAACAACTTAATGCCGCCGTCGGCCGTTTCGGCAAACATTTACGATATTGATGTAGACGGAAGAAAGGCTGCGGGCATTGATAATCTGCCCTCCGACCTGAGCATTGCCATTCATGAAATGAAAGCTGACCCGTTTATAAAAGACGTATTGGGGGANNAGTAAATACACGGAAGCCAAGGAAAAAGAGTGGTATGATTTTTCAACCACCGTCACTGAATGGGAATTGGACCAATACCTGAACAAATTTTAAGTCCTATTCCTTTTCACGGAGTTGTTGAAATATGAGCAGTATTCTTGTAGCGAATTCCAAAGCGGACTACGCTAAAAAAATAGCGGCGGTGCTTCACTCCGGCGGTTTAAATGTGAGCAGCGTGTGTACGGCCGGGTCTCAGGTAATTGATTTTACCAACCGGCATTATCAGGGCGGGGTTGTTGTTTGCAGTGAAAAGCTGAGCGACATGCCCGCACTGAACCTGCCCAGGGTGGTTGGGTCAAATTATGACTTTTTGTTTATTCTGAAATCGCAGCAGGCTAACGTTTCCGAATTTCTTTCCTGTACCAGTCTGCTTCTGCCAATAAACCGTGTGGACTTAATCTCCACAGTAAACATGCTTTTAAATATTTCCGATTACAGCAGCTTAAGTATTAAGAAAAAGATGGCGAGCGGAACACTGGATGAAAAACAGGTGCTTGAAACAGCGAAAAACATTTTAATCGAGCGTAATCATTTTACGGAACCTCAGGCACACCGTTTTATCCAGAAAAAAAGTATGGATACCGGTAAAAAAATGTTTGAAACCGCGTTGATTATTATCAGCCAATAAGGGAGGAATTGTTCAGTGAACTTTACAAAAATGCAGGGGATTGGCAACGACTACATTTACATAAACTGCTTCGCGGAGAAGGTTGAACATCCGTCCGATCTTTCCGTCAGACTGAGCGAAAGGCATTTCGGCATCGGTTCTGACGGCATTATTCTGATTGAGCCGTCCGAGGTTGCTCNNGCATGGATATTTATAATGCCGACGGTTCCCAGGCTATGATGTGCGGCAATGGGATTCGCTGTGTTGGAAAATACGTTTATGAGCGGGGTATTGTAAAAAAAGACGTTCTGAAGGTTGATACCATGAGCGGTATAAAAACACTCCGTTTAACTGTTGAAAATGATATTGTTACTTTCGTAACCGTAGATATGGGAAAACCGACTTTAACTGCGAAAGACATTCCGGTTGTTTTTGAAAAAGAAACGATCATTGATGAACCGATTTCCGTCGACGGTTCGGACTACCGCATTACCTGTGTTTCCATGGGCAATCCGCACTGTGTGCTTTTTGTAGATGATGTCAATAAAGTTGACATTGAGAAAACCGGCCCGAAATTAGAAAAGCATAATATCTTTCCGCACCGGGCAAACATTGAATTTATTCAGGTTCTTAATAAAGGTGAAATTAACATGCGTGTGTGGGAACGCGGCTCCGGCGAAACCTGGGCTTGCGGAACCGGCGCCTGTGCGTCAGTGGTTGCCTGCGCGGTTAATCAGAAAACCGGAAGAAATGTAAAAGTTCATTTGAAGGGCGGTGACCTGGAAATAAACTGGGACGAGGAATCGGACAGTGTATTTATGAAGGGCCCCGCTGAATTTGTTTTTGACGGAACGATTCAAATTTGATTATGCATTAGTATACAAGATATATGTATATTTTATCAAAAGCGATTCTTTTGCGCACTGTAGATTTATTTCTGTAAGCATCTTTTATAAAATCCAGTAATACTGGGAACAACACATTGAACAGAATCTGTTAAATCTTTTTAAAAATCCTGTTGATTTTCTTTTTGACGAATCCGTAAAGATCTGATATAATGTATTAGTATGCAATTATAATGTATGAAGGGACTGTGTGAAGTGGTAAAAGTAAATGAAAATTTTGTGAAGCTTCCGGCGAGTTATCTGTTTGTGGATATTGCCGCAAAGGTTAATAAATTTTCAAAGCAGAATCCCGAAGTTGAGATTATCCGTTTAGGAATCGGTGACGTGACCCGTCCGTTGCCTAAGGCTGTAATTCAGGCAATGAAAGCTGCGGCGGATGAAATGGGCAATGCCAAGACTTTTCGTGGTTACGGGCCGGAGGCCGGATATGAATTTTTGCGCCAGGCGATTTCAGAACATGATTTTGTAAAGCGCGGAGTGCAAATCGGTCCGGATGAAATTTTTGTCAGTGACGGAGCCAAAAGCGATACGGGCAGCATAGGCGATATTTTCGGCATAGATAATGTGGTTGCGGTTTGCGACCCGGTTTATCCGGTTTATGTTGATACCAATGTAATGGCAGGCCGTGCGGGCGAGTATGAAGAGGGGAAAGGCTGGAACAAAATTGTTTACATGCCATGCCTCAAAGAAAATAACTTTCTTCCGGAACTTCCCAAAGAACCGGTTGACTTGATTTACCTGTGCTTCCCCAACAACCCTTCCGGCGTGGGGATTAGTCGCAGCGAACTGAAGAAATGGGTTGATTTTGCGCTTGCGAACCACTCAATTCTTCTGTATGACGCAGCATACGAAGCTTTTATTACGGAAGAAGATATGCCGCACAGTATTTATGAGATTGACGGTGCAAAAAAATGCGCTATTGAGTTCCGCAGCTTTTCCAAAACGGCAGGCTTTACCGGAACACGCTGCGCATTTACAGTAATTCCGAAAGAATTGGTTATTGACGGTGTTTCTCTGAACAAGCTTTGGGACAGGCGTCAGTCTACCAAAATGAACGGCGTTTCTTATGTAATTCAGCGCGGCGCGGAGGCGGTTTATTCTGAGGAAGGAAATCGCGAAGTCAGGGAAAATATCGCCTATTATCTGAATAATGCCAAAATTATCAGTGAAGGCCTGAAACAGGCCGGATTCGAGGTTTACGGCGGTGTGAATTCGCCATATATCTGGATGAAAACGCCGAACGGGCTTACTTCTTGGGAGTTTTTTGATCTGCTTCTTGAAAAAACAGGGGTTGTCGGTACTCCGGGTTCCGGTTTCGGAATTGGCGGAGAAGGGTATTTCCGTCTGACTTCCTTTAATACGAAAGAGAATACGGAAAAAGCGGTAGAAAGAATTGTAAAATTCTTCAAATCATAAATTGGAAGCTGTTTAGAAAGAAAGAATGGTTGGTGATTAAATGAAAGCATTGCTGATGCTTGAAAACGGAATGACCTTCGAGGGCGTGGGGTTCGGCAACGAAAAGGATGTTCTATGCGAGGTTGTTTTCAACAGTGCTATGTGCGGCTACACAGAATTGCTTACGGATCCGTCATACGCGGGTCAGGGAGTTGTCATGACCTATCCTATAATGGGAAACTATGGAATTTGCTATGACGACGCGGAATCCATTAAACCCTGGCTGAAAGCATTCATTGTTCGTTCCGTTTCTGGTGAAGCCAGCAATTTCCGGTGTGATGTCGACTTTAATACATTTTTGAAGCAAAACCAGATTCCTGGCATAAAAGGGATTGATACCCGTGCACTGACAAAAGTATTGCGCGAAAGCGGAACCATGCGTGGGATGATTGCCTTTGGCGACAATGTTGACACAGCTGCAATGAAAAAGCAGATTGAAGAATTTACAATGGAGTCGTGCGTCCCTGTGGTAAGCAGCCGGGAAAATAAAACTTACGGGGACGGGCCCGTCAAAATTGCGCTTGCAAACTACGGGGTGAAGAGCAACATTATCCGCTCCCTTGTCAAACGCGGGTGTACTATAAAATGTTTCCCTTATGACGCTTCTTTTGAAGATATGATGGCTTTTTCCCCGGATGGAATTATGCTTTCCAACGGCCCGGGTGACCCGAAAGAGTGTACCAAAGCAATTTCTGAACTAAAGAAAGTGTATGCACACGGTATTCCTACCTTTGCAATTTGCCTTGGGCACCAGTTAATGGCACTTTCGCAGGGTTTTGATACTTACAAATTAAAATATGGCCATAGAGGTATAAATCATCCTGTAAAAGATTTGGCTTCGAACAGGGTTTACATTACTTCTCAGAACCACGGTTTTGTGGTTAATGGCGAAACAATTAATCCTTCAGTAGCCGACATCAGCTTTATCAGCATGAATGACGGCAGTATTGAGGGATTAAATTATAAGAGCGGAAAAGTATTTTCCGTTCAGTTTCATCCGGAAGCTTCCCCCGGCCCGCTTGACACCGGCTTTCTTTTTGACAAGTTTATGAATTTGATAGGAGGAGGCCAGCTATGAGAAGACAGGAAATTAAAAAAGTAATTATTATCGGCTCCGGCCCGATTATCATTGGGCAGGCCGCCGAATTCGATTATGCGGGAACCCAGGCTTGCCGTGCACTTCGTGAGGAAGGCGTGGAAGTTATTCTGATTAACTCAAACCCCGCAACGATTATGACGGACAAGCAGATTGCCGATAAGGTTTACATTGAACCTCTTACCATCGAAACAATTAAGAAGGTAATCTTGAAAGAAAATCCGGACAGTATTCTTCCTACGCTCGGCGGACAGAACGCGCTGAATCTGGCAGTTGAGCTGGAAGAATCCGGCTTTTTGAAAGAGAACAATGTGGAAATGATCGGTACCAATGCCGACACCATCCGCATGGCGGAAGACAGAGAACTTTTTAAAGAAGCAATGGAACGCATTAATCAGCCCTGCGCCGAAAGTGAAATAGCCGAAACCGTCGAAGACTGTGTTAAAATTGCGCAAAAAATCGGCTACCCCGTTATAGTTCGCCCGGCTTACACCCTTGGCGGCAGCGGCGGCGGTATTGCGGACAACGAAGAAGAACTCATTTCGATTTCTACTCTTGGTCTGCACCGCAGCCGTGTAAATCAGGTTTTGATTGAACGTTCCATTTCCGGCTGGAAAGAAATTGAATATGAAGTAATGNNTCCGATTGCAAAGGTTGCTTCGAAAATCGCTCTGGGTTATACGTTGGATGAAATACAGAATGCCATTACGAAGAAAACCTATTCCTGTTTTGAGCCTACCTTGGATTACTGCGTAGTCAAAATTCCAAAATGGCCGTTTGACAAGTTTGTGTATGCAAAGCGCAGCCTTGGAACCCAGATGAAGGCGACCGGCGAGGTCATGGGCATTGCACCGAATTTTGAATGTGCGCTCATGAAGTCCATTCGGTCGTTGGAACAGAACATGTTCAGCCTGATTGACAAAAATCTGGCTAATATATCTGACAGCGAATTGGAACAGCGCCTGCACGAAGTTGACGACCGTCGGCTTTGGGTGGTTTCGGAAGCGCTCCGCCGCGGAACAGCCCCCGAAACCATTCACGATATTACAAAAATTGATCTTTGGTTCCTCGATTAGCTTCTGTCCATCATTTATGTGGAAAAAGCGCTTGCTTCTCAGTCGTTTGACCGGGAACTGCTTTACACAGCGAAGAACTTCGGTTTCCTGGACAAAACCATTTCTGAACTGAGCGGAAAAAGTGTGGAGGAAATCCGTGCTTTGGAAACCGAATGGAACGTGAAGCCGGTTTACAAAATGGTAGATACCTGCGCTGCGGAATTTGACGCGGAAACTCCGTACTATTATTCCAGTTACGGCACACAGAATGAATCTGTTCCTCAGTCCGAAAGGAAAAAAGTGCTGGTTATCGGTTCCGGCCCAATCCGTATCGGTCAGGGCATCGAATTTGATTTCTGCTCCGTTCATAGCGTGTGGGCGTTAAGGAATCTTGGTTTTGAANNGGATGAAGACGTGCTGCATATTGTCGAGCTGGAAAAGCCGGACGGTGCAGTGGTACAGTTTGGCGGCCAAACGGCAATAAAACTTGCCGGTGCAATTGAAAAAATGGGAATTCCGATTCTCGGTACTACCTTTGACAGCATCGATGCGGCAGAGGATAGAGAACGCTTCGATAAAATTCTGTCGGAATGCGAAATTCCGCGCGCCGCAGGGCGAATGGTATTTACCTGTGATGAGGCGATCCGTGCCGCAAATGAACTGGGGTACCCGGTTCTGATTCGTCCTTCCTACGTACTTGGTGGACAGGGCATGCACATTGCTTATGCGGATGAAGACATCATTGAGCAAATCGGCATTATAAACCGCATTGCGCAGGAGCACCCGATTCTGGTCGATAAATACATTATGGGCACAGAAGTGGAAGTAGATGCGGTTTGCGACGGCGTTGACTCCGTAATTCCGGGTATTATGCAGCACATTGAGCGTGCCGGTGTTCATTCCGGCGACAGTATTTCCGCGTATCCTTCGGTGGATGTTTCAAAGGATATGCAGGACTTAATTGTGGAATATACCCGTCGTCTTGCAAAATCCCTTAAGGTCAAAGGCCTGTTAAATATCCAGTTTATTGTAAAAGATAATGAAGTATATGTTATTGAAGCANNACGGTACCGTACATCAGCAAGGTAACCGGAATTCCGATTGTGCCGCTGGCGGTAGGAACCTTCTTCGGAAAGACTTTACCGGATATGGGCTATCATTACGGCCTGCAGCGCGAAAGAGACCTGATCGCCATTAAAATGCCGGTTTTCTCCTTTGAAAAACTGTACGGCGCAGACGTAAACCTTGGGCCGGAAATGAAATCCACGGGCGAGGTGCTCGGCATTGCCAAAACCTTTGACGAGGCACTCATCAAAGCATTTTACGGTGCGGGTGTTCACATGATTAAACACGGCAAAGTAATTTTCACCGTGAAAAACAGCGATAAGGAAGAGGCGCTTCCCATTGCGCGCGGCCTTTATGACCTTGGCTGGACGATTTATGCGACTGCCGGTACTTCCGACTTCTTTAATGACAACGATATTCCGACCATCCGTACCAATAAAGTCGGTGCGGGCAAGCCGGACATTCTGGATCATATTACCTCGGGTAAAATTAATCTGGTTATCAATACGCCTTCCAGGGGGGTAGCGCATAACCGTGACGGCTACAAAATCCGCAGAAATGCGGTCGAAGCCGGAATTCCGTGCCTTACGTCACTTGACACCGCAAATGCCTTCCTGACCTGCGCGCGTAATGTGGAAACAACTCAGCTGTCTGTCATTGACATTACGAAGGTTTCTACATTCTTAAACTTTATCTAGCCTTTATTTATATAAAAATCTATTTGGAGGAACAAAAAATGAAAAAATGTGAACTTCTTTACGAGGGAAAAGCGAAAAAGGTTTATGCTACCGATGACAAGGATTACTGCATCGTTGATTATAAGGACGACGCAACCGCGTTCAACGGCCAGAAAAAAGGCACCATTGTCGGCAAAGGCGTTGTAAACAACAAAATGTCCAACTTCATGTTTAAAATGCTGGAAGAAAAGGGCATTAAAACCCATTTTGTCGAGGAATTGAGCGACCGTGAAACACTGGTGAAAAAAGTGAAAATCGTTCCGCTGGAAGTTATTGTCCGCAACAAAGCAGCCGGCAGCCTTGCAAAAAGACTCGGTCTGGAGGAAGGTACCCCGATGAAGACCCCGGTTCTTGAGTTCTGCTATAAGGATGACGACCTGGGTGACCCGATGGTAAACGAGTACCACATTCTTGCCGCTGAATTCGCAACAAAGGAAGAAATCTATCAAATCAGCAGCATGTCCCTGAAAATCAACGAGGTTTTACAGGAATTCTTCCTTTCTGTAAACATTGAACTCATCGACTTTAAGCTGGAATTCGGCCGCTGCGCGGACGGAATTATTCTGGCTGATGAAATTTCCCCGGATACCTGCCGTTTCTGGGATGTTAACACCCATGAAAAGCTTGACAAAGACCGTTTTCGCAGAGATTTGGGCGGAGTAGAAGAAGCTTACGCCGAGGTTATGAAAAGAATCGGTCTGTAATTTGATAGGATGGTGAGCATTTGAACTGTTCAGTAATGGATTACGACATTTCCAAACCACACGAGGAATGCGGTGTTTTCGGCATCTATACAAAAGGTGAAGTTAACCCTGCTTACATGGCATACAACGGACTTCTGGCTTTACAGCACAGAGGGCAGGAGAGTTGTGGCATCGCGGTGAATGACCGCGGTGTCATCTCCTACTCAAAAGATATGGGACTGGTCACAGAGGCGTTTAACGATAAAATTCTGAACGGCCTGACGGGTCAAATGGCGGTAGGGCATGTCCGTTACTCAACCGCAGGCGCGAGTGTGAGGGAAAATGCCCAGCCGCTTGTGATGCGGTACATTAAAGGTACCCTTGCAATTGCGCATAACGGGAATCTGACCAATGCGTACGAGCTGCGCCATGAACTGGAGCACAGAGGCTGCATTTTTCAAACAACAATCGATACGGAAGTGATCGCTTACATTATTGCGCGGGAACGGGTAGACGCCCCTTCGATAGAAGAAGCGGTACACCGTGCGCTTCCTAAAATTCAGGGCTCTTTTTCCATGGTAATCATGAGCCCACAAAAACTGATTGCGGCGCGTGACCCCCACGGGTTCCGCCCGCTTTGCATTGGTAAGCTTGACGATTCTTATGTTTTTGCTTCGGAAACCTGTGCGCTGGATGCGTGCGGGGCGGAATTTGTTCGTGATGTGGAGCCCGGTGAAATCATCGTGGTGGACGAAAACGGACTTCGTTCCATTCACGACAAGGTAGAAACAAAAAAATCGTTGTGTGTTTTCGAGTATATTTATTTTGCAAGAACAGACAGTGTAATTGACGGAATCAGTGTATACGAAGCAAGGAAGGAAGCCGGCCGCTTACTGGCACGGCAGCATCCGGTAGAAGCAGATATGGTAATCGGCGTTCCGGAATCGGGCATTGACGCGGCAATTGGGTACAGTGAGGAATCCGGCATCCCGTTCCAGAAAGGGATTGTAAAAAACACATACATCGGCCGTACTTTCATTAAACCGAGCCAGTCCGAGCGGGAACGCAGTGTTCGCATTAAGCTGAATTCACTTGCTTCTTCCGTAAAAGGCAAACGTGTTGTTATGCTGGACGATTCCATTGTTCGCGGCACCACAAGTGGGCGCATTGTTGCCATGCTGAAAGACGCCGGCGCTACAGAAGTTCACTTAAGAATCAGCTCTCCGCCTTTTTTGTGGCCGTGCTATTACGGAACCGACATTCCGTCCAAAGATGATCTGATTGCCTGTCAGCATACCATAAAGGAAATCGGGGAAATGAGCTTTGCCGATTCCATTGAATTTTTGGACTTGGAAAATTTACCGAAAATGCTGGGCGGAAACTGTTCCGGTTACTGCGACGCGTGTTTCTCGGGTAAATACCCGGCACCGGTTCCCGATTATTTGACCGCGAACAAAAATTACGACTACTGCATTCCGATTAAAAGACTTTAAAATGATATAAATTGAATAATCCTGTTTGGAGGAGAGTCATGTTGAAAAACACTTACGAATCACCGTTATCATCCCGCTATGCCGATGAAAAAATGAAATATCTTTTTTCGCCCGACAAAAAGTTCAGAACCTGGCGCAGACTGTGGATTGCATTGGCGCAGGCGGAAAAGGAGCTGGGGCTGAACATTACGCAGGAACAGATTGACGAAATGATTCAGTATGCGGATGATATTAATTACGAGGTGGCCGAAGCACGTGAAAAAGAAGTACGTCACGACGTAATGTCGCATGTGTACGCATTCGGCCTGCAATGCCCGAAGGCCATGCCGATTATTCACCTTGGCGCAACTTCCTGCTATGTCGGCGACAATACGGATATTATCATAATGATAGATGCGTTGAAGCTTGTCCGCCAAAAGCTGGTCGGTGTAATTCGCGTACTCTCCCGGTTCGCAATGGAGTATAAAGACCTGCCGACTCTTGCTTTCACCCATTTCCAGCCCGCCCAGCCAACTACGGTTGGAAAACGTGCCACCCTTTGGATTCAGGACTTATTGATGGATTTAGAGGACGTGGAGTACCAGCTTTCCAAGGCAAAGCTTTTGGGTTCCAAGGGAACTACCGGTACCCAAGCAAGCTTTTTGGAACTGTTTGACGGCGACCATGCAAAGGTCAAACAGCTGGACAGCATTATTGCAGAAAAAATGGAGTATAGCTCCTGTTTCGCCGTATCCGGCCAGACGTATTCTCGCAAGCTTGATTCCCAGATTCTTTCAGTTTTAAGCGGAATTGCGCAAAGCGCCGCGAAGTTTTCCAACGATATCCGCCTTTTGCAGCACCTGAAAGAAGTTGAGGAGCCGTTTGAGAAAAATCAGATTGGTTCTTCTGCTATGGCATACAAGCGCAATCCCATGCGCAGCGAGCGAATTGCCTCCCTTGCGCGGTACGTGATTGCCGACAGCCTGAACCCAGCAATTACCGAGGCAACGCAGTGGTTTGAGCGTACTCTTGACGATTCCGCCAATAAACGCATCAGCGTTCCGGAAGCATTTTTAGGCGTAGACGCGATTTTGAACCTTTACCTAAATGTCGCAGACGGACTGGTCGTATACCCGAAGGTCATTGAACAGCACCTGCGTCGAGAACTTCCTTTTATGGCTACCGAGAATATTATGATGGATGCCGTAAAACGCGGCGCGGACCGTCAGCAGCTCCACGAGCATATTCGTGTTCATTCTATGGCCGCTTCCAAAGTGATTAAGGAAGAAGGCGGGGAAAACGATTTGCTGAGCCGTATTGCCGGTGACCCAATCTTCGGTGTAACGCTGGAAGAGCTGAACGCGATTGTCAGCCCGGAAAAGTATGTGGGCAGAGCACCGCGCCAAACCGAGGAATTTATTACAGAAACAGTGAACCCAACCGTTCAGAAATACGATTTTGCGGAAGAAAAAGCGGAAATAAATTTATAATTTCTTTGAAAAAATGAAAAAATGATTTATTCTCATTTTTGCTTTGTTTTTCTGTTCAATTGTGATATTATAATTGAGTTGTTTAAATAGTTACTGCCTAAATTCGGCCGCTGGGCAGTCCGAGCAGGTTCCGTTGCGGCACGGCGGAGTGGATGTATAATGATTAAAGCGATTGTTGGTGCAAACTGGGGCGATGAAGGAAAGGGCAAAATTACCGATGTGGAAGCAGCCCAGTCCGATATTGTAATTCGTTTTCAGGGCGGCAGCAATGCCGGCCACACCATCATCAATAATTACGGTAAATTTGCGCTGCACCAATTACCTTCCGGTGTTTTCTACAGCCATATTACCAATATCATCGGAAACGGTGTTGCTCTCAGCGTGGAAAATCTTGTGAAAGAATTAAAATCGCTGGAGGAACGCGGCGTTCCTAAACCGAACATTATGATTTCAGACCGCGCGCAGCTGGTTATGCCTTACCATATTCAGTTGGATTCTTTTGAAGAAGCGCGCCTTTCTTCTCATTCGTTCGGTTCTACAAAATCAGGAATTGCCCCGTTTTATTCCGACAAGTTTGCAAAAATAGGATTTCAAATCAGTGAGCTATATGACGATGAAGCAGGCTTAAAAGAAAAAATCGATCATGTAATTACTTTGAAAAATGTTTATTACGAACACCTATATCATCAGCCGAAGCTTACGGTGGGTGAAGTGTACGAAAAGTTGATGGAGTACAAAAAACTGCTGGAACCTTATGTTGCAGATACGTTTTCTTTCCTGCATCAAGCGGTCAAAGACGGCAAAACCATTCTGCTGGAAGGTCAGCTGGGCGCTTTGAAGGATCCGGATTTCGGCATTTATCCCATGGTAACTTCCTCTTCCACCTTGGCAGGATACGGCGCTATCGGCGCAGGATTGCCGCCCTACGAAATTAAGGAAATCATCACGGTGGTAAAAGCGTATTCCAGTGCGGTTGGAGCCGGTGAATTCGTAAGTGAGATATTTGGTGAAGAAGCCGACGAGCTTCGCCGCAGAGGCGGGGACAGCGGTGAATACGGTGCGACGACCGGCCGCCCAAGAAGAATGGGTTGGCTTGACTTGGTTGCTTCCCGTTACGGCTGTCAGGTGCAAGGTGCTACTTCCGTTGCGCTTACCGTACTTGATGTGCTGGGCTATCTGGATGAAATTCCTGTCTGTGTTGCGTATGAACTGGACGGCAAACGAATCGACTCGTTCCCGCCCACGGCTTTGCTGAAAAACTGCAAACCGGTAATCGAAACATTGCCGGGCTGGAAATGCGATATCCGCGGTATTAAAAAATACGAGGATTTGCCGGAAAACACATCCAAATACATTGAGTTTGCAGAAAAAGCGATTGGTGTTCCGATTCATATGGTATCGAACGGTCCGTCGCGTGAAGACATCATTTACAGATAAGCACTATAATAAGGCGTCAACATTTCCGGTGGCTGTGTTGGCGCTTGTTATTATTTTAAACTCCGCCGGAGAAGGTGTATAATTATGTGTGGAATAGTTGGCTACATTGGAGACGATCAGGCAGCCCCAATTCTGCTGAACGGACTGGAAAAACTGGAATACCGCGGGTATGANNTGCATAACGGAATTATCGAAAATTATCTGGCATTAAAAGAATACCTGATTCACAAGGGTACCAACTTTGTATCTGAGACCGATACGGAAGTGGTCGCTCAGCTTCTGGAATATTACTACAAAGGCGATATTCTGGATGCGGTCATCAAAGTAATCAACAAAGTGGAAGGTTCTTATGCCCTTGCAATCATTTGTGAGGATGTTCCGGACCAGCTTATCGCAGTCCGCAAAGACAGCCCGCTGATTATTGGATTGGGCAAGGATGAAAATTTTATCGCTTCCGATATTCCTGCGATTCTGAGCAGAACAAGGGATATTTACCGTCTGAACGACAATGAAATTTCCGTCTTAAAACGGGATAGTGTTACCATTTACAATGTGGATAAGGAGATTGTGTCCAAAGAACCGGTTCACATTGACTGGGATATATCCGCTGCCGAAAAGAGCGGATACGAGCACTTTATGGCAAAAGAGATTATGGAGCAGCCGAAAGCGGTACGTGACACGATTTCTCCCAGAATTAAAAATGGCCGAATTGTTTTAGACGACATTACTCTTACAAGCGAACAGATTAAAAGTTTCTCCAAAATCTTCATTATCGCCTGCGGTTCCGCTTATCATGTGGGTGTTGTTGCGAAATATGTTCTTGAGAAATTTGCCCGTATTCCGGTTGAAATTGACGTAGCCTCTGAATTCCGGTACCGCGAACCGATTATTGATGAGTCTGTACTGGTTTTGGTTATCAGCCAGTCTGGTGAAACAGCCGACACGCTTGCGGCAATGCGCGAAGCAAAACGTCTTGGCGCAAGAACCCTTTCCATTGTGAATGTAGTTGGCAGCTCAATTGCGAATGACTCCGACGATGTAATCTACACCTGGGCAGGCCCGGAAATCGCGGTTGCCACGACAAAAGCATACAGCACGCAACTTGCCGTTGTATATTTACTTGCAATCTATTTTGCAGATAAGCTTGGAATTTTGTCGGAACAAGAATATGCGGTCTATGTCTCCGAACTGCAAAGCCTTCCGGAAAAGATTACGGAAATTCTAAGCAACAAAGCAAATATTCAGTATCTTGCTTCGAAATTCTTCAATGCAAAAGACATCTTCTTCATTGGAAGAAATTTGGACTACGCAATGTCACTGGAAGGTTCCCTGAAGCTGAAAGAAATTTCCTATATTCATTCCGAAGCTTATGCTGCCGGCGAGCTGAAGCACGGAACCATCTCTTTGATTGAAGAGGGAACTCTTGTGGTTGCACTTGCAACGCAGCAGAACCTGTTTGATAAGATGATGAGCAACGTTAAGGAAGTGAAAGCGCGCGGCGCGGTTATCCTTGGTTTAACAACTGAGAATAATACAAAAATTGAGCAGGAAGCCGACCATGCTCTGTACATTCCCCAGATTTGCGACATTATGCTGCCTTCGTTGGCGGTTGTACCGCTGCAGCTGTTCTCATATTATATCGCTTCTATGAAGGGCTGCGATATTGATAAGCCGCGTAATCTGGCTAAATCAGTGACAGTTGAATAAAAATGATGTATACTAATACCACGCTGATAAGCGGAAACGAAAAGAATGGTGATTTATAAATGATTCATAACGAAGCAGTGCTCATACTCGACTTTGGCGGGCAGTACAGCCAGTTGATTGCACGCCGGGTACGTGATTTAAATGTGTACTGTGAAATAAAATCTTACAAAACCACTGCCGAACAGATCAGCGCGGCAGGATATAAAGGAATTATTTTCTCAGGCGGCCCTAACAGCGTTTACGCGGAGGACTCGCCGATTTGCGACAAAAAGGTATTCGAGCTAGGCATTCCTGTGCTGGGTATTTGCTACGGCGCTCAGTTAATGTCATACTCCCTTGGCGGTAAAGTGCAAAGCAGCGAAGTCAGGGAATACGGAAAAACACCGGTTGATTTTCAAACGACCAGCCTGCTGTTTCAAGGCTTAGAAGACCGGTCTGACTGCTGGATGAGCCACACCGACTATATTTCAGCGGTTCCCTCCGGTTTTAAAATTACAGCAACAAGTGGAAACTGCCCGGTTGCCGCTATGGAAAACACCGAAAAAGGGTTGTACGCGCTTCAATTTCACCCGGAAGTGGAACATTCGGTGCGCGGCAACGAAATGCTCAGGAACTTCCTGTATAACGTATGCAAATGCAGCGGCGATTGGGTTATGTCTTCTTTCGCATTAACTACCATTGAGCAGATTAAAGCTACAGTGGGGGATAAGAAGGTAATTTGTGCCCTTTCCGGCGGTGTGGATTCTTCCGTTGCGGCGTTGTTGGTTCATAAAGCAATTGGCAAAAACCTGACTTGTATTTTTGTGGATCACGGAATGCTGCGCAAAAACGAAGGCGATGACGTAGAACGCGTATTCCGTAATCAGTTTGATATGAACCTGATTCGCGTCAACGCGCAGGAGCGGTTTTTAACCAAGCTTGCCGGCGTTGATGAACCGGAGAAGAAACGTAAGATCATCGGCGAAGAATTCATTCGTGTGTTCGAGGAAGAAGCAAACAAAATCGGCCATGTTGACTTTTTATGCCAGGGTACCATTTACCCCGACGTAGTGGAAAGCGGCGTGGGTGATGCGGCAGTAATCAAGAGTCATCACAACGTTGGCGGTCTGCCGGAGGATGTTGGTTTCACAGGAATTGTGGAACCGCTGCGCAATTTGTTTAAGGACGAAGTACGCAGAGTTGGCCTTGAGCTTGGCATTCCAGCCCCGCTGGTATGGCGTCAGCCTTTTCCCGGCCCCGGCCTTGCAATCCGTATTATGGGTGAAATTACCTCCGAGAAGCTTGAAATTTTGAAGGATGCCGACGCTATTTTCCGTGAGGAAATTGTGGAAGCTGGCATGGACCGTAACATTAATCAATATTTCGCCGTGCTTACCGGAATCAAAAGCGTTGGTGTAATGGGCGATGGCAGAACTTACGACAATACAATTGCACTGCGTGGCGTTACCACGTCCGACTTTATGACGGCGGATTGGGCAAGAATTCCTTACGATTTACTTGCGAAGATTTCAAGCCGTATTATCAATGAGGTAAAGTCAGTTAACCGTGTTGTTTATGATATTACAAGCAAACCACCGGCCACAATTGAGTGGGAATAAACAAAACAAACCCCGAAAGCCTTGATTTTACTAGGCTTTCGGGGTTGCTTTATTAATCATACTAGCCTATGTAAATTTTGATAGTTTTATAACGTAATGTAAAAATACTTTACAATCCATGTATTGCTTGATCTTTGGCGTTGATTTCACTTAAAATGCTGTAAAGTAAAGTCACATTACATATATTTAACGATTTTTTTGTAGTTTAGTATTGACACTTACATATACGTGTGGTATTATATCTAAGTCGCAACGCGATAGTGTAATGCGAGAGTGGCGGAATTGGCAGACGCGCTAGATTCAGGTTCTAGTGAGCGCAAGTTCATGGGGGTTCAAGTCCCCCCCCTCGCACCAATCCTCAAGTTCAGTTTTGCTGAATTTGAGGATTTTTTACTATAAAGTTGAATAATGTGGGGGCATCAGATAATAATCTGATGCCCCCATTTTCTATTCCTATTTTATTACGGAGTTCCTGTCAATAGGTCTATTTCACCTGTGTTGCTTAAACTTGCTATGGCATTACCTGAATAGCGAATCTCTGTACCGTCGTTCGTATTATAAACCACATTGTCAATAATATGACCGGTCGTGTTTGCATTTAGATAAACTGGCTGTCTGAGGGAATAGAAAATATTGTTTTGAACAATAAGCCCTTTCACACCAGCTTGAGCCACAAGACCACGGTTTGCAACCCATGTTTCCTGTGAACCTTCCTGATTTGGTCCGTAAATGACATTGTTAATTAATCTGTGATCCGACCCATTAAATTGAATTAATTCTGTGGAATACGGACTATCGCTAGTTATCTTTAACCCTTCTATTGTTACACCGCTTCCTGAAACCACGAAGGCTGGTGCTGCACTCTGAACCAGAATTGTTGCATCGGGCGAACCTTTTAATGTGATTCCTGCTTTGTTTAGTTCAATCTGAGTGGTGACGGGGTAAGTTCCTCCAAGTACATTGACAACACCAGTAGACGGTACCGCCGCTATAGCCTCTTCCAGCGTGCCGTATGGTTTTGCCTGCGTTCCATCTCCATCAACGGCACCTTCCTTTACATATACATCAAACGGGTTTGTGAATGCTACGGCTGCGGGGCCTGTTGGGCCCGTTGGCCCTGTATCGCCAGTGGCACCGGTTGCACTTGCTGCACCAGCTACACCGGTAGGTCCGGTAGGTCCGGTAGGCCCTGTGTCGCCAGTATCGCCAGTGGCACCGGTCGCACTTGCTGCACCAGCTACACCGGTAGGCCCGGTAGGTCCTGTGTCGCCGGTATCGCCAGTGGCACCGGTCGCACTTGCTGCACCAGCTGCACCAGTCGGGCCGGTAGGCCCTGTGTCACCGGTATCTCCGGTTGCTCCTGCGGTGCCTGCCGC
>DFRY01000064.1 GCA_002378845.1 Ruminococcaceae bacterium UBA3451 | reverse complement strand
GGTTTTCGAATGGATGTAATCAACTACATTTCCAAACGGGAAGGTCTGCCCGACGGCAACGAGCAAATCGGCGCGCTGATGGGGTATTACGGCATTGAACATTATTTTTACGGCCCGCACCTGCACGAATACCTGAGCGAACTGAAAAGCGAAGCCTTTGCGCCATTTAACGCTTTTTCCGTGGGCGAAACGCCGGGAATCGGCATGGAAATGAGCAAGCTGCTCACTGCGGACTACCGTGGGGAACTTGACATGGTTTTTTCCTTTGACCACCTTGAAACACCGGGTCATACCCGCTTTGAGAATTATAAATACGACCTGAATTATTTCAAGCACTGCATGATTGACTGGATGGAACAGTACGGAAACCATTGTCAGCCGTCCCTGTTTTATGAAAATCATGATAATCCGCGTATGATTTCAAAGGTTGACCCTGACCCGCAGTTCCGCGTCGTGCTGGCAAAGCTTTTGGCANNAGCTGACCTTGCGCGGAACACCGTTCCTTTATCAGGGGCAAGAGCTAGGTATGATAAATAAGGATTTCCGTTCCATGGAAGATCTGCGCGACGTGGAAAGCATTAATTTGTACTCCGAGCTGTGCAAAACCATGAGCCACAGCGATGCCTTTCACAAGATTCTGGCGGGAACCCGCGACCACGCCCGTACACCGATGCAATGGTCAGATGAAAAATATGCGGGGTTTTCCACCACACAGCCCTGGATTAACACGGACGGCGACTGCGAAATTTGCAACGCGGCGGCACAGAGTGCGGAGGAGGATTCCGTATGGAATTTTTACCGTACGCTTCTGGCCCTGCGAAAAAAATCCCCGGCATTTCCTTACGGTACTTTTCAAGCCGTAAATAAAGAGGAGAAAAATCTTTTCACATACTATCGCACCCATAAAAATACAACCTTTTACATAGAATGTCATTTAAGCAAGGGGCCGAAACAGCGAACCGGCGACTTACCGCAAGGCAAGCGTTTGCTTTCGAACTACCCGGAAAGCGCTGAAACCGAATTCCGGCCATATGAAGCGAATGTCTGGCTAATGGAATAAAAAAAGTGGTCCCCTTTTCACTGATACAAAAAACACCCGAAGAGCGCAACCGCGTTCCCCGGGTGTTTTTCATGGTTTTTAATGGGAAGCCCTTTTTTGGCAGGCAATCGCCAAATCGTTTGCCGCCTGCATACCGGNNGGACTGCAAAGCCCCCTGCATCCACCGGTGAACCGAGGAAATATGCTCCCCCGCAAAGAAAACCCGTTCCCCGTATTCCGGCAGTGTCATGCCATAGGCAAATATCCTTTTCTGCTCCGGCGAAAAGAAGGTCAGCGCACCGCGAAAACACGGCAGCGCCTGCCAATTGACCGTTTTCGATTCCAGCGCAACGCGGTCAATATATTCGGGGAGCAACCCGTGCACCTGACCGATTTCTTTCTTCAGCTCCGTAAAAATTGCGTCTTCGCTCTGGCTGGTCAGCCGAACCGTATCCTGCGCAAAATTGTAGGAACCGATTATTACCCCCGGTTCCTTAAAAGGCACTTTCTGAATGGCGCCGTCCGGGTTTTCCTCCTGCCCCAAATATTTTGTATGGTCGGAAGGATACCAGATGGAAGAAATGGGAAGATCAGTATAGGAACCCCCGCCCACAATTCCGTTCTGTTCCCAAAAACGTTCCTTACACAGCACAAGTGACTTTTGGGCGGGGGTATAATACACTTCGCGAATTGCCCGCATTTTAATTCCGCTGAAAAGAGGGTCAATGTCCATCATACGGAGGGTAGAAAAGGGATTTGCGCATATTACATAATCAAACGTTTCTTCCAGACTTTGCCCGGAGTGAGTATGCTGATAGCATAGCTTTACGCTTTGGCCTCCGTTGTCCAAACGGATTCCCTGCACCCAGCACCCTTTTAAATAGTTTATCTTTCCAACGTTTTCCGGCGCAATTTCCGCATACGGATTTTCACTGCACAGCGAACGGTAAAAAGCAATGGGTAATTTGACCATTCCGCCCGGAATTTCGTACAGAAATGTCGTGTCGGCCGGGTAGCTTTCCTGAACAAAATCGATGTAACTGTTATACAGGTTTCCGTTTAACAACGGGTGAAAATTTGAAACTAAGTTAATCGCCGGCTGGGTCAAACCCGTACTCTGCATCAAAACCATGTTGGAATGCCCGCCCCACTCCAACGCTTTTCTTCCGTATTCCGGTTTAACCTGCAGAATTTCGGCGCGTTCCTCCTGCGTAGCTTTCAGCAGCTGGCTTTCGGTGCCGATTGCAAGCAGCTTTTGCCAGCTTGTTGTTTTTTCCCAGTCGTTCAGGTTGAATTTCGGATATATGTATTTCATTACATTGGAGCCGTCCGGGTCGTTTCGTACGCGGGTTTTCTTAATGTACACAATCGTGTTCGGATTATACTGAATAAACGGCCGTGTAGGCAGATGAAACTCGTTCAGGTAATGCCACACCGTTTCGTGCGTAACCGGGATTCGCATGGCACCGAATTCATGGTACAGATTTTTCTGCCTGTCAAAATAATAGGTGTACACTCTTCCGCCGATTCGGTCTTCCAAAGCGTCGAAAATTGTAATATCAAAACCCAGTTTCCGCAGTTCGTAAGCAGCGGAAAGGCCGGCCAGCCCCCCGCCAATGACGCCAACCTTTTTATTTTTAAATTCCCCCGGGCTCGCATAGTCCGTAATTTTCGGCGGGGGCGACATCAGCCCGCGAATCAGGTCGGTGTCCTCCGGCCAGCCTTTCAGCATCAGGGCGTACCGGGAAAGGAAATTCCGCTGTGAATCGCTTGGATTGTCCGGCTGGGGCGGATGATAGGAATACTGGCTGTTTACATTCATAATTTACTACCCCGTTTCCCAATTTGATTACAAGTACCGCTGTGATACAATATGCGGGCAAACTGACTGTCATTCTAACTTCGCATATCTTTCGTCAAGTTTGGAGTCGGCGGCAGGGCAGGATTTCTTTTCTGCTTTTCGCCTGAACTGCGGACAAAGTTTCCTTTTTCCGTGGAATACTAAATTTGTCATATTGATTAATATGCCGTTACGCCATATAATTTGATTATTCTGAATTCAGAGCGGGTAAATCGAACCGGAAAGGAGGAATTGCGATGCTTGACGTTTGCCTGCCGGGAACCGGCGGAATGATTCCGCTGGAAAACCGTTGGCTAACCTGCTGCTGGCTGGAATACCAAGGCAAAGCTATTTTAATTGACTGCGGTGAAGGCACCCAGATTGCGTTGAAAGAATCCGGCTGCAAGCTAAGTCACCTTAATACCCTACTGATTACGCATTACCACGCAGACCACATAGCCGGGCTGCCCGGCCTGCTGCTGACAATCGGAAACAGCGGAAAAACATCGCCCCTTACCCTTGTGGGGCCGAAGGGGCTGGAACAGGTGGTTACCGCTTTAACCGTTATTTCCCCGGCACTACCCTACCCGGTGTACCTGTGTGAAATAAAGGAAGAAAAAGCGGGCGAACTGACAATGGACGGAGTGAGCATCGCCTATCTTCCGCTGAACCATTGGGTTCCCTGTTTCGGGTACCGCATTACGGTAAACCGGAAGCCGATATTTAACCCGCAGAAAGCGGCCAGGCTGGGGGTTCCGGTTCCGCTTTACAAAACACTGCATGCGGGTCAGCCGGTTCAATTGGAAGACGGGCGCATTGTTCAACCTGATATGGTTTTGGACGGCGAACGCGCACCGATTCGGGTTTGCTACTGTACGGACACACAGCCGGTCGAAGGAATGACCGACTTCGCCCGAGGCGCGGATTTACTCATCAGCGAAGGAATGTACGGTGACAATGAAATGGAGGAAAAAGCAAAAGAAAAGGGGCACATGCTGTTTTCTGACAGCGCGCGAATTGCCAAGGAATGCGGCGCAAAACGGCTATGGCTCACCCATTTCAGCCCTGCCCTGACAAAGCCGGATGCATTTTCAGAAACGGCACAGCGGATTTTTGCACCGACCGTTGTAGCGCACGACGGAATCCGCATTACGCTGAGCGGGGATTAAGAATCCTTGTTCGCAACGCAACCGTCATAATAATATGGATAATCAATTCATCATATTTAGGAAGTGTAACCATGAGGGATTATTTTCTTACTACCGAACGCATCGGTTTTTCCCATTGGACAAAAGAGGACCTGCCGCTTGCCCGCTCCCTGTGGGGTAACGGCGAAGTAACAAAATACATTTGTGCCACCGGGACATTCACCGACCAACAAATCCAAGAACGGCTGGCGCTGGAAATGGAAAACGAAGACAAATTCGCGGTACAGTACTGGCCCATCTTTCGCTTGCAGTCCGGTGAATTTCTGGGCTGCTGCGGGCTTCGCCCTTTTGAAAAAGAAGAAGAAAGCTACGAAATGGGAATTCACCTTTGCCCGGCATGCTGGGGCGCCGGTCTGGCCACGGAAGCGGCAAACGCGGTGATTGCTTTCGCATTTTCCGCACGGAGCGCCGCAAATATTTTTGTTGGGCATCACCCCGAAAACGAAGGGTCAAGAAAGCTGATGAAAAAGCTCGGTTTTCAATATATCGGCGATCATTTTTATGAACCTACCCAACTTTATCATCCGTCTTATCAATACCGGTAACTATTTATTTACATATTGGAAAATTAACAAAAAAAAGACTTCCCCAGCAGAGAAGTCAAATTACGATTTTGTATAAAGCACCCCATACAGGGTGCTTTTTTGTTTCGCTTTCGTTCCGTATTTTCAGGAATTGCGGTAATAAAAAATGGCCAGCTGGGTGCGGTCACGCAGCTTCAGCTTTTCCAAAATCACACTGATATAATTGCGAACGGTACCCTCGCTTAAAAACAGTTTTTCAGCAATTTCACGGTTGGAAAGTCCGTCTGCAACCTGGGAAAGAATTTCAATTTCTTTGTCGCTCAAGCCAAACCGGCCAAAATCACACTTCCCGCTTTCGCTGAGCAGCGGCGGAATTCTTGTGATAATTTCATCCCCGAACACACTCTGACCGAGGAATACCGTTTTTACCGACGGAACGATACTTTCAAAATTCTGTTTTAAAATATAGCCCTTTGCGCCGATTTGCAGCGCACGGACGATATATTCGTCGTCGGAAAATGTGGTCAAAAACAGAATTTTCGCCGCGGGGTTGTCCTTTAATAATATTTCAGCTACTTCGATTCCTGTCATTCCGTCCATACGAATATCCATTAGCAGCACATCGGGATGCAGTGACTCATACAGCGCGACGGCCTCTTTTCCGCTGCTTCCTGCGCCGACCACCTGTATTTCTCCGTCTGCCTCCAATATGGTTTTCAGAGAACTCGATACCAGCCGGTCGTCATCCACAACCAATACTCTCATTGTTCTTCCTCCTTTGGAACCGATATAAAAATGTGAAAGCCGTCCTGTGCTGTAATATTTATATTTCCGTTCAGCGCCTGAATGCGCTCGGTGATATTTTTCAGCCCGATTCCGTTGTCCATATCGTACTCCTTCGCTGTTCCGTTGTCAGAAATCATCAGCTGGTAAAGCGCCGGGTGTTCCCGAAATGTAATGGAAACGTGCGTTGCGTCGGAGTGCTTTATAATATTGGACAGCGCTTCCCTTACAATGGAAATAAACGCGTGTTTTACCTTTTTATTCGGGGAATTTTTAATATCGTAATCATAATCCACCTTGCAGAATGTGAATTTCTTCACCAGTTCGTACACCTGCGCATACAAGTCGACGGATTCTTCGTGCAGGTCATGCACACTGGCACGAATGCGGTTCATTGCTTCGTCCAGAGTATCTTTCACCACCAGCAGGTTTCCCCGAACTGTTTCATCCTTGTTCACCGCAAGCAGCGCACCCACCTGTAAGATTGAACTGGAAAGCAGATGCCCCACATTGTCGTGAATTTCCCGCGCTATGCGGTTACGCTCGTTCAGAGTAGCAATATAAATTTCGTAATCCTGTTTTTCCATCAGGTTCTGGTTCTGCTGTTTCAGCTGTGTGGCCATTTCTCTTGCGGTGTCCTGCATTTCGTTGTAATCATTTTTCAGCTTAGTCTGCCTTAACGCATGATACTTCAAATACACACTGCCCAGCAGAAAAAGAGTGGTCACCGTGCTTAAGGTATAGGGTGCGTTCTGCCAAAGGGAATAAAGCGGAACCAGTGCGGCAAAGCACAAAAACTGACTCCTGCTGAACAGAAGGTCATAACACAGCAGCGGCAGGAACACCGTAAGCCCGGGCAGAAAAATGCAGCAAATCACCGAAATAAGCGTCAGCCCGGCAACTACGTTTTCGCGGTCAAAATAAGTCAGGAAGCTGCCCAGAATTACCGCGGCAAGAACCGGCATTATGCCGCCCTGCCACTGTGGGGAAAGCATATAAACAGTAAAACAGCATGCAAAAAGGGCGATTTTGTCCGGCAAACCTTTCATGTTTCCTTACTTCCATTCTAAAAATCGCGGTTATAAAACCGCGCTTTTATCTTACCATTTCCTGTACTTACACACAATCGGTTTGTTGCAAGTTTATGAAAGTAATTTTGCTCCATGACATTTGTCATAGCAGGTCGTGACGGCACACACTACCAAATACCGCCGGGTTACGGTACAATTAAGACACTGAAATTAAGGAGGCATCCATATGATAATAAAAGCAACCAATCTGGTAAAACGGTACGGTGACCTGCTCGCGCTTGACCACCTTTCACTGGAAGTAGCGGAGGGCGAAATTTTCGGACTGCTTGGCCCCAACGGTTCCGGAAAAACAACTGCCATCAACTGCATTTTATCCCTTCTGAAATACGACAAAGGCGATATTGAAATTTTCGGCAAACCGATGGCGCCGGAAGCATATGACATTAAGCGGAATATCGGCGTAATTATGCAGAATGTTGCCGTGTTTGAGGAATTGACCGTTTATGAAAATATTGATTATTTCTGCGGGCTTTATATTCCGGACAAAACAGAACGGAAAAAGCTGGTGGAAGAAGCCATCGATTTTGTCGGGCTGCAGGATTATAAAGCCTTCTACCCCAAAAAGCTGAGCGGCGGCCTGCTGCGCAGGCTCAACATTGCGTGCGGAATCGCCCACAAACCGAAGCTGATTATTCTGGACGAACCGACCGTAGCCGTCGACCCGCAAAGCCGCAATAAAATTCTGGAAGGAATCGAACGGCTGAACCGTCAGGGCGCCACCGTTATTTATACCTCGCATTATATGGAAGAGGTGGAGCAAATCTGCACCCGTATCGTCATTATGGATAAGGGAAAAATCATTGCCGCCGGCACGAAAGAAGAACTGAAAGCTATGATTACGC
Organism: Ruminococcaceae bacterium UBA3451; assembly: GCA_002378845.1. Taxonomy (GTDB): domain Bacteria; phylum Bacillota; class Clostridia; order Oscillospirales; family Acutalibacteraceae; genus Caproiciproducens. The sequence goes on along the minus strand of DFRY01000064.1, from coordinate 13,957 downwards.
TGGGTGAAAAAATTACGGTGGAAACCTTTTCCATTCGCCCAGAAGATTTAATTGAACTTCGAAGACTCCCCAACATTTCCTCGGCAGATTATAACGAAAATCTTTTAGTGATTAAATCGGATAAAGGAAAGAACAATCTGGAAACGGTGTTGGACTTTTTAAGAAAGCATGAAATCAGCTTTGGGAAAATCTATTCCGAGCTGCCCACCCTGAACGACGTCTTTTTGGAAATCACCGGGAAAGAATTACGGGATTAAAGGGGGATTATAACATGTTTTCACATCTTTTTATTACAAGGTTGAAATGCCTTACAAGGGACCGGCAGACTATGTTCTGGACCTTACTGTTCCCGCTGATTCTGGCTACTTTTTTCAATATGGCCTTTTCCAATCTGAATAATAACGAAGCGTTCCACCCCATTGACGTTGCGGTGGTGAACAACGCGGCATATGAGCAAAACCACGATTTTAAAACGATTCTGGAAGATGTTTCGAAAGGCGATGACCGTATTTTCAACCTGACTGCCGTTTCGGAGCAGGAGGCCGTACAACTGCTGAACGACGGAAAAATCAAAGGATATATCACGGTGGACTCACAAATCGGACTGACGGTTAACGCTTCGGGACTGAACCAGGATATTATCAAATCATTTCTGTACAATTACCGGCAAACTTCATCCACAGTAAACTCCATTCTGAAAACAAACCCTGCGGCATTGCAAAACGGTCTTTTGAATGATCTTTCGGTTCGGAAAGAGTATACCCGGGAAGTGTCCGGTACCAGCGCAGCCCCAAACAATGTGCTGAACTACTTTTATTCGCTGATTGCCATGTCGTGCCTGTACGGCGGATTTTTCGGTATGAAGGAAGTGTCGGACATTCAGGCGAACCTGTCCCAGCGGGCGGCCAGGGTGAACGCCGCACCGGTGCACAAATTAAAGATCTTTCTAATCAACATGTCTGCGGCGCTGCTGGTTCATTTCGGTGAAATGCTCCTGCTGCTGGCTTACCTTTTTTACGGGTTAAAGGTTGACTTTGGGGCAAAAACCGGCTTTGTACTGCTTACCACCTTTGTCGGCAGTGTTCTGGGTTTGGCGTTTGGCGCGTTTGTCAGCGCGCTCATTCCCAAAGGGGAAGGCGTAAAGGTTGCCGCACTGCTTGCCGTTTCCATGCTTGGCTCGTTCTTTTCCGGCATGATGTATCAGGAAATAAAGTACATCGTTGCACAGAACATTCCGGTGCTTTCCTATGTAAACCCGGTCAATCTGCTGACGGACGCGTTTTATTCCCTGTATTATTACGACACCTTTACCCGTTACGCGCTGAATATGGGCATTCTTGGTGTTTTTGTTTTTGTGTTCTGTTCCGGAACTTACGTGATCATAAGGAGGCAGAAATATGCCAGTCTTTAATTTATGTATGAAAATCATTCGAAAAAATCTGCCCTCCATGATGATTTATATTGTGATTTTTCTTAGCATTTCTATTGCGTTTGCGGCAACCGCCACAAAGAACCAGCCCACAAGCTTTACTTCGCAAAAGGCGAACGTCGCGTTTATCAGTGAGGAAAGCAGCCCCCTTATCGACGGCTTTAAACAGGAGCTTTCCAAAACCGCTCATTTTGTGGATATTCCGGACGAACCGGAAAAGCTGCAGGACGCGCTTTATTTTCGCAGCGTTACCTGCATTCTACGTATTCCCAAAGGGTTTACCGCCGCATTTCTGCGCGGTGATAACGTAACAGTATTAAAGACGGTGATTCCCAATTCGATCAGCAACGCGTATGTTGACATCAACATAAACCAATATTTTAATGCGGCAAGGCTCTATGTAAAAAACGAAGCGGGAATTACTCAGGAAGAGCTGGTTCAGCATTTAAGCGAAGATTTAGCCGGAAATACTCCGGTTCAGTTAAAAAACGCCCAAGCGGTTACACGCACCGATTTTTCTATGAATTACTTCAACTACCTTCCCTATGCGCTTTCTTCCATCCTTATTTTAGGAATTTCGGCTATCATGCTTGTATTTAACAATAAGGATTTAAGCCGCAGAAATTTCTGTTCGCCGATAAGCGCCGGCCGCGTCAATTTTCAGTTTGTACTGGCCAATTTGACCTTTACGGCAATTTGCTGGGCCATTATGGTGGGAGCAGGCGTATTAATCGGAATGCAGAACGGTGTGAACCAAAACCTGCCGTACTTCCTTTTCAATACGTTTGTATTTACCCTAAGCGCTTCCAGCGTCAGTTTTTTAATTGGCAACCTGCTGAAAAACCGCAATGCCATTTCCGCGGTCTGCAACGTGGTCACCCTAGGCCCATGCTTTATCAGCGGCGTTTTTGTTCCGCAGGAATTTTTAAGCAGTTCGGTATTGAAAATTGCCTCTTTTACGCCAACGTATTGGTATGTGCGTGCCAACAATGAAATTGCGGCGTTACAAAATTTTAATTCTTCTACCCTTTCTCCCATTTATTCCTATCTGGTCATTGAATTCGGATTTGCAATTGCCTTTTTTGCAGTTTCTTTGGTAGTCGGAAAAAGAAAACGGATGAGCGACAACTAATGTCAGCTTGAACCGTTAACCCCCGGATTTACTGGCTGCGCCCCCTTACCCACCAATGCCCTTCCGTTTCTTAGAAGTTGTCTATGTTGCTTTGAAGCCACAATCAGCGGAGGTATGGATAAGGTTTAGCACAACAAGAGGAACGCACCGTCGAACAGGCGGTGCGTTCTGTGTTTATGGAGTAGTTCAAGTGAGCTTTTCGTAAGGGTCAGGGTCGTACCGCTGCAGCAAATTGGTCAGGTGCTCGGCATGCCCCTTTTCTTCGTTGATAATGGACTGAATTGCTACCCGCACATCATGGTACGGGAACCGGGGCAAATCGGCTTCATACAGCACAACGGCCTCCAGTTCGCCCTTAATATCCTCCCGCAGATTATTCAAGACCGTTTGATTATTCGGCACCGGATACCGAAACAGCAGCGGCGACCTTGTGCCGGACGCTTCTTTTTTATGTTCTGCGTACTGTTTTTCCTGATCTGGATCATATTTTCGCAGCAAATTCAAAATTAGACCGTAGTGTTTCTTCTCATCCGCCATAATATGGCGCAGCACTTCGTTGATGGGCTCGATATTGCAAAGCGCAATATGATTTTGGTACCCATTGATTGCAATTAGCTCCGCAATCATCGCTTCTCGTAGCCGGTTGGTAAACAAACGCACAATTCCCTGCGGTTGACCGTTCGGATTCGTATAACTCATAATCATACCCTCCGTGATAAAATATGGTTCCGAACATATGCTATGTTGCTTTTTTCTGACGGAATTTCAGCGTTTTCATTGCTTCCTTTAATAGTTTTTCAATCCCCTGCCCGTGGGATCGGCATATTCTTTTTAACCCATACAAGTCATTTTTATCCTTTGAAATTAGGTTTACTCCGTAATCACAGGAAAGAGTCGCCTGAAAACCAAGCTCTTTCAAAATTACGTCCGTATTTCGGCTTGACCTTCCGTAAGGGTAGGTAAAAGTATTGGGAGTCTTGCCCGTCATTTGTGTTATTTCTTCCTGAAAATTGCCAATGTCCTCTCGAATTACGCTTTNNTTTCATAATGCGACAGGGACTCGCCCGACATTTGCATACAGCCGATTCGCCCCTTGTTGGCAAAATGCAGATTATAGGTATGATTTTGTACTTCTACTAGCCCGGAGTCGAGCATTTCGTTTAACTGCTTCCACGTTACATGGGAATAATCCACGTTATTGTCCGGTATTCTGGTAAAATCATCCGTATTTTTCCCGATTAAAGAAAATACAATTTTCACATTATACTTTTCTAAAAGGGGAAGAACGAATACATAGTTGTTTAAATAACCGTCGTCAAAGGAAAGGATAATCGGATTTTCGGGAAGTACCTTATTGTAATACACATAATCAATCAGCTGGGTCATGTCGATGGTATTGTAATGATTTTTTTGTAGATACTTTAAATCACTTTCAAATTCATACGGTGAAATAACGTCCTTTCCCAGTTTGTTATACTTCACTTCGTGATACATAATAATGGGTACACAGATTTCGTCTTTCTGCAGCGAATGAATGTCCATTCCATAAGCGGTATTTTTTATGGAAGCAAACCCGATAATCAGGGTAAATAGAACAATCATACATATGGAAACCAGCCCATACCTTACTTTTATGACCGTATGGATCCCTCCCGTAAGAAGCTTAGAAGCCAGAAGTTAAAAGCTAAGAAGCTTAAGATGACATATTCATATGTATGAGGAAAAAAACACAATATTATTGAAACAGGGAAAATCCTTTCCCAAAAAAGGCGGTTCCGTACCGCCGCTGTATTTTATAACGGGATAAAAACAGGCGAGAAGCTTTTTGCTTCCCGCCTGTTGTAATTGAATACCTATTCCGCGTAACATACGCCGACCGTTCCCGGTCCCGAATAAACCCCGACCACCGCGCTGATTTGCCCAATCAGGTGCACATTGCGAATGCGCGGATTTTTCCGCAGCATTTCATAAACACCCTTGGCGTCTTCTTCTACATTGCCGTGCACAATATACGCATCGCACTGCTTGTCCTTGGCAATTTCCTCCCCCAGTTCCACCAGGCGTTTCAAGGATTTTGCTCTTCCCCGTATTTTCCCGTAGGTAAAGCACTGGCCAAGCTCTTCATCAAAGCTGACAATCGGCTTAACATCCAGCAGTTCCCCAATGGTGCCGGAAATTCTCCCGATTCGCCCGCCCTTCCGTGCGTACTCCAAAGAGCCGAATACAAAGAAGAAATGCAGTTTTCGCTTCATGTCCGGGATGCTTTGAATAATGTGGTCAAAGCGAACCCCTTCCTGAATCAGGGCTCCGCATTTTTTCAGCAGAATTCCTTCGCAGACCGAGGTGGATTTTGTGTCGAAAATAAAGGTTTTAATTTCAGGGAACCTTCCGCTTACAATTTTGAAGGCGTTAAAGGTACCGGAAAGCCCGCTGGAAATAACAATGGCAATCACATGGGTAAAATGCTGTTCTTCTAGCTCCTTATAGACATTTTCCAAATCCTCCATGGAAGGCTGGGAAGATTTCGGAATTTCAACCTTCATTTTATCGTAGATTTCTTTGGGGGTAATATCAACTTTATCAGTATACTCTTTGTCTTTATAAATGATTTTAAAAGGCAGAACGCGAATGTTGTATTTGCTTATGGTTTCCTCGTCGATGTCACAGGCAGAGTCCGTAATTAAAGCTATTTTTTCCATGAAGTTCCCTCTCCCCTTCTCCATTCTGAATTGTATTCTAAATCTTTGCAGTTTTAGTTTTCCAAAATAAGCATTTGCTTATCTCTTATGTCATTATGATATAGTATTCAAAGCCAGATTATCATGTATCTAATATAAAGTCAATATCTTTTCCCGAAGGAAGCAAATTATCCCGCTTTTCTATGATTTTAGTCACATTATATATCAATTTCTGCTTTTATTAAAATTAATTTAAATATTTGTTACGCAGTATATTATTTAATTCAACAATATGNNGATAATATTTTCGATTAGGAGGTTAGAACGTGGACATTTCGACAATTATTGGTCTTATAGTTGCTTTTGGTTCCCTTATTTTCGGTTATATTCTGGAAAAGGGTGTTATAAATTCGCTGTTTCTGTTAAGTCCTTTTATTATTGTATTTGGCGGCACCATGGGTGCGGTAATCCTTTCCTACGGCTTCCACGATCTTGGCGGAGCGGTGAAATCGCTTTTTAAAACCTTTTTGAATAGAAATTTGCCAAACCCCGAAAAATTGATTGAAAAAATAAGCCAAATGGCAGACACCTGCCGCAAAGATGGGCTTTTGTCCCTGCAAAGCATGTTGGAAGACGCGGATTTGAACAATGAAAACTACCTTCTGTTAAAGGAAGGCATTATTCTTACGCTGGACATGAAATCTGCGGAAGTGATTGTGGACGCGCTGGAGTCCGACATTCAAACCTATGCGCTGCAAAAGCAGTTCGAAATTGATGTATTTCAGGGTGCGGGCGGATTTTCCCCCACACTGGGCATTATCGGTACCGTTATGGGGCTGGTACAGGTTCTTTCCAGCATAGCGGACGCACAGCAGCTGACCGCCGCAATCGCGACAGCATTTATCGCCACTTTATACGGCGTTGTTTTTGCAAACCTGATTTACATACCCGCAGCAAACCGTTTAAGAACTTCATTAAAGCGGCAAAGAATATTCCGTGAAATGATGGTCGAAGGCATCTGTATGGTGTCGAGCGGCCGATCCTCCCGCGACGTTGAAAATCAGCTGTCCCTGTATTACCACGCCTTCCCCGGCGGTGAAAAGAAATACAAAGACGGCGTCAACAACTGACTGATTAAAACATTCGCTTTTCCTTTTTTCACAACTTTCGTGTGTTCAAAAAATATGCTATATCTCTAAATTTTTTTGTTGTATAATAGAGAGCCGGATAAAATAAAGAAAAGCTAGATTTTATCCTACAATTTCTTTCTTGGGAGAATATTATGCAGCAAAAGCGCGCGGCTTATAAGGCCTGGATAAAAAAGAATTTATTCTCGGCAATTTCTATATTACTCATGATTGGTATTCTTCTTTTCTTTATGCTGACTGAGGAGGGTGCCAGAAATTTAAGACATGTTCTGTTTCATCTTCAGCCGGTATGGCTGCTGTGGATTGCCGCAGGGGTACTTGCCGGGTGGCTTTTGGAAGGTGTTGTCCTTCATTTGTTTTGCCGGCACCTATACAAGGGTTGGACATTCCGGCAATCTTTTTATATTGGTATGGTAGGCATGTTTTACAGTGCGCTTACTCCTTTTTCCATGGGAGAATCTATGGAAGTTTACAACATGACAAAAATGGGAATGGACACCGGATCCGCCAGCTCTATTATTGCGGTCAAATCGCTGGTTCACCATGCGGTCACTTTTGTTTATTCCCTGGTTCTAATTTCGTTTGAACTGGAATATTTTCAGACCAGAGTAAGCAACTTCTCGTTTATCACCGTATTCGGCCTAATTACAAACAGCATATTCATTATTGCGGTGTTCCTTTTCATGCTGAACGAAGGGATGACAAATACCCTTCTGCAGGGACTAATTAAACTGCTGAATAAAATAAAGCTGCACCGGGCTGCCAAAAAACTTGACGCTAAAGTTCATGAACAACTGCAAATCTTTCATGAAAGCTCCCGAAAAATCGGACGGGCCTATACCCTGTATTCGGCCGCAATTGTTTTAACTCTGGTTCAAATTACCATTGCCAGCCTGATTTCGTACTTTGTGTACCGAAGCTTCAGTCTAAAAGGGGAATCCGTTTTTACCATGGTTGCGGCGGATACTTTCGTCACTATGGTTGCATCGTTTATTCCGCTTCCGGGTTCCTCCGGCGGCGCTGAAGGCGGATTTTACCTGTTCTTCCGCGAATTTTTCGGCAGATCCATTATTCCCGGCATTACGCTGTGGCGAATTGCCACCTACTATTCCAACATCCTCATCGGCGGCATTATAACTTACGCCGGGCGCAAGGTGGTCGGCAGGTTGAAAAAGCCAATTTCATCGAAATAGCCTTTTAAAAATGTAATGACGAAACAGTTGAAAAAAACCTGCATAAGCATTGGGCTTATGCAGGTTTTTTATTCCTGAAAACTTATTTTGCCAACAGAAAATATGCAATGACGATAACACCAAGGATGATGCGATAATAACCGAACACTTTAAAATCGTGCTTTTTAATATAGCCCATCAGGAAACGAATTGCAATTACCGATACAAGGAATGCAACCAGCATGCCGGTCACCAAAACAAGCAATTCCGTGCCGGTGAACCCAAAGCCAAATTTTACAAGCTTCAAAAGACTTGCGCCAAACATGGTGGGAATGGCAAGGAAAAAAGTAAATTCCGCGGCAACATAACGCGAGGTTCCGATTAAAATAGCTCCGATAATTGTCGCGCCGGAACGGGATGTACCGGGAATGAGTGCAAGAATTTGAAAAATTCCGATTAAGAAAGCGGTTTTATAAGAAAGCTGTGAAAAATTCTGCACCGTAGGCCTTTTGTTTTTGTTTCGGTTCTCAATAACAATAAATAATATGCCGTACAAAATCAACGTAACGGCAACCGTTTGATAATTGTAAAAGACCCGGTCAATTTCGCTGTCAAACAATAGCCCGATAATGGCAGCCGGAACACAGGCAACAAGCACTTTTCCCCAAAGGGAAAACGTGTCCCTTTTCTCTTTGGCCGACTTTTTCGGGGAAAAAGGATTCAATTTGTGGAAATACAGCACAACAACCGCCAATATTGCGCCAAGCTGAATTACAACCAGGAACATCTCTTTAAACGCCGGGGACAAATCCAGTTTAATAAACTCGTCTGCTAAAATCATATGCCCGGTGCTGCTGATGGGCAGCCATTCGGTCAGTCCTTCAATAATTCCTAATAGAATCGCTTTGAAAACTTCAATTACAATCACATTCATCACTCACATATCTATTATTTCAATCCAACGGTGGAACTCAATGCTTTTTATTATAGGATGGACACCGAAAAAATACAACAATAAAATCTTATTTCCTTGAAGATATTTTGGAAGCTGGTTCTTACCGCATCCGGTTGAATTTGGGACGAAACTGGAATATAATAAATTTGGAATTATGCAATTATTACGGATGGGGTTTGCTATGGATTTCGGAATGCCCACGCTGATTGAGACAAATACATTAGAAGACTGTGTTCGGCTTAGTAAAGGCTTAAACCTGAATTTTATTGAGCTGAACATGAATCTGCCCCAATTTCAGACGGATAGGCTGAATATGGAAAAATTGAAGACCATTCAAAAAAACGAAGGCGTTTATTTTACGATTCATCTAGATGAAAACCTTAACGTTTGCGATTTCAACCGAAAAGTAGCCGAAGCCTATACTTCCACTGTTCTGACCACCATTGAAATAGCGAAAACCATTCATGCACCGGTACTGAACATGCATATGGCCGAAGGAGTTTACTTTACACTGCCGGAGCAAAAAGTGTACCTGTATGCGCAATATCAAAAGCTTTACCTTGCAAAGCTGGGTGAATTCAGAGCGCAATGCGAAAAGGCGATCGGAACTTCCGGCATAAAAATATGTGTGGAAAATACCAGCTGGCACGGAAAAGAGTTTATAAAAAACGGCATTGAAACTTTGCTGCAAAGTGATGTTTTCGCCCTGACCTATGACATAGGCCATGACCATAGCAGTGGAGGGTTGGACGGACTGTTTATTCAGAAACACGAAAACCGGCTTTTTCACATGCATGCTCACGACGCAGTCGGAGAGAAAAACCATCTCGCTCTGGGTACCGGTGAAATCAATCTTCGTGAAAAACTGTCACTCGCACAAAAGTGTGGTTGCCGAGTGGTGCTCGAAACAAAAACCGTTGAAGGACTGAAAGAGTCCGCAGCGGCTGCAAACCGACTGGTAAAGGAAATTTCGGTTAAAGATTAGAATCCCCCTGAATCAATACCCCCATTTTATACATAAGCTTGCAAAAAAAGCTTTCATCATACTGAACATGCACTGGAGTATTTATGAAAATCAAACCAAAGCATATTACTGCATACAGTGGATTACCCAAAGAAATTTACATTTTATTCGTTGCCCGGGTTATTAACTGCTTGGGGAGCTTTATCTTTCCGCTTCTCACGCTGATTCTAACCCAGAAGATGGGTATGTCAAAAGCCGATACCGGGAATTTTTCCGCGCTGCTGGTATTAACCCAGGCACCTTGCCTGTTTTTGGGCGGAAAACTGGCGGATTCCTTTGGGCGGAAGAAAATTCTGGTTCCCTGCCAGGCACTGGGGGCAGTGGTTTATATTCTCTGCGGAATTACTACGAACCATTCCCTGTTGCTTCTTTTCATCGTTATTGCATCCAACTTATATACCATGGCGTCCCCGGTTTATCAGGCGATGACGGCAGACCTTACCACGCCGAAAAACCGAAAATCTTCTTTTTCCCTGCTTTATCTGGGAATCAATATCGGCATGGCAGTCAGCCCTCTTTTGGGCGGCCTGCTGTTTAAAAATTACCTGCAGCTTTTGTTTATTCTTGACGGGGCAACCACCATTATTTCCACTTTACTGATTACCCTGTTCATTCGGGAAACCGGAAAGAAGCAAAGACAGGAGAATCAGGAAGCGACAGCAGAGGAATCCCATGATTCTGCTTTTCAGGTACTGAAAGGAACACCAATTTTATTTGCCTTTATCCTCATCATGTTTATTTATCATTTCACCTACGCGCAATGGGGCTTTCTTCTTCCCATTCAGTTCGGTGACCTGTACAAGGAAAACGGGGCGCAGTTTTACAGCTATGTAAATATGCTGAACTCCGTGATTGTTGTCGTGTGCACCCCGCTGCTGACAAGACTGACCATTAAATTTCATCCGCTTGCGGTCATATCCGGCGGCGGAATCTTATACTTTATCGCATTTACCGCCTTTGGGCTTGTACAAAGCCTCCCGCTGTTCCTGCTTGCCGGCGCAGTTTTTACCTTCGCGGAAATTGTGGTGACCATTAACCTTGGCACTTTTATTGCGGATCACTCCCCCAGCGCCCATTTAGGCAGAATCAATTCTTTTTCCATGTTCATGGAGGGGAGCGCCCGCGCGCTGGCCCCGCTGATTATGGGGCATGTGCTTTCCCTTACCAATTATTTTTCCTCGTGGATTTTAATTGCAGTCATTATGCTGGCGGGGTCTGCCGGAATGATGTATCTTTGTACAAAAGAGAAAGAATCCGCTGCCCTTGCGGCTGCCGATTAATTTGCTATTACTGTAAAAAACGGATTTTGCTTCATATTTTTGTTTGTAAAAATAATCAAAGAATGACTCAAAAATTTTCAGGCAAATCATTGGAATTTAAAACTACAAGGATTCTATAAAACAAGGAGAACAACAGAATGAATGTCTATGAGGAATGCCCGCTTTACCAAAACGACCTGATCACTATGCGACAAACAAGAATGGACGACGCAAACCAACTGCTGTTCTGTTATTCAGATACGACGGCGGTTCCGTTCTTTAATTCCGACAACTGCCACGGAGACGATTTTCATTATTCCACCCTGCAAAGGATGCAAGAAGCCATTGAATTCTGGTACGACTCCTACCAAAATAAAGATTTTGTCCGTTGGACCATTGTGGACAACGCGTCACAGGAGCTAATTGGGACTGTTGAAATGTTCCAACGCATTGCACAGGATGAATTCAACCGCTGCGGCATGCTGCGCATTGATCTGCAAAGTGCGTATGAAAAGCAGAAGTACATAGAGGCAATTCTAGAAATTGCCGACCAGGACTTTTATTCCGCATTCCGTGTGAATACAATTCTGACCAAGGCTATACCGTTGGCTTCAGAGCGGGTCAAAGCGCTGGGCAGCAGCGGTTACCGTCCGCTGAATCGGAAATTCATGTTATATGACGACTATTACCTGAAAAGGCGAATATAAACAAAAGGGGCTTTCCCACAAGGAAAGCCCCTTTTCAGCGTTTTTACTGTTCTGAGCGATAAAACTCCAGCACTTCGTTCAAATACGGCATGGCGGGTATTGCACCCCGCTTCTGCACGCAAAGCGCCGCGACAGCATTAGCAAACGCCACAAAGTCGGCCGCTTCCACCCCGGAAAGTTTCCCGGGTCGCTTCCCGCTCTGCACGAGCCTATACAGGAAACCGCCCCAGAAAGAATCGCCCGCACCGGTGGTGTCAACCACCGTACATTTCTCGGTGCCCACTTCGGCAAACGACGTATTCGTACGCACGCAGGCACCTTTTGCGCCCAACGTGACAACAGCGCAGGAAATTCCGCGGCCGACCAGTAATTTAGAAGCCTCTTCCGGTGATGAAGCCCCGGTAAGCAGTTCTGTTTCCTCATCGCTGATCTTGATCACATCAACAAAAGGAAGTACGCTGCGCATTTGTTTCATGGCTTCCTCCCTGCTGCCCCAGAGCAAAGCCCGGTAATTAGGGTCATACGAAATAATCGCCCCTGCTTCCTTTGCGCGGCGCACTGCGGCAAGCGTTGCGGAACGGGCCGGTTCATCCGTAAGGGAAAGTGAACCGAAATGGAAAACTTTTGTATTCTTCAAAATCACATCGTTTAAATCCTCCGGCTTCAGGCAGGTATCCGCCCCCGGCTTGCGGGCAAAGGAAAAACTTCTTTCCCCGTCTTCAGAAAGTTCAACAAAGGCCAGCGTGGTAAAAACTTCCGGATCCTGAATCAACCCGTCCGTACAAACATCTTTTTGCTCAAGAACGCTTTTCAGAAAGTCCCCGTGCATGTCTTGCCCGACTTTGCCAAGAAACGCGGTTTTCAGCCCCAGATTGGACAGTGCACACAGCACATTGGCCGGCGCCCCGCCGGGGTTTTGCTCAAACACACGCATTCCCGCTTCGGATTTCCCGCAGGGGGTAAAATCAATTAACAATTCGCCTAACGCAGTCACATCAAACATACGGCACCTCATTACGGATTACTTTTATATCTTCTGATTTTAAGTACTTTTATTTTCATGGAAATGAAAGTCGTTTTTATTCCGGCTGTGAATATACCGGAATTATTTTTGAATCTGTTTTCCATTTTATCAGCAAAGCGGCAGTTGCGCTGAGTTTTCGTTACAGCCCATCTGACTGACTACCATGGTATAATACGTGCCTTTCAAATCCATTAATTCCTCGTGGGTACCGCTTTCTATGATTTCTCCGCTGCTGATTACCATAATTTTATCGGCGTCACGTATCGTGGAAAGTCGGTGTGCAATCAAAAAGCTGGTGTGGTTTTTCATGAGTACCAAAAGCGCTTTCTGAATTTCCTTTTCTGTCTTTGTGTCGACACTGCTCGTCGCTTCATCCAGAATCAGAATAGGCGCGTCGCACAAAATTGCGCGTGCAATAGCCAAAAGCTGGCGCTGGCCCTGACTTAAATTATCTGTGCTGCCGGTCACTACGGTGTCGTACTTTTTCGGCAGTCGGGAAATAAACGTATGCGCGCGTGCAAGCTTTGCCGCCCCAATAATCTCTTCCAGCGTTGCTTCCGGGCGTGAATAACGAATGTTGTCCGCAATGGTTCCGGTAAACAGACAGGTGTCCTGCAGCACGACAGAGAAACAGCTGCGCAGGCTTTTCCGCGGCACTTCCGTAATGTTGACATCGTCAATCCGGATTTCGCCTTCGTTCAGTTCATAAAAGCGGGTTAATAAATTGATAATTGTGGTTTTTCCCGCGCCGGTTTCTCCAACCAGTGCAACCACTTCGCCCGGGTTTACCTGAAAGCTGACATGGTGCAGAACAGGTTTTCCTGTGCTGTAAGAAAATGAAACGTCTTTAAACTGCACCTTCCCCACCGGATTTGTCAGTTCCGTTCCGTTTTGCGGGTCCCGAGTTTCCTCTTCTTCGTCCAGAATTTCAAAAATCCGTTCCGCGCCGGCCAAAGCGGATTGAATGGTATTAAACATGCCAGCGATACTGTTCAGCGGCTGGCCAAACTGCTTGGAATACGTTAAAAAGCTGACCACCACACCCACCGTTACCATACCCTGCACGGATAGGATTCCGCCAATGCAGGCAATGAGCGCAAAACTGAAATTGTTAATTACGTTCATAAACGGCATCATCAGCCCCGACCACACCTGCGCCTTAATGGAATAATCGCACATTTCCGCGTTGACTTCTTTAAAATCGGAAAGCACTTTTTTCTGCAGGCTGAACGCCTTCACCATTTTTAGCCCTTCAATGTTTTCTTCCACCACACCGTTCAGCGCCCCCAGCATTCTTTGCTGGCCCAAAAAGTAAACACGGCTCCGTTTTGCAACCGTTTTGGTCAAAAGCGCAAACAGCGGAATGGAGACCATTGCAACCAGTGTCATAAACGGGTTCAGAATCAGCATCATAACAACCGCACCGGTA
>DFRY01000050.1 GCA_002378845.1 Ruminococcaceae bacterium UBA3451 | reverse complement strand
CACGATAATGCGGTTCTTAGCGGCTTTTCCTTCGCCGACTTCCAGAATAATATCGCCCACGGCGGAGGAGACCGCCGGGTCAACGGCAATGAATTCGGTGTGGATTCCGGCTTCTTCGCAGGAATGGATCAGACTTTTTCCAAAGTCGTCGTTTCCCACTTTGCCCACCATGGTCACATCGGCGCCCAGATGCGCCGCCTGCACCGCCTGATTTGCTCCCTTGCCGCCCGGCGCGGTGCGGAAGCTTTTGCCCAGCACCGTTTCCCCGGAATTCGGGAACTTTTCTGTGCTGACGATCAAATCCATGACGAAGCTGCCCACTACCAATATCTTCGGTCTTTTGTTCATCTTGGTTTTCTCCTTCTGCTCAATGAATTACTCCACTTCCACTTTTACAACCACTTTTTTCACATGCGCCGGTTCTTCCGTGCAGACCGACGGCATATGCGCGTCCGTGGGAAAGAAAATCGCAAAAGAATCTGGAACCAGTTCCGGGAAAATGCCTTTTCCGTTTTCTGCGAAAAATACAATATCGTTTTCCTTACTGTATGGCTGGGATACGGTTAACAAATCAATTTTCTGAAAGCCGATGTTTTCCGCCCCCTGAATTATGTACTGTATGTCAATGTAACGCTGATGCGCTTCCCATCGCGCTTGTGACCTGGGGCGGGAATCCGGTTCCTGTACCATGGCGAATATCCTGTCGCCGTCCACAGGATATTTGCCCGGTTCCATGCCGGTAAAATCGGTGTTCAGTAAATAATCAATCGCACAATCCAGATTCTTACTGATTCCTTTATATTGCAGTAAATTCTCTTTCACATCATAAATCATGTTCATTCTCCTCTTTCTTTGAGGGCCTTGCCAAATCCAACTTCCAGAAAGCAATATTTTGACGTTTGTAGGTGTAAGTAACCAGCAAGCTTTCTTTGTGGAAGAGGACAGCCGGGTAAGAATATTCGCCCGGTTCTTCCTCGAACGTGAATATGTTACGCCACNNGTTGTTGTTGGGTAGATTTGTCGGGTAGCCCTGGCACCAGTTTGTACCGTTATTATCGGAATCGCTTCGGAAGATCAGCCCTTCTGAACTTCGCATTAGCATATGAACTTTTCCGGGCTGCGACTCCCACAAAGTCGGCTGAATGACCCCTCTGCCGCTGTAGGATTGTTCGGAAACCGGAATGTCCCGGTATTCCGGGTTGATTTCGCGGACTTTTCCAAGATCCGCGAATATTTCGTTGCTTTTCTGCCATGTAAGACCGCCGTCGTCCGAATGGTCGGCAAAGCAGCGCCACTCGCCGTTTTCCAGTGAAGCAGGGGCCAACCACCTTCCGTTGGAAAGGGAGATTACCTTATTGCGCACAGGCCCCCGCCCGCCCCGGTCATCAGGAACCAACTCCTGCGGCTGTGACCAGCTTTCTCCGTTGTCAAAGGAAACCATAACCCGTGTTTGCCAAGAGGAAATTTCCCGCCCTACCTTATAAAACAATTGAACGGCGCCGTCAGGCCGCACAAACAGCACCGGATTCCAGTGGGGCAGGTTCTCCTGTTGTGCTATACTGTGCGGCCTGCTCCAGGCTTCGTTTTCGCGCCGGGAGCCCCAGATGGCTACGTCATCTGCGCCCTCTTTGCTGCCTGCAAACCAAACGGAAAAGATGCTGCCGTCTGGAAGAGCTGCCACGCTGGAAGCATGGCAGCTTTGAAACGGCGGATTTTTTCCGCAGATGTATTCTTTTTTTATGCTTGTAAATTCGTTATGCTCATTCATTCCATTTATCCCTTAATGCCGGAGCTGGCAATTCCTTCTACAAAATACCGCTGCAGCACCAGAAATACGATCATGGTGGGGATAACCGCCATACAGCAGCCCGCCAGTGCGGTGCCGTATTGGAACTGTGCGTTCGAATTTACCGAACCCATGAACTGCGCAATTCCTACCGGGNNATTCGCCGCAGCCGTCAATTCGGGCGGCTTCTTCCAATTCCTTCGGCAGCCCTTTAAAAAAGCTGGTTAAAATGAAGATGCTGGTTACATTGGCTGCCGACGGAAAGATAATGGCCGCATAGCTGTTGAGAATACCCAGCTTGGCGCACATTAAATACAGCGGAATCATGTAAGCCTGAATCGGAATCAGCAGCATTGCGAGAATTACGCCGTAGATTAGTTTTCTGCCCCGGAATTCAAATCTTCCCAGCGCATAAGCCGCAAGGGAGGAGAAGGCCAAAATCATCAGGGTACCGATAACAGCGGTTATAATGCTGTTTTCGCCCCAAGCAAGGTAAGTGTATTTTGCCAATACCGTAGAGTAGTTCGACATGGTAAATACAGTCGGAATCCACTTAGGAGGGTAGCTTAAAATTTCTGCTTCCGGCTTTACGGAGCATACAATGGCCCATGCAAGCGGAAATAGAAAAACAATACAGATGATAATAAGCAAGAGATATTTGGCGCTGCTTTTAAGTTCTTTTGTCATTGGTCCATCACACTCCTTCGTCTACTTTGATGAGTTTATTCTGAAGCTTAATCAACAGCACAAGAATAATCAGAACAACCACTTCAATCGCAGAGCCGTATCCCATTTCATAGTTCTGGAATGCGGAGGTGTACAGGTACTGCACCATAGTAAGGGTTGCGGTTCCCGGACCGCCGTTTGTCATAACGAAAATCTGGTCAAACAGCTGAACGGTATTGATCAGGGTGAGTGTGACCACCATGGAAGTAATCGGCTTTAATAAGGGAAGTGTGATTTNNTTGTTGCACCGTCAATCATAGAAGCTTCGTACAGCTCGCGCGAAATTCCCTGAAGACCCGCAAGAAAAAGCACAGTGTTATAGCCGATGAACGACCAGATAACAACAATGGCGACGGAAACCAGCGCCAGGTTTTCGTCTGTAAGCCAATGGACTGAAGCGCCGCCCATCTTCTTAATATAGTAATTTAAAATACCGAAGTTATTGTCGTACATCCAGTTCCAAATAATTCCGACAACGGCCGGTATTAAAACGTAAGGAATAATGGATACGGCTCTGCCCACATTTTTAAAGCGCATTTTCTGGTTCAACAGTATGGCCAGAAGAATACTGAAAATAATCAGAGGCGGCAAAGTGAGCACGAAGAAAATCAATGTATTGAGCAGTGAAATATGAAAATTTGTATCCGTCAATAACCTTACGAAATTGTCAATTCCAATAAAGGAAAGACTTCCTGCTAAATCCCATTTGCAAAAACTGATGTATATACCGGCAATGCTTGGCCCAAGCCGGAATACAACAAAGATGAAAAGATACGGTAATAAAAACAGAGCCGCTATTTTACCCTGCGACCCTTTTAAAGGCTTTTGGCGGCGGGCCTTTATAGCCGAGCCGCTGCCTGCCGTTGTAATATCCTGCCCCTTTGACATAGCGAATTTCACTCCTTGTGTTGAAAGGATTCGGCCGAAGAAATCCAGCCGACGTAAATGACAACCGAATGGATGCGGTGTGAAATAAACGGATTCAGTGAAAGCGGATTGTAAAAACCATGGCATCCGCTTGAATACGAAAGGTTCACTGGAATAGATGAAAAGGATGAAAAGAGCAATCGGGCATCCTTGTGAAGTGATACCCGATTGCGCAGAATCAAAATCAGCCGGCTAATACCTTGTTGATGTCGCTTTCGAGCTGTTTGGTAACATCGTCTGCGTTTTTATTGTTCAGCATTGCGTTTTGTGCCGCTGTCAAAATCGGGCTTGGAGCTGCGCTTGAGAAGATTTTAACCGCCTTTGGGTGAGCCGGAAGGAACTTAACATAATCCAGTTCTGCAGTGTATGCGTCAATACCCTTTAACTTTGTCGCCGCCTTTTGCGCGGCAAGGTTTGCGGGGATTTGACCGGAAAGTGCCCATTTTGCGGAATTGTCAGACATCCATTTTACAAAGGTAGCGGCAGCTTTTTGTTTGGCAGCGTCTTTGTTTTTGGGTAATGCAAGCAGTTCAGAAGCGCCCCAAACCGCTTTCTGATCGAAGATTTGCGGATATTCTGCGGTGTCCCAATCAAAAGGTACGGAAGAAAGGCCGGACAGCTGCCAGTTTCCGTCGATTGCCATTGCCACCGTGCGTGCTTTGAAGTCGTCAATGGNNCGACTGGGGTCACTTTGTATTTGTAGATTAAATCTTCAAGGAACTGAATTGCGGGGGATACTTTTGAGGAATCAAGAGAAATCTTTGTCATGTCGGTCGTAAACGGATTGTAGTTCATCTGATTCATAAGCGCGTATGTTTGGTAGAAAGCATGATGATTCTGCAAGAATCCAAACCCGTACTGTTTTATGTTGGAACTATCGAACCCGCTGTCTGCCGCAGTTTTTCCGTTCGTGTCAATCGTAAGCTTCTGTGCGTCTGCAATTAATTCCTCTTTGGTGGAAGGCGCCTTGTCGATTCCGGCTTTCTTAAACAGATCCTTGTTATAGTAAAGAGCGTGCATGTTTACATCGAGGGGAACCCCATACAGTGTTCCGTCATAAGTGCTGCCGTCCCATGCGGTTTTAATGTAATCGCTTTCCTGCAGGCCCATGTCCTTCACAGCTGCGCTGTCAAGAACGCCCATTTGTACAAACTGGCCCATTTCTAAGGTGTGCATTGCCACTACGTCGGGGGTGGAACCAGCCTGGTAATCTGCTAAAAACTTTGTAAACATCTGTGTCCACTGCTGGGATGTGAAATTCACCTTAATTGCGGACTGGCTGCTGTTGAAGTCATCGACAAGTCCGGTCATTTTATCAAGGTCTGCTCCGGTCCAGCCACCATAAAAATTAATGGTGACGGTATCTGCAGGTGCATCAGATGCTGCGGCAGCTGCGCTTGTGGTTTGGTTGCTTCCACAACCTGAAAACACGGAAACCAAGAGTGTAAAAGCTGCGAGTAATGCAATTACTTTTTTCATTTTTACTTTTCCTCCCAATAATAAAAATTTAAAATATTTTCAAAGGCTTAATTCCCCACATTAGGAATCGGTTTAACCGAACGCCTTCGATAAGCAGGAAATGTTTTGCCTTAATGAAAAATTAGATTCCGAGCTTTTTTTCCAGTTTGGAGGTAAGAGAAAGAATTTGCTTCAGTTCCATAACTTCCGTTGCGTTTTGTGGAGCCTGATCCCCCCTTCTTGCATATTCACCCATTTCGACTCCGCTCAGGTTCAGGAAGCATTTTGCATTTGCAGGATAATTTTTCAGTTCAACGAAGGAACAGACCGTTAAAATGCTTTGTACTTCCTCTGTAATTTCGGGTTCATCCTGCCAATGTTTTACAAGCCATGAATACAGTTTCATTTGAAAATTAGCCATCACGCCGCTGTAACCGCTTGCCCCAAGCTTTAAGCTTTGCACCAAGGTGGCTGTGTTTGCATTGTAAAGATGCATGTTGGAGCCTTTCAGCAAAGTGAGCTTTTGTTCAATCTGGTCTATGTCGCAGCAGGTATCTTTCAGAAAATAGAAACGGCCGGAAGAAACGCAGTATTGAATGACTTCCGGGGTAAGTAACCGTTTATACGGATAAGGGCATTCATAAAATCCGAGAGCTACTTCTTTAGGAAGTGCATTTACAATTTTATCGAGCCTTTCCAATAATACGCTGTCGGACTCGTACGGCCCGGCAAGACGGTTACTGATCAGGATAACGGCATCCACGCCGCAATCAGCAATTGCATTCAGCTCTTTGATCTGATCCTTTATGTCGTAGGACACATGCCCTGATGCAATGACCGGAACTCTGCCTGCCGCCTGGTTCTTAATAAATTTTGTAAGGTGGATTCTTTCGTCCNNGCTCCGTTTTCAATGTACCAGTCTGTTAATTTTTCCAGTGCCTTGTAATCAATCGCCCCATCCCCTGTGAATGGGGTTGTCATCGTTGGCCAGGCACCGTTCGGAAAACAGTAGCTCATAATAATTCCTCCAAATTGTGTAATGCTCGAATGCGGATTCCATTAATAATGAACATCGGTTTCTTTTATATTCATTAATGATGAACGTCGTTCTGTAATTAATATACTACATGTTTATACACAACATGTCAATAGTTTTAATTAAAATTAAGAAAAAGTGTGTAAAATGTATACCTTTTATTTTCATACGGTAAATTTGCGGCGATAGGCGCAATTGTTCGGGCATGAAACAGCAAAATACAGCGGCCTTCGCCAGTGACCTGCCGACGGTCAGCAAAATAAAAAGGGGGATTCCCGAGAATGCAAAACGCATTCTCGGGAATCCCCCAAGTTGCTAGGAATTAAATACGGTCTCGAATCCGTATAGCTCTGTCGGTAAGAATTTTTGCATATTCTGCAATCTGTTCGTCGTTAAAGCGCAGGGAAGGCCCGGAAAGGCTGATTCCGCCGATTACCTGGCCGTTTCCATTTTTAATCGGCACCCCAACGCATTTTATACCATACTCATGTTCCATATTGTCAATGGAATAGCCTTGTATACGGATTTTCTCCACCTCATCGCGAAATGCCTGCGGATCAGTAATCGTATAAGGCGTAAAAGGCTCCAGTCCTTCCGCAATAACACGTTCCGTCTGTTCCTTGTCCATGCAGGAAAGAATTGCTTTCCCCAGACTGGTGCAATACATAGGAGCGACCACACCTTTTATCGCCCGCACAGAGATGCTGTGGTTTGGGAATGCGGCTTCCCGATAAATAATATTGTTGCCGTATGGCGTAGCCAAAAAAACGGTTTCTCCGGTTTGCTCGCTCAGCTCTTCCATATAGGGCCGTATAATTTCCCAGAACACGTCGTCCTGACTGAGCACATTGCTTAGAGCAAGAATTTTCAAGCCCAGACGGTACTTATTTGTTTTAGGGTTCTTTTCGATGATCCCGCAAATTTCGTAAGTGCTCATAATATTATAAACGCTGCTTTTCAGCATGCCGCTTAGTTCTGCCAGCTCACTTACGCCCCGCTCCGGGTGTTGGCTGTCGAAATAGTCAAGCAGCTTGACCGCCTTGTACAGTGACTTCACTTTTACGCCTTCAGGAAAGTTATCATTTGGCTCCATTTTAATTCCCCCAAACACATAAATTCAGTATTTGTTTACTAATGATTAACGGCTTTCATTCATTATAGCCGCAATGCTGTCACAATGTCAATTGCAGTATAATACAACAAGCATGGGCTGTATATGGTAATACTAACAAAGGGAGAGAGTATGCCTTATTCTAATATGCCCACAAAGAAAGAACTAAATTGATATTGCCGGAAGAATTCAGTCTAAATTGGTTTCCGTTCAGGATTGGAGAAGAACCGTTCCAATTTCATAAAGCAGTTTGCGCTTTTCCGGCGTGAGATGCTTTAATAGCTCTGAAAACTCATCCAGTTTATAATTGTCATTGCCCGTCGTGGTTCCTTCGAGCAGAAAAGTCAAATTAACAGACAAAACCTCGGCGATTTTCGCAATGATTTGAAGGCTGGGGTTAGTGCTGGCACGTTCTACACGGGAAATGTACTCAGGGGTAACAGACAGTAATTCAGCCAACCGGGCCTGTGTAAAATTTTTTTCGTGCCGCGCTTGCTTGACTCTGTGCCCAATGGCAGTGTAATCAATGTTCATGGCAATCCACCTATCTAATTAAAGTCAATGATAATTTTAGTATAATTTATGCAGTACGAGCATAAAGGAACTTATGGGTAAATATTGATCTTAAAGTTCGTTAATTTGCAAGTTTCTATTCAACCAAACTGTTTCAATTTTAATATTTCCATATTAAACCACTCTATTTGGTATAAATTGATTGCATGTGATTTCATAGAGTGTTATAATGTTCTACAAAAAGTTTCAGCTTAATAAAGTCGACGAAATTAAGAAATAGAAGTAAGGCAATAGAATATCGGTTTGATTGCTCACATACGGAAGTTGCTTAAATTGACTTTATTGCATGTGAGTTTATGGTATCACGTGTTTTTGCTGACGCTTTTTTATTTTTTTAAATGAAGGGATTTTAGAATATGAAACTTCCTAAAAGTATAAATCACGCAATGCAGGCAGGGTTAATGGTATTTGTCGATAAACGGTTAAGGGAACATAAAGAGTTTTACAAAAAAGAGAAAGCCGCGGATGAGGAATTGTGCCGCACGGTGCAGCAAGAATTTGATGAACTGGTTAATTTGTTAGGAAAAGAGAAAAAGGACTTGTTGATCGATTATACGGATCACCTCAATCAGACATATTTTGGCATTGATCGCTGGTATTATGAGCAGGGAATGCTCGACTGTCAGGACTTATACAAAAGTGTGTGGAATGGTGTAGTGAACGGAAAAATTATGGAAGGAAACGAGAAATAGAAAAACAGATTTCTTGATTCGAAAGAATGCAAAGGGCATCGTCCGATAAGATCGGCGGTGCCCTTTTTGTCAAAATTTACGTAAATTATGATTTTACGGTCATTTATCTTTGATAATAATAACTTATAGGTAAATATTGACATATACGTTATTATAATGCATAATAATTATAGAAATTGATTTTTGAATAGTCTTTGAAAAAAACAAGGGAATTTTCTAACTGAAATGATAAGGAGATGGATTAGGCGATGATTAGACAAAAGGCATATGCAGATCGGGATATTTACAACGAAAACGGAGTTTTACTGGTAGCGAAAGATGAATTTCTAACCGATGAAATTCAGAAAAAGCTGGAGCTGATAGGAACCTTTTCCCCATACTCCAATAACAACCTGCAACTTGAAACGGCAAGGACGGATCCGAAAGAATTGCTGAATCAGACTTGTGATGACTTGCAGAAAAAGGTTAACGTGGATTGTGTGGAACTATTGTCAAAGGCCAGCGAACTTTTGACAATAGTTTTATTTGATTCTAAAAATAAGCCATGGTGGGCAGCGGTTTATGCAATAGAAAATTATGTGGACTGGCTATACACGCACTGTATCGACGTGGCGCTGCTTTCCACCATGGTTGGAATTCAGCTGAAATTTACGGAAACACAGTTAAACCAACTGGCGTTGGGAAGTTTTCTGCACGATGTGGGAAAGCTTTTGATACCGAAAAACATTATACAAAAGCCTAAAAAGTTAACTGCCGCCGAATACAGCATTATGGAGCAGCACTGTATTCTTGGAATAGAAATGCTGCAGGAAAGCGGAATTCCGCAAATGTGCATCAATATCATCCTGCAGCACCATGAGCGGCTGGACGGCAGGGGATACCCTTATGGACTGGAGGGCGACCAGATATCGTACGAAGCCCAGATTGTTATGATAGCGGATGTTCTTGACGCAATGACATCGTATCGTCCTTACAAAAAGGAAAAAAGCCTGAAAACGGCTTTTGCGGAGCTGAGAAAGAAAGAAAATCTGTTCAACCTTGACCTGCTGAAGCAATACGCTTCCATACTGATACCCAGAAGGTCCTGCGGCGCACAGGAGACTTAAATAAAGAGCAAAGAATAAGAGCAGAGCGAACTTCGCTCTGCTCTTATTCTTTTTTATAAATTTTCCGGTAGGACGGGTAATCACCCGAGTAAAAAACCGGCGCCGATACTTCGGCGCCGGTTCAGGGAGTTGTTTCTTGATTCGGAATAATCGAGCATAAGGCTTAGAGCAGCGGGTTCAGATCGGTTCCGTACACTTCTCATTGGGTCAGTGCGGGGAAAGGAGATTCCTCTTCCGACTTGACCAGCTGCATCATTTTTACCCATTCAATCTGTTTGGGTTCACAACAAATTTCCTGCCCCTGTTTTGTCTTTTCCAGCGGAGCAATCAGCTTGGAACCGTCGCTGAACAGGAAAGTAACCTGTTCCCAGTAATTGTCGTGCGGAAAGTCGGCTCGGAGGAATACGACAATTTTATCTGCCCGCACTGTACGTCCGAATTCCACCATAATTTCTGCGTTCGGGTTTTCGTCGTCCCCCCAGGACTGGTACGGCCATTCCCCGTGGCAGGTGTTTTCAATTACGCCGTCAATCGTATTGCGCGCCGCAAAAACGGATTCGCCCCGGGTTTCCACATTGGCGGTGCAATGGGGGTAGCTGTCCGTGTTGCCACGTACATCCAGCGGATTTAAGCTCAGGTTCCGGTACCGGTAAATTTCTTTTTCTCCCGCCGCGCGAACAGAAATCAGATGATTGCTCCCCTGAAACGAATGCGGGGGATAGGGCTGGAGTCCTTCCCCAAAGGGAATGGGGTACCGCAGTTCCGTTTTTTGAACAAACACCAAGCTTTCCGGCAGTTCTTCGTCCGCCAGAAGGGACAAATGCTGGGGGCCCGGCACCTTTACCACAATGCAGTCGCCCGGGCGATACTCGCTGGTATATTTCAGCTGCACCGAATCCTCACCGGATGCAGCGACAAGGACGCAGCCGTCCTTATCCTGAATCTGCAGAAGGATTTTTTTTACCTGTTCCATATTTTCTCCTCAAATATCCGGCTTACAGGGATTTGACAAACGTGTTTACAATTTCGATGCTGGCGGTGGAACCAATGCGTTCTACGCCAAGGTCGATGAGCTTCAGCACCATGTCAAGAGTACGGATGCCGCCCGCTGCCTTAACCTTAATTTTGTCGCCCACCATGTTCTTCATCAGTGCAACGTCTTCCAGTGTTGCGCCGCCGGAACCAAACCCGGTGGAGGTTTTGATAAAATCAGGGCCAACGTTTAAAGCAATTTTGCACAGTTCCTTTTTTTCGTCGTCCGTCAAAAAGCAGTTTTCAAAAATAACTTTGGAAGTTACGCTGTGCTTTTTGCAAAGTTCCACCACGCCGGCCATTTCGCGTTCTATGTAATCGTAATTTCTGTGTTTCAGCTGGGTTATATTGATGACGTAGTCAATTTCATCGGAGCCGTTGTTAATGGCGTCCTCGGTTTCGAAAATTTTTGTTTCAATCGTATTCTGTCCCAAAGGGAACCCGATGGCAGCGCCAACACGGACGCCGCTGCCTTCCAGCAGCTTTTTGCAAAGCTTCACCGGCGCCGGGTTTATTGCAACCATTTTGAATTTGTATTTCGCACTGTCCGCACAGAACTGTTCAAACGCTTCTACGGTAGCAAAGGGCTTTAACAATGTATGGTCGAAATACTGCGCCAAACTCTCTGGGGTTAATTGTTTTGCCAAATTGTTCATTAAATCCACAACCTTATTCATATTAGTACCCGCGTTGGACGGGTGAAATCACTTTTTCCCGCAAACCCCAAAGGAGCCGCCAAGGAATTACCATGCGTACGCTTCAGGCGCAGCCCCGCCGGGGCCGGGGAAGATTCTGTCCAGCTCCGCAATCATGCTCTCATCCATTTTAATCTCAAGTACCTTCAGGCAGTTTTCAAACTGTTCTAATGTACGTGCCCCAATAATGGGAGCAGTCAGGGTTTTGTTGGTCAGCGTCCAGGCAAGGGCAACGTCCGCCTCATGCAGTCCGGCGTCGCTGCAAAGCTTGTGAAATGCTTCCAGCTGTGCATGATATTTCTCATATGCTTTCGCATTGTTCCGTTTTCGCAGGGACTCTTCTCCGCCGCCGGCAAGCAGTCCGCCGTCGAGCGGGCCCCACGCAACGGCGCCTACCCCCAGCGCTTCGCAAGCCGGGAAGACTTCCAGTTCGGGCAGCCTGCAGGTCAGGCTGTATTTGTCCTGCTCCACGGCAATGCCCATAAAGTGGCGTGCTTTTGCTTCGCCCTGTGCACGGGCAATTTCCCAAGCGGGGAAATTGCTGGCGCCCACGTAGTCGATTAAGCCGCGGTCAAACAGATTTTCGAATGCGTCCCAGGTTTCCTGCCAGGTTACGCTTCGGTCAATGTGGTGCATGTAGTAAAGCTCTACGTGGTCGGTTTGAAGGCGTTTCAGCGATGCTTCCAAATGGCGGCGCACCTTATAAATGGAAAGCCCCGGCACGGTGTTGGGGCCGTCGTTCGCGTCGTGCATATCTTCATGCACTTTTGTTGCCAGAACGACTTTTTCTCTTCGGGAGCCGCCTTGCGCGAACCATCTGCCAATGATTTTTTCCGTAATTCCTACGTCGCCGGTCAAAAAGCCGTAATTGTTCGCCGTGTCAAAGAAATTGATTCCGGCTTCCACGGCGGCGTCCATAATCCGAAAAGCGTCTTTTTCTGAAGTGGTGGAACCGAAATTCATGGTGCCCAGGCACAGCTTGCTGACAGAAAGCCCGGTTCTTCCCAGCTTTGTATATTCCATAGCGTGAATCCTTCTTTCAATCAAGGTTATTCTTTTACCGCGGCGGCGGCAAGACCACTGATGAGGTTTTTGGAAAACGCGGCAAACATCAGCAGCATGGGTATGGTCGCCAGAGTCAGGCCCAGAATCTGCGCGCCCAAATCGGTGCGGAACTGGGTTGCCAGCTGGCGGATTCCCAACGGCAGCGTGTACACGCTTTCGCTGGTCAGCACGATCATTGGCATCATAAAGCTGTTCCAGGACCACAGGAACGACAGCAGCGCCAAGGTCATGCACGCGGGGCGCATAAAGGGCAGGGCAATTTGCATGAAGGTGCGGAATTCGCCGCAGCCGTCAATTCGAGCGCTTTCCAGTACGGAATTTGGAATTGCGCTGGCGGTAAACTGATTGATCCAGAATACGCCGAAAGCGCTTGCCGCGGCCGGAATAATCAGCGGTAAATGAGTGTTCAGCCAGCCGATTTTATGCATTTCAATCGTAAAGCCGACCAGGCTGAGCTGCGTCGGTACCATCATGGTAAGCATAATCACGTTTATCAGCGATTTACGTCCTTTGAAGCTGTACTTGGAAAGGCCGTAACCGCAGGCCGCGCAGACAAGCACGGTCAGAATCGCGCTGGAAAAAGCAACAAACAGGGAGTTTCCGTAATAGCGCAGAAAATCGATCTGCATCAGCGAGTGAAAGTTTACCTGTAGGAAGTAACCGGGAACCAGCTTTACGCCCTGGTAAATTTCACTGGATTTGTATGTACCCATCATCATCATGAAGTAAAAGGGAGCGATGGAAACAACGGAAACGAGTACCATGAAAAGGAACATGGGAACCCTGGAAAGTGAAATCTTTTTCATAATCAGTCATCCTTCCCTTTCATCAGTTTGTTCATTACAAAGGAGATTACCGCGATGACGACAAACAGGGAAACGGCGATTGCCGACGCGTAACCGTTGCGCAGCTGGTTGCTGAACGCAGTGTCGTAGAACAGCCAAACTCCGGAAAGTACCGCGTTGTCGGGGCCGCCGATGAGTTTGTTCGCTACACCAAAAATCATAAAGGGCTCTTCGAAAATCTGGAAACAGCCAATCAGTGTGCTCAGTACGACAAAAACAGTGACAGGCTTTAACAGGGGCAGGGTAATCTGGAAGGTGCGCTGCCAGAAAGATGCTCCATCAATTTCGCTGGCCTCGTAAATGTCTGTGTTAATGTTGGTAATGCCGGCCATGAACAGCACGGCGGTATACCCGGCGTAACGCCAAGTTGTAATCATTGCAATAAGGATTCTGGACGGCCAGACTTCGGTTGTCCAATTGATTCCTGTCAGGCCAAGGCTTTGCAGAACAAAGTTCACGGTGCCGTAGTTCGGGTCGAACAGAATACCGAAAATTACGCCGAGCGCAATCGGGGTGGTAAGGTACGGCAGGAAATTCAAAAGGCGAAACGCCTTTTTCCAAACCATTAAACGGTCATTCAAAATAACCGCAATCAAAAAGCCCAGTATTAACTGGAATGGGATAATCATTACCATTAAAAGCAGAGTATTTGACAATGCCATGTAAAAACGGGAATCGCCAAGGACTTCCGCGTAGTTTTTTAACCCGATAAAAATCGGGCTGGTGTAACCGTTCCAATCATTCAGGCTGATAAAGCCGCTGAAAAGAATAGGAAACAGGGAAAACGCGAAAAAAATTAAAAAATACGGAGTTACAAAAAGATAGGGCGCTATTTTTTGTTTAAACAGATAATTGCCTTTCATTTCCGCCTGGGGAATAGCTCCGGCTGCTCCATCACTTTTCTTCATATAATCACCTACAACTTTTCTTGTACACATACGGTTAAAAAACCGGGGACAGAGAAAATTTGTGTTTTTCTCTGCCCCGAGTTTTACAGCTTACTCTGAGAGGTCGGGAGCCTTTGCGATAATATCTGCCTTGAATTTCTTATAAGCGTCTTCTGCGGACATACCGGAGGCCAAGTTGCGGCATGCCTGTGTGTTGGCATCCTTAATCGTCAGGTCATACGGGGTAACCGCACGGGCTTTTGTCTTCGGGTTTACGGAAATGGTCATGTATTTCTGAGTGAGGTTTTCGTTTGCAAAGTACGGGTCTGCCGCGCCCTTGTAAAGGTCGGTGTCATATGCCGGCTTGTACAGAGTCGGTGTGGCGTGTGCGGCAAAGAAGCTTTCCGCGCCTTCCTGGGTCATAGTGAGCCAGTTGATGTAAGTCCAGGCGAGCTTTTTGTTTTCTTCCTTTGCGCCCTTCGGAATTGCATAAGCGGTACCGCCGTTGCTGAAGCCGCCGCCCGGAGGTGACATAAGGCCCCATTTGCCCTTGGAGTCCGGATCGTTTTCTTTAATTACGAAGCTGACGAACCAGGTGGGGGACTGATAGAAGATGACGTGGTTGCTTGCAAAAGAAGTGTTCCATGCCGGGGTCCAGCTGACGTAGTTGCCCAGCGCCTTGTTCTTGACCATCTTTTCAATGAACTGATAGGTCGGCAGAATGGAGCTGTCCATGGTCAGCTTCTTGTTTGTTACGAACGGCTGCTCGGTGTAAAGCGGGCAAACTGCGTCGTACGCGTCGTCTGTGCCGGCAAACATAAAGTCTTTGCCGCCGCTCTTCTGGGCAACTTCTTTTCCCGCATCTACAAAAGCATCCACTGTGGTGAATCGCTTTTCCAGTTCGGTCGGGTCATCGGTGCCGAAGTATTTTTTGGCCAGATTTCTGTCGTAAGCGTAACCGCCAACGCAGTTGTCAACCTGCAGGCAAACGACTTCGCCCTTTGCGTTTGTGACAAGGGGTTTGCCGATTTCAAGCATGTCGTCCATTTTTAGGTTATACGGAGCGGCGTCAAGGCGCTCCCAAACGTCCATGTTGATCATCTGGCCGCGGGCAGCGCTTTCGATGTTGATGACATCGGGCAGGTCTGCGCCGGACTGCAGGGTGGTCAGAACTTTCTTTTCGTACTCGTCGTTCGGAACGGTGACATAGTTCACTTTGATGTTCGGATAATACTCGTTGAATTTGGAAGCGCCGCGAATTTCGTAGTCGCCCCATACCCATTCTGTGATTTCGCCCTTCAGGCTGGCATCAATCACCTTGCTGCCGTCATTTCCTGCTGCTGAACTGGCAGGTGCGGCTGCACTGGCCGTGCTGGCCGCCTGGGACGCAGTGTCTTCGGGTTTGGAACCGGCACAGCCGGAAAGACCGGATACAGCCAGAACAGACGCCAAGACAAATGCAATTGCTTTTGTGCTCTTTTTCATTGACTTCTCCTCCAATTGAATAATATAGTTACACCAAAGGTGTAATTAGCAATTTTTTCCTATGTCATAATGTCATTACATATATTCCGCAAAAAAATAATGTTACAGTTTAAATACGCTTTCCATCAGCAGAAAAAATGCCTGGCCTTCCGGGGCGACCCCGGGGCGGTTGAATTCCGGCGCACCGCAAACCCCTTGCACAAGTCCGTAGCGGTCCACTTTGCCGTACACCGCTTTGCGCAGCCAATCCGCTTCCGCTTTGCGGGTTGCCGGCAGCCAGCCGGAACGGATTCCGCGGTAAATAGTGTAGGCGGTCATTTGCGACAGGTTTGTTTCCACAAAGGTAGTAGAATCGTCGATTACGTCATGGAACAGACCGTCTTTTCGAACATAACTCAGCACAGAATCCAGAAGAGTGCGGGCCATTTCCGTCAGTTCCTGCTTTTCGTCGGCCATTTCGGCGGGCAGCAGGTCAATTACGCGTGCAAGACCGGCCATTGCCCAGCCGTTTCCCACACCCCAAAAGGCTTTGCGGGCAAATTCCTTCTTTGCGTCGTCCCACATGTGGCTCATCAGTTTTTTATCGGGATGATACAGCGCCTGCCAATAGCCTTTGATTTGACGGACTGCTTCCTCCGGGTGCCCTGCGGCAGCCAGATAGGGCGGCAGCATATACATGGAATCGACCCAGAACTGCGGTTTGTCAACCAAATGATATACCGTACCCTGTGAATTGCGCGGTGCGCGTTCCAGCGCCCAGTGCAGAAGACCGTCACACGCTTCGCCGATTGCCGCGTCCTTTGTTTCCTGGTACGCGAACAGCAGTGCTTCACCGGTAGAACAGGGGTCGGTGACCGCGTCGTTGCCGCCCATGACCGCGGTGCGGCCGTCAGCAGAACGGCGGTAAGCGGCTTCTTTTGCCAGCGCAATTACGGTATCTGTATCGCCCTGTTCCAGAAAAGCCTGCATGGTTACACCCTGCTCCCAGGAATACCGTTGCATGCACAGCAAAGCAAGTTTTGCTTTTTCAACTGTATTCATTTTCATCCTCCTTCCGACAGAGTAATTTCTATTCTAAAAATTATCGTTGGAGTTCTACGCTGAATTTATTTCGGTCGCCGCGGTAGCGTGCCACGGAAAATTCCACCGGCATGCCGCGGTCGGTGTATGCCACTGTTTTTACCAAGCAAAGCGCTTTGTTCTTGCTGATTTCCAGCAAACCGGCTTCGCGCTGGGTTGCGTTCACCGCTTCAATTTCACGAAGAACGCGCGTTACATGGATGCTGTAGTGGTCTTCGAACAGCGAATAAAGAGAATTGTTTACAAAATCCTCCTGCACCAGCTCTTTGTAAGGGGAATAGGGCAGATAGGTTTCCAAATAAACAATCGGTTCGCCGTCCGCAAACCGGACGCGTTCCAAATAAATCAGTTTCTGTGTGGGCGCGACCAGCAACTTTTCGTTGATGGGGCTTCTGCCGTTCACCAGTTCCAGGGAAAGAACCTTTGTGGAAGGCTGCAGTCCTTTTTGCTGCATTTCCTGATTGAAGCTTTGCAGCTTGTTCAGAAAACGTGCGTCTATTTTCGGCATTGCAACAAAGGTTCCTTTTCCTTTCAGCCGGTAGAGGTATCCCTCCGCCACCAGTTCGCTCAGCGCCTGCCGAATCGTCGGGCGGCTTACGCCGCACTGTTCACAGAACTCCAGTTCTGTCGGCAGCATATCACCGCCTTTAAATTGCCCCTCGTTAATTGCTGTTAAAATCAGCTGCTTGATTTGGTAATACAGAGGCACCGGAGTGTCTTTATCGATTTTATATAAATCGATTACGTTTCCGTCCATCTGTGCAATCCCCCCTCACCGTTGATAATATGGTTCAATGAGCCGAAAGCGCGCCGAGCGCTTGGTATGTTTCGAGCAATCCCTCGTAAGCCTGATTGAATATGGCGTACATTTTTTGGTACATTTCCGCATTCTGCGGATTCGGGCTTATTTTCTCAGCCATTTTGCTGAACTTATGAATCACTTTAAAATCCGGGAACGCACCGATTCCTACGCCGCCGCATACCGCCGCGCCCATGGAAGTAGCTTCTTCCAGATATTGCGGGACGACAAGGGGCTTCTGCCAGATGTCGGACAGAATCTGCAGCCAGATTCTTCCTTTTGCGCCGCCGCCGATGACGGTAACTTCATCGATTGGGTACTGATCCTGCAGAATGTCGAGAATCACCTTCAGGTTATAGCCCACGCCCTCCAGAACCGAACGGGTAATGTCCGCTTTGTTGGTGGAGATACCCATTCCGAGGAATGCGCCGCGGGCGTCAATATTCCAACGCG
Source organism: Ruminococcaceae bacterium UBA3451 (assembly GCA_002378845.1). Lineage (GTDB taxonomy): Bacteria > Bacillota > Clostridia > Oscillospirales > Acutalibacteraceae > Caproiciproducens. The sequence goes on along the minus strand of DFRY01000050.1, from coordinate 1,493 downwards.
GGGAACGTTCCCCAAGGAGGTATGGCAAATATAGAACGCCGTTTGCGCCCGGAGGCGACAGCATGGCTTCGTTGTCAATCAGCCGGTAAGGACTGATGCCCTGTTCCTTTGCCCGGGCGAATTCGTCTTTGCAGAATACGTCGCGGTACCAGCTGTAGGAATACCCCGCCGCCTGCATGGTGCCGCAGGGGGTGTACAGCTCTGGGTCAAGATGCACCCAGTTGAATGTGCGCATGGCAGGGTCGAACAGGGGGGTTCTGCTTGCGAGGGAAATCCAGGAAGAAGAACCGATTACATTGTAGGCGGTTCCTTCTTCCACAACCCCCGCGCCAACGCAGGCACAGGAACCGTCGCCGCCGCCGATGACCACCGGAGTCCCCTCCAGCAGACCGGTCAGGTTGGCCGCTTCTGCTGTAATTCCTCCCGCAATATGTGTGGAGGGGTAAACCTCCGGCAGCAAATCCTCGCGAATTTCAAATGCGCGAATCAGTTCCTGCGACCATTCCTTTTTCTCAATGTCAAGCAGGTTTGTGCTGGAAGCATCGCTGTAATCGCTGACGACTTTGCCGGTCAGCCGGAAAGTGATGTAGTCTTTGGCATGGATCATTTTGTCTGCTTTTTGGTAAACCTCCGGTTCGTTGTCTTTGACCCAGAGGAGTTTTGCGGCGGAATAGGAAGCGCTTAAACGGTGGCCGGTAATCCGGTAACCGCGCTCGATTCCGACCGCGTCGATCATCCGCTTTTCCTGCGCGCCGCTGCGGGTGTCGGCCCAAATAATCATGTTGCGGAGCGGGTCGCCGTTTTTATCAATCAGCAGGCAGCCCATCATCTGTGCGCTGAAGCTGACGCAGGCGATTGCGGTATTCGGAATTTTTGTCTGCTCGAGCAGAAGCTTGGTAGATTCGCATACCGCGTTCCACCAGTCGTTCGGGTTCTGTTCCACCCATTTATCGTGCGGATACAGCGTGGGGTAGGCACAAACCGTGCTGCCCATCAGCGTACCGTTGAAATCGTACAGTGTTGCTTTGTTTCCGCTGGTACCCAAATCATGTGCTAAAATATACTGCCCCATATTTACAACTCAATTTCCGACATAGTTGCCGGCATTTCATGCTGGGTGTTTACTTTGTCAGGGCCGGTAACAAGGTCAAAACAGGAAGCGACGATGCGCCCATCCCAAATGATTGGTTCACCGGGCTGGTCAAGTTCGCCGTTCAGGCCGTCGGTGTCAGGGCTTTGTGCAATTCGTTCCACTTTCCCGTCCGGCGTAACTTTCGCAATTGCATTGGCGCAGAAATCGGCAATATAAAGATTTCCGTCCTTGTCAAAAATCATTCCGTCCGTGCTTTGCAGCTGAGCCGGGTCTTTGGCAAAGAGTTTGTTTTCCTTTACGGAGCCGTCTTCCTGGAATGTGATGCGGTAGACCTCGCCGTCGCCGAAGTTGCCGACGTAAAGATTGCCTTCCTTGTCAAACGCAATTCCGTCTGCGCCGT
>DFRY01000043.1:3051-179162 GCA_002378845.1 Ruminococcaceae bacterium UBA3451 | reverse complement strand
GACAAACATTCCGCCGCACAACATGGGCGAAGTTATTGACGGGATGTGCACCCTGATTGACAATCCGGACGCTACTCTGGACGATTTAATGCAGAGCATAAAAGGGCCGGACTTCCCGACCGGCGCTATTATAATGGGCAGAGCCGGCATTCGCGCCGCTTACGCCACCGGCCGCGGCCGTGTTACGGTACGTGCCCGCGCCGAAGTTGAAGAAGAGAAAAACGGCCGTTTCAGCATTGTTGTTTCCGAGCTGCCGTATCAGGTTAATAAGGCAAGGCTGATTGAAAATATTGCCGAGCTGGTAAAGGATAAGCGGATTGAAGGCATTTCCAACGTGGAGGATCATTCCGACCGCGAAGGAATGCACATGGTCATCAGCGTAAAACGTGACGCTTCCCCGCAAATCGTTCTGAACCAGCTATATTCCTACACCCAGATGCAGACCACGTTCGGCGTAATTATGATTGCGATAGTAAACGGCGAACCGAAAACGCTGACTTTGAGGGAAATGCTTCAGGAGTACATCGATTTTCAGGAAAGCGTTGTGCGTCGCCGCNNTGCGAAAGGCCGAAGAACGTGCGCATATTTTAGAGGGCTTAAAAATCGCCGTCGATAACATCGACGAAGTGATTCATATAATCCGATCCTCCAAATCCATTCCGGAAGCTAGGTCACGGCTGAGCGAGCGCTTCGGCCTGGACGAGCTGCAGACACAAGCGATTGTGCAAATGCCGCTCGGCCGCCTGACCGGACTGGAACGCCAAAAGCTGGAGGACGAGCTTGCCGCGCTCGAAGCAAAGATCGCGGATTATAAAGACATTCTCGCAAATGAAGAGCGCCTGCTCGGCATTGTGAAGTCGGAAGCCATGGCGGTAAAAAATAAGTTCGCGGACGAACGCCGCACGGAAATAGCCACAGTCAGCGGCGAAGTGGATATAGAAGATTTGATTCCGCGTGAGGACTGCGTTTTAACGCTGACCAACTTCGGTTATGTGAAACGCCAGAAAACCGACACATACCGCACCCAGCGCAGGGGCGGCCGCGGAATTAGCGGCATGACACGGCGGGAAGAAGATGTTGCAAGTGAAATGTTCATCATCAACAGCCACGATTTTGTCATGTTCTTTACAAACCTTGGCCGCGTTTACCGGCTGAAGTGCTATGAAATTCCGGAAGGTTCCCGTACCAGCAAGGGCATGAATATTGCCAACCTGCTGCCGATTGCACAGGACGAACGCGTTACTTCCATGATTCGCGTGCCGGAATTCGACGAAGAAAGCTACCTTGTTATGGTGACGCGCAGCGGCATTATTAAACGAACCAGCCTGAGCGCGTTTGACACCGCACGTAAGGGCGGCGTAATTGCCATTGACCTGGACGAAGGGGACGAACTTTCGTGGGTTCGCATGACCGACGGCAGTTCCGAACTGCTGGTCGCAACCAAGCTCGGCATGGCAATTCGTTTCCACGAAACGGATGTGCGCGCCATGGGCAGAACGGCCCGCGGCGTAAAGGCCCTTACTCTGAAAGAAGGCGACTGCGTAGTAGGCATGAGTTCGCTGCGCGAAGGCGGTGTGGTGCTTACCGTTTCCGAAACCGGCTACGGCAGACTGTCGCCGGTTGACGATTACCGCATTCAGTCCAGGGGCGGCAAGGGATTATTGAACTATCATGTGGAAAAATACGGTTATGTTGCGGCAATTAAGGTGGTTAACCGCGAAGACGATATTATCCTGATTTCTTCCGACGGAATCATCATCCGTATTCAGGCCGACTCCATCCGCGAATGCGCAAGGCCGTCTAAGGGCGTACGCGTAATGCGCCTGAGCGAAGACAGCAAAATTGTAACATTGGCGCGCACCGCGCATGAGGAAGGCGAAGAAGAAGACGCGCTTCCGGAGGACGAAGGTGACGCCGATGCCGGTTCAGATGACATTGAACTGGATGATGCGGATGAAATTGTGGAAGAGGAAACAGCTTCGGACGACGAAACCGAGGAATAAGAAAGGTTGGCGCATATGAACAGCAGGAAAATCTGGGGTATTGTGCTTACTGCCGCCGTAATTCTTTCTGTTTTTGCAAGCTGCGGTTCGGCAAAACCGGCCAACGCGGGTGTGGAATCCACGCCGGCTTCCACCGCGGCAAGTCAAACGGCGGTTAGCACACAGCCGGAAAGCAGCGTGCCGCAAAGCGAGGCTCCCGTTTCCAGCGCGACGTCTTCCGTAAAGGGTAACGAGCCGACGGAATCCGAGAACGGCCCGGTTCTTCCAGTGGAGACGGACGATAAGGAATTTGACCAGAAATTTAAAGATAATCCGATTGATAAAGCTTATATTAAGGCTTCCAACAACGCCATATCCAACGTGGATATGGTGAATGTTTCAAACAACTTCGCCATGATTTGGGCAAGTGAAGTAACTTCTGCTTACAACAAGCTGACGAAGCTTGCCACCGGCGATGCTTTAAAAAAGATTGAAGCCGAGCAAACGACCTGGACAAACGGCAAAACAGAAGCGCTGAAAAAAGTAAGCAGCAACGCGCAGGCCGCGGGCGGCAGTATGGCGCAGGTAAACGAGGCCGGCGGAATAATGGATTTTTACCGCAGCCGTGCCGCACAGGTTTACAAGGAACTGTACAGCTATGATAAAAATTACGGTTACGCGGAGAAGACTTATTAAAGGCACAGCTGAAAGGCAGCCGTATACGACTGCCTGAAAATACAGATTTTGTTTGTTTGTCTTCATGCCAGACGGGCACCACCTTTCGGTCTTGTCCGAAAGGNNCTTGCAACCCCCGAGGTATCCCCAAAGTACGCGGCTGTGTCAACTTTCTATTCTATTTTAATCGACGGCTCGAAGTAAGCCGTTCCGTGCAATTGCAACACCGCCGCTTGCGGCGGCGCGAATTAGTCTGTCACATGCTGCATGGATCTTATCTAAGTTGCAAATAATGTAATAATCACGTTAAAATATACATTTTGTATTGAAATTTGGAGAATATCATGGAACTCATGGAGAAAACGCGCAAAGAAACGGAAATTTATAAAGGCAGAATTCTTCGCTTTCATGTAGATGAACNNCGGGCGAAGATCCTTTCGAGGCCATGAAGCGGGAACAGCAGGAGGAAACCGGCACCACGGGAACGAATTATGTAAACTTAGGTCAGCTGTACCCCTCTCCCGGCTATACCAACGAGATTATTTATCTTTACGCGTGCCGTGCCGAATCGTTCGGCGATACAGACTTTGACGACGATGAATTTTTGGAAGTGGAACGGATTCCGATGGAAAAAGCGGTCGGAATGGTTATGAATAACGAAATCGCCGACTCTAAAACGCAGGTGTTGGTTTTAAAAACCGCACAGCTGTTAAAGGAAGGCAGGCTGTAAGCCGGAGGATTTATGAAAAACCAGAAGAAGAAAATCGAATTGGATGAACGCCAGAAACGGCTGCTGCTGTACGTCAGTCTTTTGATCGGTGCCGTATTTTTTGCGATTTATGACCCAACACAGCTTTGGCTGGTAATTGGCCTTGGCGTAGGAATTGTATACGGGCTGGCTAACGACTGGATTTTTAACCGCAAAAAGGAAGAAGAGCCGGAACAGGCAGCGGAACTTTCCACAAAAGAAGAAGAAACGGTGGAAAATAAGAGAGAGACTGATAAGGACGAATAAGGACGAATAAATAAATTTTTTAAATGTTCATCCTATTTTCTCAAATGGCGGAGTATGGATCGGCTTTGAAAGAAAAGTTTTCGACAAAATTTTAGAATTCAGTGGAAAATCTTAAAAGGGCAAAAATTTTTCAAAAAAAATCACCGCCTTCGGCGGTGAAAATTCTGCGTAACCCAACGGAAGGATTTCCTTCCGTTGGGTTATTTCTATATTTCTTTTATTTTTCATCCTGCACCACTTGAACCCTGCTTTTCCCGCCGCCCGCAAATTTTTGCGGGCGGCGCTGGTACTAAGCAATTACCAACGGTACATTACCAGTCCTACAGGCAACGGCGGATAAAACGCCGTGGAATTCGGCGGCATTTTCTCCTCTTTTTCCGTTATTTCATTTATTTCTTTTAGCCGTGTCGGGTTTAACAAAAATGCAGCCGCTGCCGCGCTGTTTTGTACCGCAACGAATGCGTTATCCACTGTAAACACCGCTTCTGCTTTCGGGTTTGCAAGCAGCTTTTCCAATATCAGCCAGTGCAAAATAGTTGTATCCAGTTCGCGGAACGCCAAACTTTTTTCCGGAAGCAACTCCTCCATATCCGCCGTATTTTTCAGAATCAATAAAACCCAGCTGTCTCCCCCGGAATAAAAAGCAAAGGCTTTTTTCCCCTGCCGAAACAACGCGTCCAGATTCGCCGGAATTTCGTCTACCGTGCCGCGGGGAATTACCTGAAAATAGGGTTCGCAGTCTGATAGAAACTTTGTCTCATCAATGCGTTCTTCCTTGGCAATCAGGCAATGCGTCGGCAGAAAGGAAACATCCTGTTCCATGTCAGCCAGAAATGTAAGCACAAACCCCGAACCGTCCTGTTCCCTCGCCGCTTCATACCGAGACTGCCCGTCGGCAATCAACAGGCGGCGGGCTGCGAAATCCTCTTGTATTGCCGCAATGACAAGAATATCATTTACGACCCAAATGCGGTGGGTGGCGCCGTTTTCCTGAACTTCGTACCGGGGTTTTCCACTGGAAAGCAAATTGATGCGGCTCATAGTTTTCCGTTCATCGTCCGTGTACATGCAGTAAACAGGCGCAGTCTGGCACCCGGCGGCGTTCCATTCAGCGCGAATTTGATTTACTGTCTCGGGGTCGATTTCTTCATGCAAAAGAAAATCGGATTCCTCCCGTAAGGAAGCAAGGCATAAAAACCCTTTTACTTTTCGCCTTTGCCCAAGGTAGGTAAATTCCTGTTCGTAAATGTAAAAGCCGGGGCTGGTGTCCTGTTTCGCAGAATGCAGCATGTTCAGAACCGATTTTTCCCGGTTTTCGGTTTCGCTGGAAAGAAAGGAAAGCCCCGTCCGGTCACCAAAATGCAGCGCGCGGAATGGGTTTAAATTTGCCATATTCAACACTCCAACTGTTATTTTCCGTCTCTTTATTGTACCGGGCTGTGAAGAATCCGTCAAGCCCGACAATCTTCACCTAACCATCACTTAAAATTAAAAAAATACCGCGCGTTTCTTAAAAGAAAGTTTACAATTCAATCCGATTTAATTGCTAAAATAGAAGAGATTTAAAAGCAGCCATGCTCTTTTTTTATGCAATTTCCTTTGAAGCGGGCAAACAGCAGGAATTGCCGCCTGCCGAAGGAAAAGCGGGCATCAGCGGTAACCGGTTTTAAGACTGGCGTAAACGGGAGCAGGCACGAAAACAGGAGGGACACAGGATGATTGAGGTCAAAAACCTCTCAAAGCGTTACGGTCAAAACGTCGCTTTGAACAATATCAGCTTCTCGGTTGAAGAAGGAACCGTCGTCGGATTTTTGGGACCGAACGGCGCGGGAAAATCAACCACAATGAACATCATTACCGGCTATCTGTCGGCCAGCTCCGGGGTGGTGACGGTTGGGGGTTACAATACCCTTGACAACCCGAACGAGGTAAAAAAGCTTATTGGCTATATGCCGGAACTGCCCCCGCTTTACCCCGACATGACCGTAAAAGAATATTTAAACTTCATGTACGACCTGAAAAAGGTGACTTTGCCGCGCGAAAAGCACATTAAGGAAATTTGCGCTCTGGTGAAGATTACCGATGTGTACGGCAGGCTGATTGGCAATCTTTCCAAAGGGTATAAGCAGCGCGTCGGCATTGCACAGGCTCTGCTGGGGAACCCTCCTGTTTTGATTTTGGACGAACCTACGGTCGGACTTGACCCGAAGCAGATTATTGAAATTCGCAACCTGATTCAAAATTTAGGCAAAAAGCATACGATTATTCTCAGCTCCCATATTCTGCCGGAAATTCAGGCGGTATGCGAGCGTATTATCGTGATTAACCGCGGCAACCTTGTGGCCGACGGTACGCCGGACACCCTGGCGCACAACCTGAGCACCGAGCACAAGCTGGTCGTTCGCCTTGCCGGCCCGGAAGCCGACATGAAGGCCGGGCTGAAAACCCTGCATAATGTGGTTGGCGTGGAAAGCTTCGGCGAAAAAGAGCCGGGCGTGTACGAGTTCACCGTGGAGGGCCGCGAAGGGGTCGACCTGCGCCGCGAGCTGTTCCATTTTGCCGCAAAAAAGGACTGGCCTATTCTTTCTATGTCCAATTCCGACCTGTCGCTGGAAGACGTTTTCCTGCGCCTGACCAGCGCTTCCTATATTCGCGACAATACAATTCTGCATGACGCAATGAAAGGCGGGGAAACAGTATGAGGGCAATCGCAAAAAGAGAACTGAAATCCTATTTTGCCTCCCCCATCGGTTATGTATGCGTTGGCGTACTGCTGATGCTGTACGGGTATTATTTTTATCAGGTGCTCATGTACCGCTCTTCTTCCTATATATCCAGTGTATACAGCACGATGTTTATTTGGAGCATGATGATTATTCCGATTATCACCATGAGAAGCTTCAGCGAAGAAATGCGCAATAAAACCGACCAGGCGCTTTTGACCGCACCGGTTGGGGTAACCTCCATTGTAATGGGAAAATTCCTTGCGGCATTCGCGGTGTTTGCGATTGCGACCGCGGGCAGTCTGATTCCGGTCGTTGTAATCGGAATTTTTTCTGCGCCCAGCTGGCCGCTTATTTTCGGTGACTTCCTTGGCGCTTTGCTGTACGGTGCGGGTATGATTGCCATTGGGGTATTTATCTCTTCCCTGACACAAAGCCAAATTGTTGCGGCACTCGGCACATTCGGCATATCCATTCTTTTACTGGTAATCGATCAGCTTTCCGGCGTTGTGAACAACCAGATTGTTCAAAAGCTGATTAGCTGGCTTTCCTTCAACGCGCGTTATGTGCCGTTTACCAAAGGTGTGTTTGATATTTCCAGTATTGTGTTTTTCCTGAGTGTGATTGCGGTTTTTGTATTTTTGACCGCCCGCAAGCTGGAAAGCAGAAGATGGAGCTGAGGGGGTAATTGAGTAATGAATATGAATCATGAAAATGATAACGAGATACAGAACGTGAATCCGCAGGCCGAGCAGGAAAACGCGGCGGTGGAGCAAGCTGCGGAAGGCGCCGCATCGGAAAACACTGCAACCGAGAATAACGCAGTGGAAAACACGGCGCAGAACGACGCCGCTGCGGTAAAAGCCGACCCGCAGGTCGAGCCGGTAACGGAACCGGTAAAAGAAAACAAACCCAAGCAGCATAAATTCAAAGAGTTTACCGGCAGCACAAAATTCCGCCGCGGCAGTATTTCCACTGCGTTTACGGTGGGATTTATTGTGATTGTCGTACTGTTAAATGTAATAGTCAGTATTTTAGGGCAAAGGTTCCCCTCTATGAATCTTGACCTGACCAAAAACAGCAGCAACACCCTTTCCGAGCAGGCGATCAAAGTTGTTGACAGCGTTAAGGCCCCGGTTACGATCAGTATTCTTGCAACCGAAGAGGCGACCAAAAACGACCAGATTCTGGCAGAGTATGGCATTCAGTACAGCCAGGTTGGTATTTTGGCATCCAAAATGGCGGAGCGCAACCCCAACATTAAGGTAGAGTACATTGATTTGGTGAAAAATCCGACCTTCGCCGCCCAATACAAAAGCGATAACATAACCGAGGGTGACGTGATTGTAAAGAGTGACAAGCGCGATCGCGTAATCACTTATACCGAACTGTTTAATGTGGAGCAGGGCCAGGATGGTTCCTCCAACACCTACTCACTGGTAGACAGCGCCCTTGCTTCCGGTGTAAATTCCGTAATCGCTGAAAGCCTGCCGGTCGTAGCGTTCGACAGCGGCCACCAGGAGCAACTGGACACAACCACATATAAGAGCCTTCTGGCAAATAATAATTTTGAAACAAAAGACTTTAACCTGCTGACCGACGCAATTCCGGACAAAACCCAAATGATCGTTCTGGGCTGCCCGACCAGCGATTACACCGATGATGAAATTAAAAAGCTNNGAGGCTCGACGCCTTTTTGAGCAGCACCGCCCTTGCGGGCGACCGCACCCTAATGATTACATTCCACCCCAGTCAGCAGGAAATGCCAAAACTGGCAACCTTCCTGAAAGAATGGGGCATTGAAGTGCCGCAGGCTGTGGTGGTGGAAAGCGACCAAAGCAAATATTACACCAGCGACCCAAGCTATATTCTGTCCAATATTCAAACGACACTGGACATTGGCAGCAAAACCGATTACAGCTATTTCACCACGCCGCAGTCGAACCCGATTAATGTTTTGTTTGCCGCCAAAGAAAACAAGAGCACTTACGTGCTTGCGAAGTCCAACGATACCTGCTACCTTGTGGACAACAACAGCAAGTCGACCGACAATCCGACGAAAGCAGCGTACAATACCGCGGTTCTTACGCAGGACAGCGTAAAATCCGGCGACAAAACCTATAAGGCAAATGTCATTGCAATGGGCAGCACGCAAATGTTCTCATCCCAAATTATGGCTGCCAGCACCTTTGGCAACGGCAAATACCTGGTTGACCTGTCTAAATACGCTACCGGAACCAGCAATACCGATACGGCCGTGGTCAGTAATTCCGTTCAGACCAATGTAGCGGACATTACCCTGAGCGCACAGGCCAGCACGCTGCTCGGCTTCGGCGTATTTACCGTACTGATTCCGCTGCTGATTGCACTTGCAGGCATTTTGGTGTACCACAAGAGGAGGCACCTGTAATATGAAAACCAGCACAAGGAACCTGATTATTGTGGCGGCCGGCATTGTCGTGCTGGGCGGCGCGACGGCGGCGCTCATGCTGACCGGCGGCGGGCAGGGCGCTTCTTCCTCCCCCGTGTCCACCTCGACCATCGACCTCGTTTCCAAAAAAAGCGAAGACATTGTTTCAATGTCCGTGAAAAATAAAAAGGGAAGTTACACTCTGATTCCGGTTACGAAAACGGTGCCGGCCACTTCGTCGGCCTCCTCCGGTTCAGCCTCTTCCGCCGAAACCGAAACGACCTATACGGTGAAAGAGCTGGAAAATGTGCCCATTGATTCCGCGGCGGCAGGACAGGTGATTCAAAACGGATTCAGTCTGACTGCTTCGAAAAACCTTGGCACCGTGGATAATCTGGACGAATACGGTTTGAAAGATCCGCAGGCCACGGTTGAAGTCAGTTTTAAGGACGGCAGCAGCTACAATTATAAAATTGGCAGCGAGTCCGCAACCGACAGCTCGGCGTACTACATGAGCGGAGAAGATTCCAACAATGTGTATGTTGTGAGCGTTGACTCGGGGATACTGGAAGATCAGAATTACTTCATCAGCAAGGCCATTCTTACCGTTGCCGCCGCCAACGGTGAACAAAACGACTTCACGAAAGTAACGCTGAGCGGCAGGAACTTTCCGCAGCCTATTACGGTGGGCAAGGTTGGGGACGCGGACAAAATTATGTCCCCGTTCAGCGCCGATACCGACGCGAACAACGTTAGCGCCATTGAAACCGCGCTTACAACGGTAACCGCTTCTTCCGTTGAGGCGGTAAACCCCGACGCGGCTGCATTGAAGAACTATGGCCTTGACCAGCCCGCGGCAATTGCGGAATTTACGGCCAATAAGGTGAACTATAAGCTGCTGGCAGGCGCCAAAAAGGATAACAGCTATTATGTGATGCTCGACAAGGGAAACGTGGTGTACCTTGTTTCGGCGGACAGCATTACCCCTTGGGCGGAAGCAACCGCATTCAGCCTGCGCAGCAAACTGATTTTTACACCGATGATAACGGATGTAAAGTCGATTTCGGTTACACAGGGAACCGCAGCCACACAGGTGACGGTAGCCAGAACCAAGGACGAAACAAAATCCACGGAGGATACCCCGGCTTTCACGTACAAAGTGACCGGCACCGACGCGAAAGCGCTGGACTACGAGACCAACTATAAGAATTTCTATAAAAATCTGATCAGCATTGAACTGCTGGAAGGCAGCGATGCAAAACCGAGCGGAACCCCGGCGTACAGTGTGGAGTATCAGTATTTTGACAAAAACACCAAAGATATCCTGCAATTTTATAACGGTGGTGACCGCCGCTACCTGGTTGTACTGAACGGTGAGGTGTGCGGAACTGTGACTTCCACCGATGTGGATAAAATCTTCACCAGCTATCAGCAGCTGCAAAGCGGCCAGTCCGTACAGACGGACGCATAAAAAGTTCGGAACGCACGGAACGCATAGAACACATAAATAAAGAAAAAACCACCCTTCCGATGAAGGGTGGTTTTGTTATGCAGTTTATGCTTAATTTGCGTGGCACAGTTCTGTAATTTGCGAACGGATTTCGTCTGCTTCCCCTTCGGTGGAAAGAATAATAAGGTAATCGCCCGGAAGAATTTTTGTATTTCCGCTTGGAACAATTTCCTTCGAACCCCTGCGAATGCCGACAACAAGGGAATCTTTCGGCCAGTTCAGTTCGCGTATCATTTTTCCCGCGGTTTGGCTGCCGAGTTCCACGGGGAATTCATGAAGCCCGCCCTTCCCCTGCTTGGGAACGACATCACTGTTTGTTTCAACAAAACGCTCCAGCAGCGCTTCGTAAATCGGTTCAATTTTCAATACATCCGAAAGGAGCAGTGCAATAAAGGAACATGCTGCCACGGGAAGCATATGAATCAGCGACCCCGCCATTTCCGCGGTGAGAAGAATGCTGGTGACAGGTGCTTTTACCGAACTGGACAAAGCCCCCGCCATGGCGCAGACCGCAAAATCGGGGATATACTGAGCAGGAAGTCCAAAACGGGTTGCAATAATTCCGAGAATACAGCCGGACAGAGCGCCAACCGAAAGAATCGGCATGAAAATGCCGCCTGGAACACCGCTGCCGAAGCTGGTGCTGGTAAAAAGCAGCTTTGCCGCAAAGAACAGGAACAAAAGAAGGATTCCGCTTTTGGCGCTTTCCGAAAGCTGAATCAAATTTTGTCCGCCGCCCAGAATCTGGGGCAGAAAAAGCCCGCAGGGAAGAGCGATTGCAAAAGAGATAAGCGGCCGAAAGGAACGGGGAATCCGTTCCAGCAGCTGCTGAAAAAACAACAGGGATTTATTAATCAGCGAACCGGCAAGGCCGGAAACAATCCCGATTGGAATCAGCCAGGCGTAATCCTGAATAGGCAGCTGCGGAATCGAAGTAAAATCGAGTACGGGCTTCAGCCCGAAAAAGGTTTTTGAAACAAAATCCGCCGTAAGGGACGCGGCGGTTGCGGAAAGAAGAATCAGCGGGGAAAAACTGCGGTGCACTTCCTCCAACGCGAAAACCATTCCGGAAAGCGGTGCGCTGAATGCGGCTGCAAGGCCGGCGGCGGCTCCGCCCGTAATCAGGTAATTTTCCTCCACACGGTTTTTCTTGGCCAGACCGGAGGAAACCAGCTGTCCCCCCGAGGCTCCTATTTGAATGGACGGGCCTTCCCTGCCCAGTGAAAGTCCGAAAAAGGAACACAAAATGCCGCCGATATATCGTACAAATAAAATGGCTTGCCATTTCATTTTCAAGCCGAATAAAACAACGCCTTCTACCTGAGGAATGCCGCTCCCTGCGGCCATGGGTTCCAGTTTTACCAGCCAGGCGACGAACCAGCTGATTCCCGCTGCAACCAGAAACCAAAGAAGAATCCATACCGGATGGATTTTAATATAGGCGTACAGCCTTACCGCGGTTTCATTTCCGTATTCAATTCCAACGCGGTACACTACGGCGAGCAGACCGGACACGACACCAACCACAAGCCCTTTTACTGCAAGGCTCCATTTCAGCTGGTCCAAGCTGGACAGAAGCTTGTATATTTTTGATTTTGTTTCCATTGAATCAGCATCCCCAAACATTCTCTTGTATATTTCTTTATAATTATACCATGTTAGAAATCAGACAAACCGCTTTCATTCACAATTTATAAATAAAACATTCACAAATATAGGGCAGTAAATCAAAATAATTTCGGGCAATCTTGTTCTTTATGACTAAAAACAGGGCAATCGCTGTTTTTCAGTTTACTCTGATTGCGTGCGGGCACAAACGGAACGTGAGGGAACCTCTGCTTTATTTTGCTGATTTTCCGCGGCGCAATTCCGATTAAAAAAGGCATTCTGCCAAAACGACAGAATGCCTTTTTTGCTTTTTCTTTTGTTACTCCACAGAGTCCACCGCGTTAATTCGCGTGGTAATTTTAACATTTCCCTTACGGTATTCAAAGCGGAATTTCTGTAAAACGCGATCCGCAACGCTCTGCGCGTTTTCATAACTGATGAGAGGGAGCATTACGATAAACTGGGTGGCACTGTAAGAGGCCACCGCGTCCCCTTTGCGCAGGCTGGTTAAAATTGCGTCTTTCAGCCGTGCAACGGCCAGCGAAGTCACTTCCGGTTCCGGAATACCGCCTTCCTGGTCGGTCAGTGTAAACAATACAATAAAAATAGACTGGCCTGTACGAAGAATGGTGCGCGCCTGCACCCGGTAAAGCGATTTGAACACATCATAATCGCAGAAAAACGCTCCGTTTGCGGCGGCGGCCTCTTTCANNTTTTTAATGACCGAAAGATCAATTTCAATATGGTCGATGCTGTTAATCAGCTGCTTGTACAGCGGGCGCATGGAATCGGTAATATCCACGCCAAGCTCGCGGTAAAACAGGTCGATCACATGGTTGTAATGGTCGAGCGCACGGTTGCGCTGACCGGTGCTGATAAAGGCATACAGCAGCATTTTGTGAATCGGTTCTTCAAACGGAGCATGAACCAGAGCGGATTCGCAGATTTCAATAGTTTCGTCGAAACGCTGCTGCTCAATTAACAGGCTGCATACCTTCATAACGCATTCGCTGTACAAGGTGGAGTAATACGCTGCGGCGGAAATGACCCAGGTGCTGTAGGAAGTTTTGGGCAAAAATTCGCCCTTATAAAGCGCCAGAGCCTTTTTAAACAAGTCAATGCGTTCTTCATCGCTTTTGCTGCGGTCACTCGCCTGCTTTCGGTATTCTTCCATTTGCTCCGTGTCCACGGTGCAGTCAAATTCGTTGTTCCACGCGTACGTGTTGCGTTCGAATTTAATAAACTCCGCGTTTCCGGTATGAGCAATTTCCCTCAGGAGCGAGCGTGCACGGTAAATCAGATTTTTCAGTGCGTTCAATGGGTCGCCGCATTCGTCCTCCTCCCAAAGGACTTCCACAAGCTGGTTCAGCGAAATATCTTTCTTGCGGTTGGCAATAAGGTATTCAATCAACATCCATACTCGTTTCGTGCGGCCTTTCAGGTTTGTGAGCTGGATTCCATTCACAGTAATGGAGAATTCACCCAGCATTGTTACTTCTACTTTAATGTCGGTAGTGGAATTTTGCTGCATAAAAACACGTCCCCTGCTTTAGATGAATAAATCCTTATAGATATTATCGTATCATACATGGAAATAATTAACAAGACAGGAACTGAAAAACTGCACAATTTTAGGTTGAAAAGAGAAGAATATCCTGAAATTTGGCAGGTAAAGTCTTGCCCAAATTATTATTATAAAATAACGGAACGCATAAATGCGTTCCGTTATCGAAATATAATTCAGCAGTTTTCATCTAAAACAACCTTGCCTTCGTTTCGGGTGCGGCGCATGTCAATTACACGCTGGTTGCGGCTTCCGCGAAACAGAAGAGTAAGGTCTTTTTCTTTTTCCACAAAGGGGCCGTCAATCAAAAAATCCGCTTCGTCAAGCAGGGCGTTTATGTCGGGATCGTTCTTTTTCAGCAGGGTTTCGTAAACATACCCGGTGTACACGGTAAGGTCAAGCCGGCGGGTGTGAATCAGGCGGGCCAGCTCCAGCAGGGGCTTCGGCTGACAGAAGGGTTCTCCCCCGCTGAACGTTACGCCTNNTCACAGAGCTCCTGAAAAAGATCCTCAATATCTACCAGCTTGCCGGCTTCAAAATCGTGCGTCTGCGGATTGTGGCAGCCGCGGCAGTGATGGGGGCACCCCTGGGTAAAAACCACATAACGGAAACCCCTGCCGTCTACGATTGATTCCGGCTCAATCCCGCAGATGCGCAGTTTAGAGCCCATGTTTTACTCTGTCCCTTTCTTCCGCACGTTTGGCGTTGTTCCAGCGGTCGGTGGTTCCCACAAGGTAGCCGGTAATTCTGCGAATGCGTTCGAATTTGGGGCCGCCGTCGGCTTCGCCACGGTGGCATTTAGGGCATTCGTTGTCAATAATGCCGTTATAACCGCAGACCGGGTCGCGGTCAACCGTGTGGTTTACCGAGCCGTAGCCGATGCCGGATTCTTTCATGCAGCGAATAATGGTTTCAAACGCGTCGATGTTTTTGCAGGCGTCGCCGTCCAGCTCCACATAGCTGATATGGCCCGCATTGGTCATGGCATGGTAAGGCGCTTCAAGCTGAATTTTCTGAAATGCTTTAATCGGGAAGTAAACCGGAATATGGAACGAGTTCGTGTAATATTCACGGTCGGTTACGCCCGGAATGGTTCCGTATTTTTTCTGATCAATTCGTACAAAGCGGCCGGAAAGACCTTCTGCCGGGGTTGCGAGCAGTGTGAAGTTCAGGCCGGTTTTCTCAGATTCTTCATCCATTCTTCTGCGCATGTAGAAAATAATTTCCAAACCGAGCTTCTGGCTTTCTTCGCTTTCCCCGTGGTGTTTTCCGGTAAGCGCCTTCAGCGTTTCGGCAAGGCCGATAAAGCCCATGCTCAGGGTGCCATGCTTCAGCACTTCAGCTACGCTGTCGTTCGGGTCAAGCTTTTCGGAGTCAATCCAAACGCCCTGACCCATCAGGAACGGATAGTTGTATACTTTTTTGCCGCACTGAATCTGGAAGCGGTGCAGCAGCTGGCGCACGACCAGTTCAATTCGTTTGTCGAGCAGTTCATAA
This sequence comes from Ruminococcaceae bacterium UBA3451, assembly GCA_002378845.1. Lineage (GTDB taxonomy): Bacteria > Bacillota > Clostridia > Oscillospirales > Acutalibacteraceae > Caproiciproducens. The sequence goes on along the minus strand of DFRY01000043.1, from coordinate 164,178 downwards.
AATTTATTCAAATCCCCCTGCGCTTCAATTCCGATGCGCGGCAGGTTAATGGAAGTAAAGCTCAGGTTTCCGCGGCCGCAGGTAACTTCTTTGGACTTGTCATGAGTATTGCCCATAACGCGGGTACGGCAGCCCATGTAAGCGACTTCGGTATTGTAGTCGCCTTCTTTATAATACTGAAGGTTAAACGGCGCGTCGATAAAGCTGAAGTTCGGGAACAGGCGTTTTGCGCTCACCTTGCAGGCAAGCTTGAACAAATCGTAGTTCGGGTCTTCCTCGTTATAATTGACGCCCTCTTTTACCTTGAAAATCTGAACCGGGAAAATCGGGGTTTCGCCGTCGCCCAAACCGGCGGAGGTGGCGTTCAACAGGTTGCGAATGACCATTCTGGCTTCTGGGGAGGTGTCGGTACCGTAGTTGATGGAGGAGAACGGAACCTGTGCGCCCGCGCGGGAGTTCATGGTGTTCAGATTGTGAATTAAGGCTTCCATTGCCTGATAGGTTGCTTTGTCGGTATTGCTGGTGCCGGCGGTAACCGCGTATTTGTGTGCGCGTGCCGCTTCCGCTTCCGTAATTTCCTCGTAGCCGCCTTCCTGCTGGTGCGAAGGCAAATAAGCTTTCAGCGCTTCGCCGTATTGGTCGGCGCTGCCAAGCGTAATTTCTTCTTTTACATCGTTGCGAACTGCGGCAACCAGCGCGTTTGCGTCGGTTTCGCTCATATTGTTGGCAATTTGGAAGAACTGGGAAAGAGCTTTAAAGTAGGCCTTACGGAATGTTTTTGCCACACCCGGCGCCATGGAATAGTCAAAATTCGGCACGGCCTGGCCGCCGTGCATTTCATTCTGGTTGGCCTGAATGGCAATGCAGGCCAGCGCAGCGTAGGAACGAATGTCGTTTGGCTCGCGCAGTGCGCCGTGACCGGTGCAGAAGCCGCCCTTAAACAGCTTAATCAGGTCAATCTGGCAGCAGGTTTCGGTCAGCATGTAAAAATCCTGATCGTGAATATGTATATCGCCGTTGATATGTGCCGAAGCAATATCTTTCGGCAGAACGTAGTTATTGGTAAAATATTTAGAGCCTTCGGAGCCATATTTCAGCATGGTGCCCATGGCGGTGTCGGCGTCGATGTTTGCGTTTTCACGTTTAATGTCGGCATCTTTCGCGTCCTGAAACGTAAGCTCTTTATAAATATCCATCAAATCGCTTTCCGCCTGACGGATTTTTGCGTGCTCCGCGCGGTAAAGGATGTAAGCCTTTGCAGTTTTGGCGTAGTCGGCTGCAATCAGCTTTTCTTCTACGGCATCCTGTACCTGTTCCACCGTCGGAACGGTTTTGCCGTTAAAAGCAGAAGAAACATGGCCGGTCAGTTCATCCAAGGCAGCGCCAGTCATTTCTTCATCCGGAACCGCCTGATTTGCCTTAAAAATAGCGTTCCATATTTTCTGTGCGTCGAACGGCACGATAACGCCGTTTCTTTTCTGTATTTGTACTGCCATTACAATACATCCTTTCCATAATTCGTTCCCTATTGTCAGCCAAAAAGCCGAGACTATATTGAATTTTACCGCATTGGTAGTTGCTTGTCAATAAGAAAACACAAGATATAGTAAAAATAAATTTAATTAAGAATTATAACCCCAACATATATAAAACAGAAAGTAACCGGATGTACGCCGTTAATTCTTACAGTCAATTTTCCCCAAAAAAAAACGAAAGGGAAGGCCCCCTCAAAGAGGGGGCCGAAATGAGCAAGAAATTACTGAAGCAATGCGTCAATTTCCTGTATTTCCTCTTCGGTAAAGTCGAGGTTTTTCAGTGCGCCAACGTTTTCTTCCAGCTGCGAAACGCGGCTTGCGCCGATCAGCACGCTGGACATGACCGGCTGGCGAAGCACCCAGCTTAAGGCGAACTGAGACGTGGTCTGGCCGCGGCGGGCGGCAATTTTGCCGAGCGCAACTACCTTTTCCACAACCTCCGGTGTAATATTCTCTTTTTTCAGGAAGACCGAGCCGCCTGCCGCACGGGAGTCTTCGGGGATTCCGTGATTGTACTTTCCGGTCAGCAGCCCCTGTGCAAGCGGGCTGAACGCCGTGGCGCCCATACCGCACTTTGCAAGCGCTTCAAACAGACCCTCGTTTTCCCACTTCCGGTCAAGCAGGCTGTACCGCGACTGGCAAATCAGGCAGTGCACTCCCATTTCCTTTAACAATGCGGAAGCTTCCATCGCCTTTTCGGGCGAGTAGTTGGAAATTCCAACGTAAAGCGCCTTTCCGCTTTTTACGGCGTGTGCCAATGCGCTCATGGTTTCTTCCAGCGGGGTATCGGGGTCCATTCTGTGATGATAGAAAATATCTACGTAATCCAGTCCCAAACGCTTCAGGCTTTGGTCAAGGCTGGAAAGAAGATATTTCCGCGAGCCAAAGTCGCCGTAGGGGCCCTTCCACATGGTGTAGCCCGCCTTGGTGGTGATGACCATTTCATCCCGGTAAGGGTGCATGTCCTCTTTCATCAGGCGACCGAACGTTTCTTCCGCGCTGCCGGCCGGCGGGCCGTAGTTGTTGGCAAGGTCGAATACGGTAATGCCAAGGTCAAAAGCGCGGCGTGTGACCGCACGGGCGGTCTCATATTGGTCATAGGTGCCGAAATTGTGCCAGTAACCCAGGGAAACGGCGCTTAGTTTTAAACCGCTTGTACCGCAGCGGCGGTACTGCATGTCGCTGTAACGGGAGTCCTCCGCCACATAAGGCGGAATCAGGGTGAGTCTGTCCATGATAAGTCTCCTTTCAACGTTTCACTGCCCATGACCGGAGCAGCTCAATAGCGGGAAGCAGTTCCGTACCGTCGGGGGTAATCTGATACTCCACTTTCGGGGGAATCTGCTGATATTGCCGGCGCAGGCAAAGCTCGTCCGCAGTCAGTTCGCGAAGGCTTTGACTGAGCATCATGTCCGTTATTCCGGGAATCTGCTGTTTGATTTCGCCGTAACGAAGGCTGGCGCCGCTGCGAAGCGCCCATAAAATGCGCAGCTTCCATTTTCCGCCGACCAGCAAAAGCGCCCGGTGCAGCGGCTCTTCGGCCGGGTTTTCGGGCTGCTCCGGCGATTCCGGGGCTTTTTTTAAAGCGTCTTTCGGTTGTTCCGCATCCCGTTTGCCGCGCTTTTTCTTTTTTTCCTTATCTTTTTTCATACCCTGGATTCCCTAGCCCTTCCGTACCCGGGGCAAGCCCCGTAATTCGGCATTTCCGCCGTAAAAAACAGAATTCGGCAATACAATGCCCGGAATACCCGACGGTATTCCTTCGATTTAAGCCAATACGGTACAACCTTTCCGTACTTATAAAACAGAGCGGTGTTCCGATTTTTCGAATGCATTTGCCGAAGGTAATTGACTTTTTTCAAACTGATTCCGTACGCAAAGCCGTACAAAAACGGCTCCGCAATCATCACAATAATAAGAATATGATAGCACCCTGAGGGAAAGATGTAAATACGAAGTTTGTAAAAGTCAATAAAAGGCAATCGGGTTTTTTGCGTTTCATTTTTCCTTACAGCAATTTAATCGGCACTTTTTCGTTTATTTTAAGGAAAAAATAGGATTTATTACCATTGGTGACAGCTGCTCACTTTGCCTTTTGCAGCCGCATTTGCTCCATACCCCAGCGGGAAAGCTCCAGTAAAACGGGCAGAAAGCTTTTCCCTACGTCGCTCAGGGAATATTCCACACGCAACGGCATTTCGTTGTACTGCACACGCTGAACCAGACGGTCGCTTTGCAGCTCCTGCAGGGATGCGGACAGCATGGTGTTGGTAATACCGTTTACAGCGCGTTTCAATTCACTGAAACGCATGGTTTCGTTGCGGTTCAATTCCCATAAAATCGGGATTTTCCATTTCCCGCCGACCAAATTCAGGGCGTACTGCATGGGGCAGTGCGGCGAATAGGGGTGCTGGTCAAGTTCTTCAATATTACACGTCATAGCAAAGCTCCTTTGCACTTTTTGCTTTGGTACGCAAAAAGATACCTGGTTTTAAAAATCTGCGTACTTGCGTTTTAATGATTGTCATGGTACGATTATTATACCAGGTGCTAAGAATGGAGTAAAGGCTTTTTCAAAATCAATTCATATAACCGGGAATCGCCGCGAAGGGAAAAAACCAAATGCGGAGTTTTCTGATATATGAAAGATTATATAATTTATTAAGGAGATACCCCAATATGGATACTTTCCAAGCCATTGAACTGCGCAAGTCCACCCGTGGCTATCAGCCGGAACAAATCAGCGAGGATTTACTTGAAAAGGTAGTTCACGCGGGGCAGATTGCCCCTATTGCCATGGGCGAATACGATAAGCTGCACCTTACGGTAGTACAGAATTCCGCTTTGCTGGAAAAAATGACTGCCGCCGCGGCACAGGCATTTAATAACCCGAGCATGAAACCGTTTTACGGTGCGCCGACGGTTATTATCGTTTCCAGTATGGAACGGGGTGCTCCCTATGTGGAATATGCGGACGCTTCCTGTATTATTGAAAATATGCACGTTGCCGCAACCGATTTGGGACTGGGCAGTGTGTACTTGCTTGCGTTTCTTGGCCCGGTCAAAGAAGACCCGGAGCTGGTAAAGGCTTTGAATCTGCCGGAAGGCTTTACTCCGGTTGCCGCCCTTGCAGTTGGGTACCCGGCACAGCAGCTGACCGAAAGGGAAGGCGCAAGAAAAACTGTTTCCGTCAATTCCTTAAAATAGGCAATTGTTTGAATAAAAGCCGGGGCTGTTTTCAGCCCCGGCTTTTATTTTTGTTTGATGGAGGCGGCCGGCCACGACGGCCAAAAACGCGCATTTTTTATTCATTTTGGGAAAATACATTGCATAAAACACAAAAGTTTACTTTTCCACACAGTTTTCCACCATTGTTGAAAACTGTGTGGGGGAAACAGCTCCTTTTTCTTTTCTTATTGCGGAAATACCACAGAATCCCCTAAAACCCCTTCTGTTACGACCAAAAACGGAAAACGTTCCACGAGAAACATGGTAGAAATTGGACACACCGGAACACGTTTTACAACTGAAAATCAAAGATTTTTCTCGATATAAACAAACATTAATTATTACATTTAGTATAAATTAATACATAGTTTCCTTAATGTAAATCTCCTTTCCCGTTGCCGGAAAAGGAGATCAATAATAAAACGATAGATCACAGAATCAATCCGCATTCAAAGCATTCTGCGCTTCACGCTGTGCACGGGAAAACACGCAGCCGCAGTAGTCCTGCCGGTACAGTCCGTATTGTTCAGAAAGCTCGACGGAACGCCGATAACCGTTTTTCTTTTTAAAATCGGAGTACAAATAGTTTACTCCGTATTTCTGTTCCAGTTCGGCGCCGATTTCGTTCAGCTTCTGTGCGTTTTTATAAGGACTGATGGAAAGCGTGGTGGTAAAGTAATCAAACCCGCTCGCTTTGGCAAGCTGTGCGGCTTCGTTCAGGCGCAGCGAATAACACGCAAAACAGCGCTCGCCGCCTTCCGGTTTCTGCTCGTGTCCTTTTGCCAGCGCAAAGAACGATTCCGGGTCATATTTCCCTTCCAATAGAGTAACTTTGTTTTTTACCGGAAGTTCCGCAATCAGGCGTTTCACTTCCGCAACACGCTTTTGGTATTCCTCTTCCGGGGAAATATTCGGGTTATAGTAGAACAGCGTAATTTTAAAATAATTCGCCAGATACTCCAGCACATAGCTGCTGCACGGCGCGCAGCAGGCATGCAGGAACAGCGTGGGCGTTTCGCCGTGTAGCCCGGCAATCAGTTCATCGAGCTGCTTTTGATAATTCACCTTGACCATGTGCGCACCTCTTTTCTACTCCAATTATATCATTTGGAAACGGGAACGGCAAGGACAGTTGGAATATTGTTCAAATTGTGGTTTGTGGTTTCGCCCTCGGGCCGTGCCGGGAATTTTGAACGTGCAACGAGAGTACTTCATAAAATCCCCCTGCACACTCAGTATCCCCGGTATCCCCAAAAAGTTTCGGCTATGTTCAATACGGTATTCCTGGACGCGGAACGAAACAAGAAAATCGCGTTAAAAAAAGGCTCCTGCGCAGCGCACAGGAGCCTTGAAAAGTTTTATTCGGCGGATTCTTCCTTCGGCAGAATGCCGATGCCAAGCTCAACCAGCTGAGCCGGGTCAACGCCGGTGGGGGCGCTGGTCATCAGTTCCGCAGAAGAAGCAACCTTCGGGAACGCAATCACGTCGCGGATGCTGTCACAGTCGAGCATGAGCATTACCAGACGGTCAAGGCCGAAAGCCATGCCGCCGTGCGGCGGAGCACCGTAACGGAACGCGTCAATCAGGAATCCGAAACGTTCCTGCGCCTGTTCCGGTGTAAAGCCGAGCGCTTTGAACATGCGCTGCTGCAGTTCCGGATTGTTAATGCGGATGGAACCGCCGCCGACTTCGTTGCCGTTCAGAACCATATCGTACGCAATGGCGCAGACATTGCCCGGGTCGCTTTCCAGCTTGTCGATGTCTTCCAGACGCGGCGAGGTAAACGGATGGTGCATCGCCGTCCAGCGGTTCTCTTCTTTGCTGTACTCGAACAGCGGGAAGTCGGTGACCCACAGCAGGCAGGGTTTGGATTTGTCAATGAGATCAAAGCGTGCGGCCAGTTCGCAGCGCAGAGCGCCAAGAGAGGCATAAACCACACTGTCTTCGTCGCTTGCCACAAGGAACAGAACGTCGCCGGTTTCCGCGCCCAAGGTCTTCCGCACGGCAGCCGCTTCTTCCGGAGTAAGGAACTTTTCGTAGGAAGAGGTCTCCCCCGCTTCGGTCAGTCTTGTCCATGCAAGGCCTTTCGCGCCGTAAGGTTTCACCCACTCGGCAAGCTTGTCGATTTCCTTACGGCTCAGGCTTTCGGCCTTACCCTTCAGGTTAATGCCGCGCACGCTTCCGCCGCCTTCCAGCGCGCCCTTGAATACGCGGAATTCCGTGTTTTTCAAAACTTCGCCCAAGTCAGTCAGTTCAAGACCGAAACGCAGGTCCGGCTTGTCGGAACCGAAGCGGCGCATGGCCTCGTGCCAAGTCATGCGGCGGAACGGGGTTTCAATGTCTATATTCAGAACATTTTTATAAACCAGCTTCATAAAGCCTTCGGCAATGCCCATCACGTCGTTGTCATCCACAAAGGACATTTCAAAGTCGATTTGGGTAAACTCCGGCTGGCGGTCGGCGCGCAGGTCTTCGTCGCGGAAGCAGCGGGCAACCTGCATGTAGCGGTCAAAACCGGAAAGCATTAAAAGCTGTTTGTAAAGCTGCGGGGACTGCGGCAGCGCGAAAAAGCTGNNCAAGGTAACGGTATTTCAGGCGAAGATCCTCTTTAACATTCGAATTTTCCACAATTTCAAACGGAGGAGTTTCACTTTTCGCCAGAACGCGAAGGTCGGTTACTTCGATTTCAATGTCGCCGGTGGGAATTTCGGTGTTTTTGGAAGAACGTTCCCGCACAATGCCGTTTGCCGCAAGCACGTATTCGGCGCGGGCGGAAAAAGCTTTTTCAAATACAGTGCGGTCGGTGCTGTCGTTGAACGCCAACTGAAGAAGACCCGTGCGGTCGCGCAGGTCGATAAAAATAAGCTGCCCAAGGTCGCGCTGGCGCTGTACCCAGCCGCAGACGGTCACGGTTTTGCCGATGTCGCTTGCGCGCAGCTCGCCGCAGTAATTGGTTCGTTTAATCCCTGTCATGAATTCTGCCATAAATAAGCCTCCAAGTATATTTAATAATAAAATCTACAATAAGTTATATATTAATGAGTCCCTTTAGCCAAGCTGTGGAACAATGTCATGAAAAATAGCACGGATGATGTCGTTCGCGGCCTTTTCTTCATGGGACGTTACAGTAATGACCGCGTTTTTATCCGGCACTACAATGCTGAACTGGCCGTACATTCCATCCGCACGGTACGCGCCGGGGTAAGAGCAGCGCCACATCTGATAGCAGTAGCCCGAAATGCCTTCTGAAACGTCATAGCCCGGTTGGTTGTTGTCAATAATGTCGTTAACCGCGCTTTCCAAATAGCTTTCGCTTACAATCCGTTGGCCGTTATAAACACCGCGGTGCAGCAGCATGGAACCAAGCCGCGAATATTCATCGGTGGTTAAGTACAGGCCCGTTGCCGCAAGGGTGTGACCGCCGGTACAGGAGTGCCACTGGGGGTTGCGAATATCCATTGGGGTAAACAGGCGCGGAATCAGAAAATCGCGCACGGTAAGTCCGCTGATTTTTTCCACGATGCGGCCCAGCATATAAGTACAGGCGTTGGAGTAGAAGAAAAATGTTCCCGGTTCCTTTGTAACGGGAACGCGGAAAAACAGATCCGCCCAATCCTCTGTTTTGGAATTCAGTTCATGGTCGTCGGCCTCGCCGAACCAGAACTGCAGCTTGCCCGACGCCATATGCAGCAGGTCGCGCACTGCGATTTTTTCACTTCCGGGGGAAGCGATTTCCCGGTATTCCGGGAAAAAGTCCAGCACTTTGTCCGTTACGTTCAGCTTGCCGTCGTCAACGCACATGCCGACCGCCATGGAGGTAAAGGTTTTTGAGCCTGAATGCAGGTTTTCCGGGTCGTCGGAACGCCAGCGGTGACTTACGCTTTCGCCGTCGGCGGTTTCTACTTTAATTCCGTAAACATTAAGATGCTGTTCCGCCACAGTCAGGCGGAATTGATTGAAAATGGATTGATTCATAACCGCACTCCCTGTTCTTATCATTTTTGACCGGGAGCCGATAGGCTCCCGGTGTTTGCTGCATTTAAAACGCGAGGGTATCCTCCTGCTTTGTTTGCAGAATCACGAATTGTTCCACAAAATCGTCGCCCAGGCTGATTTTCTCTTTTTCGCCGGTCTTCATGTTTTTAATGTCGGCACGGTTGGTTTCCAGCTCGTTGTCGCCCAGAACAATAGTGTATTTTGCGCCGATTTTGTCGGCGTACTTCATCTGTGCCTTGAGCGCGCGGTCGTTCATGTCAAACGTTGCAGAGATGGAATATTCCTGCAAACGGTGCGCAAGTTTGTAGGATTCCAGCTTGGCTGCGTCGCCCAAAGATGCGATGTACAGGTCGCAGGTCTCCGGTGCGGGGAATTCCACCTTCTGTGCATCCAGAATCATCATCAGGCGCTCCATACCGAGGCCGAAGCCCAGAGCAGGCATGTGCTGACCGCCCATTTCTTCCACCAGGCCGTCGTAACGGCCGCCGCCGCAGACGGTGCTTTGCGCGCCAAGATCGTTCGAAACGAACTCGAACACGGTGCGGGTGTAATAATCAAGGCCGCGCACGATGGACGGGTTGACGGTAAACTCGATGTTTGCGGCGGTCAGGCCACTTTTCACACCTTCAAAGTGTGCTTTGCAGTCGTCGCAAAGGTAGTCGAGCATACGCGGAGCCCCTGCCGCGATTTTAGAGCAAATCGGGCTTTTGCAGTCCAGAATCCGCATGGGGTTGCGCTCAAGGCGGCCCTGGCAGGTTTCGCAAAGCTGGTCTTTGTATGCGCTGAAATAGGTTCTCAGTGCGTCGTAATATTTTGCACGGCAGTCCGGGCAGCCAATGGAGTTGATTTCCAGGGAAAGGTTCCGAACGCCCAGACGGTCAAAAATGCTTTTTGCCATACCGATGACTTCGGCGTCTGCCATGGGAGAAGAAGCGCCGAACAGCTCCACGCCGAACTGGTGGAATTCACGCAGTCTGCCGGCCTGTGTGTTTTCATAACGGTAGCAGGAGGTAAAATAGTACATTTTAATGGGCAGGCCGTCGTTGTACACGCCGTGTTCCAGCATGGCGCGCACCGCGCCTGCAGTTCCCTCCGGGCGAAGCGTAATGGAGCGGCCGCCCTTGTCGTTGAAGGTGTACATTTCCTTTTGAACCACATCGGTTGTCTCGCCGACGGAACGCTGGAACAGGCGGGTATCTTCGAACACCGGTGTGCGGATTTCGCCGAAACCGTGGATTTTGGCTTCGCTGCGCATTACGTCTTCAACAACCTGCCATTTTTCGGTTTGAACCGGCAGCAAATCCTGTGTCCCTTTTTGTGCTCTGATTAAGTCCATTTGAATTCTCCTTTTGGGGTAAAATAATGATATTTTTATAAAATTATGAATCGAGCTTTTAGCTTTCTTTGAGAGACTTGCACCAAATGCGATCTGATTTCGTGCCTCCGTCCAATGAAAACCGCATCGATATTTGACATAGCCGTGACTTTTGGGGATACCTTGGGGGTTGCAAGGGGGATTTTGTGGAACCCTCCCGGATTTAATATCCCCCTTGCGCGTACTTTGCCTCCTTTCGGACAAGACCGAAAAGAGGTGCCGGCCCGGCATGAGGGCAAGCAAAAGATTTTAAGCAATTTGATTATATAAATATTAAAATAGCATGCTTAATCGAAAGAATCTATAAAAATGCAAAAATCCCCCGTCCCCAACGAAAGGGACGAGGGAGAATCCTCGCGGTGCCACCCTTTTTTAAGAGCCGTAGCTCTCCTCGAAAACCCGGATTCACGCCGGGTGCGTTCGGCTCGCGGATGTCTTCGTCAAAACCCGGATGCAGGCGCGCTTTCAGTCACGGCGTGCCCTCCCTGTAGCGGGGTGTTTGAGTACTCTTTCCGGTCATGGCCGGTATTTGTTATGCCTTCGGGTTTAAAATATTGCGCCAATCCAAATCGCCGCGCTCCAGACCATGGATTAAAACCTCGGCGGTCGCAATGTTTGTGGCGACGGGAATGTTATGCATGTCGCACAGGCGCAGCAGGTTCATGTCGTTCGGCTCATGCGGTTTTGGGGTAAGCGGGTCGCGGAAAAACAGAAGCAGGTCAACTTCATTGCAGGCAATACGCGCAGCAATTTGCTGGTCGCCGCCCTGGGATCCTCCTAAAAAGCGCTGTATTTCCAATCCGGTGGCTTCGGCAACCATTTTGCCGGTCGTTCCGGTGGCGCAAAGCTCGTGGCGGCTCAGCACGCCGCAATAGGCAATGCAGAACTGAACCATCAGTTCCTTTTTCGCGTCATGGGCAATTAAAGCAATGTTCATATTAAAATTCCCTCCTTAATCTAACACAAACAACGGCAGCTAGAATTTATGTAGCGGGGCCAAAGGCACCTGCTCGCCTTCAAGCCTTGCCGCAAGTCGGCCAAACGCCATTGCGCCCGCCGAATTTTGCGGGGCCGAAGCGGATTTGGCTGCTGCCGCTGCCAAAAGCGGGTCTTCAGGAATCACGGCAATCAGCCGGACCCCGGCGGAGTCAATTACGGAGTCCAAATCCGGGTAATAACCCTGCAGGCGGAAATTCTGACCGCTGAAACGATTGATAACCAGCCGCTGCTGAGTAAAACCGGCTTGCTCCAAAGTCATGCGTGTTTTGTTCGCGTTGCGCAGGCAAACCGGGTCTGGTGTGGAAACAATCAACACACGCTGCGCCGCGGCAACCGCGCTTAAAAAGCCACTTCCAATTCCGGCGGGACTGTCAATTAAAACATGGTCATAGTAACGCGCCAGCACCTGAACCAGCTGCTTCATAATGTCCGGGCTGACAACATCCTCCTGCCGTACAGGGGCGGGCAGCAAAAACAAATTCGGAACAAAAGAACAGGTATAAACGGCTTTCACGGGTTCCACACTGCCGGATACCACATCTGCAATATCAAAAACCTGCTGTTCGGTAATTCCAAGCATATGATCCAGGCAGCCAAGGCCCGCATCGCCGTCAATCAGCAGTACCCGCCTTCCCCGGTTTGCCAAGGCAAATCCGAGCCCGGTGGTCACGGTGGATTTCCCCACACCGCCTTTTCCCGATGTAATAACAGTGATAGCTCCCATTTCAAAACCTCATCATCATACTACCACAACAATTCATGGTAGTCAAAGCGTTTTTCTTGTGAATTTTAATGAATTTAAAAAGTTTATATTTTAGTAACATTTAAAGAATTAATGCGAGGAAACCGTACCTTGTGACGAAGAACCCGCCGTTGAGGAGACGTTGGAGGAACCTGATTCGGTGCCAGAAGAAGAAGGCATGACCAAATTTCCGCTCGCATCTACCGTTTTGCCGAAGAAATAGGCATCGAAAATATCCTTTGCAACGGTAAGGGAGAATTTGCTGGTTGCGCCGTGTTCCAAAACCACCGCTACGGCGATTTCCGGATTGTCGAACGGAGCGTACCCGACAAACGTGACGTTGTCGGAGTGCGGCGTCTGCACGGCCGTTCCGGTTTTGGCTGCAATGGCAATGCCGTAATTTTTAAAGATGCTGCTTGCGGTACCGTCGGTGGCAACGCTGTGCATGGCATCCTTTACATAATCCATGTAAGACTGGTTCACGCCCACATTATCCACGGTGGTCGGCTGGGCTTGCGAAATCACGTTTTTGCGGGTATAGTCGGTCACTTTGTTGACCAAATGGGGCTGCAGGCGAACGCCGTTGTTTGCGATTGTGGCAACATACGTTGCGAGCTGCAGCGGTGTGAACTGGTTATCGCTCTGTCCCACGGCGGCTTCTACCGTATCTGCGTCGTACCATTCGCTGCGTTCCCCCGGGCCGGCCAGCACGCCAGCGCTTTCGCTCAGCTCAATGCCGGTTTTAACGCCCAGACCGAAATGTTTGGCGTACAGATTCATGTTGGAGATACCGGTCCGGTAGCCCACTTCATAAAAGAAGGAGTTGCTGGATTTTTCCAACGCGTAATTCGCGGTAATCATTCCGTAGTTACCAATACTGCCCAGCGGCAGGTTTGGGAAACGGGTATAAACGCTGTTGCCCAGCAGGCGCGTCGAGGTGGTAATGGAGCCTTCCTGTAAAGCGGTGAGCGCCACATAGGGCTTTACAACCGAACCCGGGGTAAAAATCCCGTTGAACGCGCGGTTGATCAGCGGCTTTTCTTTATTCTGTATCAAAGAGGTGTAATAATTCGTGTCGGTAAGATATTCAGACAAATCGTAGCTTGGGTACGTGGATGCGGCAAGCACCGAAAAGTCTTTTACCCGAAGCACTACGGCGGCACCGGCAAAGCAGTCTTCGCCGTGTCCGCTCGACATGCCCTTGTAATTCTGCGCGTCAAGCTCACGGCCGTACGCGTTTGCGTCCTGCACATTTTTTGCAAGGGACGCGTTGAGTACCCTTTGCAGGTTGCTGTCAATGGTAAGGTAAACGGTGTCGCCTGCAGTAGGCGCTTTTGTTACGGTTTCCGCTTCCAACGCGCCCGTCACGCTGGTGTCCACCGTTTTTTCTCCGGCTTTGCCGCGCAGGGTGCTTTCAAATGCCTGCTCGATTCCGCTTTTGCCCAGCCGGTCGTTAAACGCGTAACCTTTATCTTTCAGTTCCGCGTATTCTTCCTGTGAAATGGAACCGATGGTGCCGAGAATATGCGGCATCAGCGTACCGTCAGAGTATTGGCGTACGGTCGTCACCTTTGCGGTAACGCCGGGCAAACGCTGGGCGTTTTCACTGATAATTGCCACGGTGTCTTTGCTGACGTCGGGCGCGAACGTGTACGGTGCGGAAACGCCGTACGCGGATTTTGTCATATTATATCGGACAGAGACAATGGCGCGGGTGTCCGTTTGTGAATAGCCTTCGATTTCGTATTTTTTAATCAGTTCCGCCATGCACTGTTCCGCCGTTGCGTACGAGTTCATGTTTAGAAAATCTTTGGACTTTAGCGCGGAAACGTCTTTTTCCTGACCCGGAATAAACTGATATTTTCCGTCTTTATCAATGGAAATCGGCAGCGCGTCCGTCCATTTTTCGTTGCGCTGTGCCAGCAGACTGATAAGCTGTGCAATGGTTTTGTTCGCGGTGCCGGTCGGCATGTAGGCCTTATCAAAAATAATGGCATACCCCGTTTTATTCACGGCAAGCCCCACGCCGTTTACGTCCAGAATTTCTCCGCGCGCGGCGTCCATGGTGACCTTGTCGGAACGGGACTTGTCGGCTGTTTCCAAAAAAGAAGCGCCGTTGACAATCTGCCAGTCTGCAAGGCGCAGGCCGTAAACAGTCAGAATGGCAAAAACGATCAGCCCGCAGAGAATATAACGAGAAAATTCCTTCAGCTTGTCCACTGGTGTCCTCCATTAAGAAAAAACGGTACATTGAATTCTTACAAACTCATTCTACCAAAAATACTTGAACAAAACATGAACCGTGTGTAACGGTTGCAGCGCAGGGCATTAACCTGCGGTCATTCTTCCTTTGCGCGGATTTGAATGGAAAGCGCGCGGTTGAAATAATACGCAATCGGCATAAACGCAACGGTGTAGCCGAAGCGCGGCAAATAATGTTCCGTAAGGGCGTAAATGGGGCTGTCAAAACTATACAGTACGTAAAAGAACAGCCACTGCAGCAGCAGTACGGAACCGCAGGCTACAACCGCAACCAGCATAGCGGTCAAAAAGTTTGTGCGAATTAAATTCGCGGCCAAAACGCCCAACGTAAAACAGATGACTGCAAGCAGCAGGCCGTGAAACCCCAGTACCGCGCTCATACCGAAGTCAATTAAAAGGCCGCACAGCAGGCCAAAGCTCATGGCGGCTTTTTCGCTTTCGAACAGTGCGATGGAAAGGGCAACGGGCATTAAAAGCACCGGCCTTGCGCCGAATACGGAAGGCATAAGCCCCGGCGTTTCCTGCACCATAAAAAAGACCAGGATTTCAATTGTATAGGCCAAATAGCGAATCCATTTATATTTTTCCATTTTATTTTGCCCCGTTTGTACCGGCTGTATTACTGGCGGTGTTCGTTCCGTCGGAAGAAGCGCTTGGGTCGGGCAGCGACTGCCCCTGCCCTTCAAACGAGGTGATTACCATAACGTCGCGCACATTTTTCACATCGACAAACGGTTTGATTTCGGCGTAAAGGGATACGTCGTAAGGCTCGTTGCTTACCTTTGTCACAGTGCCGATGGGCAAATCGCGCGGGTACACGCCGCCCAGCCCGTTGGTGACGATGATATCGCCGGGTTTTACGGTGGTGTTGGCCGTCAGGTAACCCAGCTTGACGATTCCGCTGTCGGCCAGCTTCAGGTTGCTGCTGATTACGCCGGAATCGCGGTTTACTTTGTCAATGGCGCTGATTTTGGTATCGGGTGAAAAAATCGTGGTGACGCGGCTGTAACTGGAACTGACGCTGGAAATCCAGCCGACCACGCCGCCTTCGGTAATTACCGGGTCGTTTACGGAAACGCCGGCCAGCGTTCCTTTGTCAATTTGAAAGCCGGAAAATACATCATTGGGGTCGCGGCCAATGACCGCGGCGGAAACGGGTTTAAAATCCTTGTTTTCGTTTTTCAGCTCCAAAAATTTGCGGAGCTGCGCGTTTTCCTGCTGATAAGAGTAATATTGAACCAGTTTTTTATTCAGTTCGTCAATCTGGCTTTTCAGCGCGTTGTTTTCCGCAACAAGCTCCTGATTGGAACGCGTAACGGACTGTGCCGTTGTGGCCGCGTTATTGGTAACAACGGTACTGACTTTTTGCATTGGGGTGGAAACAAAGCCCAGCAGGTTCGAAACCACAGAACTGCCGTTGCTTGCGGTGAAAAGCATTAATCCGAAAAGGATGAATATGACCGCAATCAGCAGCTTAAAGCTGTTGGAATGGAAAAAGTCTTTCAACGCAGCACCCCCTAACTTGGAAATTTATCATAGTTTACCTTATATTACATTATGTGTCAATTCAGAAAAAATAGGCGGAGAGTAGGCACCCTCCGCTTCATTTTTAAGGACAATGCTTATTTTCTGTTGTTTTTATAGTACGAAGATGGCATTGTAACCTCAAGCTGCTTTCCGGTGCCGTCAACCACGCAGTCAAGCGGGCTGTCCGCAACATGTACGGGCATTCCGGTTTCCTTTTCTACCAGCCTGTCCAGGCCGCGCAGCAACGCGCCGCCGCCGGTCAGCATAATGCCATGGTCGATAATATCTGCGGAAAGCTCCGGAGGGGTTTTCTCCAAAGTCGATTTAATTGCGTCAACAATCAGCGAGAGCGGGTCGCTCAGTGCTTCGCGGACTTCCTGTGCGGTAATGACTACGTTCTTCGGCAGGCCGTCAACCAGGTTGCGCCCTTTGATTTCGACGGTGGCGTTCTCGTTGTCTTCCGTCGGGTAAGCGGAGCCGATGCGAATTTTAATATCTTCCGCGGTACGTTCACCGATGAGGAGGTTGTACTTTTTCTTTACATAAGAAATAATGGCTTCGTCGAACTTGTCCCCTGCCACGCGAACGGAAACGGAGGTAACGATGTCACCCAGGGAAATGACTGCGACTTCCGCGGTACCGCCGCCGATGTCGACAACCATGCTGCCGGTCGGCTCACTTACGGGCAGCCCGGCTCCGATTGCGGCTGCCATGGGCTCTTCAATCAGTTCTACGTTATTGGCGCCGGCCTGACGGGCGGCGTCTTCTACCGCGCGGCGTTCCACTTCTGTAACGCCGGACGGGATGCAGACGATAATGTGCGGACGGGAAAATGCATTTGATTTCACCGCTTTGCGGATAAAATGCTTCAGCATGGTGGCGGTAATGTCAAAGTCGGCGATTACGCCGTCTTTCAGCGGACGAACCGCAACGATGGAACCGGGGGTACGGCCAATCATTTCCTTAGCCTGTGTGCCGACAGCCAGCACGGTGTCGGTTCGAACATCTACAGCAACAACGGAAGGCTCGCGCATTACGATGCCTTTTCCCTTCATAAATACCAGCGTATTGGCGGTGCCTAAATCTATACCTATATCCTTTGAAAACATGAGTGATTTTCCCCTTTCAAAATCGCACAGAATAATAACTTTCCATATAGAATCTATTATAACCTCAAAAGAAAGATTTCTCAACAGTTAAATTATGAAATCCTGCCGAATTATCCGCGTTTTCTGTGCAGGGGTGTATTGCAATGCAGCGCAAAGTCGCCGTAAGGCTAACATCCTTTTAAAATGCGGTTGATTTTGCCAATGGGCAGCCCCATTACATTGTAAAAATCGCCGTCAATCCGTTTGACCAGCAGCGCGCCGCGGCCCTGAATTCCGTATGCCCCGGCTTTGTCCAATGGTTCGCCCGTTTCCACGTAAGCGTCGATTTCTTCGTCGCGCAGGGTGTAAAATTCCACCGAGGTGCATTCGTGCCCGCAAAGCAGCTTGGAACCGCAAATAATGCAGTAGCCGGTGTAAACCTGATGCACGTTGCCTGCCAGCAGCCGCAGCATCGCCTTGGCGTCTTCCGCATCCTTCGGCTTGCCGAGAATTCTTCCTTTATATACGACCAGCGTGTCCGCCGCAAGAATCGCGTCGAGCGGGTGGTCCTTTGCGGCCGCTTTTGCTTTCCGGGTGGCAATCTGCTCCACAACCTGCATCGGCGGCGTACCGCGCAGGTAATCTTCGTTTACATCGGATGGTGCGACAGTAAATTCGTAGCCGGCCATTTTTAAAAGCTCGTTGCGGCGCGGCGACGAAGATGCGAGTATCAACATTTTCAAAACTCCTATCCTTTTTAAAGTTAATTGTTTCGTTGCTGAATTTCTGAAAATAATGCGAATTTGATCAGCAGGTTTAACTTATCGAATTAACTTTTGATTTTGGTGTAAGATAAAATTGCAACCAACAATAAAATTGCCTGTGCAACATTAATATTGACCATAAGACCGAGCGTGAAGTTCACGACGCTGAGGTTGACGGCAAGCGGCGAAAAACCGAAGCTTGCGCTTGCGCCCAGCCACGAAAGATACTTCAGCCCAATACTTGCGGCTCCGATTATTTTACCCAAAACCACCGCTAAAAGCAGCAGAATAATCAATAAAAGTGTTTTAATCATGTTATTTTTCATGCGGGGAACTCCCAATTCTAAAAAAATACCAATAAAAATACAAAATAGTTGCCGCGTATTTTTAAAAAAAATCGGTGCGCACCGGGATGAGTCGGGGGTTGCATTTGGTACGGTTTCCGGGTGCAGCCGAAAAATTTACAGAGAAAAAATTTCAAAAATCGGATTTATTTTCCTGTTGAACCGAAGCCGCCGGCACCGCGCGCCGTTTCGCCAAGGTCGTCAGCTTCTTCCAGTTCGGGAACAAACACCGGCATGACCACCAGCTGGGCAAAGCGTTCGCCGGGGGAAAGCGTGTAGGGTTCGCCGCTCAGGTTGCTCAGGCCGACGATCAGTTCGCCGCGGTAGTCGCTGTCGATGACGCCCACCGCGTTGGAAAGCGAAATGCCGTGTTTCATGCCGAGCCCGCTGCGCGCGAAAACCAGTCCCACGGTGTTTCTGTCCGGCAGGGCAATCGCGACGCCGGTGGGAATTTTATAAAGCCCCCGCGGCTCCAAAGTGACGGGTTTATCCAAATAGGCATATAAATCCAGCCCCGCCGCGCCGTCGCTTCCGCGGGTCGGTAAAACGGAGTCCGGGTGCAGTTTTTTAATTTTTAATGTATTGTTCAAGAAGTTCAATCCTTTTTGTTTAGTTCATATGTCAGTTGGCTTCACTAGAAAACGTCAATGAAAATCAAATCGATAACTGATATTGCGATGGCCATTGGGGATACATTGGGGGTGCAAGGGGGATTTTATGAAACCCTCTCGCCGGGATTTAAAATCCCCCTTGCGCGTACTTTGCCTACTTTCGGACAAGACCGAAAGTAGGTGCCCGCCCGGCATGAGGGCAAACCAACAAAATCTGTATCTTCCGGGGCGCTGTGGGCGGCGACCTCTACGCATATATAAAAATCCAATTATATTGAAAAAATGTGCATCTATTCTATTCCGCGGTAATACAGGCCGCGGGTAAATTCTCCTTCGCCCGGTGCCGCGGAAAGATAGCGGTCGATAATATTTTCCGCTTCCTGTACCGTTTCGGTGGAAAAACGGAGCAGACCGAAATCCTGGTTCCGCACTTCGCTTAACCGGTCAGACATGCTAAGCGGAACGGAATTCAGCACTTCGCTGCACGCGCCGTAGCACTGTACCGGAAAATGAATCCCTTTGCGGTCGGTCAGCATGCGGTTATGGTCGCAGC
Source organism: Ruminococcaceae bacterium UBA3451 (assembly GCA_002378845.1). GTDB lineage: Bacteria > Bacillota > Clostridia > Oscillospirales > Acutalibacteraceae > Caproiciproducens. The sequence continues at coordinate 145,154 of DFRY01000043.1, read as the reverse complement.
CTTTGCAGCCGCCTGCGTTTGCTGCGGGGCAGTTGCGCGTCAGCATAAGCGGCAGTCGTCCGTAAAGCAAAAGTCCGCGGGGCAGTTCTCCGCCGACTGCGGCGGCCTGCTGCAGGGTAAGTTCAAACGAAAGCTCGGTGTCGGCAAGGCCGAATTCACGGTACCAGTCAATTGACGCCGAATTTGTAATATTGAGCGAAAATCCGCCGTGCACGGTCATCCCCAGTTCTTTGCCCAGTGCCGCCGCGCCGAGGTTGCCGGCCCACACGTCGGCAATCCCCGCTTCTTTTGCGGCAAGCAGGCGCCTGCGCACCGCGTTTTCCAGCCCAAACATGCCGCGCGGAATTTCAAGCGCAACCGGAAAGCCGTCCTTTTTGAGCTGCTGCAATTTTTGTATTTCCGTATGGTACGGAAGGTAAATAAGTTCACATTTTTTAGCGTTTTCCGGCAAGTCAGTGCCGGTAAACCGGGCGCGCAATTTCATTTTTTTCGCCATGTGGTTATTCGACTGCGGCAGCGCGCAGGGCGTAAAGGAAACGGGCGTATGGCTGCCGCGCTGTTCTTCCAGCTTTTCCAGTACGGCGCGGCGCAGCTTGTTCAAAAGGGAAACAGGCACGGAAAGCCCTTCCCCAATTTCACAGGTGATCTCTTCCACGTAAAACGGCGTACCGCCTGTCTTTTTCAGTTGTTCCGTACAGCGTGCCTCGTCGATAGGCCGGCTCAGCGCGGCTTCGGGGAAGTCGCCTGCGGAGGAAACGGTATTCCCATCGCCGTCTTCGGCGCGCAGGCTGACCGGTTCCCCTTTTTGAATTCGAAGAATAAAATGAATCGGAATCCGTTGGTATTCCTGATTATAAAGTCCGTGCAAATCGGAAAAAACAGCGCTTGTTGCGCCGGTTACATCTTCTTTGGAACGAATGCCGAACATGTCGCGGCCCAACTTGCCGTCAAGGTACCCGGTGGTAAAGCCGGAACGCGAAAATACCGCGCTCAAATTCTGCAGCAGGTCGTCGGGTACGGCCTGTCTGTCTGCCGCAAGGCGGCAGGCGCGTGCCGCCGCGGCAACGTATTCGGGGCGCTTCATACGTCCCTCGATTGTTGCACTGTAAATTCCCGCCTGAGCCAGTTCGCCGATGCGGGTGATCATAGATAAATCCTTTAAACTTAAATCGTGCCCGGTTCCGCCCGCAACGGAAAACGGCAGGCGGCACGGCTGGGCGCAAAGACCGCGGTTGCCGCTGCGGGAGCCCAGTACCGAACTGAAATAGCATTGACCGCTGACCGACATGCACAGCGCGCCGTGCACAAAGGCCTCCAGCTCCACCGGGGTGGCCGCGTGAATTTCCGCCATTTCTTTGAGGGAAAGCTCGCGGGAAAGCACCACACGTTTTATGCCCGCCTTTTGCAGGGCAGCCGCGCCGAGCGGCGTGTGAATGCTCATTTGGGTAGAAGCGTGCAGCCGCAGGCCGGGCGCACATTGCTGCAAAAGCAGAATCAGCCCCGCATCCTGCACCAAAACAGCGTCCACGGGCAGAGTGCACGCAAAACGGATAAAATCAAGCGCCTTTGCAAGTTCATGCTCCAAAAGCAGCGTGTTTACCGCAAGATACACTTTGACCCCGCGGGCATGGCAATATTGAACGGCGCTTTTCAGCTCGTCCTCGTTAAAATTTTTCGCATTTGCTCTGGCACTAAACAGACTGCCGCCAAGGTAAACCGCGTCGGCGCCCGCGCGTACCGCGGCCGTCAGGCTTTCCATGGAACCGGCCGGAGCCAGAACCTCCATATTTTTAGTCGTCATTCTTTTTTTCAAAAAAACTCATGAATCCTTCCTGTTCGGCTGCGCGGTCGGGCTGAACGCGCGAATAACTGCCGGTGACCGGCCTTTGTACGGGCGGAGCCGACGGTAACGGTCTTGCGGGGCGCGGTTCTTCGCTTGCCCCGGCTGTTTCTTCCCCGTCGTTTTCTTCCAGGCGGGAACGCAGCGTTTGTATTTCACGCTTTAAGCGTTCAATTTCGCGTTTGGCTTCTTCGGCTTCTGTTCTTGCGTGGGAAGAGTCCTCAAGGTAGTCCTTGATTTGGGAACGGAGGTTGTCCGCCCCGCCGGAGGCCTTGTGGGCTTCGTCACAGTAGCGCAGCGCCGTGATCATAGCCGCCATGGTGATGGAAACACGCTCGTTCTTGCTGATAATTTCTTCAATAGCCTGTTCGACTTCATCGCCGATCGAACGGACGTAGCTTTCACTGTCATCTGAGCTGATGACACATTCGGAACCGCAGATGTTCAGTTTTATTCTGTTCTTACTCATGAAGTCATACCCTTTCACACAGTAGCGGATTTTTAACTTTTTTTAATTATAATATATTATATCATAATATGAAAGAGATTTCAGGAAAGAGGACGCGCAAATTTTCCGTTCTTGCTCCGGCTTTTTAAATTCTTTTCCGCACATTGCGGCAGAAAGCTGCCCGGAAGTGCCAAAGCAGGAGGCGACACAAATTTTGTCGAAATGTAATTTTATGCAATATGCACAAATAATCAAAGAAAAAACATAGTAACAAAAAATAAAAATCAAAGTCTTACTATGTGAAAAAACTGTGACTGAATCGTTAAAAATTGGACATTTCTCTTGGAACCATTGCTGCATATACTGTTATTGAAAAATATAAAATATTGGTATATAATGAACACATAACACAAATTTGGCAATTACGAAAGCCACCCGGGCTGCAAGCATCCGTTTGCACAGTGCGGCAGGAACGGACAGAATCCGAACCCCCTGCAGCCCGATTCAAACAGAAATCGCCAGAAATTTTGACACATGATTTTCATATGGAGGAACGTATGAACTATAAACAGCCGGTTGACAAGATAAAAGAGACTATCCTTACCAAGCTGGAATGCGTGTTCGGCGTCAGCCTGGAAAACGCCAGCGATGAACAGTGCTACAAAGCGGTTGCGCTGACCGTGCGCGACCTGATGGCACAGGGCCGCAGCGAATATATGACACAGGCCGAACAGACCCATACCAAACAGGTGTACTACCTTTGCATGGAATTTTTGCTGGGGCGTTCGCTGAAAAACAACCTGTTTAACCTTGGAATCGAGGGGGACTTCCGGCAGGCGCTGGAGGATATGGGGTTAAAGCTAGACGCGCTGTATGAGCAGGAACCCGACGCCGGTTTGGGAAACGGCGGCCTGGGCAGGCTTGCCGCCTGTTTTCTGGATGGCCTTGCTTCGCAGGGTTACCCCGCGACCGGGTATTCGCTTCGTTATGAGTACGGTATTTTCCGGCAGAAGCTGGTGGACGGCTGGCAGACCGAGCTGCCTGATTTTTGGCTGCCCGGTGGGAAAATCTGGATGCAGGCCGTGCCGGAAAAAAGTGTGGAAGTGCACTTCAACGGCCATATTGAAGAAGCCTGGAACAATCAGTACCATATTGTAAATCATAAAGATTACACCAAGGTCATCGCCGTGCCGTACGACCTTTACGTTGCCGGAATGGACGGCAAGGGCATAAGCCGCCTGCGTATTTGGGCGTCGTCCTCTGCCGAATTTGACATGAAGCTGTTTAACAGCGGAAATTATATGCGCGCCATGGAGCAGAACGCCATGGCGGAAGCTATAACAAAGGTGCTTTACCCCGACGACAATCACATTGAAGGCAAAAGCCTGCGCCTTTCCCAGCAGTATTTTCTGGTTTCCGCAACGGTGCAGGATATTATCCGCCGCCATTTGTTCCGCAACCGTACGCTCGACAATCTGCCGGAGCTGGTTGCAATTCACTTGAACGACACGCACCCTGTGCTTGCTATTCCGGAAATGATGCGCGTGATGCTGGACGAGTGCGGCTACACCTGGGAAAACGCGTGGGATATTACCACGCGCACCATTGCCTATACAAACCATACGGTAATGGCCGAAGCATTGGAATGCTGGGGCGTTGATCTGTTTAAAATGATGCTGCCGCGTATTTATCAGATTGTAGAAGAAATTAACCGCCGGTTCTGCGCCGATATGCACGCCAAAGGGGTGGACGGCTACAAGGTGGGCCGCATGGCACCGCTGAACGACGGTTATGTGAAAATGGCGAACCTTGCGGTGGCAAGCAGTCACAGCGTGAACGGTGTTTCGCAGCTGCACAGTGAAATTTTGAAGGAGCGGGTGTTCCACGATTTTTACACGGAAATGCCGGAAAAATTCACGAATGTAACCAACGGAATTGCTTACCGCCGCTGGCTGAACCAGGCGAACCCTGCACTTTCCGCCCTGATTACCGAACTGATCGGCGACGGCTATGTTCACCGTGCCGATGAGCTGCAAAAGCTGCTGAAGTACAAAGACGACGCGGCGGTGCTGGAGAAAATGGCGCAAATTAAGCGGGGCAACAAGCTGCGCCTTGCGGAATATATTAAGGAAGTAAACGATATTGAAATTAACCCCGATTCCATTTTCGACGTGCAGGTCAAACGCATGCACGAATACAAACGCCAGCACTTGAACGGGCTGCAGATTTTGGCCACCTACCGCTGGCTGCGCGATAACCCGAACGCGGAATTTACCCCGCGCACCTATATTTTCGGCGCGAAAGCGGCACCGGGTTATTATTTTGCGAAGCAAATGATCCGTTTTATTGTAAACTTGGGGAATACCATTAACCGTGACCCGCGCGTGAACAAAAAAATGCAGGTTGTCTATCTGGAGGATTACCGCGTAACGTTGGCCGAACTGTTGACCCCGGCGGCGGACATCAGCGAGCAGATTTCGCTGGCGGGCACCGAGGCTTCGGGTACCAGCAACATGAAATTTATGATTAACGCGGCGGTAACGCTGGGAACGCTGGACGGCGCAAACGTGGAAATTCACGACGCGGTGGGCGATGAAAATATCATCCTGTTCGGCATGACCACGCCGGAGGTAAATGCGCTGAAGCCCAATTATGATCCGAGGGTGTTCTTCCGCAATAATCCGGTAATAAAAGGTGCGATTGAGGAACTGAACGCGGGCTTTGGCGGCGTCAGTTTTCAGGATATTGGCGATTCGCTGTTAAAATCCGACCCGTACATGGTACTGGCGGACTTCGACTCTTTTTCAAAAGCGCGCAAAAAGTCCGAGGCGCTTTACGCGGATTCTGCCGCGTGGCACCGCATGGGGCTGATTAATACCGCCAACGCGGGGCGTTTTGCGGCCGACCGCGCCATTCGCGAATACGCGGAGAATATTTGGGACGCAAAGCCGTTGCCAAAAGAATATAAGTAATTAAGCGGAGCCCCCTCGCCGGGGTTCAAAATCCCCCTTTCGCGTTCTTTGCCGACTTTCGTACAAGATCGAAAGCCGGTGCCTGTTCGGCATGAGGACAAAAGCAACATTCTGGAGGTCTGTTTCATGTTCAATTCCCGCAATCCGATTTACCGCAGCCCCACGGGCGCGGTGGCGGACGGCACGCGCGTACATTTTAAAATCACCCTGCCGCGTTCGCTTCACTGTTCTGCGGCAAGGCTTATTATAGCGCCGGATGCCGCCGCGCAGGAACAGGTCAACGGCATGTTCTGGTGCGGAATGAACGGGGAAAATGACGAATGGTGGGAATGTCATTTTACACCCGCCAAACCGGGACTGTATTTTTATTATTTCAGGCTCGACACATCCCTTGGCGTAAAAACCCTGACCTGCGGTTTCGGCGGGGAAGGTAAGCTGGAAGCAGGCCGTTTTTGGCAGCTAACGGTGTATGACCGCGGCTTTCAAACGCCCGACTGGCTTGCGGGCGGCGTAATGTATCAGATTTTTCCCGACCGCTTTTTCCGTTCCGGGCAGAAAAAGGAAGGCGTTCCGACCGACCGGAAACTGCATGAATCCTGGGACGAACAGCCGGACTGGAAGCCGGACGCACAGGGTAAAATTACGAATACGGATTATTACGGCGGCGATTTAAAAGGGGTGGAGGAAAAGCTCGATTACCTGAAATCGCTGGGTGTGACGTGCATCTATTTCAATCCGATTTTTGAAGCCCATTCCAACCATCGGTACAACACAGCGGATTATTCCAAAATCGACCCGATGCTCGGTACGGAAGAAGATTTTACGCACTTATGCAAAGCGGCAAAAGAACTTGGAATTCACATTTTATTGGACGGCGTGTTCAATCACACGGGGAGCGACAGCGTTTATTTTAACCGCGAGCGCCGCTACCCGAACGACGGCGCGTACAATTCGCAGTCATCCCCTTATTACCCGTGGTACAGCTTTCGCAGATGGCCGAACGATTACGAATGCTGGTGGAACTTCACAACTCTGCCCAATGTGAACGAGCGCAACCCGCAGTACAGCCAGTACATTAACGGCACAGGCGGTATTATTCAGAGGTGGATTGAATCGGGTGCGGCGGGCTGGCGGCTTGACGTTGCCGACGAACTGCCCGATTTCTTTCTGGAAAACCTGCGTGCCGCGGCGAAAGCGCAGAACAGCGACGCGCTGATTCTGGGCGAAGTGTGGGAGGATGCTTCCAATAAAATGGCTTACGGGTTCCGGCGCAGGTACCTTCTGGGTCACCAGCTGGACAGCGTAATGAATTATCCGTTCCGCAGCGCGGTACTGGGATTTTTGACAGGGGCAAACCCGGCGGACATGATGGAAACCATTTTGAATATTCTTGAAAATTACCCGCCGCAGGTAACGCGGCTGCTGATGAACCACATTGGCACCCATGACACGGAACGCGCCATGACGGTACTGGCGGGCGAACCCGCTCGCTGCCGAGGCAGAGAGTGGCAGGGGGCCGCCTGCCTGACCAAAGAAAGCCGAGCGTACGGGTTAAACAGGATGCGCCTTGCTTCACTGATGCAGTTTACTCTTCCGGGGGTTCCGTGCATTTATTACGGGGACGAGGCCGGAATGGAAGGCTACCGTGACCCGTTTAACCGCGCCTGCTACCCCTGGGGCGAAGAAGAGACTGAATTGATTGCGTGGTACCAAACGCTCGGCCGCCTGCGCGCACAATGCCCCGCGCTGAAAGAGGGCGAATTTATTCCGGTACATGCCGCGGACGGCTGTATGGCATACATTCGGCGCGGCGGCGGGCAGAGCCTGCTTTGTGCGTTTAACGCAAGCGAAGAGCGGCGAAGCATTTCAGTTTCGGAGGAGTGGCGTAACGCCACAGCCTTAATCGGCCCTCTGCCGGGCGAAGCTTTGGTGCTACAGCCGAAAAGCTGTGCCGCGCTGCTGCTGGAGGAGCCGGCGGAAAAAACGAATATTACGCAATAACAAACGCGGGGTAACCCGCGTTTGTTTGCTATTGAAGAATGGGGAGCAGGGACGTATAATAATACAACAGGGAAATTTTTCAGTAAAAAAGTCGAAGAGAGATATGCCGAATTATTTCCGGCAGCGCTGCGGCCTGCTTAGAAAACCATATCCCAATGAGGAGCTGACGTTATGCGCGGAACAAGCGGAACAAACGGAAAAGGATTCTTTGGCATATCCATACGGAAAAAGATAAAGGAAAAACTGCCGGTTGCATGGTACCAAATCGACGGGGCTTCCGCCGAAACGCGCAGCGGGTTTATCGCCGATTGCGCCGAACGCAACCGGGTACCCGCAATTGTTATTTTAATTATGATTCTGGCGATGGAAAGCCTGATGGTGTTTTTTTACGTTGCGAACGCTTTTATTAAAAAGGGTACGTTTTTCCCCCAATATATTTATATGTACACCTCTATGATTGCGGCAAGCGTGTGTTTTTTAACTGCATTTCTTGTAAAAAAACATACGGTGAAGGGGTTAATGGTGCTGGAACTGGCCATGGTGGCTGTAATAGGAATTTGGAGCGCCATCTTTTCCGCGTTTGACGTAATCAACGGCTTTTCCTCCTATCTGTTTATTCAGCTCATGATTATTAATACGGTGGTTTTTAAACTGGAACCGGTGCGCCACTGTATTGTGAACGGGGTAAGCTACGCGGTATACTTTGTTTTGGTTCTGACCGCGCATCTGGGCATTACCGTTACGTTTGCGGAACTGGTAAACCCGTTTTTCATGGTGGTTGCCGCCTGTGTAATTTTAATTTTGAACAACCGTACCAAATTCCGCTGGTACATGAACCGCAAGCTGGTGGAAGACCAGAACCGCAAGCTGGAATTTTACGCAAACAACGATTACCTGACAAAAATTCCGAACCGTAAAAGTATTATCGAGTACTTAAATGAAATTACATCGGGCGGCCACAGCAGCATAATCTGTATGATGATCGATATTGATAATTTTAAGCTGTACAACGATACATACGGCCATATTACCGGCGACAACTGCCTGGTAAAGCTGACCTGTGCCATAGAAAAATATGTGAATGCGCAGGGGGGCAAAATCGGCCGGTACGGCGGCGAAGAATTTTTGGTGCTTTTCCCGGACAAGCGGGAGGACGAGGCGGTCAGCGCCGCAAACGAGCTGGTTCGTATTGCGCGGGAGCAAAATATTCCTTTTCCCGCAAACCAGAACAGCAGTTTCCCGGTGGTAACCATTAGCGTGGGGCTTTATGTTCATAATAACATGGAGGAAACGGACCGCACAAAACTGCTGCTTTGCGCCGACCATGCGCTGTATGAGGCAAAAAAGAAAGGAAGAAACCGGGTTGTTGTGGCGTACCGCTGAAATCCGAATTTGATTTTGGGGCGGTTCTGCAAGAATTGATGGAATTTGACGAGCAAATATACGGGGGCTTTCCCATATATCTGCTCTTTTTTGTTGATTGCAAAGAAATATAATAGTATAATAAAACTAATTCGAAAATAGGAAACCCTGAATTACAGCCGTAAAATAAATCCGGAGGCAGCCCTAAACATAGGAGTGTGCGAATATGATTGATGATTTACGTGATGCAGAGAACCTATTTGGAAACGAAGCCGGCGAGGATGAAGATGTTGAGGTTTTAAAAACCTATTTTGTGGAAAAGAAAGATTTCGACGCAAAATTTTATTCGGACAAAAAACATTTGGCTTTTGTGCGGTCCAGAAAAGGCGTGGGAAAGTCCGCGCTGCTGAAATACACCATGCAGATTCATCAGGAGACGGACAAGGAGGATTTTTTTATCTTTGTAAAGGCCTCCGACCTTATTGCGCTCAAATCCATTGGAAGTGAGCACAATTCCTACGAGTGTATTAATGGCTGGCAGCAGCGCATCTGTTCCCGAATCAATATGGAAATCGGCTCAAAAATCGGCGCCGCGTTTACCGACGACACCATGACGCTAGTGGAAAGCTCTGAACTGGCGGGGGTTTGCCCGCGAAACATTATCGGCGCGCTGACACAGCGGCTGCACATGAAAATGAACAATCTGGAAATTCAGCAGACGGCGAAATCGCAGGCGAATTCGCAGGAGCTTTTAAAACGGTTTGAAAACAATACCGACCGGAATGTTTGGATTTTTATTGACGACATTGACGCAAATTTTGTGAACAGCGAACTGAAAATCCTGAACGTAAGTTCTTTTTTTACCGCCTGCCGCAATTTGGTTAACAATGTAAACGGACTTTATATTCGCGCTTCGGCTCGTTCCGATGTATGGAATCTGCTGAAAGACGACGATTTGGACAAATGCGAGCAGTACATGTATGATTTGAAATGGACCCGGCAGGAAACCGGGCTTATTCTGACCAAAAAAATTTTCAGCTATTTTGACCGGAAATACCCGGGGCGGTTTCCGCCTTACCTGCCGGGAATGAAGCAGCAGGACATTAGCAGCTTGGTGTTTAAAGGCGGCAAACTGAAATGGGGGACCAAATTTCTGGACCCGTCGGGGCCGATACATATTTTAAGCGCCGGAAGGCCGCGCTGGGCGACCGTATTATGTAAACTTGCCGCGAAATGTGCCAGCGACAATTCCCGGGATACCATTGAAATCCGCGATATTAACGACGCGCTGTACGAATACGGCAATTTACGGCTGAACGACCTTTATAAAGAGCATAAACACCAGTGCAGCCAGCTGGTCGGCGTAATTCATGCCTTTTCCGCCGGATGCAGCAGCTACAAATTAAAGGAGCTGCTCGATTGCATTGACCGGAATATTATTCAAAAAATGCCGGAACTGTGCATTGACAACAAGGAAACGCCTATGTCTTCGCTGGAGGTTGCCAATTTCCTGTACCGCATCGGGTTTATTTCGCTGAACGACGTGAAATTCGGTTACCTGCGCTTTGAAGACCGGCCGGACCTTTTGGAAAGCGACCTGAATCTGGACTATAACCAGGACTGGGTGATTCACCCCAGTTACCGGAAGGTACTGAATATTGTAAATAAGGACAATAACGGTTCCATTTCATGAGGAAACAGAGTGCCCCCTCAGACAAGTTGTTTGAGGGGGTGATTTTTATTCAGGAAAATATTTCTATTTCCTTTGTAGCTTTTTGCCGGGCTGCGGGGTATTCTCAATGAAGGGAGGGTTCACAGTGCTTCAAAAATCGTTGCGTACGGACGATGACATTGAGCGGGTTTTTCACCAGTATGCCGATATGATTTACCGGCTTGCCTATTCGCAGACACAGAATAAGATTGATGCGGACGACGTATTTCAGGAGGTTTTCCTGCGTTATATGAAGGAAACGAAACCGTTTGAATCTGAGGAACACGAAAAAGCGTGGCTGATTCGCGTTACCGTTAACTGCTGCAAAAAAATATGGAGTTCCGCGTGGTTCCGCCATACGGTGGAGCTTGACGAGAATCTGGCGTTGGAAATGCCGGAGGAAAGCGAAGTTTACCATTCGCTGATGCAGCTGCCGAAAAAATACCGCACGGTCATCCATCTGTTTTATTACGAAGACATGCCGGTGGCGCAAATCAGCCGCATTCTCGGGCTGAAAGAGTCCGCCGTCAGAACCCAACTGACCAGAGCGAGGAATTTGCTGAAAACAAAGCTGAAAGGGGATTTTGACTATGTTTAGGCAAACGTATCAAACAATGTTTTCCCGGATACGGCCGGAGGAAAAACTTCTGGCCGATACCAAAAATAAAATGTATTCCAGCCTGATTCCATACAAAACGAAGCAAGTAAAATGGATGAAACTTGGGGCCGCGGCGGCTTGCCTTGTAATTGTTGCCGCAGCCGCGGTACTGCTGAATCAGGGGCAGCCGCAGCCGGTCAGCACGGCACCGGTGAACAGTACTGCGCCGACGAACGGTTTGATGAGAAAATCCAATCCGCTGAGCGCCGCGGAGCCGGAAATGAAAACCGAACTGAAAAACGGTGAGTACAAGCCGGTGGTACAGCTGACAAACGGCGTGCTGAATTTTATTGATTCCGACGTGCCGCAGGTCAGTGCCAAAATGTACTTTGACCCGGAAAAAACACATGAAGAACAGTGGACGCAGGAACAGGTGGAAAACTATCTGGGAAAAGATGTGCGGCCAAGTTACCTGCCGGAGGTTTTTGCCAATTCAGAACAGGAAGCGGGCACAGCGCCCCAGTTCATTATTATGAATAATGACGGGACGGTCGCGTACGATAACATTGGGTATTACTATTACGCCGACCCGGGCGACATGGCCGCTGCTTCCTTGGAGGTGAAAGCTTCCAAAGGCAAGCTGCCGCGTGACTGCGTGCTGTACCGGGCAAAGGAACAGAAAAAATCCGATATTAACGGGCACGAAATTTCAGTCGGGCACGAAAAAATGCAGGATGTTCCCGATGCGGACAGCGGAAAAGCGGAAACGTACGACCTGTATTACGCCGAATTCCTTTATAACGGCGTGGGGTACCGCATTGTTTCCAAAAGACTTCCCCAGGAGGAATTTGTAAAAGTTTTGCTGTCTATGGTAAAGTAAGCGAAACTGTGCGCGGAGAGGGCGCCAAAACGGCTGCCCTCCCCGGTTTTCCTGCGTTTTTCAGCCGAAATTAATTTTCACCTGATTCCAAGAAAAAAACTTGACTTTTGTCCGGATATCTAATATAATAGTAAAGCTGTCACATAAGACGGCAAAATATGCGCTCGTAGCTCAGCTGGATAGAGTGTCTGACTACGAATCAGAAGGTCAGGGGTTCGAATCCCTTCGGGCGCGCCAAAAACAGGACAAGCATAACGCTTGTCCTGTTTTTTTATACTGATACGTTTACCATAAGTGCACAAAAGTCAGGGGCAGGATGAATCCTGCCCTTTTTTTCTATAGAAAAACAGCAGAATGGGTTTCAAGCTGCCGACAGACGGACTGTTCGGCTTTAATCTGCTTTCCGGATTGTTAAAAAGCGTAAAATCTGTGATACTGTAATAATAAAATAACGTTGGTAACAATAGGGAACGGATTTTTCATCGGATTCGAAACGGAGGTGTGGTACGTTGAAAGAGATTGAGGTAAACGGGTACGACGAAGCGGAGCATTGGGCGGCAATCAATGAAAGAAACATTTATTTAAGCTATACCGGGGAAAACCGGGAAAATTTTATGAACCATGTGCACGGTTCCTGCGAACTGCTTTTGGTTGTGCAGGGAGGGGCCGATTACACCATAAACAACGAAGTTTATTCCATTCGGGAACACGATCTGCTGATAATCGGTGCAATGGATCCGCATTATCGGGTGATTACGGATTTCCCGTTTGTCCGGTACGGACTGACGGTTCTTCCCGCTTTTTTGGAAGCCCTCCCCATTTTAAACGAATACGCCAATGTCTACCGCACGCCTGCTCCGGCCGATTTCAGCAAGCTGAAACATTTGACGGGGGAGGAATATGAACAGATTCGCTCCCTTTTTCTGCAAATCGGGGAAGAAACGACGCAGGTTCAGAGCAGCAGTTCCGACCTTGTGTATGCGCTGCTTCTGCAGCTGACAATCTTTTTAAATCGCCGCCTGGGTTACGAAAAACGGGACCGAACCGCAAACCGTACTTATCAGGCCATGCTGGAAATTAAAAGTTATATTGACTTGAATTATGCGGGAAACCTGAGCCTGCGTGAGCTTAGCTCCAAATTTTATTTGCAGCCGAATACCATCAGCAAGGCGTTTATTACCTGTTTCGGCGTTCATATGAAAAATTATATTGATTCGGTGCGCATTACCAAAGCGGTCGGAATACTGGAAACCTCCTCAATCAGCATTACGGAGCTTGCCTTACAGGTGGGGTACGACAGTGTAAACACCTTTCTTCGGCAATTCAGGGCCAAAATGGGCCTTTCACCGTACCAGTACCGGAAAAAGTTTTTGGAATACGAATCCGGCGGGTGTTTATAAAATAAATCATTTTAGCCTTCTTACCAACTTAAAATGATTGCGGTCACGCAAAACAGGATAAAAATGGTGATTTTTATCCCGAAAGTGGAGAGAAACCACCGGGAACCGGGGCGTATACTTAGTTGCGTAAAGAACCAAAATCATTTGTTTCAGGAGGAATTAAAATGAAGCCGATTACGATCCGCGACATTAAAACATTCGTGACCGCCCCGCAGGGAATCAACCTTGTTGTGGTAAAGGTGGAAACGTCGGAACCCGAATTATACGGCGTTGGGTGTGCCACCTTTACATGGAGATGCAAAGCAGTGGTAACCGCCGTAGAGGAATATCTTCGCCCCATGTTGCTGGGGCGCTCCGTGCATAATATTGAGGATATTTGGCAGTCCCTTATGGGCAGCTCTTACTGGCGGAACGGCCCGGTGCTGAACAACGCGATGTCGGGCGTGGACGAGGCGCTGTGGGATATTAAGGGAAAACTGGCCGGAATGCCGGTTTACGAGTTGTTCGGCGGAAAATGCCGGGAAGGCATTGCCGCATACCGCCATGCAGACGGAAAATGTGTGGAAGAGGTGGAAGAAAAGGTTCGCGGCTTTTTGGAAGAGGGATACCGCCATGTGCGCTGCCAGATGGGTACCTACGGCGGCAATTTCAGCGGCGGAATGCAGGTGATGGTTCACCCGGAACACGCGCCTTCCGGTTCGTACTATTCCCCTAAGGCGTACATGAGAAGTACGGTTCAGCTGTTTGAGCATTTGCGCAATACAGTCGGCTGGGAACTGGAAATTCTTCACGATGTTCATGAGCGCCTTTCGCTGGCTGACACGCTTGCCTTTGCCAAAGAGCTGGAAGCCTATAAATTGTTCTTTTTGGAGGACTGCCTTCCCCCGGAACAGGTTCCTTACTTTGAAAAGCTTCGCAATCAAACAGCGGTTCCGCTGGCTATGGGCGAATTATTTTGCAATCCCAATGAGTGGCGTTTGCCCGTGCAAAACCAATGGATCGATTTTATACGGGCGCACGTTAGCGACCTTGGCGGCCTGACACCCGCGCGCAAGCTGGCGGCTTTCTGTGAGGCGTATCAGGTACGCACTGCATGGCACGGCCCAAATGACCTTTCGCCCATCGGCGCGGCCGCGCAGATGCACCTTGATTATTCCTGTACGAATTTTGGCATTCAGGAATTTGCGGGCTTCAGCGAAGCGGAAAAAGAAATTTTCCCCGGGTGCCCCGAATTGCGCAACGGATACCTTTACCTGAATGACAAACCCGGCATCGGAGTCGATTTTGTTGAGAAAGAGGCGGCCAAGTACCCTGCAGTTGAAATGGACTTCAGCTGGATGTTCAGCAGGCTCCCCGACGGAACCGCGGTAAGGCCGTAAAAGGGGTACCGGAAAGGCGTTTTCCGGGCGGAGTACTGCAATGCAGGGCGGAGAAAGGTCACAATTTTGACCGCTTCGGTAAAAATATTGGCTGCTTTCTCTACCAAATTGCGCTCGGAAATTCGCAATGATATAATGTAGCCAAATTCAAACAGGCATGGATGAAAGAAAGGCGGATTATAGTATGGGATTTTCCAAGGACTTTATTTTCGGAGCGGCAACCGCCGCTTTTCAGGTGGAGGGCGCGACAAAAGAGGGAGGAAGAACCCCGTCTATTTGGGACGGCGAGTACCTGATTCCCGGCAGAGTAACCAACGGGGACAGTGCCGATGTGGCCTGTGACCATTACCACCGTTACCCGGAGGACGTGAAGCTGATGAAGGAGCTGGGGCTGGACAGCTATCGGTTTTCCATTTCCTGGCCCCGTATTTTCCCGCAAAAGGGGAAATATAACGACGAAGGAATGCAGTTTTACCGCAACCTTCTGAAAGAACTGAAGGATGCCGGTATTACTGCGGCCGTTACGGTGTACCATTGGGATCTTCCGCAGTGGGCGCAGGACGAAGGCGGCTGGATGAACCGTAACTGCGTTGATTGGTATTTGGAATTTGCTGCAAAATGTTTTGAAGAGCTTGACAGCGAAGTCGCGTTATGGATTACCCATAACGAGCCGTTTTGCGCTTCGTTCCTTGCTTACCAGACCGGTGACGGCGCGCCCGGAATTGCCACGACGGAAAAGGGACTGCGTGCCGCGCACCATATTCTTCTGTCTCACGGCAAAGCCGTACAGCTGTACCGGAAAATGGGCGGTAAACAGAAAATCGGAATTACACTGAACCTTGGCGTGCAGTACCCGGAGAAAGACAACTTTGCAGACCGCCTTGCGGTCAAACTGTCGGACGGCTACGTAAACCGCTGGTTCCTTGACCCGGTGTTCCGCGGCTGCTACCCGGACGATTTAACAACGCTGTTTGCGGCGCGGTGCGGAACGGATTTTGACTTTATTCACGACGGAGATTTAAAGGCAATGTCAGCTCCCATTGATTTCCTCGGCGTCAATTATTATTCAAGCAGCGTAATCCGCTACCGCGGCGCGGCGACGTACCTGACCGGAAACGGCTATTCCGCAAAAGAGAAAACCGCTATGGAGTGGGACATTACCCCGGACAGCCTGGTGGAACTGATTGAGCGAATTCGCAAAGATTACACCGATATTCCCGTTTACATTACCGAAAACGGCTCCGCATGGAACGATGAAGTGGTGGACGGAACCGTTCATGATGAAAAACGCTGCAAATATTTGGCGGAGCATTTGGACGCGGTTTCCAAAGCAAATGACCGTGGGCTGAACGTGGCGGGCTATTATGTATGGTCGCTGATGGACAACCTGGAATGGAACCACGGTTATTCCAAACGGTTCGGCATTATTTATATTGACTTCAAGACGTTGGCACGAATCCCCAAGGACAGCTACCGTCTTTACCAAAAAAGCATTGCCGAAGCAAAGAAAACGGGAAAGATAACAGCGGAATAATACAATACGGGAGGGAATGACTGTAAAAATGGCAAAACGCTTTTCCCCGTTCCGGGGTATGACGATCCGGCGCAAAATGATGTTGGTTTTTGCTCTGGTTGCGCTCTTTTCTACTTTCATGACCTTTCTTGCAACCTATTTTGTAAACCGAACCCAAATGGAAAATCAAGAGGAAAAGTCGACCGTCCAGCTGCTTACCGCACTGGACGGAAACCTTTCCCTGATGATTGACCATGTGGAGGAAGCCTCTAATATGCTTTTTCTCAATCAAAGCGTGCAAAACCTTCTGCGCCGGTCGGGGCCGGACCACCCGGACGTGGAAGCGCGCAGCCTGATTACAGACAGTTTGATTAATTTAATGCTTTCAGACGACAGCATTTGTTCCGTAACCCTGTGCGATAATTTTGGAATGACTTACGACTGCAAACGAAATACCGTGGAACCGAAGGAAAGCATCCTTGCAACCGAGCAGCCGTGGTATCAGGAAGCGGTAAAGCGCGACGGCGACTTTCTGTTTGTAATGGACGCGAACGTGGTGAAAAGTCCTTCCCCGAAAAATCGGATTCTTTCCATTATCCGTGTGGTAAAAGACCGGCTGGATTACAGAGGGTTGGGAATTCTGATTATCAATATTGATGAAAACTCCGTACGCAGGATTTTTGATGAAGCGGTAGGCGGCACAGACGCGCAGTTTTATGTTTCGGACGGGAAAAAAGTTCTATTTCGCCCGGTTAACAGCACGGAATTTTCCGACGCGAAATTACTGGAGCTTTCTTCGGACGACGAAATTCATACCGTGAAAAACGAGCAGGGAAAAAACCGGATTATTGCCGGAATACCGTCAAAAGTCGATGGGTGGCGCATTGTCGGGCAGGTGCCCAAGGTGGACGCAAACTGGGAAACCGTCGCCCGCAACTCCATTTTTCTGGTCGTGGCCGATATGGTTTTTCTGCTGCTGTGCGGCGTGTATATTACGCTGGTGCTGGTCAAGCCTTTGCAGGGCATACAAACGCATATCCGCGGGCAGCGGGGCGGCGCGATTCGCCCCATGCAGGTGGAGGAAGGGCGCCGCGACGAGATTACGGAAATAAAGGTGGCCTACAACAGCATGCAGCATTCGATTGAAGAACTGATTGACAAGGTGCACGAAGAAGAACGGATTATTATTAAAAACGAAGTCGAGCTGATTCAGGCACAGATTCATCCGCATTTTCTTTACAATACGCTGGACGCCATCAGCGCGCTTGCTCTGGAACAGAACAGCGCCGCCACCTTTCAGATTACGCAGGCGCTGGGTAATTTTTATCGCACCAGCCTGAGCAACGGGAACGACCTGATTCCGCTTCGGGAAGAGATTAACTGCATTAAAAACTACACCACCATTCTGAACATCCGTTATGACAACCGTATTCATATGGAATATGACATTCAGCAGGATTTATGGGAGGAACCGGTGCTGAAACTGATTCTTCAGCCCTGTGTGGAAAATGCCGTGCAGCACGGGATTCGCGGCAAAAAAGACGGGGGAACCATCCGAATAACCTGCCGCGGCGAAGAAAGCGGGATTCTGGTTTTCTCCGTAAAGGATAACGGTTCCGGAATGAGCCAGAATAAAATCGATGAAATTTACGCGCATAAAATCCAAAAACGCGGTGGCTTTGGAATATACAGTCTGATTCAGCGAATTTCACTGTTTTACGATTTGAAAGACCCTGTTGAAATTCGCAGCAAAGAAGGGGAAGGTACGGAAATTATAATCCGTATATTAAAACGTTCGAAAAATTAGTTGCGGGCGATAGGAAGAGGAGTGATTCAAATGCCGATACGAATCTTGATTGTGGATGATGAACGGCTGGAACGCGTATTGATTCGGAAAAGTTTTGACTGGGGAAAAAACGGGTTCCAAATTATAGGGGAAGCGGCCAATGCTCAGGAAGCATTGGCCCTTTTCCGTGAAAAGCAGCCGGATATTGTCTTTACAGACATCAATATGCCGGACATGGACGGACTGGAGCTGAGCGAACAAATCCGCGGCGAAGACCCCCAGGCAAAAATCGTCATTATTACGGGGTATCAGGATTTTGAGTACGCTCAGACGGCGATCCGGCTGGGGGTAAAAGATTTTCTGCTGAAGCCGATTTGCGTAGAGGAGCTGGAAAAGGTCTCCGCGCGGCTGAAGGAAGAGCTGAGCCGGGAACACGCGCTTCAGCAAAGGCTGGACGAAAGCCTTTCCTTAATGGCAAACCAGTTGTGCAGGCGGATTGTTTCCGGCCGCGTCAGCGCGGAGGAACGGAAAGAAGCGCTGCAGCAGTGCGGCTTGCCCGACATTTTCGACGACAATTTAATTTGCTGTGTAATACGTGCGGAACACGCGGAGGGGGACGGTTTTCTGGGCGAGGTGGCGCGCGCCGTGCCGGAATCGGCGGGTCGCATCCTGTTCCGGGAACGGGACAACACCTGTGTTCTTCTGGCAAAAGTGCCGTGGCAGGAGGATACGCCGAGGAGAATACAATCCACCCTATTTGACCGGCTGCAGGTGCCGGTCACGGTCACAGTCAGTAAAGTTCACAAGGGACTTGACGGGGCGCGCCAGTGCTTCGACGAAGCGTCCAAAGCGCTGCTCGGCTCTATTTTGCTCGGCAATAATACCGTAATTGCCTACGAAACGTACGAGCAGCTGGAAATTGCCCGGGAAACCGATTATCTTGCCGATTTTCCCGATTATGAATTTGCGGTAAAAAACGGTTTAAAAGAACGTGCGGTGGCGTTCGTGGACGGGTATATCGCCCATTATAATGAAACCGGAATCGCCAGCGTGGACCAGCTTCATACCGTCGGAACGGTACTGCTGCACCACACTTCGCTTGCGCTGCGTGCGCTGGGGTGCCAGGTTTCCGACGTGCAGGAGGAAGATATTTACGGGCAGGTTTCCCGGGCGAGCTCGCTCGATGAGTTCTGCGCCGCTTTTTACCCGTTTTTGACCGCTGCCCTGGAGTACGCGGAAGGAGCTTCCTCCCGCACGGCAAATACGCTGATTTGCCGGTGTGTCGAATATCTTGAAAACAATTTAAGTATGCCGAAGTTATCGCTGAAAACCGCCGCCGCCGCCCTGTATGTAAACGAAAGCTACCTTAGCCGCTCCTTTAAGCAGGTGCAGAACGAAACGATGACAGAATACATTATGCGCCGAAGAATTGAAAACAGTATTAAACTGCTTCACACGACCGACTTGAAAATGTATGAAATTGCGGAAAAGGTTGGTATTCCGGATGCGCATTATTTTGGGCAGTGCTTTAAAAAATACATGGGAATGACCGTAAATCAGTTCATCGGTAAAAATTAAGACGGTTTGAGTCAAAATTTTGAATTGTCCCTCCCTTGCAAAACAGATACAATGAACAAGGCAAAGAACTTAACCCAATTTTTTTGAAAGAAGTGGAGAGGAAATGAAAATGAAGCATCTTTGGAAAAGAGGACTCAGCGCTGTTCTTGCAGTGGCAATGATGGCCTCCTTTGCGGCATGTTCCAAGGGCGGCGATTCATCCGCAGCTTCCGGAACCGCATCCCAGCAGGAACCCGTCACCTTAAACGTATGGCATGAATGGGTTGCTGCAAACGATCCCCAAACAGCTGCTTTCGCCAGCGCGGTCGAGCAGTATGAGAAGGATCATCCCAATGTAAAAATTTCACTGCACGGTTTGGAGGACTCCTCCTATAAAACGAAAATTGCCACTGAATTTGCGGGAAGCGCAAAAAATGTGGACGTGTTTGTTTATTGGGCCCCCGGCCGTATTCAGAAGCTGCTGAAAGCAGACAAGCTTCTGCCGATTGACGAATATGTTTCCGATTCCGTAAAAGCGGAAATTAAGAAGGGCACCACGCAGTGCTTTGAATACGACGGAAAGCTTTACGGACTTCCGATGAACTCGTTCATGATGCTGCTGTACTGCAACAATGAAGTATTTGAGAAGGCCGGCGCAAAAATTCCGACCAACTATAACGAACTTCTTGAAGCATCTGAAAAAATTTCCAAGCTGGACGGCGTTACACCGCTTGCACTGGGTGCAAAAGAGGGCTGGCTTGCCGGTTCCCTTTACGAAGCGCTTGCAATGAATGAAGTCGGCGCGAAAAAAGTTAACGACGTGCTGCTCGGCATGGAGCCGTTCGATGACAACGGGTTCCGTACCGCAGCGGAAAAAATGGTAGAACTCAGCAAAAAAGGCGTTCTCGGCAAAAACCCGCTGGAAGATGATTCTTCCGCAGCCGACGCGAAATTCTTCAACGGCAAAGCGGCCATGCGTTACAACGGCAGCTGGTTCTGCGGCACCATTGAAAACGACCCCAGCGGCATTAAAGATCATGTAACCGTAGTGAAATTCCCGGTAACAAGCACTTCTTCCGACCCGACGGATTACAGCGGCGGCAGCAACAGCTCCTTCTTCGTAAACAAGGGTACGAAGAACCCGAAGGAAGCAGCTGATTTTGCAGTTTATATTACCCGCGCAATGGGCACCCAGGCAATGGAACTCGGTTCCGGTTACTCCACCTGGAATACTTATGAAGTAGTGAGCAAGCTGACTAAGACCTTTAAGAGCACGCTCGATCTTTACAATGCTTCCACAAACGGTGTTCTTACCTGGGATACCATTCTGGAAGACAATCCGGCCAGCATCCATCTGGAGCAGGCACAGTCCCTTCTTCTTCCGAATGCTGATGTTGACGCGTTCATCAAGGCACATAAGGAGAACATAGGAAAACAGTAAGCAATTAAGTATTTCGGTCGGGCCTTTCAAGCGATGTTGGTTTCTCTGGAAGGGTAAAAAACCCATCCGGTGTTCCCGTCGGTGTGGCCCGGCCGCTTGTTTTATCGGGCAGAAACGGAGGAAATGGTCATGAACAGAGTTTTAGGCAATAAAGCCGTTATCGCGGTGTTTGTACTGCCGGCACTTGCCCTTTTTGTGCTGTTGGAAGTTGTACCGCTTTTCGCAACGGGGTATTACAGCCTGTTTGATTACAACGGAATCGGCAGCAGAACATGGATCGGTTTACAAAATTACATCAATCTTTTTCTAAAGGATCAATATTTTTTCCGCGCACTGGGGAATTCTTTTATTCTGGCAGGCGCGTCTGTTCTGATCCAGCTTCCGCTTTCCCTGATTCTTGCCATGGTGCTCGCAAGCGGAGTACGCGGAGAGCAGGCATTCCGCAACATTTATTTTCTTCCGGTCATTATTTCCAGTATGGTTATTGGCCAGCTGTGGATGCGTATTTTTAACAGCGACGGCATGTTTAACGCCCTTTTGGGCGTGTTTGGAAATAACAATCATACGGCATGGCTGGCGCAGGCAAGTACGGCGTTTTTGTGTACCATTGTTCCGGCGGTGTGGCAGTATATTGGTCACCATATGCTGATTTTGTACGCCGGAATTAAATCTATTCCAAACGATTATTATGAGGCCGCAAAAATTGACGGAGCAACCGGGCCGCGCGCCGCCATACATATTACGCTTCCTCTTTTAATGCCTGTCATTAAAATGTGCGTCGTTTTTGCGCTGGTCGGCTCGCTTCGTTCGTTCGACCTGGTGTACATTATGACAAAGGGCGGGCCGAGCCACGCAAGCGAACTTCCGGCAACGCTGATGTACAGCAGCCTGTTTGAACGCGGGCAGTACGGATACGGCAGCGCGGAAGCATTCTTCATTGTTCTTGAGTGCCTGATCTTTACCTTTATTGTAAACCGGGTATTCCGTAAATATGAAGAAAACGCATCGATGGTGTAAGGAGGAAATATGAAAGGAAAGAAATGGACGGTTCCGTCCGCCATACGGTTTGCCATACTGTCGCTGATTGCTTTGGTTCAGCTGTTCCCACTGTACTGGTTATTCACTTTTTCCCTGAAAAGCAACGCGGAAATTTACGATTCCGCACATGTGCTCAGTTTGCCGCAGTACTGGCGGTTTGAAAATTACACCAACGCACTGCTTAACGGCGGAATTCTTACCTATTTTATGAACTCCATCATATACACGGTTGTGTCGGTTGTTGCTTCGGGTATCTTGGCGGCTATGGCGGCTTATGCCATTGCGCGCATGCGCTGGAAGCTGAGCAACGCTACGTACATGGTTTTTACACTGGGGCTGATGATTCCCACACAGGCCACGCTGCTTCCGTTGTTCCTGCTGATGGATAACCTTGGGCTGCGTTACGGGTACCTTGGGCTGCTTATTCCCTACACCGTGTTTGCCATTCCTATGACAGTTATGATTTTGTACGGATTTTACCGCTCGATTCCAAAAGATATTGAAGAGGCGGCTTACATTGACGGCTGCGGAATTTTCCGGATGTTTTTCCGTATTATTCTCCCCATTGTAAAGCCGGCCATCTCTACGGCATCAATTTTCGCGTTTCTGGGAACATGGAACGAATTATTATTTGCGAATACGCTGGTCGACGACCAAATGTTTAAACCGCTGACCGTCGGAATTATGTCTTTCGTCGGGGAGCACAACACCGACTGGGGAATTATCGGCGCGGGCATGGTTATTGCCACGCTGCCTGCTATTTTAATTTACAGCGTGCTCAGTGACAAAATTCAGGACAGCCTGATTGTCGGGGCGGTCAAGGGCTGACCGGACCCCGGATTCAATAAGATAGTTTCATTAAAAGGGTGCTGCAAAATGAAGGACAATTTATTTTGCAGCGCCCTTTTTAAACCACATCGGCGGGCCGTTCCGGCTTTATATGTGGCTGCCGGGCTTCTGTGAAAACACACGAAGTAAACCGGTAAAATGTTTTAATCAGATTGAGGAGGATATTGATGCCAGACCGATTTTTTACCCTGCACAAAATAGAAAGACGGATGCGGGAACTGGAAAAATACCGCTTTACAGAAATGAGCAGCCTTTTTCCTATGTTGTCCGGGGAAAACACCGAACCGTCCGGCGCGGTGCACCGCACCGTTCCGGAGCAGGTCGATGGGAAGGAAGTTTTCGAGGGGGATTCCTTTTGCGGGCGCGACGACTACCTTTGGCTGCGCAAAACCGTGCGGATTCCCTCCGCCAAAGAAGGCTTTAAACCGGCGGGGCTGTTTGACTTCGGAAAAACCGGCGACGGCGGAAACAGCGGTTTTGAATCGCTGCTATACGTAAACCGCCACCCGTACCAGGGGGTGGACACCAACCACGGCGAAGTTATTTTTCAGGAGCTTGCCGGGCAGGAAGCGGAGCTTACCTTCCTGCTGTGGACGGGCCTGGAAGGCGGCGGGGAAAAGAAACGGCAGGAGTGCCGGTTCCGCTGCGCCCAAATCGGGTATCTGCATGAGGATACGGATGCGTTTTACTATTTGGCCAAGGCCATTTCAAAGTCGATGGAGTATTTGCCGGAAGCCGACCCGAACCGCTATTCCCTGATTGCGGCGCTGGACGCGGCTTTGCTCCTCATTAATTGGGATGCCGACAAATTTTACTCCACCATTGGGCAGGCGCTTGCCTGCTTGCAGGAACACCTGAGCAAACAGGAGAAAAACAGTTTGGTCACCGTCAGCTGCGTGGGCCATACCCATATTGACGTAGCATGGCTGTGGCGGCTGAACCATACCCGGGAAAAGGCCATGCGTTCCTTCTCTACGGTCATGCACCTGATGGATGAGTTCGACGAGTACACATTTCTTCAGACCCAGCCGCAGCTGTACCGCTTCCTGAAAAACGACTGCCCCGAATTGTACGGGAAGATCAAGCAAAAGGTACAGGAAGGCAAATGGGAAACGGACGGCGGCATGTGGCTGGAAGCCGACTGCAACATCAGCTCCGGCGAAGCGCTGGTGCGCCAGTTCGTCCACGGCATCCGCTTTTTTCAGGAGGAATTCGGAAAAACCTGCACCTACCTTTGGCTGCCCGATGTGTTCGGCTACAGCTGGGCATTGCCCCAGATTATGAAGCAGTGCAACATCAAGACCTTTATGACGACGAAAATCAGCTGGAACCAGTTCAATTCCATGCCGGACGATCTTTTCACCTGGCGCGGAATGGACGGCAGTGAAATATTAACTTATTTCGTCACCACGCCCGAAATCGGGCATGACCTGCGGGAACGTTACTGCAGCTACAACGGAATGATGAGCCCGCGCAGCGTCATCGGCGCGTGGGAGAAATTCCACAACAAAGATCTTTCCAATGAAGTATTGATTTCCTACGGCTATGGTGACGGCGGCGGCGGAGTAAACCGCAACATGCTGCAAATGCGCCGCGCGATGGATCAGCTGCCCGGCCTGCCGAACGTAAAACCCGCCAAAGCGGGCGACTTCTTCGACCGCATTCATGAAAAGGTGGAGCACACCGACCGTTATGTACATACCTGGGACGGTGAATTGTACCTGGAATACCACCGCGGCACCTATACGTCTCAGGCACACAACAAGCAGTGGAACCGCCGCATGGAATTCGAACTGGCACAGACAGAATGGCTTTCCAGCCTGCGTTATGCCAAAGACGGTGACTACGACGCACAGCTGTTGCATGACGGGTGGGAAATTATTCTGCGCAATCAGTTCCACGATATTATCCCCGGCTCCTCCATTCATGAAGTGTACGAGGACTCCGCCAAAGAATATCAGCTGGCGCTGGAAAAAACGGAAACAGCCAAAAGCGGCGCGTTGACCGCACTGGTTTCCAAACAGGAGAACACCTACACTCTGTACCAGTTCGGTTCATTTACCCGTACGTCGACGGTTTTCCTGCCGGTAACAGAAGACGGCAGCTTCCTTGCGGAAGACGGAACCGCTCTGCCTGCACAGAAAACAGAGGGCGGGTATTCTGTGCAGGTCGAACTGGAACCGCTGGCGTTCCGCACCGTCCGGTTTGTTCCGGGGGAAAAGGAAGCGGAACCCGAACTCCCGTTCCGGGTGTCGCTGGCAGAACGCCGGGTGGAAACGCCGTATTACACGGTGGAGTGGGACGAATCCGGGTTCTTCACCAAGCTGTTTGACAAGGAAAACAACCGGGAGGTGTTGGCTGGAAAAGGCAATCGGTTTGAACTTTTTGAAGACAAGCCGCTGAACTACGACAACTGGGACATCGACATCTTTTATATGCAGAAGAAGGAACCAATGCGGCTTTCCGGGGAACCGGAGCTGGTGGAAGTTGGGCCGCTGAAGCTGGTGCTCCGGTTCCGCTTTGCCTACAATCAGTCCGAGCTTGTTCAGAATATCGTATTCTATGGTGCGGACCGCCGCATCGATTTTGAAACACAGGTGGACTGGCACGAGTCGAACCGGCTTTTAAAGGTCGGGTTTGAAACCAACATCCGCAGCACCCACGCGACATATGATATTCAGTTCGGCCATGTGGAACGCCCCACGCACTTCAACACCAGCTGGGACTATGCGCGGTTTGAAGTGGTGGGCCACAAATGGGCTGACCTTTCAGAGGGGAATTACGGGCTTAGCCTGCTGAATAACTGCAAATACGGCTACAGCATTAAAGACGGCGTGATGCGCCTGTCGCTGCTGAAAAGCAGCAAATATCCCGACACCGAAGCGGACATGGGCACCCATACCTTTACCTATTCCATCCTGCCGCACGCTGGCGGGAACCCGGCAGAAAGCGGCACCGTTGCCGCCGGGGTGGCGCTGAACCTGCCGGTACAGACGGTGCCGGGCAGCATGGCGGACTGCCGCGCGCTGCGAATGAACCGGGAAGTGCTTTCGGTGGACGCGGTAAAACAGGCCGAAGACGGCAGCTGCCTTGTGGTTCGCCTGCACGAATGCATGGGCGGTACCCAGCATGTTCGCCTTGCCACCGACCTTCCGGTCAAGCGGGTGGAGGAATGCAACTTGCTGGAGGAACCCACCGGCGCGGTGTACAAACCGGATTCCTGGACTACGACATGGAAACCGTTTGAGCTTAAGACTTTTCGGTTGGTTTTTTAATAATAATAAAACAGGCTGGGCCGTTCCTATACGGTTTGGCCTGTTTCTTATGGAGGAGTACACATGAAATATAATTGGGCGTTTGTCGGGTGCGGAGGCATTGCGCACGGTATGGCGGAGGCGATTCAGGCGCTGGGCGGAAGTATTTATGCTGTTGCCGGCCGAACCCCCGCCAAAACAGAAAAATTTGCGGAACAGTATGGGGTGCAGCAGGTTTATCACGATTGCGGTGAAATGCTTCGTGACCCGAAAGTGAATATTGTTTACATCGCCACCCCGCATGACGTTCATTTTGAGTACGTAAAAGAAGCGCTGCAAAACGGTAAACATGTGCTATGCGAAAAGCCATTCACTGTGAATGCCCGCCAACTGGAAGAAGTACGCGCCCTTGCAGCGGAAAAAGGCGTTGTGTTAATGGAGGCAATGACTATTTTCCATATGCCGCTTTTTTGGAAGCTGCGGGAGCTGATAAATGCGGGTGCTATCGGGAAAGTAAAAATGCTGCAGATTCATTTCGGTATTCGACGGGAATTTGACCCGAACAGTACCTGCTTTCAAAAAGAACGCGGCGGCGGGGCGCTGCTGGACTTCGGCGTTTACGCGGTTGCGTTTGCCCGCTGGTTCCTGGAGGAAAGCCCGGATGTCATCCTTACCTTGCCGGAATACACCGAGGGCGGAGTGGACGAACAGTCGGGAATCCTGTTCAAAAACCGTTTGGGGCAAATGGGCGTACTGTCAATTACCATGTGCGCCGCGCATCCGCAGCGTGCGGTGGGAATGGTATCGGGTGAAAAAGGGTGCATTGAAGTCAGCGATTACCCCCGCGCGGAAAAAGCGCTTTTGTACCGCGCAGACGGTACAAAAGAAGAAATTTGCGTTGGGGAAGGCGCTAAGGCGCTGCAATATGAAGCCTTAAACATGGAAGCGTGCATTTCCGGCGAACAGGAAAACTTTACGCTGCCCCTGAGCTGTGACGTAATGAACATGCTTACCGCAATACGCAATCAATGGGGATTACAATATCCTTTCGAATAACTTTACTAAGCTGCGAATCGGGGTGCCCGCACGGGCACCCTTTTTTTGCTGTAATACGAAAAAAGGGGTATACTTACAGTAATGATTGTGATTCAAGAGGCGGGGAAAATAAAATTCTCATTTTCCTCTTGACAATAAGTGAATGTTCGTTTATTATAAAGACAATCCTTAATTTCAAAAAAATTTAGGTGGTAGGCATGAGAAAAAAAGATGATGAAAAGCAGAAATGCATTAAAAACGCGGTGGTTCAGCTGATTTTAGAAGAAGGCTTTCAGGGCGCTTCCGTTTCTAAAATCGCAAAAGCAGCCGGAGTATCCCCGGCAACCGTATATATTTATTATGAAAACAAAGACGCTATGCTGCGCGATATTTATCAGGAATACACGGAAGATACGATTTCCTATCTTCTGCAGTGCCTCAGCCCCAATATGACGGGCGATGAAATTATCGCGGAACTGATACGAAGGTATTATTACTTCATTATCGAGAACAAAGAAATTTTCCATTTTATCGAGCAATTCAGCGGCTGCCCTGTTCTACAAAGCAGCTGCGGCGTGATGAGGGGCCCGGCAGATTTAACCCAGCTGCTTACCGAACTGAAACGGCGGCAGATTTTAAACAATTATAACAACGATAATCTGTATGCTATTCTGTTTTCCCCGGTGAAATCCATTGCGGTGAAACCGTGCGAGACGGAACAGATGGAGTCAGAACGGCTGGACGAACTGATTGGGATAATTCAGAGGATTTTAATCAAGGATATTTAAACCCAAAATTCCCCGCTAATTGCCCGATAGCGAGTGAAATATCTCGCTTTTTATATACATAGAATATAAACGAATATTCATTTATGAAAGGACGATGAACTATGATTTTAATGATAGAAGATTTGGTTTTGCTGCCGGGAATGAATTACCCCCTGCGGCTCAGCCGCCTCAGTGAAAACGAATTAACCCAGCTTCGCGACAAAAGTCAGGAAGTAGTCGCTTTGCCGTTGAAACGGCGCAAGGAGCGGCGGGAACTGGAAGCCGACGATTTTTACACGGTCGGCGCGGCACTGGAAGTCCTCAGCGTAAAAACCGATGAAAAGGGCTCTCTTCTCAAGGTAAGAGTTCTGAATTTGGTTGAGGTGTCCGACATTCACATTGACGAACATAACATTTTTGCGAAAACAGCTATGGTGCCCGAAGTGATTGATCTGGATGAAAACAGCCGCAGTGAAATGATCAGTTATATTCAAAAGATTTCACATCAAATCGGGGCGAACTTCCGGGATTCCGAAAGCATTGTCAGCTCCATTGACGAGATACAGGATTTAAATGTTCTCATCGGATTTATCAGCCAATTCATCCCCTTTACGAAAGACGAAAAGTACAGTTTGATGGAAACGGCTTCCCTGAAAGCGCGCAGCCTGAAATTTATCGATTACTACCTGCGCTATAAGGAGTCCATTCAGATTCAGATTGAAATGGCGGAGCGTTTTTCTGAAAAAGCGAACAAAAATTACCGCGAAGCGGTTCTGCGTGAGCAGTTAAAGGCAATTCAGGATGAGTTAGACGAAAACAAACCGGAATCTGTCAAAAAGGGAAAAGACTTTAAAACCCGCATTGAAAACGCACACATGCCGGAAGAAATTCATGCCGCCGCGCTGGAAGAGCTGGAAAAACTGGATAGCCAGAATCCCTCAAGCCCGGATTACCATGTGATTGAAAACTATCTTGATTTCCTGGTGGATCTGCCGTGGGAGGCAAAAGAAGAAAAGCCGATTGATATTGCAGAAGCCCGGCGTATTCTGGACGAGCAGCACTACGGACTGGAAAAAGTCAAAGAGCGCATGATTCAGCACCTTGCGGTCATGCAGCTGAAAAAAGATAAACAGGGTTCCATTCTGCTGCTGGTCGGCCCTCCCGGAACGGGAAAGACCAGTCTTGGCAAAAGCATTGCAGAAGCGCTTGGGCGTAAGTACATCCGCATTAGCCTGGGCGGCATTCGTGACGAAGCTGAAATTCGCGGTCACCGCAGAACCTACATCGGCGCATTGCCCGGACGGATTCTGCAAAGCATTAAGAAAGCCGGTTCCACCAATCCGGTTATGGTATTGGATGAAGTGGATAAGCTGATGACCGGTTATAACGGCGACCCGGCAAGCGCGCTGCTTGAAGTGCTTGACCCGGAGCAAAACAACACCTTTACCGACCATTACCTTGATTTGCCGTACGATTTGTCGAATGTTTTCTTCATTGCTACGGCGAACTCCCTCGAATCTATTCCGGGGCCGTTGCTTGACCGTATGGAAGTGATTTCTCTTTCCAGCTACACCTCGAAAGAAAAGTTCCAAATCGGCCGGAAGCATCTGCTGAAGGAATCGCTGGAAGAACACGGCCTGGCACTGGACGACGTAAGTATCAGTGATGAGGCACTGGAAAAGATTATATCCGATTACACCATGGAGGCCGGCGTTCGTGGGCTGAAAAAGCAGTTGGACGCAATCGCCCGCAGCGCGGCGGAAAAGATTGTTTCCGGCAAGGTAGAAAAGCCGTATGTGGTGGAAGCCGACGCCTTGGAAGACATCCTTGGCAGGCAGGTGTCGAAGCACGACATGGTGCAGGAGATGAATCCTCCGGGGGTAGTAACCGGACTGGCGTGGACGANNTGGGCGGCGAAATCCTGTTCATCGAAGCGACCGAAATGCCCGGAAACGATCAGGTGATTCTAACCGGTCAGCTGGGCGACGTCATGAAGGAATCCGCACGGATTTCCCTCAGTCTTTTAAAATCCCGTCTGCCGGTCAATGCCATTCAGTTTAAGGAAAAGGATATTCATATCCATGTTCCGTCCGGTGCCGTTCCAAAAGACGGGCCGTCCGCCGGAATTGCGCTTTTCACGGCGCTTGCTTCGCTGGTAACCGGCATTAAGGTAAACCCGAAGCTGGCAATGACAGGCGAAATTACCCTGCGGGGTACGGTCCTTCCTATTGGCGGACTGAAAGAAAAGCTGCTGGCAGCTGACCGCGCGGGCGTCACTAAGGCGCTGATCCCGAAAGAAAACGTGGTGGACTTAAAGGATATTCCCGAGGAAGTAAAGAGCCGGATTCAGATTGTTCCGGTGGAAAATATAGAAGATGTTCTGAGGGAAACACTCGGAATCGCATTGCCGAAGGTGGAGCAGGTTCTGGCGGAACCCGGGTTTTACACCGTACTGCACGGGTTAAGCTGAACCGCCCCCAAAAAGCAGAAACATACATAAAAAGGCCGCATCAAACGCGAGTTTGATGCGGCCTTTTTTCCATTATGTAGAAGTAAAACAAGAAGAATACTTGCAAGCAATGGTTAAAGTCAAAGGTACTTTTTCAGTGCGTGCAGGTCTTCGGCAGCGGTTTGCACTTTGCTGCCCCTGTGCGTTGCTTCATTTTCCACGGCAAGCCATTTGCAGCCGCTTTCTTTGCAAACCTTTACAATTTCCGCCCAGCTGTTCCGGTCGTCCGGCGCGCCAAGGGGTGTGTCAAGATTGCGCTCTTCCCCAAACGGTTTGCAGTGTACGGCAAACAGTCTGCCCGAAGCCTGCTGTAAAGCAAGAACCGGGTCATTTCCGCTTTCAATGCAGCTGCCGGTGTCCAGTTCCAGAAAAATATCGTTATCGGTTTCCCGGCAAAGAATATCCCATGGAGTAACTTCCCCGAAACGGTCGGTAAATTCGTGCGCGTGGGTGTGGTAGCCCAGTACAAATCCGCTTTGATGCAGTTTGGCGCTTAGCCGATTCAGCTCGTCCGCATGCCGCCGCCAGACTTCCGCGCTGTTTTCTTCCTGTGTGTGGCCAATATTCCACGGCCCGCCGAGGCAGGGAACGATAATTTCCCGGCAGCCAAGCGCTTCCAGGTATAACATGGTTTCGTCAAGCTGATTCGGCTGCAGCAGCGCCCATTCGGTCTGCCAGCCGCACAGGTCAAGGCCGTTGTCCCAAAGCAGATGACGAAGGGAGGGCGCAGGCCAGGAACGGANNAAATTCAACCCCGTCGTATCCGGCGTTGTTAATTCCCTGAAGGGTGCCTTTCACGTCGCTGTGGATTTCATTATAAACGGTGTAAAGTGCCAATGCAGTTTTCATGGGAACTTCCTTTCCGTGTTATATTTTATGCAAATCCCGGTTAATCCGGAAAATGGCGCATGCCCAGTTTGGTACCGCAGCTTTCACGTACGACAAGCTCCGGCGTAAAGGTCAGCTTTGCCGGTTCGCCCACGCCCTTCACGGCACACAGCAAAGTTTGAATAACCATGCTGCCAAACAGTTCGTTGTGCTGGTCAATGCTGGTCAGCCGTGGTACCAGGTATTCCGCGGAAGGAAACTGGTCGCAGCTAATCAGGGCAACGTCCTTCGGTACTAATATATCGTGGTCTGCCAAAGCGCGTACCGCGCCCATGGCCACGCTGTCGTTAATGGCTACCATGGCGGTAAATCGGGTACCCCGTTCCAGTAACTGTGCGGCGGCCTGGTAACCGTCCGGTGCGTAGTAGTCCGAAAGCGAAATCAGGCTGTCCGAATGCGGCAGCCCCAGTGCCTCCAATGTGGAACGGTAAGCCTTTACACGGGTTTCGGTAATGATAACCCCTTCTTCGCCGCCGACAAAGGCAATATTCCTGTGCCCTAACGAGGCAAGGTAACTTACGGCGGTTGCTACGCCGCTGCCGGTTTCGCGTTCAATAAAAAGGCAGTCCATCCCTTCCAGCGGCCGTCCGATGACCACAACAGGAACGGATTTGCCCAAATGCTGCAGGGCATGTCGGTAATCGTCGCACACCTGCATCAGGTCGATTTGACCCCCAATGACCAAAACGCCGTCCACTTTTTTATCAATCATCATTTGAAAATATGCTTCTTCGCCTTTTAGGCTTGCGCCTTCGTGACTTATGCCGCCGTGTGTGGTGGAGCTAAACCGCGTATTGCATAAAATCATAGAATACCCCGCATTCAGCGCGGAACGTTCAATTTCCGTGTACATCGCTGAAAAGTAAGGATTCGTAATGTCCGGAGTAATGACGCCCAGCGTCATACTTTGGCGGCTGATCAGGCCCCGCGCGAAGGCATTCGGTGAAAAATTATATTTTTGAATTACGCTTTCCACGCGTTTGCGCGTTTCCGACGCAACGTTTTCGCTGCCGTTCAGCACCCGTGAAACTGTTGCGATGGAAGTGCCGCATTCACGGGCAATTTGGGTAATCGTTACGTTTTTCTCCATGCACACCCCTCCAATTTATCATTATTATAGCACACATTACTAATGAAAACAATGAAAACCTTTTCAGTTAACATAAAATTATTTTTTACAAATAATATAGAAATTCGCATTAAAATCGAGGAATAATGCGGTTAATTTATGGAATATTGCACGAAAAAATAGATTGACATTTCAAAAATCATGTGATAGGATAATGTCGTTGTAAACCTTTACATAAGATTTCTCGGTTTCAGCCGGGGAATTCTCATATAGGCAGGGGGATTGTGAAGCTTTCATGGAAACTTACATAGGATTGGACTTCGGGGGAACCAAGCTGCTCATCGGCGAAATGGACGCCACAGGGAAGATTTTGCGCAGCAAACGGTATTCGACCGGATTCCGGGATCAGAAGTCAGCATCCGAGGCGCTGCTGAGCGATATGGACGATTACCGTAAAACGGTCGGCTTTGAGGGAACCCCCGTAGCCGCCGGAATTGGAATTGTCGGCGTTGTGGATCACGACCGCGGGGAATGGGTATCAATTGACCATCAGATTACCAACCGCCCCTTTCCGTTGGCCGCTCTTGTTGAAAACTTGCTCGGGATTCCCGTTGCAGTGGACAACGATGTGCGCAGCGCGACCTGTGCGGAGCTTTTGCTCGGCCACGGGCGCAGCACCAAAAACTTTATTTATCTGAATGTCGGTACCGGCCTTGCTGCCGGGGTTGTCACAGCAGGCCATATTCTTCGCGGAGCGAACAATAACTCCGGCGAAATCGGCCACATGGTCATTGACCTGCACAGTCAGGAAGAATGTGTCTGCGGCAGAAAAGGCTGCGTGGAAAACTTTGTTTCCGGCGTTGGCTTTACCCGTCAGGTAAAAGAACTTACCGCAAGCTACAGCACGAAGCTTCCCATACCGGAAAACGGTGCCCGTGTGGATGCCGTTCAGCTGTTTCAGCTGGCGGATGAAGGCGACCCGCTGTGCAAGGCGGTTACCGACCAGGCAGCGGAAGCGCTGGCATGTGTAATTATGAATCTGGTTCGCATGTCGGACCCGGACACAGTAATTTTAGGCGGTGGAATTGTCAGCGACGGCTGGCTGCTGAAAAAGGTTCAGCCTTTGCTGAATGCCGCTACAATACGCGGAGTGACCAAGGGATTGGTTCTTTCCGCTTTCCAGCCGAAAAACGCAGGTCTGCTCGGTGCAGCATCGCTGGGCATGGCCAAAGTAAAGGAAGCTGACCTTTAAAAAGGAGGAGTGAATACCATGGATGAGATCTTTCGACAGGACCTGCTGGATACCTGCTATGTGCATGCGCCGCTGCCGCTTCACCGCGAAAATTCATTGGAAAGCACTTTCCCGGCGAAAAAAGTACTGGCAGAACGGAATCTGTGGGTAAACGGGGGTCCTTGCTCACCAAAAAATGCGGGCCCGGGCGAAACGCTGGTTGTTACGAATGGCGACGAATCCGTCATTCGGCTCACCGCCCCGCTGCGCAGCAGCCACTGGCCGGAAGGTGCCGCGGAAGACGGCGATTACAGCAACTTCGGCTCCGGTACGGTGCGGTTCGACTTTGACCGCGAGGACTGGAAAGATTACAACCGGATTACGTTTCAGGTAAAACCCGAAATTGCGGGCGGGCATGTCGTTCACCTGAATCTTGCCGTCTTCAGCGACGGAACAGTGAAAATTCCGGACAAGTATTTCCGCGAAGGCGCAACGGTCTTCGACTTAAAGAATCATGAGTGGAACCAGTGTTATTGGGAATTTACCGAAATGCCCCGCGACGCGGTAACGCACATGAATTTTTACGTTTTCCTGTGCGGTCAGGATACGCCCATGGGAAATTCCCTCAGCTACGACTTTAAAGAAATTCGGCTGCAGCAGATTGCAAATCCGGAAATGGAACGCGGTTGGCAGCCGGCGCCGGGAAAGATCATCTTTTCCACCGCAGGCTACTGGACGAAAGGTGCCAAAACAGCACTTACCTCACTTCCGGGCGATTGCTTCCAGCTTTTAGATGCGAAAACCGGGGAAGCGGTATTTACCGCGCCGGTAAAAGAGGTTAAAAATGACCGCGGAACTTTCCGTACCCTTGATTTTACGGAATTCAGCGGGGAAGGCAGTTACCGCCTTCGTTTAGGGTTGACTGAAACTAAGCCGTTCCCAATCGGAACCGAGCTTTTGGAAGAGTCCCTTTGGAAATCGGTCAACTTCTTATATTGCGAACGGTGCGGCGCTCCGGTGGCAAACCGCCACGGGGTTTGCCATTTCGACCTAGTTGCCGAACACAACGGCCTGAAGCTTTCCTATGCCGGCGGCTGGCACGATGCAGGTGACGTTTCACAGCAGACTGCGCAGACCGGCGAAGTAACGCACGCGCTGTTTGAAGCGGCGGAACAGGTAAAGCAGAACCCCATGCTTTATAAGCGAGTTTTGGAAGAAGCACGCTGGGGTCTGGAATTTATTCTGCGTACCCGTTTCGGCGACGGTTACCGTGCTTCCAGTGCGGGGGCAACCCGATGGACGGACGGCAAAATCGGAAATATGGACGACGTTGCGGTTCGCGTTCACAACTACGCCTTTGAAAATTTCNNTTCCTGTTCGCCGGAATTGAAGCATACGCAGCCTACGCAATGCGGGACGATGACCCGGATTTTGCATGGGGCAGCCTGAAAGCGGC
Organism: Ruminococcaceae bacterium UBA3451; assembly: GCA_002378845.1. Classification (GTDB taxonomy): domain Bacteria; phylum Bacillota; class Clostridia; order Oscillospirales; family Acutalibacteraceae; genus Caproiciproducens. The sequence continues at coordinate 110,170 of DFRY01000043.1, read as the reverse complement.
ACGAGAAGACTTCGCGTTTGCACAGGAACGCTTTGCTTCCCACGGAATGGAACATTTCAGTGTTTTTGAACATACATACAATTCTTCTCTCGCACAGCATTACGCGGTAATGGTGTGGGCTGCTTCCAACCTGTATTTGGCAAGCGGTGAGGGAATTTACGCACAGGACGCGCGGCGTTGGGCAGAACAGCTGATGGCTTGCCAGGAAACCGGGGACCGCGCACCGCTCAGCGGATTTTTCTACCGCGATGAACAGAAAAAGAGCATCGTTCATTTCTGTCATCAGTCCCGCGAGCAGCAGTTTATGCAGGCATTTGAACTGCTTTGCAGAACGCAGCCCGATAGCCCGGATCGCCCCAAATGGGAACGTGCCATGCTGCTGTACGGCGGTTATCTAAAGGCACTGCGCCGTTATACGTAGCCTTACGGCTTAATTCCGGCAGGCATTTACCGCAAGGATGAGCCAATGGATGAGGAAACTTTTTCCGTTATGCATATTGCTGTAACGTACGAAGAAGAAAAGCAGAATTACATTGACCAGCTTGCTTCCGGCATTGAGCTGGACGAAGACCACGTCATTCGCTGCTTCCCGGTTTGGTTCTCGTTCCGCGGCAACACGGCGGTGCATCTTGCAATGGGCAAGGCAGCATCCCTTCTCGGAAAGTATTTCCACGACGACGAACTGCTGCAAATCGGCCGCGAACAAATTTACTGGGTGTGGGGTAAAAACCCGTTCGGTCAGTCCCTGCAGTACGGCGTGGGCACGAACTACGTTGCTCAGTACGCGGTTCTTCCGGGCGAAGCCGCAGGAGAAATGCCGGTCGGTATTGAAACGCTTGACAATGAAGATGTTCCCTACTGGCCGCAGAACAACAACGCAACCTTTAAGGAAGTATGGACTTCCTCCGTCGGCCGCTGGCTGTGGCTGATTGCAGATTATCTGCCGGGGGAGGAACAGAAATGATTCGGGTTGGCATGGTCGATTTCTGGCTGGATAACTGGCATACAAACCATTACCCCGATTACCTGCGTCTTGCGGCAAAGCAGTACGGCTTTGACCTGGAGCTGACGGACGTTTGGGCCGCGCAGGATGCGCCGGACGGCGGCATGACGACCGATGCCTGGTGCGAATGGAAGAACGTGCGCAAAGCAGCGACTTACGAAGAGCTTCTTTCCCAGGTGGACGCCGTTATGGTAATGTGCGCCGACGACTGCACGCATCATGAGGAATTGGCACAAAAGGCACTGTCCGGCGGTAAGCCGGTTTATTGCGATAAAACCTTTGCACCCGACTTTCCGACCGCACAGCGCATGGTCGCTGTGGCAAAGGAAAGCGGAACCCCAATGTTCACCTGCTCCGCTCAGCGGTTTTGTATGGAACTGCAAAATTATATCCGTCTGCACGGGGCGAAAGCGGCTTTCTGTGCCACACAGGGCCCCGGCGATATGGTGAATTACTCCATTCACCAGTATGAAATGCTCGAAGCTGTAATGGGGGTCGGCGCGCAGCGCTGCATCGCCTTTGCTACGGGCGACGTAAGGCATGTTGTGTACGATTACGGTGACGGCCGCAATGCGGCATTTCTGCAGGGGCCGGGCTTCCCGTTCCGCATGTCGGTTTCCGACGGGGTACACGGCGAAGACGTTGCGGTCACAGATTATTACATGAACTTTATGTACGCACTCTGCAAATTCTTTACACAGGGAATTGTACCGGTTTCCGCACAGGATACGCTGGAAATTATGGCGATGCAGCAGGCGGCGCGTACCGCACTTCAACACCCGGGGAAATGGCATATGCTGCCCGGAGTCACAGACGACAGGGAAGGGATGAATCCATGAAAATTACAATTATGGAAGACGAACATCAATTTGATATTGCCGGCGCATGGCGTATCATCGGGCAGATGATGGCGAAACCGGATGCGGTTATCGGCTTGTCGACCGGTCAAACGACCGGAAATATGCATAAAATTGTCAGCGACATTTATGCACAGTATCCGTTCGATACCTCGAAAGTCACCATTTTCAATGTGGATGAGTTGACAAATCTGGAACGCTCGTACCCCGGCAGCTGCTACACCATGATTTACGAGCAGCTGGTCAAAAACCTGAACATGCCGGAAGAAAATTTCATCATGCCTCCTACCCGTTCGGATGATTTCGATTCGGAATGTGTAAAGTTTGAAAAAGCACTCGAGGAGCGCGGCGGCGCGGACCTGCAAATGCTCGGTATCGGCTGGAACGGCCATATCGGAATCAATCAGCCGGGCACACCATTTGAACGGCAGACATGGGTTTCCCCCATGGACCCGATTTTTGAAGCGAGAGTCCGCCGTGAAACGCATGTTTCAGACGACTACCCTCTGGGCGGTTTGACACGCGGCGTTGTCAATATTATGCAGACCCGTAAAATTGTTCTGATTGCCAAAGGAAAGGCGAAAGCGGAGGTAATCCGCAAGGCGCTGTTCGGGCCGGTTACCACCGATTTGCCGGCTTCTGTCATACAGCTGCACCCGAACTGCGAAGTTCTGCTTGACCGCGAAGCCGCGGCAGACATTCAGGAGCTTCTCTAAGCTGCCCGTTACGGAAAGGATGATCCTTCATGAAACAAGCGAACGCATCTGAAAAGAAAACGGAGACCGTTAGGACGAAAAAGCGCTGGTCGCGGGACGACACCGAGCTGGTGCTTCTCGCAACTCCAACCCTCATCTGGTATCTGCTTTTTTCCTTTATTCCGATGTTCGGTATTATTATCGCGTTCAAGGATTTCCGCATCAACGGAAATTTCATTCAGAGCGTCATTAGCAGTAAGTGGTGCGGGATGGGTAACTTCCAGTATATGTTTACCAACCCGGACGCATTCATTGTGCTGCGCAACACACTGGGGTACAATGCGATTTTTATAATTTTGGGAACCGCCGTTCCGGTGGCAATGGCTCTTATGGTTGGCCAGCTGCATTCCGAACGGCTGGGTAAAGTGTACCAAACCCTGATGTTTATGCCGTATTTCCTTTCTTACGTTGTGGTAGCGGCAGTGGTGTGGGGCTTTTTAAGCTATGACAAGGGCCTTGTAAACGGTTTTCTTGCCTCGAACGGCGCCGCGCCGGTCAACTGGTACATGACTCCTCCACCGTGGCCGGGATTACTGATTTTCCTTAACCTTTGGAAAGGCCTGGGTTACAGTATGGTGGTTTACCTTGCCACTATTACCGGAATTGACTCCACTTATTACGAGGCGGCGGTTATCGACGGCGCAACCAAGTGGCAGCAAATGAAGTACATAACGCTCCCTATGATGAAAATGGTTATCATAGTCATGTTCATTATGGCGGTCGGTAAAATTTTCTATTCCGATTTCGGTCTGTTCTATCAGGTGCCGCACGATTCCAACTCGCTGCACGACATGACCTATACAATCGATGTTATGGTGTACACCATGCTGAAAAATTCGACCACAGGCATGGCTTCCGCGGCCGCATTCTTCCAGTCCGTTATGGGATGCATTACCATCCTGCTCGCAAATGGCATTGTCCGCCACATTGATCCGGACAGTGCAATGATTTAAGGGGGGTTCTGATATGGCTTCAAAAATAAAATATCAGACCGGTCTGGAAAAATTCAACCGCATCAGCAAAACAAGTAACGTCGTATTTAATGTAATCTTTCTATTGATGAGTGTGATTTGCGTGGTTCCGGTTCTGTTTGTGCTTGCAATTTCCGTCACCTCGGAAAAAGCGCTGCAGGATTTCGGGTATCAGCTGATTCCGAAGGCATTTTCGGTGGAATCCTATGTTTTCCTGTTTAAACAGTGGGACGTAATAACCCGCGCATTCGGCATCTCAATTTTTGTTACGGTAGTGGGAACCATTGTCGGTGTTCTGCTTACCACGACTATGGGGTACGTTATTTCAAGACCCCAGTTCAAACTGAAGCAATCTTTCACCATGATTGTGTTTATCCCCATGGTGTTCAACGGCGGTATGGTTGCTACTTATTATGTAAATGCAAACATGCTGGGATTGAAGGACAGCGTTTGGGCGCTGATTCTGCCGCTTGCGGTTTCTTCTTTCAATGTGGTAATCTGCAAAACATTCTTTCGGGCGACGATACCGGACTCCCTGGTCGAAGCCGGAAAAATTGACGGAGCAAGTCAGCTCACGATTTTCTTCCGGATTGTCCTGCCGATTTCCCTGCCCGTTCTTGCCACAATTGGACTGTTTCTTTGCTTTACCTATTGGAACGACTGGTTCCAGTCCATGCTGTACATCGACAACAGCAAGCTGAACTCCCTGCAGGCACTGCTGACGAAGATTATGGACAACGTGGATTATCTTTCCCGAAATTCTGCCATGATGGGAATCAGTTCCGCTGAAATGATGCGGAACATGCCAAAGGAAGGCGCGCGCATGGCCATTGCAACCATCATCGTTATTCCTATTGCCTGTGCGTATCCGTTCTTCCAGAAGTATTTTATTTCCGGTCTGACAGTCGGCTCGGTTAAGGGCTGAGTTCCACAATGTTTATTTGGCCGGACGGCCATAAAAAAAGGAGGAATATTGTTATGAAAATGAGACGCATCGTATCATTGCTGTGCACAATGGCCTTACTGGTTGCTACCTTTGCAGGCTGTGGTTCAAGCAGCACAAGCGCACAGGCAGGCGACACGCAAACTGCCAGTAAAGATATCCCTACACTGACATGGTGGCTGATTGGCAACCCTCCCCCGGATTTGGATCAGGTTGTCGCTAAAATCAACGAATATACCGCTCCGAAAATCGGCGTAAAAGTTGACATCAAAATGGCTTCCTGGGGCGAATGGAACCAGAAAGTCAATCAGATTGTAAACACCGGTGAAAAGTTTGACATTATGTTCGGCGACTACACCTATTACGGCAAGTTCGTACAAAAAGGTGCTTTTGCGGACATTACAGACCTTGTTCAGAAAGAAGCACCGGACCTTTACAAGTTCATTCCGGAAAAAGTTTGGGAAGGCACCAAGGTTGACGGAAAAATTTATTCTGTTCCGACCTACAAGGATTCTTCTATGACACAGTACTGGTGCATTGACGATACTTATGTCCAGAAGTACAACATCGACATGAGCAGCCTGAAGACCATGGATGATTTGGACAAAGTCGTAACCAAGATCAAGCAGGGCGAAGGCAAGAGCACATACCCGATTCTGCTGGAGCAGAACGAAGGTTTCCCGGCACTCCTCGGCAATTATGACGACCTTGCACTTTGCTTCCAGCCGGTTGGCGTTCGTTTTGATGACAAGAGCCGCAAAGTTGTTTCCGTTCTGGAACAGCCGGACAGCATGGCAAACCTGAAAATGCTGCACAAGTGGTATCAGGAAGGCATCATTAATCCGGACGCTCCGACCACAAAGGACTACCAGAAGGGCAAAATCTTCATGTCCGCTCAGGGCTTCCCGGGTGCAGAACTTTCCTGGCAGGCAGAAATGGGCGTAGCAAAGTACGACACCGTTCCGGTACTCGGCCCGGTTTATTCCGACAGCACCATTCAGGGTTCTGTAAACGGCATTTCTTCTAACTCCGAGCATAAGGCAGAAGCTCTGAAGCTCCTGCAGCTTGTTAACACCGACCAGAAACTGCGCGACATGCTCGCATACGGTCTGGAAGGCACAGACTTTAAATATGTCAGCGACAAGGTTGTAAAACCGCTTACCGATGCTTGGGGCGGCGGCAACTATGCAGTTGGCACCTTCTTCAACATGGCTACACAGGAAGGCGCTCCGGAAAATCAGTGGGAACTGGTCAAAAAGCAGAATGAAGAAGCAGTTTCTTCCACCTGCCTCGGTTTTACTCCGGACACAAAGAACATTACCAACGAGCTTACCAACTGCGAAGCGGTTTGGGACAAGTATCGTTATGAACTGAAGACCGGCGCTTCTGATCCGGAAGTTATGGTTCCGAAAATCATCACCGAGCTGAAAGCAGCCGGCATGGATAAGATTATTTCGGAAATTCAGTCTCAAATCGATAATACAAAGTTTGACTGATTTTTTCAGGTAGGTTTCTTCGTACATTAAAATATTCGGTATGGCGGGATGCAGGGAACCCGCCATACCGAAATTTTTTTGCAGGTTGCTCCTCGTGATTTGCCTTCTGTGTGGGGAAGCAAGTGTAAAACAGCAAATAAAAAAGACCGTTTACTTTCTATTCGGAAGGAACGGCCTTTTCATTATGATATAAAAACTTTACCGGTAAACAAAAATACAAGCTGAACCTTCCCCATAATTTCTTTGATTGGTTAAAAGCAACATAGGTAGCTTTCATGAAACGGGAAAGGCTTTGGTGGGAGGGGGAGAGAGTGAGAAACGCTGTTGCACATGTAAGAAAGTTCCCGAGCGCTTAAGGCGCCGCCAGGGAATTAGGGCTTTGCCCGCATATGAAGAACCCNNCGCGCGTGAAGCTCGTTTTCCAGCAGCTCTTTTACCCGTTCGTACACGGGTTTGCTGTGTACAAGCACGCTGCCCCACAGCCATACCGGAACTTCTCCTCCGAAAGGAGACATCTTCTTGACCACGTCACGAACCAGCATATAAAGCCGCCGGGCGCTGTCCTCAATGATTCTCTGCGCGGCCTCGTCGCCTTCCATAGCGGCCCGGTCAGCCAGGGGGGCAAATTTTGCAATTTCCGTTTTTACATGCACGTTCTCATTTAAAAACAGATTCAGCTCGGTAAGGGACCGTAAGCTGCTCTTTTCACAGAACAGCTCATATAGCTTTGGGCAGGGAAGTCGCCCGTCAATGTGCTGCCCTACGGCGTCCAACACGCTTCGTCCCATATAGTACCCGCTGCCTTCGTCGCTGAGGATGTGCCCCCAGCCGCCGCAGCGTACCGAACGGCCGTCCTGCGTGTGGCCAACCGCGATGGAACCTGTGCCTGCAACCAGCACTACGCCCGGCTTATTGGATTGCAGCAGGAAGATTTCGCAGTCGTTGCTGGNNTCGAAGCGGCACATACTCCACCGCAGTCCGCAACGGCCAGCTGCAGCCGGTTCAGGGTGGGAAGCACCAGCTCGCGGTAACGGTGCTCCGATTCCTCCAGTCCCTCTACATTCAGCGTACATCCGCGCCCGGTAAATTCCCCAAGCGTTTGTCCGTTGGAATCGGAAAGCTTCATGCGGGCGTACGTTCCTCCGACATCCATACCGATGAAATAAGTCAAAGAAAGTCCTCCCTTAAGCTTTTGTTTCCAAAAGATTATAGAAATCCGTGAATTTCGGTTTATCGCAGTTAATGTGTTTGTACTCCGAACCCAATGCACTCAATACCTGAAAGAACAGCAGGCTTTCAAACGGCTGGGTGAAAACGGAACCGCTGCCTTCCAGCTGCAGTGCTTCTTCAAATCCGCTGTTTTGAGCGGAGGTCACGACAAAATTCCGGCATCCGTGTGCGCGGCAGTAATCGTCCAGCTTGTGCATACGGTCAAAGTTTTCGGGGTTTACCGGAATCAGTACGTTGCATACGCCCGGCGCGATAATATTGTTCACCCCGTGCAGGTATTCTTCAAATTCATATGCGGTTGCCGGAACGTACAGGGTTTCCAGTACCTTCAAAGCACCTTCGCAGCAGGACGGGTAACCGGTGCTGTCTGAAATGAATGTGAAATGCGCATTTTCCGACAGTTCCTTCGTGTTTTTTTCGCAGAATTCACGGCAAAGGGAAATGTTTTTCGGGGCCGCCGTAAAGGAACGGAGGAAGTCGCCGCAAAGGCTCGCTTCTTTTTCCGCGCTCAGCAGCCCGGCTGCGGAACAGAGTACCATTCCCGCAAGATAAAGGGTCAGAACCGTCGCTGTCATTCCTTTTGTTTTGGGGCCGACAGTTTCCTCGCCGCAGTCAATCAGCTGATGTTGACTGCATGCTTTGGCAATGGGGGACGTTTCGTCCGCGGTGATTNNGATTCCCACAATGGAAAATCCGGCGGATTTCAGCGTTTCAATTACATGAATAGTGGAAGTACTGCGGCCCGACTGGGACACAGCGAAAACCAGTGTGGTATCGCTGTTCAGCAGCTTAGGAAGCGCGCCGATGCGTGTGGGCACCACTGCCTGTGCCTGAAGCCCGAGCGCTTCCTCGTAAAACTGAGCGGCCAGCAACGCGGAATTGTAGGAACTGCCGGAGCCGACCATAAGAATTTTATCAATTTTTTTCCTGTTGACTCCATTGGCCAGGGATTGAAAAAGTTCTTTTCGGTTCGTGACAATTTTGCTCCAGACGGAGGGTTGTTCTACCAAATACTGCATCATTTTTTCTGCCATAATAATTTCCCCTTTCTAAATTAACGTCATTTGACGTACTGCGGTTTCGGTGGTATGATGAGGGCACTTTATAAAGTCAATGCGGCTTTTGCCGGCAGAAATTGACTTGAGGAAAGGCGGACACAAACGTGAAACCTTATCTTCCGAATTACTTAAAAGTGAAAAACAGAAAGCTTGTTTTTGACTTGTTCCGGGACAAGCGGGAGTTGAGCCGCACCGACGCGGCGAACCTGAGCGGAATGAGCTTCCCGACCGCAATTAAGTCGGTAAACCGGCTTTTAGAGCTTGGAATTATAAACGAGATGGAGGAAACACAGCCCTCCGCAGGCGCCGGGCGCAAAGGCCGCATGCTGCGCTTTTGTCCCGAGACCCTTCTGGCCGTGGGCGTGGTGTTTGAGGGCCGGTATGCCAATATCGGCTTGGTTGATCTGGACGGCAATGTGACTTCGCAGCAGTCCATTGAGCTTGCGCCCATTTCCAGCACGACCGACCTGCACGAGGTGTCCGATACCATCCGGACCATGACCGCTTCGCTGCATCCCGAACGGGTGCTGGGTATCGGAATCGGTTTCCCGGCTGCCGTAAATCCGAATACCATGGAAGTTCTTCGCCTCAGTTCCATGAATGTGCGTAAACCGGTGCCGTTTGCCGAACTGTTTCCCCGCTTTTGTTCAGAGGTCACATTTCCGCTGCTATTAGACAACGACGTGAACATGGCCTGCGAAGGCGAAGCGTTTTTGCGCGGAAAAACCGGGCAATGCCGTGATTTGGTGTATTTGTCGCTCGGTACCGGCTGCGGCAGTGCCATCCTGATTGACGGGCACCTTTGGCGCGGCAATCATTTTAAGTCCGGCGAAGTCGGCGGGTTTTTATTTTCCAGTGAAAAGCTGCGGGAAAATTCCGGCACTGACTTTGAAAAAACCGTGAACCTGGCCGCAATTGCGGAACGGTTCCAAATCGACCTGCGGCAAAGCAGCCGGATTCCGTCCGGGCTTCGCCGCGACATCTGTGAATATTTGGCCCCAAAACTGAGCCTTTTGCTTTATGATTTATCCAATGTACTGGATATTGACCGTTATGTGCTTTCCGGAATCATCCCCGAAACGCTTGGCGGCGAGCTGTTTCAAACGGTTCAACAGCAGCTTGACGGTGCAATGCTTTCTGCGGAAAAGCTGAAGGTGGAACCCTCTGTCAGCGAAAACGCGGGGATTATCGGGGCGGCGGTACAGGTTTTCAATCAGAGGATTGAAGACCTGCTTGGGGAGTAATTCAGCGCTTTTTCAGCGCGTTTGCCAGAATGAACCAGCTAGCGTGCGGAATCCACTGTTCCGCCCAGCGCCAATTGTCGTTTACTTCATCGGTCGGTTTCAGGATGAAGTCAATTCCTTCCTCATCGTGCAGCCCGCTGGTAATGCCGTTGCAAATGCCGCCGGGGCAGTTGATGAAGTCATAACGTCCGTTAAAGAAATACTGAATGTTGTTGCGGCCGTAGCCTTCCATCATGCAGGCGTCGAACGGGTTGCAGCCCAGAATCCAGTTCAGCTGGTCCTGTGCGAACCGCTGCAGCTGCTCTTTGAAGCCGGAATCGGCAGTCCTGTCCGCAACGGCGCGTGCCGCGGCAGAAAGAGAAGCAAGCCGTGCATTATCGCCCTGCCACCACGGCTTTGCGGTGGATTCATGGCGGAAGAAGAACCGGGTTACAATACTGCCGTCGTCCTCACGGTACTGGTAACGCGGGTAACCGAAGGGATTTGTTCCCTGTACAGTCAAATTCAGGCACCAGCGCATCGCTTTTTCTGCTGCGCTGCGTGCTTTTTCTTTTAATTCCTCATTCGGCGCAATTTGTGCGAAGGCAAGAAGTGCCAGAATCGGCAGTCCTTCGTCCGCCGCAGAGAAGAACGGCTGGCCGGGCAGTACCTCGAACCAGGCTATGTTATCTCGGTGGTCAGTCATTCTGCCCAGAATACGGACTGCCATTTCTTCCGCGCGGCTCAGGTATTCATACTCATAGGTGGCACGGTACAGCTCGACCGCGGCGAACAGGGCGCAGTATTCGTCAATCAGGTTCCACTGGCCATCGTTGGTATATTTTTCATTGTTGGCGTAAAGGTGATGCCAGGCTTCCGCCGCGGCAGAAAGGTATTCCTGCTGGGAAAAATCCGTTCCCGGGTAGAAGTGGCGCGAAGCGGCCGCAAGCGCGGCAATGCACATTCCGCCGCCGGAGCGGAAACTGGTTTCATAGTTTTCATCCCGAATGGTTTCTTCGTCCGCAGTGGATGCTTTTTCCGAAAACTGGTCGCTGGAGCCGTGGTATTCGAACCCGATATTGCGGGTGCCGTGTACGCAGTCCAGTGCGAATCCGCGCTGAATGGAACGCAGGAACGTGCCGGAAGTCGCATGCATACGCATGATAAAGTCCGCGCCGAAAGTTCCTTCGTCCAGCATGCGGCGAATCATCATGGAGTATTCTCTGTTTTTGGATTCTACCATCAGGTCTGCCGCCTGAAAGAAGACGTATGCGCTCCAACCGACCTGCTGCGGGTTGTGAATGGTGCTGTGCGACAAATGCGACATGTGAATGCCATAGTCGCCGGTGGCGTCATACCAGCCGCCGTGCACGTCTTTTGCACCGGCGCGGTCGCCCTCAAAGGGCAGGCATCGGTCTTCCGCAAGCCATTCGCCGCTGGAACGCTGTGCTTTGAAGTAATAGTTTGCGGCGTTCAGCATGCGCATGGTTTGAAGGTGTTTCGTAATTTCGAACGGAAACGAGCGGACTGTACCGCGGGAGGTTTCCAGTTCAATCACATAAGTGCCCGGTTTTGCAACGGGGGAGAAGTCCAATACCCAGTAGCTTCCGGTATTCCATCGTGCTACGGTACCGGCAGACTGTGCCTGACCGGAAAAGACCTCCGCTCCGCTTTCATCCAGAAGGGCGAAGCGCGCGGCACTGTCGCCTTCCGCGCCCTGGTACACTGCTTTTTTGTAATCCGGCGATTCGTAGCCGAGGTGATTTGTCAGAATTTTCATTTTAAGGATTCCTTTCATACAGATTTAAGTCGTTTCAGCAATAGCCCTGACGGGCTCGTCGATCTTGTTTTTAAAACTCCAAAGGGCAAAGACTGCCGTTGCCAAAATCATAACCACGCAGGAAACCAACATAATGTGGTTGGCTCCGAGCATTTCGCTCGCAATGCCCCCAATGAACCCGAAAATAACGCGGGAACAAATGCTGCTGATCAGCGCGTTCAGCGACTGGGTGGTTGCGCGCAGGTCTTTGGGTACATGTTCACTGATGTAAGTGATAATACTGTAGGAGAACGCGGTGAACCCGAACCCGTGCAGAAGATTGGCGGCGATAATCAAGGTAGGATCATTCAAAAGGAAAAGAAGGAACCAGCGCAGGCTGGTGACAAGCCCGGCGCAAATGAGCACCCGGCGCGTGCCGAACCGTTTGATCAGTCGGTTCATGAACAGAAGACAGGGCACTTCTGTGGAAGCACAGACAAACATCATAATACCGATTTGCGCGCTGGTACCGCCGATTGTGCGGAAATAGATGGCATAAAAGTTGTAATAGAAATTCAGCCCCATGTAAAAAACCAAGCTGAACGCGATTAGTGCAACCATATTTTTATTCTTCAAAATCTCTTTATAAGGGGTTTTCTGATTTTTGGTGCGGTACCCTTGTATGGGCGGAAGCCGCATGAGGAGCAGAAAACACAGGGTAAGAAGGGTTGCGACCATCCAGAAAATATTTCCGTACTGCCCGTTCAGAACGAACCCGATGGTAAGTACGGTAATGGCGTAGCCGATAGTGCCGCCCATTCGAACCTGCCCATAATCCCAGCGGCTATTTTCCAGCAGCTCCAGCGTTATATTATCCGAAATGGGAACCGCAGGCACAAAGAACATAGAGAACAGCGTAATGACAAAAAGCAGGAACCAAAAGCTTTTGGAAGCGTAAAAAAGGCAAACGGACAAAACGCTGCCGAAAAAGAGAATTTTCAGAATCGTATTTTTATTTTGCGCCCGGTCGCTCAGACCGCCCCAAAAGGTTTGCGTCAGCAATAAAAACAGCGTTGAAATAGAAACGGTCATACCGATTTGCGTCTGCGAAAGCCCCGCATCCGCTAAATAAAGATTAAGGTATGTGTTGTAAATAGCCTGCCCGGCGTAATACAGAAAATAAATGCTGAATATTCGGGCGGGGAAGCGGTCTTTGTTCATTTAGGTTCTCCTTCAGGCAATTATTAAACTTTATTTAATAATTAATTATACTTTCTATAGAGAATAAAATGATTCCAAATTATAATTATTGAAGCTGTAACAGTGTGATTTTCAAACGGAGCAAAAACAGACGAAATTCGTAAAATCCTGCAGCACGGTGCAGGGCTGTACTGTGCTGCAGAAAAACGAATGGAAAGCGTGAGCCTTTCTAATCTCTTTTTATGAATCGTTTTTTCATACTTTTGCTGCGAAACAATGAGAAGCTTTATGTAACTTTGGTTTTACATCAGCGCGGTAAATCCCACCGCGGCCGCGCCCACAAGGCCGGAAACGGATGGATTCAGTTCGGAAAGCACAACACCCTGATCCACTGAGTCCATCAGCGGTACGGCAAGCCGTCGGTTCAGCAGTTCGAAAAACCACGGTTCGCTTGCCACGCCGCCGCCCAGAATGACTTTGCGGGGGTTGAAAACGCGAACCAGATTCAAAATCAGTTCGCTCGCCGCATCGGTTGCGTCCGTTGCCAGCCGCATGGCCAGCGGGTCGTTTTCTTTCGCATACCCGAAAATCGTTTCCGCACGGACGAATCCGGTTTCGGAAAGCGAAACCAGCGGGGATGTAGGGTAGCGCAGTGCAAATGAACGAAGACGGCGGTCCATTCCGGCTCCAGAAGCAATCGCTTCCGCGCAGCCGCTGCGGCCGCAGGGGCAGGGGGTATTTCCGTCATAGTTTACTGTCAGGTGGCCGACCTCTCCGGCATCGTTCTGCCAGCCGCGAATCAGGTTCCCGCCCGAAAAAACACCGGCGCCAATTCCTGTGCCGATATTCAGAAAGATAAAATCATCCAGATTTTTGCCGGCACCGAATTCCCGTTCGGCCAGCGCGGCAGATTTTACGTCGTTGTCCACACGGCAGGGCAAACCGTACCGTTCCGTAATTTGCTGTGCAATGGGGGTTGGATTTTTTCTGCCCGGATCAATCATTTTCCAGATTCCGTTTCGGGCGTCGATTTGCCCAATCAGCCCAATGCCGATTGCGCCGGGGCGCAGTTCGGGCGGCAGGTCGGTCAGAAAATCATCCAGCGAGCGGAAAATCAGTTCCATAGCTTCGCTCTGGGTTAAAAAGCCCGACGGATAAAGTTTTTTGCGCAGAATGTGTGCGCTGCGGTCCAACAGACCAACCATCAGTTTCGTTCCGCCAAGATCAAGGGCTAAAACAATATCTTGCTGCATCTTTCATATCCTCGATTAATTGCCAGGCTCGGCTCTTGATTTCTATATTATATTTTTAATTATCGTGTTTTGAATTGCGGTATTCGTTTGGAGTACACTGTACGAATTTTTTGAAGGTTTTTGAAAAGTGCGTCACGTCGTTAAACCCGAGCATATCGCCGATTTCGTGAACCTTCATGCTGGGGTCGCAAAGAAGCTGCTTTGCTTTTTCAATGCGAAGGTGATTCAGCAAATCGTTAAAGCTTTGATTCATATATTTGTTCAAAAGCTTGCTCAAATGCCATTGGCTGACGTAAGCTTTTTCGGCCACATCGGTCAGCTTCAGCTTTTCCATATAGTGTTCTTCCATGTATTTGAGCGCCGTACTGACAACAATGCTGCCGGACTCGCCGCCTGTTTCGGCAGCGGTAAGCGCCCGTTTTACGGCGGATTCCGAGTACAGCTGGTTCAGCTTTCCCGTCATAACTTCGAGTGCTTCGTCGATTTCTTCCATTTCGGACGGTTTCAGTAAATAGCGTGTAACCCCAAGGTGTACCGCTTTCTGCGCGTATTCAAAGTCACGGTACCCCGTCAGAACGGTAATCTGCATATTGGGGAATTCGCTTTTTACGCCGGCCAGCATGGTCAGTCCGTCAATATGCGCCATGCGGATGTCGGTAAAAAGGATGTCGGGTTTATATTCCCGAATCACCTTAGCCCCTGTGGTCGCGTCGTCGGCGGTTGCAACCACTCTGCACCCGTATTTCTCCCAGCTTACAACCTTTTTCAGGCCTTCCACAATTACATTTTCGTCATCGATGAGAACCACGTTATACACACACGAAACCTCCAGTTTCATTCAAAATACTCACTCTACTATACCATATCACGAGTGCTAACGTGCGAAATAAAAGAAGATTGCGTAAGAACGGTGCTCTTTTTACCAACGGAGAATCAGCCTTTTACTGCTCCAATCGTCATTCCTTTAATAATATTTTTCTGCAGCAGTATGTAAACAAGCAGAACCGGAATTACGACCAGCACAACGGAAGCATTCATGAACCCGTAGTTGGTGCCTGCCTGCGAAGTAATCTGGCTGAGCAGCAGCGTAATGGTGCGGGTGCCGGGGCGGTCGAGGAAAAACATCTGGGTAAACAGGTCGTTATAAGACCATAGAAAGGTAAATATAGAAACGGTTGCAAAAGACGGCTTTGCAACGGGAACGATGATTTTGGTGAAAATTTGAACCACGTTGCAGCCTTCTAAAAACGCGGACTCTTCCAAGTCAATGGGAAGCCCCTGAATGTAACCGCGCAGTACGATCATGGCAAAAGAAAGGTTGCCGGCGACCTGCGGCAGAACCACGCTCATCAGCGAGATAAGGTTGTTGTCGTTATTGGCGATTCCCCAGCCGAATTCCATGCGGAAAACCGGAATAATAGTGGCAAACACGGGGAACATCATGCTGGCGATAACCAGGCTTTCCAGCGCCTTTTTGCCGCGGAAACGGTAGCGTGCCAAGGCAAATGCGCCAAGTCCGGCAAGGAACACGACCAGAACGGTGACCAGAACAGAAATTAAAATGCTGTTCAGGTATGCGCTGCCGATGTCGATGCGTTCAAAAGCGGTCTGGAAGTTCAGAAAAGTAAATCGTTTGCCTGTCGGCATGGAAAAGGAGCTTTGCTGAATGTATGCGTTCTTTTTAAAGGAGTTCATAATGACCCAGATAAACGGGTATATCGTGGTCAGCGACCACAGAATCAGCAGGAAGTAGATAACGACCTTACTGAAGTGAAATGGTTTATGTTTCGGCATAGTTATCTCTCCCTCTTAATAATCTTTTTCCTTAAATACGCGGTTTGCAATCTGTGAAAGGATTACGCCCAGTACCACAATGGAAATAGCAATGGTGGCGCTGTAGTCCACGTCGCCCAGCTTCCATGCCTGCTGGTACATGTACGTACCGGTGAGCCAGGTGGTGTCCATAGGCATTCCGGCAGGGAACATGACCCACGGCAGGTCAAACACCTTCAGCGCGCCGGTTATGGCAAGTATCAGGCAGGTGCAAAGGGTATTGCGCAGCAGCGGAAGGGTAATGCGGAAAATGCGCTGCAGTCTTGTTGCACCGTCAATTTCGGCCGCTTCGTACAGTTCCTGTGAAATGTTGTTCAGTCCGGTGACCAGAATGACAAAATAGAACCCGACGTACTGCCAGCAGACCGGCATGAACATGGTTACCAGCGCGTGCGCCTCGTCCTTCCAGTCTGTGGGCGAGTTTGCAGCCTGCAGGTTAAGATGCTGCAGCAGCTGATTAATCATGCCGCCGTCATACATAAATACAAGGTTGAACATCAGGCCCAGCGCCGTAGCGGAAATAACAATCGGGAAGAAAAACGCGGTGCGGAAAAACTGCGTTCCCACGCGGATGTTGTCTACCAGAAGGGCCAGCAGCAACGCAATGCCCACCTGAAAAACAATGGTCAGAACAATCATAATCAGCGTGTTGCGCATGGCAACGCCCATCAGCGGGTCATGAAACAGCTTGGTATAATTTTCGCTCCACGGCTGGTTTACCCCAAGCGCTTTATCACCCAGCGAGGTAATGTGCATGAAGCTGTTGATGATGTTCATAATGAACGGATAGTATAAAAAAATTGCCAGAAAGAGAAAGGGCGGGATCAGGAACAAAAACAGCGCCCTTTTCTTTTTGTAAATCATTGCATTCATTTTTATGTGCCCCTTTTCAAAAAAGCCGGAGAGAGAATCTCCCTCCGGCTCTTCAAGCAAGATTTGGTTTTTCGCTTTGCAAAAGCGACGGTAATTGAATTAAGAAGCCTGTGAAGTAGTAGTCTGTGCGATAAAGGCTTTTTGGTTTGCAATAACCTCGTCAACCGCTTTAGTAATGTCGAGCTGGCCGGTAACCATGTTCTTTACATTGGCAAAGAACGGGGTACGAACGCTCTTGTTGTCCATCAGGTCTTCTACTGCAGGGGAAATTCCGGTAACTTTCTTATTCATTTCGTTTACCTTCTTTACCAGGGAGGAAGCACTGGACGGAGCGGTAACGCCGTTTTTCAGAGCGGAAACGGAACCGGCGGAGCAGAAGGTGGAAACCACGTCGTCCGCGGTCATATGGGAAATAAAGTCGACGCATGCGTCGCGCTTGTCAGGATCGTTCCAGGCTTTGGTTGTAATGAAGTAACCCATGGAGATACCGCCGATGTAATCGGTGGAATTTTTGGCTGTGCCCTTTACCGGCGGGAACGCAACATCAATATTCTCAATATCCGGGTTGCCGTCGCCGTCCATGTCTTCCTTCATGTTCTCTTCAAACCAGCCGACTTTCCACGAACCGTCAATCATAAAGGCCGCTTTGTTCTGCGCCATCAGGTTGTTGGTGTCTGCGTCGGTGGTGGAATTGGTGTTCTTCGGGAAGTAACCTTTTTCAAACAGGGTTTTAATATCGCTAAGGCCGTTAATCCATGCTTTGCCTGCAGCGTCGGTTGATGACTGCGGCATGGTGTTGAAATCTTTTGCGCTCATGTAGTTGTAGCTCATGAACTCAAACCAATAGTTCGGTGTTTCTGCAAGAGAAGCGGCAATCGGAACAAAGCCCTTGCTCTTAATGGTTTCGCAGTCCTTCAGGAACTGGTCGTATGTATAGCCGGTCAGGGGTACGGTTATACCGCAGTCCTTTAGAACTTTTGTGTTGATAAACATGGACTCCCAGTAGCCGTTTACCGGAACACTGTAGTTCTTGCCGTCCACCGGGGAAGCGCCCATCATGTCGTCCCTCATGTTTTTGGCGTAATCGGGGTACTGCTTGCGAATTTCGTCAATGGAAACGACCTTCTGGTTTTTTACCAGCTTGTTAGAGTCCGCACCGTTGAAGAAGAACAGAACGTCCGGTTCGGAACCAACTTCAAAGCTGTTCATAACCTTTACTTTCCAGTCTTCGGAACCGTCGCCGGAAGAATCCTTCACGGTATTTCCGGTCTTTTGCTGCCAAGAATTAATTGCTGCTTCGTAATTCTTTCTGTTGCCGTCGTCACCGCCGTAGGAAGTAACAACATCCAGCGAAACCTTTTTCCCCGAAGCCGACGCGGCCGGCGCTGCGGATGCACCGCTTTGCTGTGCTGTCGATGTGGAGGACGTGCTGTTTCCGCAGGCTGTCATTACGGAAGCGGACATTAACGCTGCTAAGAGAATTGCGATAATCTTTTTCATAATTTTAACCTCCAAACTGAATAATTATTGGGCAGTTTTACTGTATTTATCATAGCTTTTTAACAAGTTATTTACAACATATTAACTTGCCGTTTGTTGTATAATATTGGGATTCCTTATTCATTTAATGATTTTGTGCGTCAAACGGGATGGTAATTTTGGCAATTGTGTTGCCTGTTTCGTTGGAAGTAATCTCTAAATTTCCCCGTGAGCCATAAAGAATATGGAGCCTTTGGTAAACATTGTGAATGCCGAGATTTCCGGAGGATTCGTATGCGGAATTATGATCCATCGTCAGCAGCTCTTTGATTTTCCGTTCGTCTTCTTTGGACATGGAACCGGTATTTTCCACTTCCAGAAACAGAAATTCTTCACTGCGGTAGGCGCGGATAAAGATCTTTCCTTTGCGCTGCGCTTCTACGCCGTGTTCCACCGCGTTTTCCAGAATCGGCTGCATCACAAGCCGTGGAACCATACAGGAGGCAAGGGATTCATCCACCGAATTTTCGACGGTNNTGCCCAATGATGTAAAGATAGGAATTCACATATTTCATTTCTTCCGACAGCGGAATTAAATGAGTGTTTTTTCGGCTCATTGCCGCATTGAGCATGGTGGCCAGCGCCTTAATCATGCTTGAAATCTTTTCGTTCCCGATCATGCGCGATTCCCAGTTGATGAGTTCGAGCGTATTGTTTAAGAAATGCGGGTTAATTTGTGCCTGCAGCGCCATGATTTTTGCATCGCGCAGCGCCAGTTCATCGTTGTATATTTGCTCAAACTGTGATTTCAAACGATCTGACATCTGGTTAAAGTCCTTTGACAAATGGTCAAAATCACGGTTGGAAAAATCTTCTTCCATATGAATGCCGAAATTACCGCGGCCCAGTTCCTGGTACATCCTCAAAAAGTTTGTAATCGGCCAGGTAACGTTGTGGGTGAAGAAGCGCAGCGCCCAAATCAGCAGCGGAACGACCAGCAGGCACATTAACAGCAGTACCCACTGAAAATGCATCAGGGAAGCCAGAATATCCGAAGAATTAATGTGAATGGCATACTGCAAATTTCCCGCGCTGAGTCTTTTATTGCCCGTAATCAGCGACGGGTTATAATTCGGATGCGCCGCGGACGCTTTAATTTCATCCTGCGTAATGGGCGAGCCTTTTAACTGAAGCTGAAATCCGCCAATCCAAATGGTGGCGTCTTTTTCGTACACCACGTTAGTCAGGTTTTCAAAGGCGCTTGCCCCGTGCAGCTGCATAACCAGCGTGGCGTAGGGGGTAAAGGTATAACTGTCCACCAGATTCCGTACCATATAGAATTGCCCGTCTTCATTACAAAAACCCACCCGGTTCCCAAGCGTATCCGCAAATTGGCGGATACGGGCATGTACGTTTGTGTGGTACTTCTGGTATTGAAGAAACGTAAAGCCGCTTGACTCGTTGTAAGTATAGTAAATATTGTCCGGCTCGGAAGAAAAGTAAAGCATCGTAATGTCAAACTGGCTGTCGTACCGGTACTGCTGTTTTAAATATGCCGTAACGTCACTGTAAAGGTCGTCCGAATTATAATCTCCGGTTTCACTTCTGACATACCGCTGGTAAGCAGTGTGAATGTCGGGATTGTAGGTAGCGGCATAGGAAGCGGTCACGGCAGAATCTATCTGCGCGGCGCAAATTTCAGCCGAAGCGGAAACGCTGTTGGTTATGTTATTGATGATTTGGCCGCGAATTTGATTCGACGTGTAAAAGCCTGCAATTCCAATGATAACCAAAAGCGGCAATACCCAGCAAAAGATTACGGTAAACAACAGATTTGTTTTCAGGGAACGTTTTTCTTTTTGTTTTTGCCGTGTTTTTTTCTTCATAAGTATTCTCCTTCCCGCTGTCTGACAAGGATGATTTGAAATTTCTGTAATCTGTTTCATTGCGATTCGTAACAGTATTATAACGTGATGAGACAGTGTTTGGAATCCGTTTTGCGAAAATAGATAAATCGAAAGCTGTTATTCTGTAAACAGACAGAACAAAAGCCGCCCATGTCAGTAACATTGGCGGCCGGGGAACAACTGCTGCCGGAAGAAGAATGGTTCTGTTTTTCAGCTTGATATTTTTGTCATGTGATCCACGTATTTATGCAGTGCTTCCGCTGTTTTGATTTCTTCGTTCTGCTGGTGAACGGTCAGCTGAACCCGTACCGGGAGCGCCATAAAATACTGCCGGGTGCTGTCGCTGTGCATGAGCAGATCATGTAAGTCCTGATACATTTTATCACCTCGCAGTTAGTATCTGCGGGAGAAAGAAAAATACCAGTTCAACGGAGCGCGAAAAGAAAATATGTATAATAAAAACCCCTGCCGCTGCCCACCAGATGAAACTGCAATGGGTACGGCAGGGGATGGGTTAATTTCAGCGCTGAAATACGAATGGTCTTAGCCGTTTGAGTTGGATACGATATGTAGGTCGGCACCGTTTTTGGCTTTGTTTACACCCTGAACAATGACCTCGTCGTCCGGGTTCAGGCCTTTAACGGATACATAAGCGCCCTGTGTGTCGCCGACGGTTACTTCCACCTGTACGGCTTTTCCGCTGCGCGCGGCAAATACGGTGGATTTACCGTCTGCGGTGAGTACGGATTTTACGGGTACCAGTACGGCACCGGTATTGTTATCGCCCAGGAAGCTGACGCTTGCCTGCATGCCGTCCTTCAGGTCGGTGGCGTTGTCAACGCTGACCTTAACGGTAAACATGCCGGTTTGGGCGGTTGCCATGGCAGCCACCTCGGTTACGCTGCCGCTGAATTTTTCCCCGGTAACGGCAGGAATAACGGTCGCTTTTGTGCCGACGGCAAGTTTTCTTACCATGGTTTCGGTTACGTTTACGGTTACTTCCATGCCGGAATCCCCAACGATTTGGAACGCCGGTGCCTGCGGCGCCGCAAGATCGCCTGCTTTTACGTTTACCGCGCCAACGGCACCGGAAATCGGCGATTTCACGGTGGAGTCGGTAATGCGCTTCTGGGCAACTTCAACCGCAACCGCGGCGGAATCCACGCTGGCCTTTGCCGCGTTTACGTTTTCCGGGTTGATTGCGTTGAGCGTAAGATTGTAGTTTTCCTGCGCGGTTTTCAGCGCGTTCTGTGCGTTAATTTGCCGGCTGTTTGCCGCGTTCAATGCAGTCTGTGCGGAAGCTTTCGCGCTTTCCAGCTGTGCGGATGCGCTGGTGAGCGTACTTTGCGCGGTTTTCACGTCGTTCTGGCTTGCTTCACCAAGGGAAAGCAGGTATGAAATGCGGTCGTACTCACTTTTCGCATGGTCGTAAGCAGCCTGCGCCGGAGCAACGGAAATGTTTTTATCGAACTGGTCTTTAATCAGCTTATAGTTTGACGCGGCGTCACGGGATTCGTTCTGTGCGGAAACAAGCGCCTGGTGCGCCTGAGTTTCCGCCTGTTTGCTTCCGGCGGAAGCGACTTTCTGGTAGCTGGCATTGGCGGTGTCAAGACCGGCCTGTGCCTGTTTCAGGGCGAGCTCTGCGTCCGAAGTGTCAAGCTGCATCAGAACGTCGCCGGCAGTCACCTTCTGCCCCAGCTTAACGTTAACGGAAGCTACCTTGGCGGAAACGGTGGAAATTACGGCGGTGCTCTGTGTGGAATGAATGATTCCGCTGTAGTCGGCGGCTGCGAGCGTATCGGAACTCTTCACTTTTGCGGTCGTTACGCTCAGTCGGTTGTCCGTACCGCTGCAGGCAGCCAGAGAAACCAGGAGCATTGCCGCACAAAGGAAGACAGAAATTACTTTTTTCATGGTCAATTTCCCTCCTTGAATCAGTGCAGATGAATGGTGACTTCGCAGTTCATGCCGTACAGCATGGGCAGCTCGTCTGGATTATCTATGACAACCTTTACCGGGATAAGCTGGGTTACCTTGGTGTAATCTCCGCTGGTGGAAAAACTGGTTAGACCGTTTGTAAAGTAGGTTTGCGTTGCGGAGTCAATTTCCGTTACTTTACCGGAAAATACCCTCCCGCCGTACGCGTCAATGGTTACGTCTACCTTCTGGCCGACGGCAACCTTTGTTATATCGGTTTCCTCAATGTTTACGCCGATGTACATATCATCGGTGTCTGCAATTACGGCAAGCTGAGAGGCGGGCGAAAAGGGCTGACCCGCAATTGCGTCGCATTTTACCACCGTTCCGTCAATGGGGGAGGAAATGTTCGGCAGGGTTTCCTGGCGCCCCAGTACCTGATCTTTTACCACCAGGTCGCCTTTGGCAACATTCCATTCCAAAAGGCGGGAGGAGGAAGTGCCTGTTACGGTGTACATTTTTGCCGTTACCTTCGCATTGTCTGTTTTGAGCTCGTTGGCGGTGACGGAAAAATAGTAAAAGCCTCCGGCGCAAGCTCCGATTACTACGACGAAAAGAAGGATAATAATAATTTTTTTAAATTTTTTCATAAGAGTTGAACCCCTTTCCTTCAGTTTAAATACTCGCGATAGAATATATTACTCGTCTTCCTGTGCGCCTCCGTTTTCAAACTGAGACTGATACAGTGAGGCGTAGAATCCGCCTTTTTCGAGCAGTGCTTCATGGTTGCCCTGCTCTACAATGTCGCCGTCCTTCATGACAAGAATAATATCCGCGCCGCGGATGGTGGACAGGCGGTGGGCAATCACAAAGCTGGTGCGGTTTTCCATCAGGGCATCCATTGCTTTCTGAATCATTACCTCGGTTCGGGTATCGACCGAACTGGTTGCTTCGTCAAGGATCAAAATTTTCGGGTCGGAAAGCACGGTGCGGGCAATGGTGAGCAGCTGCTTCTGCCCCTGCGACAGGTTGGATGCTTCTTCGTTCAGCAGCATATTATAGCCGTTCGGCAGCGCGCGGATGAATTCGTCACAGTGCGCCGCTTTTGCCGCGGCAATGACCTGCTCATCGGTTTTATCAAAAGAGCCGTACCGAATGTTCTCCATAATACTGGCGTTGTACAGCCAGGTATCCTGAAGCACCATGCCGAATACGCTTCGCAGTCCTTCGCGGGTATAATCGCGGATGGAATGGCCGTCTATCAGAATGTCGCCGCTGTTAATATCATAAAAACGCATCAGTAGCTTAATAATGGTGGATTTTCCTGCGCCCGTCGGGCCGACAATGGCAATGGACTGGCCTGCGTCCACATTGCAGGAGAAATTGTTGATGATAATTTTATCTTCGGTATAACCGAAATGGACATCCTTAAACTCCACCCGGCCGGTAACGGCGTCGGGGGAAGCCGGAGTTTCGGTGTCCGGTATTTCTTCTTCTTCTGCCAAAAATTCGAAAACACGCTCTGCCGCCGCAGCGGTGGACTGAAGGGTGTTTGTAATGTTGGCAAGCTGGGCAATCGGTTGGGTGAACTGGCGTACGTACTGAATAAACGCCTGCACGTCACCGACGGTAATCGCTTTTTTTACCGCAAGGTAACCGCCCAGAATACAAACAATAACATAACCGATGTTTCCTACAAAGGTCATAATCGGCATCATCATGCCGGACAAAAACTGAGAAATCCATGCCGAATCATACAGCTTCTGGTTGTATTTCTTAAAGGTTTCGACCGCGGCCGCTTCCCCGTTGAATACCTGCACCACGTTGTGGCCGGAATAGTTTTCTTCCACCTGGCCGTTAATATGGCCAAGGTATTCCTGCTGCTGGCGGAAGTATTTCTGTGTGGGTTTGATAATGGCGCTTAAAAGGCCGCCGGACAGCGGCAGAATCAGGAACGACGCCAGCGTCATGACCCAGGAAATGGACAGCATCATAACCAATACGCCGATAATGGTTGCGGCAGACGTAATCAGCTGCGTCAGCGACTGGTTCAGCGTTTGAGAAATGGTGTCAACGTCGTTTGTAACCAGGCTAAGCACTTCGCCGTGTGTACGGGAATCAAAATAGCGAAGCGGCATACGGTTAATTTTTTCCGTAATATCCTTGCGTAATTGGTACGTGATTTTCATGGAAATGCCGGACATGATAAAACCCTGTACATAAGCAAATGCAGCAGAGAGAAGGTACAGGCCGATAATAAGAAGAATATAATTTAAAATATATTTGAAATCGGTCAGCAGACCGGTTCCCATTGCGTAGGCGATGAGCCCTTCAAAAAGCTTAGTGGTAACTTTGCCGATCAGCTTCGGGCCGAGGATGGAAAATGCGGAGGAACCGGCAGCCAGAAACAGAACAACAATAATCTGTGTTTTGTAGGCATCGATGTAATGGACGAGCTGCCGCATGGTTTTGCCGAAGTTCTTTGCTTTGGCGCCGCCGCCCATGCCCATGCCGCCCATTCCACCGAAGCCGCCTGCATTGCGGCGTGGAGCCTGTGGCTTTTGTTCACTCATGCAAGCTCCTCCTTACTCAGCTGGGACAGCGCGATTTCCCGGTAAACCTCGCAGGTTTCCATCAGTTCCTGATGGGTTCCCTTTCCTGCGATTTTGCCGTTTTCCAGCACGATGATCTGGTCCGCGTTCATAATGCTGGAAATACGCTGGGCAACAATCAATGTGGTAGTCCAGCCCGTTTTTTCCCGCAAAGCGGCGCGAAGATTTGCATCGGTTTTAAAGTCGAGCGCGGAAAAGCTGTCGTCNNAATCTGCGGTTTTTTAACCAGCGCGCGGGCAATGGAAAGGCGTTGTTTCTGTCCGCCGGAAACATTGCCGCCTCCCTGTGCAATCGGGGTTTCAAACCGATCCGGCTTCGAATCGATAAATTCCATAGCCTGTGCAATCTCCGCCGCGTCCGTAATTTCGGTTTCGGTTGAATCCGGGTCGGCGTAAGAAAGGTTGGTTTTTATGGTGCCGGAAAACAGATTGCCTTTTTGCGGAACATACCCAAGCTGGCGGCGCAGCGCGTGAAGGTCCAGGTCGCGAATATCTTCGCCGTCAATGGTGATGCGCCCTTCGGTTACGTCGTAAAAACGGGGGAGAAGATTGACAATGGTGGATTTTCCGGAGCCGGTGGAACCGATAAACGCGGTGGTCTGCCCGGGCTGCGCCGTAAAGTCAATGTCGTGCAGAACGTCTTCCTCCGCGCTGGGGTAACGGAAGGAAACATGTTCATAACGGATAACGCCCTTGCAGTTTTCAATAGGCTTGGCGCCGGAGTGATTGACAATAGCCGGTTCGGTTTCCAGCACGTCGGCAATACGTTCTGCGGAAACTGACGCGCGGGGAATCATAATAAACATCATCGCCATCATCAAAAACGCCATAATAATCTGCATTACATACTGCATGTATGCCATCATGTCGCCCACTTCCATGTGGAAAGCGGAAACCTGCTGCGAACCCACCCATACAATCAGTACGGTAATCAGGTTCATAATCAGCATCATGGTCGGCATCATGCCGGACATTACGCGGTTAATAAACAGGTTGTTGTTGGTCAGGTCGCTGTTTGCTTTGTCAAAACGGCTTTCTTCAAACCGCTGAGTGCTGAATGCCCGAATTACCAGCATGCCTTCCAAATTCTCACGTACGACCAGATTTAAGCGGTCAATCAGTTTTTGGATCATACGGAACCGGGGCATTGCCACAACGAACATAAAGGCCACAAGGCACAAAAGGCAAACAACAGCCAATGCGATAATCCACGACATCGATTTGCTCTTTGCCAGCGCGCGAAGCACCCCGCCGGTACCCATAATCGGTGCGTAAAAAACCATGCGGATCATCATTACGATTAAGGTTTGTACCTGGGTAATGTCGTTGGTGGTACGGGTAATCAGGGAAGATGTTGAGAATTTATCAAATTCCGCATTGGAAAAGGATTCTACTTTCTCAAATAATCTTAAGCGGAGCGTTCTGCATACCCCTGCGGCAACGCGCGCGGCAATCATGCTGACGGCAATGCTGCACACGGCGCTAAGAAGCGAGAAGGCCAGCATTTTTACGCCAATGTTCAGAATTTCCCTTGTATTTGAAGAAACAATACCTTTATTAATAATGTCCGACATATAGTCCGGAAGCGATAAGTCACAGTACGCCTGCCCAAACAGCAGAGCAATTGCAAAAAGAACGTAGCCAACGTAAGGTGTGCAGTATTTCAACAATCTTGTCATGAATTCGATCACCTCTTTTGCTAACTTAAGTTGTGATTTATAGTACCATGGTATCATAACGTTTTCAAGAGGTATAATAATCATCATTTTTAGTTGTAGAATTATTATTTTTGGTCATATTTCACCTTGATTTTTGCTTCGTCTTTTTGTTACTATATAAATAAGAAATTTGGTGAAATTGACAAACGAAGAAGAAAGGGGAGTTTCTCTTTATGACCGCTGAAAATGAAAATGCGACAAAAAGGTTAATACGAGAGACTGCCACGCGTCTTTTCCGGGAAAAATCTTTTGAAGAGGTCACGCTGCGTGAAATTTGTAAAGCCAGCGGGATCAACAAACATACATTTTACTATTACTTTAAATCAAAGGACGAACTTCTGAAATATTACTACCGGTTCCCGTGGCAGCTTTCCGCCGCCGAAGCTTCGGATATTTTAACGTCGGACAACTATGTGGATCAGCTTTGGCTGATAGTGCAGAAATTTACCGACTATATTCAGCAGGCCGGCGTACCGATTGTGCGCCAGATTTTTATTAAAAACCTGACAAACGACGTAGGAACGTTCCGCGTAAGCCATGAAATGCGCGAAATGTGCCGGCTGGAAATGACTATCATTCGCAAAGGGCAGCAGTCCGGGCAGTTCCGCAACCATGCCGACCCCAAGGTGCTGGTCGTCCTGCTGGAGCAAATGCTGTATTCCCTTAGCCTCATTTGGACGGTTTTTCAGGGCGAATTCAGTTTTCATACCTATGCCCGTTTCCTGATGGACAATCTGTTGGATGTGGACACCCCGTTCCGTTTCGCGCCGGATGAAAATATCGACGACTTTACGGACCTGTTCCGGGAACACAACGAGCCGGCTGCACAGGAAAAGCCTTCTGCGGAAAATGCAGCCGAAAAACAGCAAGAAGAGGAAGCGGAAGATTGATTCCTGTGTGAATAAAGTGATATGACGCGGCAGAAAAAAGGAACCGTACGGTACTGAAAGTTCAGTATCCATACGGTTCCTTTTAATATGCATGTGTGCTTAAGCACGGATTGAGTACTTAAGTATGGGTAAAATTATAGGTTGGGAAAAACACCCATTACAATGGTAAGTTCGTAACGGGATTAATTTACATGAAGATGATTGACTGCGGCATTCTCTTCGTCCGTTTGAGCGGCGGCTTCGGTTTCTTCTGCGCTTTTCGTGTCCTTTCCTGCCCAGAACATACACCAAAGCGCGTGGTCAAATAGATAATATACGCAGTGAGTCGAATGGATGCAGTTTTCGCAGGACTGACCCTCATGATCGTTCATGGTTCACACCCCAGCAATCGGCTTGCAGCCGAGATTGTTTTCTCAATTACTATTAGTATTAATATTTGAAAAAATTACACCGTGCAAACATATCATAGCAAATATTTTGGAAAGAAAAGAAAGAAAAATGGTAAATTAAAAGATCAATCACAAAGTTTTTCAATAAAAACGAGCAGATACGCGGGGCGTATCTGCTCGTTTGANNATAAATCAAAAAGTTTTTAAAAAAAAACGAGCAGATCCGGGGTGCGTTTCTGCTCGTTTGATTCATGGTGTTTCTTTATTTGCCGCTTTTGCCCTGTCTTGACTGCTGGTTCAGTTTTTTTGCTTCCTGAAGGTTGGTATCATCAATTGTACTGCTGGGGCATGTGCCGGAAGCAGCCTGAGAATTCAGCTGTTTTGCCTGGTCAATCTGTGTTGAACTGGTGTAGCTGGCAGTACCCATGGAACTGGTGGAAGAAGCGCCCATAGAACTGGTCATGTTCGAATAACCCTGTTTTGATTTTTGGTTTGCTTTTTTCGCGTCTTGCAGATCCTGGTTATCGTCTTTGCTGTTAAAAATCATAATATTTAAGCTCCTTTATATTTTATATTTAATCTGTTTAAAAAGCTTATTTACACAAGCTTCGAATTTATTTTGTGTCGTTTCACCCGATTTATAAGATGCAAATTTTTATCATTTATTTGGCTGACAAGAGTAGGAAGAACCGGGAATAATTTTCTTTACAAAAACATAAAATAAAAAAGCAAAGACCGGCATGTGCCGGTCTTTGCTTTATGGGGAGGAGTTGTATTGAAAAGGTTGTGACAAATCCTTGCCACAGATCTTGTAATCAAATTAATTTGTTTTTTGGTTTGTTTGATTTTGTGATTTTATTATAATACTGCTGTTTGCAGGTGTCAACGCTTTCAAAAGGAATCGCAAAACAATCTCTTTATTGTATAAAATGCAGTTTTTTGTTTGAATGATTTAGTAATTATTGACGACGTGTTTTCGTAAATTATCGT
Organism: Ruminococcaceae bacterium UBA3451; assembly: GCA_002378845.1. Taxonomy (GTDB): domain Bacteria; phylum Bacillota; class Clostridia; order Oscillospirales; family Acutalibacteraceae; genus Caproiciproducens. Next base: position 81,815 of record DFRY01000043.1, on the reverse strand, counting down.
AATTTTGGAATTTGTACTTTATGCCGGAGCAGAATTCTTACCACATTATGTATGCTACAGTTCGGACATACTGTCTATTGACGGAACGTGCCACACTTTGTATTATGTTCTGGAGGGAAATAAAATATACAGCGGGGGTTAAAAAATTGAAAAGAATTTTGGTGACCGAAAAGTATGATGAGCGGAACAACGGAACGACCATGTCAACGTACCGTTTTGCCGAAATGCTGAAACGGCGCGGACACGAAGTTCATGTGGTGGCCAGCGGCAGTTTAGTGGAAGACGGTTACGACGTTGGGGAAAAATATTACCCTGTTGCTACGTATTTTGCGAAAAAACAGAATTATGCGTTTGCCAATGCCAATGAAGAGGTTTTTCGGCGCGCGTTTGCCGACGCGGATGTCGTGCATTTTCTGCTCCCCATGCATTTTGAGCAAAAAGCGCTGAAGGTGGCGCAGGAACTGAAGGTTCCCGTTTCGGCGGCGTTTCACATGCAGCCGGAAAATATTACTTATAATATTCATATGCCCTGGGAAGGATTATCCCGTGGAATATATCATTATTTTAATCATACATTTTACAGGTACTTTGACCACATTCATTGCCCGTCGAAATTTATTGCGGATCAATTGCGTCAAAACGGATACCGGGCAAAACTGCATGTTATCAGCAACGGGGTGGACGAAGCTTTTGTTCCCGGTCCGCCGCACAGGGAAGGCGAAAAATTCAATATTTTAATGATTGGAAGGCTGTCGCCGGAAAAGCGGCAAAATGTACTGATTGACGCGGTTGCAAAATCGAAATATGCCGACCGAATCCAGCTTTATCTGGCAGGGCAGGGGCCGTGCAAGGCCGCGTTGGTCAAGCAGGGTGCAAAACTGAAAAACAAACCGGTATTCGGCTTTTACACCAAGGAGAAACTGATTGAACTGATTCATTCCTGCGACCTTTATGTACATGCGTCGTACATTGAAATTGAAGCGATTGCCTGTATGGAGGCATTTGCCTGCGGACTGGTGCCGGTCATTTGCAATTCGCCTAAATCGGCTACGGTGCAGTTTGCACTTCACCCGCAAAGTCTGTTTCTGCCGGACAACGCGGAAAATCTGGCGCAGAAAATCGACTTCTGGATTGAACACCCGGAAGAACGCGCCATTCTGTCGGTTAAATACGCCCAGCTGGGCAATCGCTTCCGCGTAACGCAGTCAGTTATTGAAGCGGAAAATATGTTCCATCAGGTTATTCATGATTATAAAAAGGAGAACAGGAGAGTAAAACAATGAAGCCCTTAATTTCACGCAATCCGTTTTTTCGATTTTTTACGGGGGCTTTTTATTATGTCATTGCCGTGCCGCTGCTCGGCCTGTTTAACATGGTTGTATTCGGCCTGCGTATACGCGGCAGGTCGAACATTCGAAGTTTAAAAGGAAAAGGCGCTGTTTTGGTGTGTAACCATGTGCATAACTTGGACTGCACGTTTGTCGCGTTGCTTGCCACGCCCCGCAAAACGGTTTTCACATCCATGGAAATTCTGTTCAGCCAAAAGGTAATCGGACCACTGATTCACTGCCTTGGCAGTGTGCCGGTGCCGAGCGTTCCCTCGAAGATGCGTCAATTTCTAAGCGAACTGACCGACGCGGTAAAATCCGGGCGTTTGGTCAGTATTTACCCCGAGGGGGAACTGATTCCTTACTGCACGGAGCTGCGCGGGTTTAAGGAAGGTGCCTTTACCATTGCAGTGCGTGCCGGTGCTCCGATTGTTCCGGTAGTGATTACCCAGCGGGAAAACAAAGGGCTGTGGAAGCTGCTAAAACATAAGCCGTGCCTTACCGTTACGGCTGGGGAACCGTTGTACGCCAACCCCGAGTTGGAATTTCGCTCCGCCGCTCATGATTTGTGCAGGCGGGCGTATGACCGAATGACAGAAATGCAGCATCCGGAAGAACAGGACAGTGCCGTTAAGCGTTCCGCTTGNNGCCACTTCTTTGTTGTTACGCATCCGGTGTACTTTAAATTAATCCTGTGTTCCGGGAATTTTCGGAAGGGAGTCAAAGCCCGGTTCCAAATCTTCGTCGGTCGGAATGTAATCGGTCATTGTCTTTTCCAGGTAGGAGGAATATGCAGCCATGTCAAAATATCCGGTTCCGGTCAGACCAAACAGAATGGTTTTGGTTTCGCCGGTCTCTTTGCAGCGCAGTGCTTCGTCAATGGCCACGCGAATCGCGTGTGAGCTTTCCGGCGCGGGAAGAATAGTTTCCAGTCTGGCAAAAAGCGTTGCCGCGTCAAATACCTTGGACTGTTCCACCGCACGTGCTTCATCCAGGTAGCCGTCGTGGTACAGTTTGGAAACAATCGGCGACATGCCGTGGTAACGCAGGCCGCCGGCATGGTTCGGGGACGGGATGAAGCCGCTGCCCAATGTGTACATTTTGGCAAGCGGAGTGACCTTGCCGGTGTCACAGAAATCGTAAGCGTAGCGGCCGCGCGTCATGGACGGGCAGGAGGCGGGTTCCACCGCAATAAAATGGGGATTGGCTTTGCCGAGCAGTTTATCCTGCATAAAAGGCGCCATTAAACCGCCGAGGTTGGAGCCGCCGCCGGCGCACCCGATTACGATGTCGGGGTATTCGTCCAGAATTTCCATTCCTTTTTTTGTTTCCAGACCGATAATCGACTGGTGCAGAAGCACCTGATTCAGTACGGAGCCCAGAACGTAGCGGCAGTTCGGTGTGGTGGTGGATTTTTCAATGGCCTCGGATATGGCGCAGCCCAAGCTGCCGGTGGTGTCAGGGTCCATGGCGAGAATGGCGCGGCCGACCTGTGTGGTGTCGCTGGGGCTGGAAATAACATTTGCGCCAAAGGTTTGCATAATTGCTTTGCGGTACGGCTTTTGGTTAAACGAAGCTTTTACCATGAATACGGTCAGGTCAAGGCCGAAGTAAGAACAGGCTTCTGAAAGGGCGGTTCCCCACTGGCCCGCTCCCGTTTCGGTGGTTACGCTGGAAAGTCCCTGCTTTTTTGCGTAATAGGCCTGTGCCACAGCGGAATTCAGCTTATGACTGCCCGACGTGTTGTTTCCTTCAAATTTAAAGTAGATTTTTGCCGGGGTGTCCAAATATTTTTCCAGGTTGTAAGCGCGGCATAGCGGCGATGGACGGTAGGCTTTGTAAACGTCCAGAATCGGTTCGGGAATGTCAAAATAGCGGGTTTTGGCATCCATTTCCTGAGCGGCCAGATCTTCACAGAAAATGGGGTATAATTCTTCTTTTTGAATCGGTTTCATTGTGCCGGGGTTTAGCATGGGTTCCGGCTGTTCTTTCATATCCGCACGCAGGTTATACCATTGTTTCGGCATTTGTTCCTCTGTTAAATTCAGTCTGTGTGGTATTTTCGCCATGGTAGTGTTCTCCTTTCGGTTTGTAAAATAAAAAAACGCTCTTGCCCCTGAAACCAGGGACAAGAGCGTTTGCTCCTGTGGTACCACCCATATTGCGCGTATTGCGCGCCTCTTTTTCCACGCACCAGCATGCATGCTCCCTTGATAACGGGCGGAGTTCCCGTCAAAAGCTACTCGAACTGTTCCAGTCTTTCGCTTTGCCCTCGTAAGCCCATTCAACAAGCCTTGCTTTGCCGCAATCACACCGTCTGCGGCTCTCTGGAAAAGCGCTGTACCTGCCTACTCCTCTTACTCATCGGTTTTATATCTTGCAATTATTATATGCATGGAATTTACACTTGTCAAGCTTTAATTTGCTAAAGTCTTGAATAATTCAGGAAAAATTCCGAAAAATCCGCCGGTATTGTATTTCCTTCGGCATAATGCTAAAATTATTCTTATTATAAAGTACAGAAAATGCGCGTGCGCTTGATGGGAGATATTATGGAACTGAAAAAGAATGAGATTGTGGATTTGGAAATTACGGGATATACCGCGGAAGGCAGCGGCATCGGCCGTTACAAAGACATTGCCGTGTTCGTGCCGCTTGCCGCCATGGGGGACAAGCTGCGTGTTAGAATTTTGAAAACGGCGAAAACCTACGCGTTTGGTAAAATTGAGAAAATTGTTTCGGGTTCTAAAGAAAGGATTCCGGTGGATTGCCCGCAGTTTGCCCAGTGCGGCGGCTGTGTTTACCGTCATATTAGTTATGCGGCAGAACTGCGGGCAAAGCAGCAGCGTGTGCAGGACGCCGTTGAGCGTATCGGCGGGTTTCACGACGTGGTGATGAATCCGATTGTCGGTGCAAAGGATCCCGACCACTACCGCAACAAGGCACAGCTGCCGATTGGCCGCGCGCCGGACGGCGGGATACGTATGGGCTTTTTCGCAAGCCACAGCCACCGCATTATTCACTGCAACGAATGCCTGCTTCAGCCGGAAGCTTTTACCGCCGCAATGGACGCGTTTCAGGAATGGGCGAGCCAAAGCGATGAAGATGTTTACGATGAGCAAACCGGCAAAGGACGGCTGCGCCACCTGTACCTGCGCCAGGCGGGCGCTACAGGAGAAATTATGGTGTGCGTTGTGGTGAACGGCAACGGCGTACATTACGAGCCGGAACTGGTAGAACTTTTAAAGGAAAAGGTCCCCGGCCTGAAAAGCGTAATCATCAATGTGAACCGTGAAAAAACCAATGTGGTGCTGGGCAATAAATTCCGCACCGTTTGGGGCAGCGACCATATTACCGACGAGCTGTGCGGGCTGAAATTTAATATTTCTCCGATGTCTTTTTATCAGATTAACCGCAACCAGGCGGAGCGCCTTTACTCCTTGGCCGGCCAGTACGCCGGGCTGACCGGCAGCGAAACCTTGCTTGATCTGTACTGCGGTACCGGAACCATCGGCCTTTCCATGGCGAAACAGGCCGGGCATGTTATTGGCGTGGAATTGGTGGAACAGGCTGTGGAAGACGCGAAAAAGAACGCAGAAGAAAACGGCATTGAAAACGCGGAATTTCTTTGCGCCGACGCGGCAAAAGCCGCCGATATGCTGAAAAACCGCGGAGTAAGACCTGACGTTGTTGTGCTTGACCCGCCCCGTAAAGGTTGTGACGCCGCGCTGATTGAAACGGTGGCCAAAATGTCGCCTTCCCGTGTTGTTTATGTTTCGTGCGACCCCGCAACCCTGGCGCGCGATTTAAAGCTGTTTGCCCAAAAGGGTTACGAGCCAAAAGAGCTGACCCCTGTCGATATGTTTCCCAGAACAGCGCATGTTGAGACGGTGGTATTGATGTCAAGGGTTAAAGATTGAATGTACGGAAACCCCAGTAAATAAGCCATTTCTGTGGTTTTGAGATTTTCAAGTTGTACATTCAAAATGTGATTTTACTCGTACAAGGGAATAAGTCTATTAGATCGGATTCTGTTCACGAGAGAACAGGATTGATATTGCTGTGGCTGGATGCCATTATTTCATGATATGGGTTCAAAAAAGCAAAAAGACCACCTACCGAGGTAACTGGTCTCCTTCATAAGAAAACAGCCCTAAAATAAAAATCAAGGCAAATAGCACAAAAAGAGCTGTCTGCCTTGATTTTTTGTTTTAATATATAGTTATGAAACAAATATTAATGCCCTTAGAGCATGAGATGTAAGCGTAAAAATCAACAGTTAACGCTCCTAATGAATATGGAAATTAAAATACCGGAGAATGACCCGGTACGGCTGGCAAGCGTGCAGCTTGAGAAACTGGATTACAGGAAACAGTATCTCGCCTATTCTTCTGCAAGCCCGGGCGTTTTCTCAATCTGGACCGTGCTTGTCTTCATCATCCTCAACGGCGTTTTCGAGTGTGTGCCAGCCAAGGACGGCGCATTTCACCCTTGCAGGCATGTGGGAGATATCCCGAAATGCGATGGCTTCATCCAGCGCTTCCAACTGTTTTTCATCCGTAATTTCATTTTTAATCATGCCTAAAAAAGTCTTGGCTAGTTTTAAAGCTTCGTCCACGGGTTCGTCCTTGATCAGATCGATCATGATGGAAGCTGAGGCCTGTGAAATCGCACATCCGATTCCGGTAAACGCGGCATCCTCGATGGTGTTGTCCCTGATGCGCAGTTCCAGTTCGATTTCGTCTCCGCAGCTTGGGTTAACCCCTTTCAGCACGGTTGTGGGATTCTCAATATGATGCTTGTTGCGGCTGGAGTTGTTATGCTCCGTCAAAATTTGCGTGTAAAGCTGCTTAAGCTCCATAACCGAGCCACCCCCTGACCTTTTTCAGACTTTCCAGAAAAATATCGATATCCTCTTTGGTATTGTAAAAATACAGGCTTAATCTGCATGTTGCATTTACGTTCAGGAACCGCATCAGCGGCTGTGCGCAGTGATGTCCTGCGCGTACTGCCACGCCGTCCTCGTTCAGAATCGTTGCGACGTCGTGCGGATGCACGTCGTCCACATTGAAAGATATAACACCGCAGCGGTTCCGGGTGCTGGCGGTGTCCCCGTAGACCGTAACATGGGGGATGCCCGAAAGTCCCTGAAGCGTGTACGCCAACAGTTCAGACTCCGTTTTTTGTATCGTGTCATAACCGACTTTTTGCAGATAGCGAATCGCTTCGGCCATGCCGACTGCGCCGCCGACATTCGGAGTTCCTGCTTCAAACTTCTGCGGAAGCTGGGCGAAGGTTGCGTCCTGCTCGTATACATACTCAATCATTTCACCGCCGGTCAGAAAAGGCGGCATTTTCTCCAATAGCATCTTCTTGCCGTACAACACGCCGATGCCCATTGGTGCAAGCATTTTATGCCCCGAAAACGCGGCAAAATCCACGTCAAGATCTTTGACGTTTAACGGGAAATGGGGAATGCTCTGCGCGCAGTCCAAAACAACCACGGCACCGGCGCTGTGCGCTGTATCAATGATCTTAGCGACAGGGTTCACCGTGCCCAAAACGTTGGAAACATAGGTCACAGCGACAAGCTTTGTGTTTTGAGTGATTTTTTTTTCAATTTCCTCATCGGTAAAATGTCCGGTGGCATCCGGATACAGAAAATTCAATTTGACGCCTTTTGCCTTTGCAACCATCTGCCACGGCACCAGATTGCTGTGGTGTTCCATGACGGAGAGAGTTATTTCGTCCCCTTTTTGAAGAAATGGAAGGCCGTAGCTGTAAGCGACAAGATTTAAAGATTCCGTAGCGTTTCGCGTAAAAATAATTTCGCTGTCGTCTTCAGCTCCAATAAACTCGTTAACCGTGTGGCGTGCGTTCTCGTACTCCTGCGTCGCTTTCACGCTTAACTGATACAGTCCGCGGTACGGGTTGGCGTTCGAGGCCCGGTAGTATTCCTCCACAGCTTTGATAACGGAAAGAGGCTTTTGGGTAGTAGCGGCATTGTCAAGATAAACTAGGCGCTTTTCGGTTGCTTTTTCCTGCAAAATCGGAAAATCAATGAGATAAGGATTCAATTCTGTTCAGCCTCTTTTCCACGTAATCAGACACGGCGCGTCTTAGCGCGGGGTCCGGAATTTTCCCTGTCGCAGGTTGAAACTGCGCTTCTATTACAAGCTTTTTGGCGGCAAGCTCATCTAGTCCGCGCGACATCAGATAAAACAGTTTGTTTTCGTCGATTTTTCCGGCTGTCGCGGCGTGCTGACCTTCTACATCATCTTCTGCGCATAAAATCAGCGGTGCGGTGCGGTTGCGCACTCTCGGACTGAACAGTAGGCTGTATTCACTTTCATGCCCGACTGCCTGTTTTGCGCCTTTGCGAAAGTCGATGGTGCCGCGAAAAATCTTGCTGCTTTCATCCAGCAGCGCACCGGACGCTTTCATTTCGCTGTGTGTTTTCTGGCCGACGTGTTCAGCAATATAATTCGTATCGAGGGAGCGGCTGCGGTCGCCGAAGTAAATCGTGTTCATGTCCATCCGGCTGTTTCTTCCCAGCAGACGGGTTTTACAGCCCGCAAATGCGGTCTTGGCGCCAAATTCCACCTGAACCACATCGATACCGCCGTTTTCCTGAACCACCGCGCCGATATTGTCAAAATTCACGCAGATGTCATTGAGGAGTTGTACCTGTACCAGATGAATGACTGCGTTTTTCCCTGCGTACAATCTTGTCAGTCCGCTGTGAAAACCGGGGACTCCTTCTTTGGAAAAGTAACTCATTACTATCGTAATTTCGCTTCCTTCTTCAGCGACCACCGTATTCATATCCACAACGGCAGGGTTGGCCTCATCAATCCGGTAAGACAGATAAATTGGCTGTTCCGAATAGATTCCCGCGGGAACAACGGCGGTGATTCCGCAATTCCGGTGATCCAGTACGAAATTTGAGGCATCGGCGCCCAGTCCTGTTTCAACGGTCGGAACGGGAAGTTTCCGGCTAAAAACCGTCACTTCTTTTGGAATTTGGGAAACAATATTTTCATTTTGAAAAGGCAGGATCTCTGGTATTTCCAGCGAAATATCCGTACCGTTTACGCCGAGCCAGCTCCATGTGGGGGCGGGTAAGCTGTTTATCTGTTTTAAAGTCATATTCATAGAATATCTCCTTGTATCGGTGGTCAGCCGATGACACCTTCCATTTCCAGCCTGATCAGATTGTTCATTTCTACGGCGTATTCCATTGGAAGTTCCTTCGCAATCGGTTCCGCGAACCCGGTGACAATCATTGCTTTTGCATCCCCCTCCGACAGCCCGCGGCTCATCAGATAGAAGATCGCATCATCACTGATACGCCCGATTTTCGCCTCATGACCGATATCCACGTTGTCATTCTGAATATCCATCACGGGAATTGTGTCCGAACGGGAACGGTCGTCCAGCATCAGGGATTCACACGAAACCGATGATTTGCAGTCATGTGCGTCCGGAAGTATCTTGACAGAACTGCGATAGGTGCAGTTCCCGCCGTCCTTGGAAATGGATTTTGTACTAATATTGGAATAGGTGAAAGGCGCGGCGTGAACGACCTTCATGCCTGTGTCGAGCGACTGTCCCTTTCCTGCGAATGTAATGCCGGTGAAGTCCATTCGGGCGTTTTCACCCTTCAGAATGCTCATTGGGTATAGATAGGACACATGGGAGCCAAACGAACCTGAAACCCATTCCATGGTGGCACCCTTTTCGACCAGTGCGCGCTTGGTGTTCAGATTGTACATGTTTTTCGACCAGTTCTCCACGGTTGAGTAGCGCAGGTGGGCGTTTTCACCCACATACAGTTCAACGCATCCGGCGTGAAGATTGGCGACGTTGTATTTCGGAGCCGAACAGCCTTCAATAAAATGAAGGCTCGCGCCTTTGCCAACAATGATGAGCGTGTGTTCGAAGTGTCCCGCGCCGGGCGCGTTCAGCCGAAAGTACGACTGTAAGGGAACTTCCACGTTCACACCGGGCGGAACATAGACGAATGACCCGCCGGACCAGACTGCACCGTGCAGAGCTGCAAATTTGTGATCCTCCGGCGGCACTAGCTTCATAAAGTGCTTTTTCACCATCGGCCCGTACACCGGGTCATGAATTGCACTCTCCATATCGGTGTAAATAACACCCTGACGGCTTACTTCTTCACGAAGATTATGATAAACCACTTCGGAATCATATTGGGCACCTACACCGGATAAGTATTGCCGTTCCGCTTTGGGAATGCCAAGACGCTCAAAGGTGTTTTTAATATCATCGGGGACTTCTGTCCATTTGCCGCGCATTTCCGTATTCGGACGGATATAGGTGACAATCTGATCCATATCCAGGCCGTCGAGGGGAGGACCCCACGCAGGAACGGGAATGCTGTTGTATGTTTGAAGGGATTTCAAGCGGAAAAGCCGCATCCATTCCGGGTCGTGCTTGGCCTCTGAGATTTCGCTGACAATTTTTGCAGTCAATCCCATTTCAACCTGATAAGAGGCGCTTACTTTATCTTTGACGTCATAAATGCTGCGGTCGATATCTTCAACATAAGTTTTTCTGACATTTGTATCTCTCAATTTTGGCTCCTCCTCCATCAGCCTGCGGCGGATGCGGCAAGCTGCTGAAAACCGGATTTATTAATGAGGTCTATCAGCGAGCGGGAACCGGTTTTTGCAATTTTCCCGTCCATCAGAATATGAACATAATCTACTGGTAGATATTCGAGAATTTTTGTATTATGCGTGATCACAAGGAACGAATTTTCCCTGCTTTTGAAATTTTCCACTCCCTGTGAAATAATTTTTACCGCATCTACATCCAGCCCGGAATCCGTTTCGTCCAAAATGGCGAGTTTCGGGTTCAGCATCAGCATTTGCAGGATCTCGGACTTTTTCTTTTCACCGCCGGAGAAGCCTACGTTCAGATAGCGAGAGGCATATTCTTTGTTCATATTCAGTTCGTCCATTTTAGTTTGCAGTTCCTTCTGATAGGCGAAAAGTTTTACACCTTTGCCAGTAAGGGCTGTTTGGGAAGTCCGCATGAAATTTTCAAGCGTTACCCCGGGGACCTCCTCGGGATTTTGAAACGATAAAAACAGCCCAGCTTTTGCGCGTTCATTTGTCGGCTTATAGGTGATATCCTTTCCTTCAAACCGAATGGAACCTTCGTCCACACGGTAATGGGGATGTCCCATTACCGCATTGACCAATGTGGATTTTCCCGCGCCGTTGGGGCCCATTAGCACATGAATTTCCCCTTTGCCAATGGAAAGGTCCACTCCGTTTAAAATCGATTTTCCATCGACGCTGACGTGCAAATTTTTTATTTCTAACAGTGGCACTGTGCATAACACCTCTTTTAATATCAATGTATACTAATTTAGTGTACATTGTCATTATAACACAATTATTGCACTTTTCAAGCGAAATAATCAATTACTTTAACTTGCTTCATATGGTAAACTTTGGTCATATTGTTTTGGCTGAATTTCAGGGTATCATTTTGCTATCGATTGAAAATCGCTGTAAATTGACCCGCCCGGTTGCTACGGCATTGACAAACGAGCTGTCGTGTTTAGCAAACAGCATGGCAAATTTGTGTGACCTCTATTTGTTGTACCTGCTTTTGCTGCTTTTCCAAAGCGTCAATCAGGACAATGGGTGGGCTGACAATCGCGCCCGATTGCTTAATCAATGATATGGTTATGAGCGAAACAAGCGTGCTGCTGTCAGCCGGACATACAGTCTGGTGAACATTGATTAACCAAATACACATATCGTGGCTCAGTCATTCTAAATGAACCGGGCAACGATATGTGGTGCAGCTGATATAGGGAATCCTGTGCGTGATCCCGGCGAGCCTTTTGGGTATCGCCTCGCCGCTGTGTATGTACGATGAGGGGCATTTCCTTTTCATTAAATGATAATAAAAGCGCCACAACTTTGCCTAATATTTCGATCCACTCAATTAATTTAAAATTTAGGAATCAAGTTATAAAGTAAAGGCAATATCATACAAGAATAATGTGAAGATATGTGGTATATTAGATACAATATTATTTGGAAGGAGATAAACTCTTGACAAAAGAAATAAGAACGGTGAAATTTGATGTTGAGCTTAAAATAGAAGCTTACCATTTTCAAGGAATCATGCAAAAATTCCCTAACCATTTTCATGAGTATTATGTAATTGGGTTAATCGAAAATGGGAGTCGGTATTTATCCTGTAAAAGCAAGGAGTATACCATAGAACAAGGAGATTTGTTACTGTTTAATCCCCGAGACAATCATACCTGCGAACAAATTGACGGCAAACCACTGGATTATCGCTGTATTAATGTTCCATCGGAAACTATGAGTAAAGCCGTTTATGAGATAACAGGACGGACTGATTTGCCTTATTTTACAGCACCGGTAATTTTTCATAGCGAACTGGTCTCACTATTAAAAGAACTGCATTTGGTGATTATGCAGGAAGAGAAGGATTTCAGGAAAGAAGAACTATTCTTTTTACTTTTAGAGCAGCTAATTGAAGAGCATACCGATGAGCTGCCATGCCCAAAATCTGAGCAGAGCGTAGAAGCTAAGACCATTTGTGAGTACCTAGAGAAAAACTACAGGAATAATATTACATTAAATGAATTAAGTAATCTAACCGGGTTAAGTAAATATTATTTGCTCCGCAGCTTTACAAAACAAAAAGGAATCTCGCCATACAGTTATCTGGAAACGATACGCATCGATAAAGCAAAAAAACTTTTGGAACAAGGCGTATTGCCGATCGATGTGGCGTTACAAACAGGTTTTAGCGATCAAAGCCATTTCTCGAATTTTTTTAAAAAGTTTATTGGACTGACGCCAAAGCAATATATGAACATATTTAAGGATATGCGTAGCTAGATACATAACTGAAAGGCTTTCCATGAACAGAAAAAATGAAACAGTCGGGCATTTGTTTGCCGTTATCACTATCTTAATTTGGGGTACCACTTTTATATCGACAAAGGTACTTTTAAAAGCAATGACTCCAATCGAAATACTGTTTTTAAGATTCAATATAGGATTTATTGTCTTGCTTTTTGCATATCCTCACAGGTTAAAAATAAAAGAGAAGAAACAGGAGCTCTATTTTGCAGCCGCAGGTCTATGCGGAGTCACACTTTATTTTTTGTTGGAAAATATTGCTCTAACGTACACACTTGCTTCTAACGTGGGTGTAATTGTTTCAATAGCCCCATTTTTCACCGCTATCTTTGCACATTTGTTTTTAAAAGGAGAAAGGTTGAAGCTGCAATTTTTTATGGGCTTTCTTATCGCATTTGCCGGGATTTTTTTCATCAGCTTTAATGGCTTCCGTGTTCTAAAGTTAAACCCATGTGGAGATATACTGGCTGTTTTAGCTGCGGCTGTATGGGCTGCCTATTCTATCTTAACCAAGAAAATTAGCGGGTTTCATTATAACACGATTCAAACAACACGGAGAATTTTCGTTTATGGGCTGGTGTTTATGATACCCGCATTATTTATATTCGGGTTTAGTCCAAGCGTGCATATGCTCCTTCAGCCTGTGAATTTACTTAATATATTATTCTTGGGTATGGGTGCTTCGGCATTATGTTTTGTTACATGGAGCTCGGCAGTTAGAATATTAGGCGCAGTAAAAACCAGTGTTTATATCTATATGGTTCCTGTAATATCGGTTGCTACTTCTGTCATTATATTACGAGAAAAAATCACGGGTATTGCTATATTCGGAATAGGTCTTACGTTAGCGGGGCTGTTTATTTCCGAAAATAAGACTTTAATAAAGAAAAAGGAACGTTTAAAATGAATGATTGCGATATGAAGTGCGTAATGATCATAAATCCAGAATTGCCAATCGGTGTCATAGCCAACACTTCAGCTATCTTAGGGGTAACATTGGGGAAACATATTCCAGAGCAAGTCGGAGATGATGTTGTCGATGCCACAGAAAAAACACATTTAGGCATTATAACAATACCAATTGCGATGTTAAAAGGCGATAAGGACATTTTAAAGGATTTGAGGGAAAGGTTGTATACTCCGGAATTTAGTGATTTAGTTGTTGTTGATTTTTCAGATGTAGCTCAAAGCTGTAATGTGTATCGCGACTATATTACCAAATCAGCATGTGTCCCAGAGAAAGACTACAGTTACTTGGGCATAGCCATTTTTGGAGAGAAGAAAAAAGTAAACAAGTTGACAGGATTTATGCCTTTGTTACGATAAAAAAAGAAATATATAACGATTCATCAAGCAACATTACATTGGCTCCATCGACATATTATCTTTGGGGTTTTCCGCGTTAAGTACCTAATTGTAAACTGTATGGAAAATAATGGTTGATAATTAGAGGCGGTTTTTTTATAATGGAAACAAAAAGAACAATCATACGTTAATCAGAAAGACCAATACAAAGTAAAATAGACTGATAAGTAAGAGATGAGTAATTATGTACATTAGCAAAGAAACGGAAGAACAAACAGAAAAACGAATATTGATGGTTCTTTCAAGGGCTGAGTTTAAGGATTTTGATAATTCATATATTTTCGAGGAATTTCCAATTTCCGAGTTGAAATGCAAAGCGAAAGAGTCGGCAATAGCCTTTGTAAGAGATGAAGAAGTTTGGAGCCAGTTAGTTCCCTCTCAGGATGAAACCAAGGAGCAATTTAAAATAATCGGTTTTCATTTTCAGGAGAACTTAGATAACAGCGGATTTGTCGGCTGGCTTGCATCCTATCTGAAACAAAAACTTGGAACAGGTGTTTTTGTAATATGCGGACAAAACAGCAGTAAAGGCGGTATATTTGATTATTGGGGATGTCCATATGAAATAGGAGAATTATTTAAAAAAGAAATCCTTTTATTAATGGAAAAAGGAAAGCGACAAGGATGCGGGAAGAAAAGTCCGACAGATTCCGGGGAAAAATAACTGGTACCTGAAAGCAATTCTGAACACCAACAGTTGAAGTTGACGGCTGAGGTTGTGTGAAAATACATAGAAATACATAGAGAGAAGGGACAACCATTAATTATATAACTGCACATTCGTTTTATATTGTGAAGTAACTTACAAAGTTAAAAATATTAAATTTTAAAGAATTATTAAGAAAAAGGAGATTAGTAAAATGAAGAACACAATTGCAATAATCGGAGAATATCACGAGGGTTATCAGACTCATGAAAAATTGAATGATTCGCTTGAGCATGTGAAAGAAAAGTTTGGATACGATTTTGATTATGAATGGGTTAATACATTAGAGGTTGCGGAACATAAAGATGAAGTTCTAAAAAAATATTGCGGCATATGGAGTGCATCTGGTAGTCCATTTTTAAGTCTTGAAGGAGCATTGTATGCAATCACATTTGCTCGTATTAATAATATCCCCCACATAGGAACATGTGGAGGCTTTCAACATACGATTATTGAATTTGCTAGGAATGTACTCGGTGTTAAAGAAGCACAACATGAAGAATATGATGCAAATTCATCTTCTCTCTTTATTAGTAAACTTACTTGCTCATTAGCAGGTAAAAAAATGAAAATATTCTTGCAAGAAAATTCAAAAGCCTTTTCATGTTATAATCAAAAGGAAATTATGGAGAATTACTATTGCAATTTTGGCATTAATCCTCAATTTCAGAATGAATTAATTCATCCAAGTTTATTGATTTCAGGTGTAGACCAAGATGATGAAATTCGAATAATTGAAATTCCAGAAAATAAATTCTTTATTGCTACCCTTTTTGTACCGCAAACAAATTCAACAATTGAAGTACCACACCCTTTAATTCATGAATTTTTAAAGGCTTGCCTTTTTTGATAGCATCACGGTTACTTCATATTCTTTATATTATGCGATGCACGGGTACTTCGAATGGGGCCTTAGCCTGTTATTTATATCAATACGGTATTGTTTCTGAAGATGCTGCGAAACGGTTGGTTTTTGAGCAAGGTTACTCTATGCAAAGGCCTTCAGAAATTTCGGCCAGCTTGTCTGTTGTTAAAAAAGAGGTGCTCGAAGTAAAAGTCGGTGGGGTAGCGAAAGGAATTGACGAACTTGAATTTGATGTGTGAAATATAACCGTTGCGCCTTGATATAACGCGAAACAGCAAATTGGAAGGCATTTTTTATAAACAAAAAAGAAGTTCTCTTTCCGCTGATGTTAGCAGCAATGACTTGTTAAATGCCTGAAGAAATAAAGTATTTATTCCACTAATCATTATAGGGGGAAAAGAAAGTGGTTATTAAAAAATTGGCACAGTCAAATCTGGATGAGGCGTTAGAACTTGTATTAAATGTTTTTATGACATATGAAGCACCGGATTATAGTGAAGAAGGAATAAATACATTTAAAAACTGTATTGGCGACCGAGAATTTATAAATAACCTTACCGTATACGGTGCTTATGATCATAATAAAATACTTGGTGTTATTGCAACACGAAATGAAGGAAATCACATTGCGCTGTTTTTTGTTGACGGCAAATATCATCGACAGGGAATTGGCAAAAAGTTAATAAAAACAGTGATAGAAAACAGCACTCAAAATAAAATAACGGTTCATTCTTCTCCATATGCGGTTGAGGTTTATCATCATTTGGGCTTTTCTGACGTAACTTCGGAGCAGTTGACAGATGGCATAAGGTATACTCCTATGGTGTATACAAAATAATTTCAAACTGGAGGCAGTGTAGATGGACGAAATAATAAAAATTAATATTCAGGATATGCCATCAGTTCATAAAAACGAACATGACGGATATGAATATTTTAAGCGCGAATTAGTGCCAAACGATAATGCGCAGTTATGCGAAATATCGGTTTATCTAATACCTCCCGGAAAATCTGCATATCCATACCATTATCATACTGAAAATGAAGAGGCCTTTTATATCATGAAAGGGAATGGAATCCTGAGGACTCCTGCAGGAGAAAAAGAAGTATCTGCCGGCGATTTTTTGTTTTTTCCTGCAAACGAAAAGGGAGCGCATAAATTAACGAATACGTCGGAAACGGATACACTGGAATATTTTGATTTTGACACACATAGCAAAATAGATGTAGCATTTTACCCCGATTCAGGCAAATGTGGAATTTTGGGAAAGAAGAGGAATCAGTTTTTCAAGATAAGCCAGCAGGTTGATTATTATGACGGAGAATAATATAAACACTAGGATCGTTGTGCTGTTTGTTGTTTTTCTAAAATTCCCAACGGCTTAAAACTTATATGAATGCAGTGATAAAACCCATAGTACTTTTCATAATGCAGTAAAAGTTAGAAGGTAAATTTTCAGCTTAAATTTCGCTTTCCCTTTAAACACATGTGCTTGCACAATATTTTAAGAAATGAGGTACAAAAATGGAAGTAACAATTAAAGAAAGAGTACATGAATTGTATTGGAAACAGGATATTAATTGTGCAAGAACGATGTTAATTTGTTTGTCTGAATTGTTTCATATTAATCTGGAAGAGCAAACCTTATGTGCCGCAATTGGTTTACACGGGGCAGGAGGATTTAGGGCTCAATGCGGATTGGTTGAAGGTTCTTTAATGTTTATTGGTATTTATTTCAGTTTGAATAACAAATCTGATTCTGACATAGCGTCACTTTGCTATCAATACGCTAAGGAGTTTTCACAAAAATTCGGAACATTAGAATGCTACGGTTTGCGGCCGAATGGCTTTAATGAAAATGATCCGCCACACGCTTGCGAAAAATTAACTTGTACAGCAATTGAGTTTACGAGTGAATTTGTAAAAAGCCAGCTTCTATGCGATTAAGATATCACACCAGATCGGTGTTAGTTACGGCTTGAAGCAGGGGAGTTAGTCGGAAAGAGGGGTTAAAAGGAACATGACAAAAAATTTGCAAGCAACTGAAAACATTCGAAAAATGGTGGAACGTGCATTTCCGGAAGAGCTTGAAAATGAGAATATCTTAATCAGGGAATTGACGGAAGGATGTTTTAATGTAGCGTATTTCATATCATTTAAAGACAAAGAAGTTATATTGAAAATAGCGCCCTTATCTGAAACAATAATAATGACGTATGAAAAAAATATTATGGCGGCAGAAGTGTTGGGGCTTACTTTAGTCAGTGAAAAAACAAGAGTGTTAGTTCCTAAGGTGCTCTTTTATGATACAAGTAGAAAACTATGCGATGCCCCATATTTTTTCATGGAGGCGCTACCTGGAAGTAGTCTGCTAAAAGCGGAATCAATGCCCGAAAAGATGCATTCGGAAATTTTACAGAAGATAGGGAAATGGAATTTTGAAATTAATCAGATTAAAGGGGAGTACTTTGGCTATTTGGGAAGACCGGATCAGTTGAAAAAGTCATGGAAAGAAACTTTCCTTTGTTTCATTGGCGATGTCTTGCTGGATGGGGAAAAGATTGGTATTTCCTTGGGCGTTGCTTACGATGAAATTCGAATGTTGATTGAGGAAGCAAAGGATTGCCTGGATGAGGTAATAGAACCGGTTTTGGTTCATTGGGATCTGTGGGAAGGAAATGTATTTATAAATAACGGGAAGTTATCGGGGATGATTGACTTTGAAAGATCGTTGTGGGGAGATCCCTTAATGGAGTATTTTTTTCGAAGACATGCTTACAATCCTGATTTTGTAAAAGGATATGGCCGTGATTTACGAATAGAAGCTCCATTACGTGCCTTGCTTTATGATTTGTATTTGTATTTGATTATGACAATAGAGACGAAATATCGCAATTATCAGGATAACTCAAGTTATCAATTTGCGACAGGAGAGTTAGCTGTCACGGTTTCAGAAATAAAGAAGTACCTGCATGTTAAGAAATAGGCTTGAATCAGAATTACTCAGGTCAACTAAACGGTACATTTCATCCGTCAAATGACAAAAGCACGGTGGCTGCCGTTTCTGTTTTCATTCTGCGTCATACTGCTTTTTGCATCCTTCCAATACCAACGCCGCGCCAAATTCCGTCAAGCCGGTTCGCAGGTCTTCCCGGTCGCGCGCCGGTTTGCTCCGTAAATCGGTAACTATCGGTACCTCCGTAACCTCGAATTCCAGCACCTCGTACATTTGCTTTGTATAATCGGTGTAAACCTTGAATAAATCTGCGTCGGGGTTCCCCTGATTAAACGAAAGAATCAGCTTTTGCTTTACGGCATTTTCTTTGAAAAACGGCGAAAAGCGCGGTGAAAACCGGGCAAAAAGCCGGTCGGTGAAAATTTTTCCCTGCGCGCTCATCTGCCCCATGTAAATCGGCAAACCTAACACAATGGCGTTGGCACGTTCAATGGCATCATAAATTTCTTGCATGTCATCGTCTATCACACAGCCTTTTTCGCTTTTGTGGCAGGCCCAGCAGCCCCGGCATGGTTTAATGTCAAGATTACTGAAGCTGAATATACTTGTTTCGGCACCCTGTTTTTTCGCACCTTCTAATATTTTGTTTACGATGAAGGCGGTATTGCCTTCGTTACGCTGGCTAGCAATAATTCCAATGATATTCATAGTTTTTCCTCCTTATGTGTTTTGGTTGTTATCTGTGTGTTTAACGGACTGTTCATGGAGAATCCCCTTTCACTAAGAAGGTATTGTTTCCTTGTCAACATAATAGCATTATATTGTTTCCACGTCAACTATTTTATTGAACAGGAAACAATTTTCTAACTGATTTGCACATAAAAATAACAGCCCGCTCAATAGGAGCGGGCTGTATGTGTTAAATGCTTGAAAGCAGTGCTGCGTAATTTATAGGTTATCGGATTTCATCTCTACACCCAGTTTTGTTATTTGAGCGTCTAAATGCCGGTTATACTTTTCCGCAAAATCGAGAATGGCTTCAAATTGCTCTTGCGTTACATGGTCAAAAAAGGGTTGATCCCTTTCTTTCAGCTCTTGATGGATTTCTTTGTGAATACGGTAAATTTCTTTTCCCTGTTCGGTAAGCGTAAAATAGACTTCTTTTTTGTTATCCGGTTTCTGATAACTTTCAATAAGTTCTTTTTTCATCAGCTTCTTTGTCAGCTTGCTCAGGGCACCTCTGGTCATGTCAAAGGATTCGGCCAAATTTGTTACATTGGATTCTTTATTCTCTCCAATGTGCGCAATGCAGTGTATTTCAGAAGGATTATAGTCCTTAAGACGCTCTTTCATCTTAAAGCTATCCAGCCATGTTCTCTTTTTAAACATGTCCCATAAGCCCTTCATGGCCTGTTCTTCTTTGCTCATGCTTATCCTCCAACTAGTGTACTGATACCCGTATTATAGCATTGCTTGGTTTCCTCGTCAACAATTGAACGCGCACGGCACCTCATTCGTCGGAGTGTGTTTTGTTTTCCTGATTTCCTTGCTGCCGTTGCGCTGCTTGTTGTGGCGGTAACTGGAAGAAACCCGCAGATTTTTATGAAAATGCTGTCGGGAGCCGCAGTGCTTATCGTGGCCTTTTCTTTGGTGCTGTTGCTCGGTGATACGTCTCCTGTTGTATTTCTTCTCGTCATTACGGCAATCAGTGGAATTCCTCAGGGGCTTAACAACCCGGCCAATCAAAACGCGCTATATTATCAGGCAGCGCAGGAGCAGCTTGCCTCGTTGGCGCTCATTCTCTTTGGCAAATCGATAAGTTGCTTTTTTGCCCAAGGGGTCACTGGTTCCTGACAATAAAGAAATTATCTATATTCCCGATAAAAAAGGCCGGTTAGGCTATCAGGGGCCAAGGCCGCTGCCGGGACACGGGAAACACCGTTATCGGTTCCATCTGTTTGCGCTCGATAGAACAATTCCGGGCAATGCGCAAAGTTTTGACGAAATTCTTCCCCTTGTTGCTGGCCACGTGATTGCGGGCGCACACTTGGAGGGCCTGCAGAAGGGATAAGGCAAGCAAATACCTTCACAGAGCGAATATTTTTAAGAAAAACGGCCTTCCCCGCAAGAGGAAGGCCGTTTTTAGTGTAAAAATTATTGGTGATTCAGCTCTGACTTTANNTAAATTCGTCGTCCGGTTTGCCCGTCGGGTCGCTGAGTCCCCAGTCCTCCCTGTGTTTGCAGGGCAAATATGGGCACTGCACGTTGCATCCCATTGTTATAACTACGTCTACCGGCGGAATATCTTCAAGCAGCTTCGGGCGTTGGTTTTGCTCCATATCAATGCCATAAAGCTGTTTCATCAGACGAAGCGCGTCTGGATTTATGCGGTCTTTCCGCTCTGTTCCCGCTGAGTAACTTTCAAAAACGTCTGAAGCAAGGTGTTTTCCAAGCGCTTCGGCAATTTGGCTTCGGCAGGAATTATGAACACAGATAAACGCTACTTTCGGTTTATTCATTTTTAAACCAATCCTTTGTATTGTTTGCAATTTTAACAAGAATCAGCATTACCGGAACTTCAACCAGAACGCCGACAATTGTCGCCAACGCCACGGGGCTTTTTGTGCCAAACAGCGTTATGGCAACGGCAACCGCCAGTTCGAAAAAGTTGGAAGCGCCAATCATACCGGCCGGTGCCGCTATGGGATGCGGCAGCTTCAATGCCCGGCTTACAAGGTATGCGAGGAAGAAAATCAGGAATGTCTGGATAATAAGAGGTACCGCGATAAGAACTATGTGCAGCGGGTTGTTCAGAATCACATCTCCCTGGAATGAGAAAATGATAATCAGGGTAAGCAGCAATCCGGCAATGGTAATATTCCCAAACTTCGGAATAAAGCTGCTTTCAAAGTAATCAAGTCCATGCTTTTTTACCACGGTCTTTCGTGTAAGGAATCCTCCGGTGAGCGGAATTACAACAAATAGAACCACAGAAAAAATCAGCGTATCCCATGGTATGGTTACGCCGCCAATACCAAGGAGGAATGCAACGATTGGTGTAAAAGCAATAAGAATAATCAAATCATTTGTCGCGACTTGAACCACCGTATAAGCGGGGTTCCCTTTTGTCAGGTGGCTCCACACAAAAACCATTGCGGTGCATGGCGCGGCACCCAACAACACAGCTCCGGCAAGATAATCCTTAGCGAGTTCCGGCGGAATAAAAGCTTTAAAAACAACAAAAAAGAACAGCCACGCAATGCCGAACATGGTAAACGGCTTAATAAGCCAGTTGGTTACCCATGTTACAAATAAACCTTTCGGGTTTTTCCCTACATTCTTAATGCTTTGAAAATCAACCTTTAACATCATAGGGTAAATCATAACCCAGATAAGAATGGCAATCGGAACAGACACATTCGCGTATTCGAAACGCCCCAGAAACGCCGGAATTGCCGGCAGGAACTTTCCGATCAATACGCCGGTCACCATGCACAGGACAACCCAAAGCGAAAGATATTTTTCAAAAAAACCGATGCCCGCATTTTTGCTTTTTTCCATAAAAGCTCCCCCTTATCGGACTTTTTGCAGGAGTTTTACAACCTCCTCTGTTTTAAGCACCTTGCCGTAGGAAACTACTTTACCGTCAACGACAAGGGCGGGGGTCGACATCACTCCGTAGGCTGCAATCTGTGAAAAATCTGTTACATGCTCAATCGCCGTGTCCATACCAAGCTGCTTCAGGGCCGCTTTTGCCGCAGCTTCAAGCTGATTGCATTTTTCACAGCCGCTTCCAAGCACCTTTACGCTGCTGTGTAAGGGCTCGGCGCTTTCGGTTTTTGCAGTGTTTTCCGCATGGCAGGAACTGCCGGAGTTTTCTTCTTTTTGCATTTCTCTTTTAAAAATGGACATGTTCACACTCTCCTTTAAAAATGTTTTATTTGTTAGATCAGGAACGCCTGAATCGCATTAAAAAAATAACCTACGAGGATAATGCCGGCAGTACAAATCACAATAAATAAAGCCAGCAATTTTGGCTTAACCGCTTTGCGCAGCATGATCATAGACGGGAGGGACAGTGTGGTAACCGCCATCATAAACGACAGGATTGTTCCAAGCTGCGCCCCTTTGAATAGAAGAGCCTCCGCAATCGGGATGGTACCGAAAATATCGGCGTACATTGGAATGCCGATGACGGTTGCAAAAATTACCCCAAAAGGATTGTTGCTGCCAAGCGCGAGCGCGACCCATTCTTCCGGTATCCAGTTGTGGATGACCGCGCCGATGCCGACACCGATCAGAATATAGAGAAATACTTTTTTCAAGGTAGACAGCATCTGCTCTTTCGCATAAATCAGCCGGTCTTTTTTAGTCAGATCCGGGGAAGCAATGTCTACGCTTGAAGCCTTAAGTATAAAGTCTTCGATATATTTTTCCATGTGCAGCTTTTCAATTACGGTACCGCCGATGACAGCGACAATCAACCCGACAACGACATAAAGCACAGCAACTTTTGCGCCGAAAATGCTCATGAGCAGAAGCAATGAACCAAGGTCTACCATGGGGGACGAAATAAGAAACGAGAACGTCACGCCAACGGGAAGGCCCGCTGAAGTAAAACCGATAAACAACGGGATGGAGGAACAGGAGCAGAACGGCGTTACCGTTCCAAGCAGCGCAGCCACACAGTTTGCGCCAATGCCGTGGAACCGCCCGAGAATCTTTTTGCTTCGTTCCGGCGGGAAATAGCTTTGAATGTAACTGATAAGAAAAATAAGCAGGCACAGCAGAATTGTAATTTTAATAACATCGTATACAAAAAATTCAATGCTTCCCGCCAAACGTGTGCTTGTGTCCAGCCCCAACGAAGACAGACCGTTTTTAATCAGTGTATCCAGCCATTTCATGCCGAGAACCTGATACTGAATAAAGTCGAAGATTGCTTTTAAAACGCCCATAATGAACCCCTTACTTTCCATAAAAAGATAATCAAATCAAATATTTTTGATGTGTTAGGCTGTGAAAAAGCCATCGCTTGATGGCTTTATCGGTTCGTTTCACAGCATTCATCTTTTTCGGTCACTGTGTTTGGTGTTGTCAGTTCTTTTAACAGGGCCTCGGCATAGGTACTGCCTTGTTCGCTGATTTTGTAATGCGTCCATTTCCCTTCCTGCCGGCTTTCCACAACACCGGACTCAACCAGTATCTTCATGTGATAAGAAAGCCCGGACTGCCCCAATTCCAACTGTTCCAACAGAACACAGGCGCATTTTTCACCACCGCGCAACAATTCAAGAATTCGCAGACGTTTTTCGTCACAGAACGCTTTGAACACTTTTGCGTGCTCTTCATATATATTCATGATGTAATCACCTAATATCAAAATTATTTGATATTAGTATATGCTTCATATCAAATTTTGTCAATCTGTTTTTGCGGTTTGTTTGTTATGAGCAAGAATCAGTTCTTTTTCAACCGGAATAATATCTTTTTCATATCGCTCAATTTTAACTTCCAGCCGGTCAAGCGTGTACTGCATATCGGTAATTTGCGCGGCGACGCGGTCGTGTTCCCGCACCAATATTTGCTTGCGTGCGTCGGCAGTGGAATCGCCCTTCTCAAAAAGTTTTACATATTCGACCAAAGCATCCACCTGTACCCCCGCATTGCGCATGCACTTAATAAAATCGATCCAGCCGCAATCGTATTCGGTATAGTTTCTTGTTCCGCCCGACGTGCGTTTTACCTTTGGAATCAGTCCAACCTTTTCATAATAACGCAGTGTGTCCTGTGTTAAATCAAATTTTGCCGCTACTTCAGCGATGTTCATATTTGCAACTCCTAAATTATTTTTCAAAAAACACTTGACTTGGAGTTAACTCCAAGTGTTATCGTAATAATAACACGGAGTTGGCTTTCCGTCAATCGAATGAGCGAGCCCCGTTTCCGCGCAGACTCAAATTTCTTAGGATATATTCAGGCACGGTTAGCATATTTCACTCTGCAACGGGTAGTATTTGAATTTAATTGTATAAGGAGGAATTTAGCATTGAGTAAAGCAATCAATAAAGAAGAATTTGACCAGCAGAATGTTTTTGGGCAGGGTAAGCCAAACGCGATGTATGCAAAGTATTTCGTGGGGGAGTCCTATTTGAACCCTTTGACGGAATTTGGCAAAAGCCCGGTGTTTTTGGCAAATGTAACCTTTGAACCCGGGTGCCGCAACAACTGGCATATTCACCATGCGAAAAGCGGCGGCGGCCAGATTTTAGTGTGTACGGCAGGGGAAGGCTGGTATCAGGAGGAAGGCAAAGAAGCAATCAGTCTGGTCCCGGGTACAGTCATTACTATTCCCGCAAATGTAAAGCACTGGCACGGCGCGAAAGCCGACAGCTGGTTCAGCCACATTTCCATTGAGGTACCCGGTGAAGAAACCTCGAACGAATGGTGCGAGCCCGTCGGCGAAGCATATACAAAATTGAAGTAAGGAGGCGGCAGCGATGGCAAAAGTAACGGCAGGAAAAGACGCTCTGGGTGATTTTGCTCCCAAATTTGCGGAGCTGAACGACGATGTGCTGTTTGGCCAAGTCTGGTCGCGGGAGGAACAGCTTTCCGCACGTGACCGCAGCATTGTAACGGTGGTGTCACTAATGGCCAGCGGCGTGCTGGACAGCTCGCTTCAGTTTCATATTCTGAATGCAAAAAACCATGGCGTAACAAAAGACGAAATGGTCGAAATTCTGACCCACGCGGCGTTTTACGCCGGTTGGCCGAAGGCATGGGCGGCATTCCGCATGGCAAAAGAAGTTTATACCGAAAAATAAACCAAAAGACAAGAAAGCAGTTGCAGCCAGGATACCGTAGAATGTTTGGAGGTACAATAATTGGGCAGGACATTAATCGTTTATTATTCCTGTACGCCGGGCAACACAAAAGTGGTAGCGGAACAGATTCAGAAAGCAACCGGATATGACATTCTTCGGTTAGAAACGGTAAAGCCGTACACAGGAAGCTACAACGATATTGTGGCGCAGGGGCAGGATGAAATAAACAAAGGTTATAAACCGCAGTTAAAGCCGATTTCCGTTACACTGTCGGATTACGACACGTTTCTTATCGGTTCCCCTACCTGGTGGTACACAATGGCTCCGGCCATGCACACTTTCCTGAGTGAGAACCGTTTTCAGGACAAGACGGTAGTGCTGTTTCAAACCCATGCCGGGTGGCCGGGGCATGTGCTGAAGGACATGAAAGCGGACTGCAAAGGCGCAAAATTTACAGGAGAAAAAATGATCCGGTTTGATACGGCTGTCAGTGACCGAATGGTAACGACAGAAGCGGAACTCAAAGAATGGATCAGCAAACTATAGAAATACAAGGAGGATTACGATGATTTTTGAAGAAACTTATACGCTGTCAAACGGAGTCCGGATTCCCAAATTAGGGTTAGGCACATGGTTCATCGCCGACGCCGACGCGGAAAAAGCAGTCTGCGACGCGGTTCAGGTTGGGTACCGTCATTTTGACACAGCGCAGGCTTACGGCAACGAGCACGGAGTCGGCGAAGGGATTCGCAGCTGCGGCATTCCCCGTGAAGAACTGTTTGTAACCACAAAACTGGCTGCTGAAATTAAGTCTTATCAGGATGCCGTGAATGCAATCGACGCTTCTCTTAAGACAATGGGACTGGATTATATTGATATGATGCTCATTCATTGCCCTCAGCCTTGGGGGGATTATCGAAACGGCGATTATTCCGAGGGGAATCTGGAAGCATGGCGTGCTTTGGAAGAAGCCTATAATTCCGGAAAGCTGCGCGCAATCGGAGTGTCGAACTTTGAAAAGAAAGACATCGACAACATCCTGTCCGGGTGCAGCGTTGTGCCCATGGTTAATCAGTTGCTTGCTCATGTAAGCAATACCCCGTTTGAACTGATGGAGTATTCCCGGAGCAAAGGCATGCTGGTGGAAGCATATTCTCCCATTGCGCACGGCGAGGTGCTAAACAACGAAGCGATTGTTGCCATTGCCAAAAAGTACGGAGCCTCCGTTCCGCAGCTTTGCATTCGGTACGATTTACAGCTTGGAACACTGCCTCTTCCAAAGACAGCAAATCAGGAGCATATGCGGGACAACGCAAAGGTGGATTTCGTAATTTCCGATGAAGATATGGAACAGCTTAAATCTATGGAACGTATCAAGGATTACGGAGAGTTCAGCTTCTTCCCGGTATTCAGCGGCAAATAAACGATAAAAGAACTAAGCCATTATGGAACGGAACCGTTCTGTAATGGCTTTTTCGTTTTGCTGTAATAGTTGTCCGCATGCTTGAGAAAAAGTGAAAAAACATGTATCATGGAAAATAAATGATAAAACTAAGTGGAGAAAACGATATTCTGTAGGATTCCAATAAGGGTTCACCCCGTCGAAGGCAGACAAAACATAGCATGAAAAATCGGGCCTGACGGTTTCAAATTTGATAGGATAGAAACACAGAAAGGGGTGGTGATGATGGAATGGATTGACGGCGTTTGCGAGGCAATTTGTTATATTGAAGAAAATATGACGGAGGAACTTACGGTGGAAGACATTGCGAAGCAGGCATTGATATCCCCGTTTTATTTCCAAAAGGGATTTGCAATGCTTTGCGGGTTTACAGTCGGGGAGTATATCAGGNNCACCCTTGCCGGCAGTGAGCTTGTTTCTACCGATAGAAAAATTATCGACATTGCTTTGAAGTATGGCTATGATTCACCGGATAGCTTCACAAAAGCGTTTACCCGGTTCCACGGGGTCACACCTACTGCTGTTCGAAAGGACGGGGCAATGATCAAATCTTTTGCTCCCCTGAAAATCAAATTTTCATTGGAAGGCGGTTTTATTATGGATTACAGGATTATGGAAAAAGATGCGTTTACGGTTATGGGTGTGCCCAGAGTGTTTCGGTACGAAACTGCAAAAACCGAAATCCCGAAGTTCTGGACGGAGCATTACCAGACGGGGAAAGGGAAATTGGTATGCGGAATGTACGGGGTATGTCTGGATGAAAGCATGGGTTCCGATGGCTTCGAATATTTGATTGCGGACAATTATAATCCGTCTGTGGAAGTACCGGATGGCTTTGTTACCCGGATTATTCCAAAACACACATGGGCTGTTTTTGCCTGCAAAGGTGCAATGCCGAACGCTTTGCAGGACGTGAACCAGAAAATCTTCTCGGAATGGCTGCCGAATTGCAAGGAGTATGAAATCGCGGCTGGCTACAACATTGAAATGTACACCGATGTTGCAGATTATCCGAATGGGAATCAGGATGAAAACTACTACAGCGAAATCTGGATTCCGGTAAGGAAAAAATAATTTGCAGCAAAAACAAGGCGATTTCATATTTTCCTTAATATTAAAAATAAAAAATGCTGGTAAAAGGAGTAAAACTATATTATAATAGGCCCATAAAGTTTATAAAAATAAAATAGATTTAAGGTGTCAGGAAAAGCAGATGCTTTGTTCTGATGAAAAGGGAAACAGGTGTAAATCCTGTACGAACTCGTCACTGTGATAAGGGAGTTTCGGCGAAAGGCCACTGATAGCAATATTGGGAAGGCAGCCGTAAACGATGATCTTTCAGCCAGGAGACCTGCCTTAAATGGATGCATCAACAGCCACGAGTAATTGGTCTGGAATGGTAAAATACTAATATTTTATCTTTTTATACCTCCATGCCCTTGTGGCTATGGGGGTATTTTTTATTGTGTCAAATGCAGCGAAAGTAATCATGGTTCAGGGGACTATGTCAAACGCGGGGAAAAGCCTGCTTGTCGCCGGATTGTGCAGAATCCTGAAGCAAGACGGGTACCGGGTCGCTCCGTTCAAATCCCAAAATATGGCGCTGAATTCTTATATTACCGAGGAAGGGCTCGAAATGGGCAGAGCGCAGGTTATGCAGGCGGAAGCGGCGGGAATTCGGCCGTCCGTTTGCATGAATCCCATTTTGTTAAAGCCTACCAACGACATTGGGTCGCAGGTAATTGTAAACGGGGAAGTAATTGGGAATATGAGCGCGAAAGATTACTTTGCCTATAAAAGGAACCTGATTCCTGACATTCAAAAAGCCTTTCATGAACTGGAAAAGCAGGCGGATGTGATTGTAGTGGAAGGCGCTGGGAGCCCGGCGGAAATTAACCTGAAAGAAAACGATATTGTCAACATGGGGCTTGCAAAGCTGTTGGATTCGCCGGTGTTATTGGTGGGGGATATTGACCGGGGCGGCGTTTTTGCCCAGCTGCTCGGAACCCTGATGCTGTTGGAGGACAACGAAAAAGCCAGAGTAAAAGGGCTTGT
Source organism: Ruminococcaceae bacterium UBA3451 (assembly GCA_002378845.1). Lineage (GTDB taxonomy): Bacteria > Bacillota > Clostridia > Oscillospirales > Acutalibacteraceae > Caproiciproducens. The sequence continues at coordinate 53,307 of DFRY01000043.1, read as the reverse complement.
AATCAATAAATTTCGGGGTGATCCGTCTATTCTTGACCCGGGAATCGTTATGCTGGAAGAGAAGAGCGGCGTTCCGGTCATTGGGGTCATTCCTTACATGGACATTTCTGTGGAGGACGAAGACAGCCTGACCAACCGGTTTGACAAAAGGGAAGAAGCACAAATCGACCTTGCCGTCATCCGGTTTCCCCGCATTTCCAATTTTACCGATTTCTCTGTTTTTGAGCAGATTCCCGGCGTTTCCGTTCGTTATGTGGACTCCGCCGCCCAACTGCACCACCCGGATTTGATTTTTTTGCCGGGCAGCAAAAATACGATGGGCGATTTAAAATGGATGCGGCAAAACGGCTTAGAAGCTGCGGTGAAACACCGAAAAGGAGAAAGCGTTATTTTCGGGATCTGCGGCGGTTACCAAATGCTGGGACGTTCGGTTTCAGACCCTTACAGTGTGGAAGAGGGCGGAACCGTTCGCGGCATGGAACTGCTTCCGATGGAAACGGTGCTGGAAACCCGGAAGGTGCGCACTCGGGTAGAGGGCACCTTTGAAAAGGTGCCCGGGGTTTTTTCTGGATTATCCGGCAGGAAGCTAAAAGGGTACGAAATCCATATGGGGGTCAGCAAAGCAGCGGGAAGCTGTTCCCCGCTTTGTACCCTGATAAACGAGCTGGACGGCGACAAAAAACCGGACGGGCTTTCCGGTGAAAATGTGTACGGCACCTATGTGCACGGCGTTTTTGACAACGGGAAGATTGCGTCCGTTTTGATTGAGGCGTTGGCGCAGCGGAAAGGGCTGTCTTTGGAAAGCGGCCTGACGATGGATTACGGTGAGTTTAAGGAAACCCAGTATGATAAACTGGCGAAAACGCTGCGAAAACACCTCGATATGGACGGAGTGTACCGGATTTTAAACGGAGGAAACTATGACAAAAGAAGCATTGACTGAATTGAAAGTTGACCGGCCGGATGAAGCGGTTCGCCGAACGGTAAAAAAAATATGGGATGCAATTGCGAAGCCGTTGGACGGATTGGGGCAGTTTGAAACCATCGTTGCGCAGATCGGTGCAATTTCGGGTACGGCCGTTATTGACCTTTCCCAAAAAGCGGTAATCGTTATGTGCTCGGACAACGGCATTGTGGAAGAACAGGTGAGCCAATGCGGACAGGAAGTAACGGCAGCCGTCGCGACCAGTATGGTGGCCGGAAACACCTCGGTTTGTAAAATGGCCAAACATGCCGGGGCGGATGTCATCGCGGTGGATATCGGAATCAACCGGGAAAATGAAATTCCGGGGCTGCTCCCCTATAATATTGCTCACGGAAGCAGAAATTTTTTGAAGGAACCGGCGATGTCGGAAGCGGAAACCCTGCGGGCTATTACAGCGGGAATGGAAATTGCGGCAAAATGCCGCGCGCAGGGGTACTCGATTTTGGCAACGGGGGAAATGGGCATCGGAAATACCACTACCAGCAGCGCGATGACCGCGGCTTTGCTTCAATGCAGCGCGGAAGAGGTTACGGGCAGAGGCGCCGGGCTAAGCCGGGAAAAGCTGGGGCACAAATGCGAAGTCATTCAGCAGGCGCTGGACAGGTACCGTTTCGAACCAAGGGATGCACTGCGCATTCTGTCCACGGTCGGCGGGTACGACATTGCCGGGCTGGCCGGTGTTTGTATCGGCGGGGCACTTTATCATATTCCGGTTGTTATTGACGGAGTTATCAGCGCGGTGGCGGCGCTGACGGCGGAACGCCTTGTTCCCGGTGTGAAAGAATACATAATACCTTCCCACATTAGTAAAGAACCCGCGGCGAAACGGATTTTCGAGGAGCTTGGGGTTCATCCGGTGATTGATGCCGGACTGGCGTTAGGGGAAGGAACGGGCGCGGTTCTGATGTTAACCCTTTTGGATACGGCGCTTTCCGTGTATGAAAATCAGACCACCTTTGAAGATATTCAGACGGAACAGTACGTCCGGTTTGAATAAAGAATGCCGGGCAAGGCGGCAGGAGGAGAAAATGACGGTACTGATTCTTGGCGGCAGCGGCAGCGGAAAGTCGGCCTATGCGGAAAAAACAGCGGTTTCGCTTGCCGGGGAAGGGCCTTTGTATTATGTGGCGACCATGCAGGTTTACGACGAGGAAGGCAGAAAAAAGGTGAATAGGCACCGCGCTTTGCGGGCGGGAAAAGGCTTTCAGACCATAGAGCAGCCGAAAGACCTGGAAGAAGCCGCAAAACACATGCAGGCCGGAAAAGGAACCGTACTGCTGGAATGCCTGTCGAACCTTGTGGCAAACGAAATGTTTGGCTCGGAGCTAATCAGCTCGGGCAAAGAGGTTGCCAAGCGGGTTTGCAAAGGGATGAAAACACTTGCGCAGGAAGCGGAACACCTTCTGCTCGTTACCAACAATGTTTTTGAAGACGGAGTGCAGTATGACAACACAACCGAGGCTTATTTGGAAGCGCTTGGCACGGTGAATAAATTTGCCGCCAGCCTTGCGGACGAGGTAACGGAAGTGGTAGTAGGGATTCCGGTTTCGGTGAAAGAAAAACAATAGAATGGAGCAAAAGATGACGGCGTTACGATCACTGATTATTTCGTTTTCCATTTATTCTAAAATACCGGTTCCGCAGCTGGAGTGGGATGCCCGGGACATGAAGTATGTTCTGTGCTTTTTTCCTTGGGTCGGGGCCGTAATCGGTGCGCTTACCGTGTTATGGGAAATGCTTTGCCGCTCTTTGGGGTTAGGCACAGTGCTGTTCGCGGCAATCGGAACGGCAATTCCTATTCTGGTTTCCGGCGGGTTCCATGTGGACGGGTTTATGGACACCATGGACGCCTTCCATTCTTATCAAAGTAGGGAAAAGAAGCTGGAAATACTCAAGGATTCCCATATCGGCGCATTTTCCGTCATACAGCTTGTTGTTTATTATCTTATTTATGTCGGGGCGTATTCGGAAATCAACCGGTACAAAGCGCTTGCAGTGGTTGGGGCCGGATTTTTTCTTTCGCGCACCCTGAGCGGAATTGGGGTCGTAACCTTTCCGAACGCGAAAAAAGAAGGACTGCTATTCTTATTTTCCAGCAAAGCGCATGAAAAAGCCGTGAAAGTTTCGCTTTACATTCAGCTTGTACTCTGTGTTGCTGCGGTTCTGTGGCTGTCCCTATGGACGGGGCTGGCGGTTACGCTGGGCGCACTGCTTACCTTCTTTTATTTTCGCCGCCGCTGCCTTCGGGAGCTGGGGGGAATCACCGGCGACACCTGCGGCTATTTTGTAACGGTATGCGAAGGGGTCATTGTTGCGACAGCGGCCGTCTGCTGTATTGCAGGAATTGTATGAGCGGAAAGGAGCAATTATGGATTTATATATTGGGGGACGCGCCCAGGGAAAATTGACTTATGTGCTTCAAAAAACCGGGGTTCCGCTCGGTAACGTGTATGATGCGGCGGAAGCCGCGCCGGGCTGTGCCCTTGCAGAAACCAAGATTCTGAATCATTTTCATATTCTGGTGAAAACCCTTTTGCAAAGCGGGGAAAATCCGGAAGAAGTAACACGGAATCTCCTATCCACTAACCCCGGGCTGATTCTCATCAGCGACGAAGTCGGAAACGGGATTGTTCCCGTAGACGCCGGGGAAAGGGAGTACCGCGAACGGCTGGGAAGAATCCTCTGTGATTTGGCGGAAAAAGCGGAAAAGGTGGAACGGGTACTATGCGGAATCGGGCAGAAAATCAAATAAAACTGGCGTTTATCCGACATGGGGAAACACCGTCCAACGCACTTGGAAAGTATCTGGGACGAACGGAAGAGGATTTATCGGAGAAAGGGCAGGAAAGGCTGCTGCAGAATAAAACAGCCGGGAAATACCCGTATGCAGATCTCATTTTTTCCAGTCCTATGAAGCGCTGTTTGCAAACCGCGGAATTAATTTACGGCGAGGTTTGTCCTATTGTCATGGAAGAGTGGAGCGAAATGGACTTTGGGCGCTTTGAGGGAAAGAATTACTTGGAATTGAGCGGCAATGTTGCGTATCAGGCGTGGATTGACAGCAACGGCGAATTGCCTTTTCCCGGCGGGGAAAGCAGGCAGGATTTTATCGCAAGGTGCCTTTCTGGTTTGGCAAAAGCAATAACGGCAGTAATGGAGCAAAAGAAACAAGGCAATCAGCCGGTTGAGGCTGCCGCTGTGGTGCATGGCGGCACCATAATGGCTTTGTTAAGCTCCTGCTGCGGAGGAAATTATTTTGATTACCAGTGTAAAAACGGAGAAGGATTTCAGGTGTTCCTGTACCTTTCCAAAACCGATACGCCGGAAATGAAATTAATCGGAAAATTATAGAGGATGGAACCATGATTTATCACATTGCGGCTTTTTTTGCGGGGTTTCTATTGGATTTGCTTTTGGGTGACCCCTATTGGCTTCCCCACCCTGTGCGGCTGATCGGTACCCTGATTTCAAAACTGGATACGGCACTTTTAGGGAGCACAGATGGCCGGGAAAGGGACAGCCAAAAGGAATTCCGCAGGGGGATTTTGCTTACGGTGTTAGTTTTAGTCCTCACTGTGGCGGTGACGGGGCTGATTCTGTATTTCGCAAATCGGTTTTCCCCCATTTTGGGGGTTGCGGTGGAAAGTCTGATGACCTATCAGGTGCTTGCTATTAAATGTCTGAAGCAGGAAAGTCAGAAGGTGTATAAAAAGCTGCAGGAAAACGATTTGCCGGGTGCCAGACAGGCGGTGTCTATGATTGTGGGGCGCGACACGGAAAATCTGGACGAAACCGGGGTAGCAAAAGCCGCAATTGAAACGGTGGCGGAAAACACCTCGGACGGAGTGATTGCGCCGATGCTTTACCTTGCCCTTGGCGGGCCAATTCTCGGTTTTTTCTATAAAGCGGTCAATACCATGGATTCTATGGTGGGGTATAAAAATGACCGTTATTTGTATTTTGGCAGGGCCGCCGCCAGGTTGGACGACGCGGTAAATTATCTGCCTGCCAGAATCAGTGCGGTGCTGATGACAGCCGCTTGTGTTGTGGCGGGGAAGGACTTTCACAGCCGAAACGCGTGGAAAATTTATAAACGGGATAAAAGAAAGCATTCCAGCCCCAATTCCGCCCATACGGAAGCCGTCTGCGCCGGAGCGTTGGAAATCCGGCTTGCGGGCGACGCTTTTTACTTCGGCAAGCTTGTGGAAAAGCCGTTTTTGGGGGACGCAACCAGACCGGTGGAAAAAGAAGACATCGTTCGGGCAAACCGCCTGCTTTATATTACGGCAGGCCTTTGCGAGGGGCTTTGTCTGTTGATTTTATACCTTGTATTTTATTTCTGTTTTTAGGAGGAGCGTATGGTTCACGGCGGCGACATTTATCGGAATAAAGTTTATATCGATTTTTCGGTGAACATTAATCCCCTCGGCATGCCGGGTTCGGTTCGGAATGCACTGCACGAAGCGGTCGAGCATTGCGAACAGTATCCGGATATTCGGGCGGAACAACTGGCAAAGTGTGTTTCCAAAATGACGGGGGTCGACGCGGAGCGGATTCTTTTTGGTAACGGAGCATCGGAATTGTTTCTTGCGGTCATTCATGCCGTCAGACCGAATCGGATTGTTATTCCGGTTCCCTCCTTTTTTGGGTATGAAAAAGCAGCCATGGCGGCGGGTGCCGAAGTATCTTTTTATGAAATGAACGAACAAAACGGTTTTACTCTGGAAGAAAGAATTTTAAATGAACTGACGGAGGAAAGGGATCTTTTATTCCTTGCAAATCCCAACAATCCTGTGGGTAATACAGTTAACGGCTCTTTGCTCGCCAAAATTGCAGGGATTTGCAGGGAAAATCAAATTACGGTCGTGCTGGATGAATGTTTTCTGGAATTCACCGGGAACGAGGAACAGCTTTCTTTTAAAAACAGATTGGACGAATACCCCAATGTTCTGGTGGTACGGGCGTTTACCAAAATTTTCGCCATTCCGGGGGTCAGGTTGGGGTACCTTCTCTGCGGAGATTCGGTTCTGAAAGAAAAAATAAAAACGCAGCTGCCGGAATGGAATTTGTCCGTTTTGGCGCAGGCTGCCGGGGCGGCGGCTTGTTTGGAACAGGAATACCTGGGAAAAACCGTTCAGGTTGTAAAAGAAGAAAGGGATTATCTCACCCGGGAACTGGAACGTCTGGGCATCCGAGTTTCTCCGTCCGTGGCGAATTATCTGATGCTGAAAACGCCGATTCCTTTGTACGAGCGGCTTTTGGAAAAAGGCATCCTAATCCGCGACTGCGGGAATTACCGTGGCCTGCAAAAAGGATATTATCGCGTTGCGGTGAAAAAGCATGAGGAAAATGAGATGCTGATTCAAGCTATCGAAATTCTGGAAAAGGAGGAGCGGAATGGATCATATTGAGTTTGTATTACCGGAAGAAATTGAAAAGCGGAGCTTTGCAATTATTTCGGAGGAATTAGAAAAGAAGAACATCACAATCAGGCCGGAACAGGAAATGGTAGTGAAACGGGTGATTCACACCAGCGCGGATTTTGAGTACGCAAAAACGCTCACTTTTTCGCAGGACGCAGTGGAGACAGCAAAAGAGTTAATTCGAAACGGCGCGGATATTGTGACGGATACAAATATGGGACTGGCCGGCATTAATAAAACGGCATTGGCCCGCTATGGCGGGAATGTGCATTGCTTTATGGCGGAAAAAGAGGTTGCGGAACGGGCAAAACAGCGCCGGGTGACCCGCGCGGCAGTCAGCATGGAGTTTGCAGCCCAAATAAAAAAACCGTTGATTTTCGCCATAGGAAACGCACCCACGGCGCTGATCCGGCTTTATGAAATGATAACGGAAGGGGTATACCGCCCGGCGTTTTTGATTGGGGTGCCTGTCGGTTTTGTAAATGTGGAGGCGGCAAAGGAACTCATTTTACAAACTGACGTGCCTTTTATCGTGAACCGCGGCAGAAAAGGCGGTAGCAACGTGGCTGCGGCAATCTGCAACGCGATTCTTTACGAACTTGGGCGCTGACCATGCGGTACGGCTTTACAACCGGAAGCTGCGCCGCGGCCGCCGCAAAAGCGGCGGCGTACATGCTGCTGACCGGAAAAGAAAAACATACCATTACCATCCTCACGCCAAAGGGGATTCCCTATCATGCGGCAATCGAAGAAATTACCCGCGAAGAATTTATGGTACGCTGTGCGGTTCGAAAAGACGGCGGCGACGACCCGGACATTACGACAGGCGCGTTGGTTTTTGCCAGTGTGACTGTTTTGGATGCAGGGCACCGTACGGATTCCCGCATTGAAATTGACGGGGGGGAAGGGGTCGGCAGGGTGACCCGGAAGGGGCTGGACCAGCCGGTCGGGAACGCCGCTATTAACCATGTGCCAAGGAAAATGATTGAAAACGAAGTGGAAATGGTTTGCCGCCTGACCGATTACCGGGGGCTGCTCCGAGTAGAAATCTCGGTTCCCGACGGAGAGAAACTGGCGGGGAAAACCTTTAACCCAAGGCTTGGCATTGTTGGGGGGATTTCGATACTGGGTACCACAGGAATTGTAGAGCCGATGAGCAGTCAGGCTCTGCTGGACACCATCCGCGTGGAACTGAATTTCAAGAAGGAACAGGGGGGCCGCGCGGTGGCGGTTTCCCCGGGGAATTACGGGCAGACTTTCATGAAAAAAGCCTACGGCTATGAACTAGACCGAAGCGTAAAATGCAGTAATTTTATTGGGGACACCATCGATATGGCGGCAGAGGCCGGGTTCACCGAAATGCTGCTGACCGGGCATATCGGCAAGCTGATAAAGGTTTCGGGCGGGCTGATGAATACCCACTCCAGGGAAGGGGACTGCCGCATGGAGCTGATGGCGGCGGCAGGAATTCGGGCGGGCATTTCCGCGCAAACCGCGGCGGAAATTCTGGACTGTGTTTCCACCGAAGAAGCAATTCGGCTGCTGGAAGTCAGCGGAAAATTAGAAAAAGCGATGGAATATATTCGAAATCAAATTTGTTTTTATTTAAACCGGCGCGCCGCCGGAAGAATACGCATGGAGTGTATTCTGTATGCAAACGAGTTCGGCGAACTGGCCAAAAGCGAAGGAGCGGAGGAGCTTTTACATAAAATTAAGGAAGCAGAAGGAGCGTAAAAATTCAGTATGATTTATTTTGTCGGCGCGGGAACGGGAGCGGTCGATTTGATTACCGTGCGTGGGCAACGTCTGCTGGAAGCGGCAGACGTGGTCATCTATGCGGGTTCACTGGTCAATCCGGAGCTGCTGAAGAGTACGAAAAGCGGATGCACCGTATATAACAGCGCGAAAATGACGCTGGAGGAAATTGTGGAAACAATGTGTTTGGCGGAGCAAAACGGGAAAACCACAGTGCGCCTGCATACGGGTGATCCCAGTGTTTACGGGGCAGTCAGGGAGCAAATGGATATTCTCGATTCGCTGGAAATCCCTTATGAAAGCTGCCCGGGGGTCAGCGCCTGTTTCGGTGCCGCCGCGTCGCTGAATCTGGAATACACGCTGCCGGGCATCTCCCAAAGTTTGATTATTACCCGCATGGAAGGGAAAACCCCGGTGCCGGAAAAAGAAAGCATCGAAAGTCTGGCGGCACACGGAACGTCCATGGCAATTTATCTGAGCACCGGAATGCTCGGTGAGTTAAGCGAAAGGCTGCAAAAAGGCGGGTACTCACCCGATACCCCCGCGGCTATTGTATATAAAGCCACCTGGCCGGAGGAAAAAACCTGCATTTGCACCGTAGCAACGTTGGAAGATACAGCAAAGGCGAATCAGATTACAAAAACGGCGTTGATTCTGGTGGGGGAAGCCATTGCACATCAAAATTATCAGCGTTCGCGACTGTATGCGCCGGACTTTGCAACGGAGTTCCGGGGGAAACGGGAATGAAAATCTGTATCATTAGTTTTACCGCAAAGGGAGCCTTCCTTGCGGAAACTGTGCGGAGAAAGCTTGACAAAGACTTACAGGCAGCTGTTTTTACGAAACATAAGCCTTTGCCGGGTCAGCCGACTTCATTAAAAAATACTTATGTGGAAAGCAGCCTGTCCGAATGGACAGGTCAACGCTTCCGGGAACATTGTGCGCTTCTGTTTATTGGGGCGTGCGGAATTGCCGTGCGTGCCATTGCCCCTTTTGTAAGGGATAAACTGGAAGATTCGCCGGTTCTTGTCATGGATGAAGCGGGCAAATTTGTAATTCCGCTGCTGGCCGGGCATTTTGGCGGGGCCAACGAACTGGCGGTAACAATCGCGGGAAAAACCGGAGCGGTTCCAGTTGTTACGACAGCTACCGATGTGAACGGACTGTTTGCGGTGGATGTTTTTGCCCGCAAAAACAGGCTTGCCGTCTGCAACCGGAGCGGAATCGAAAAGGTTTCCTCTTCGGTTCTTGCCGGGCAGAAAGTAACAATGGCAGTTGCGGGTGCGTGGAACGGGAACGTTCCGCCGGAACTTACCATGGTACCTTATCCTGTCAACGGGAACGTGACGGTATTGGTTTCCCCTTTTTTCGCGGACGGGGAAAAAGCGAATTTACTGTTATGCCCCCCGGCTTATGTGCTGGGTGTCGGCTGCAGGCGGGGGAAACCCTTGGAGGAAATTGAACAAGCTGCGAAGGAGCGGCTGAACGCGGCCGGAATTCGATGGGAAGCGTTAGCTGCCGTTGCGTCAATCGACCGGAAAAAGGATGAGCCGGGGCTGCTTGCATTTGCGGAAAAACACCGTCTGCCGTTCCTTACTTTTTCGTCTGACCGGCTGAACCGGTTGGACGGAGATTTTTCTTCTTCTTCCTTTGTGGAACAGCAGGTGGGAGTGGACAACGTATGCGAACGCGCGGCTATGGCAGCCTGTGGGGAAGACGGAAAACTGATTTGCGGCAAATACGCTGAAAACGGAATTACCGTTGCCATCGCGGAGAAAAAATGGAGTGTAAGCTTTGATGAAACATAGAATTTACATCGTGGGAATCGGGCCGGGAGCGGAAGAAATGATGACCTTTCAGGCGATAAGAGCACTGGAGGAAAGCGACGTGATTGTCGGTTATCCGGTATATTTAAATTTACTGGACGCCCGGTTTACCAAAAAGGAACTGCTGTCCACGCCCATGACACAGGAGGCAAAGCGCTGCCAAATGTGTTTTGAAGAAGCGGAAAAAGGCAAAACGGTCGCCTTAGTCTGCAGCGGGGATGCGGGGGTTTATGGGTTAGCATCCCTTATGTACGAAATGGGAAAGGACTACCCGGACTGCGAACTGACTGTGGTTCCGGGAATTACCGCCGCCAATAGCGGCGCCGCCTGTTTGGGTGCTCCGCTGAATCATGATTACTGCGTAATCAGCCTGAGCGACCTGTTGACCCCATGGGAACAAATTGAAAAAAGACTGCGTGCGGCGGCACAGGGGGATTTCTGTATTGCGCTTTATAATCCGTCCAGCCGAAAACGTGCGGATTACCTGGAAAAAGCCTGCGATGTTTTGTTGGAACAGCTGGAGGAAGACAGAGCCTGCGGTTATGTGGAAAACATCGGCAGGGAAGGTACAACTGCCGTTACCTGCACGTTAAAAGAATTGCGGGAGCGGCAGGTCAATATGTTTACAACAGTTTTCATCGGCAATTCCCAAACACAGCTTCAAAACGGCAAGCTGGTAACGAAAAGGGGCTACCATTTATGAAACGCATACTCATCTTTTCGGGTACGACGGAAGGCCGCAGTTTAGCGGAGCTTTTGTGTGAAAACGGGTTGGAATGCACGGTCTGCGTAGCTACGGATTACGGCGAACTGGTTATGGAAAAAAGACCGGGGTTGACCGTCCGTCAGGGAAGAATGACCCCGGAAGAGATGAAAAATTTCATTGATTCGGGTGATTTTTTGGCTGTGGTGGACGCTACCCATCCCTTTGCCACCGCCGTTTCCAAGAATATCCGGAACTGTATGGCAGGAAGAGATATTCCCTGCCTGCGCCTGCAGCGGGATACGGGGTATTTACCGTCAGAGCAAACGCCAGACCGGAATGTGTTTTATTTTTCAACGCATGAAGCCTGTGCTCAGGCGCTGTTAGAAACACAGGGCAACATTCTTCTGACAACCGGAAGCAAGGATTTACCTGTGTACTGCAGACAAAAAGAGCTTCTTTCCCGGCTGTACGCCCGGGTTTTACCCGGGTTAGAAAGCCTTACCCTCTGTTATGAAAACGGAATTTCCGGAAAGCGCATTCTTGCCATGCAGGGGCCGTTTTCGGTTCAGATGAACGAAGCAATCCTCCGGCAGTACAACATTGGCTGTTTGGTAACCAAGGAAAGCGGGAGCAACGGAGGATTCCCGGAAAAAATTCAGGCGGCACACAATGCCGGAACGAAAGTAATGGTGATTGGAAACCCGGAACAGACGGAGGGACTTTCCTTTGGGGAAGTCTGTGAAAGACTGGAAGTGCTGACCGGGAAAAAACTGACGGAAAAGCGCCGAATGCGGATTTCTCTGGTCGGCATGGGCATGGGCGGCTCTGGTTTTCTTACGCGGGAAGCCGAACAGCGGGTGCGGAAAGCGGAGCTTCTTTTCGGTGCCCGACGGTTATTAGACGGAGTAGATAGTCCGGCGGAAAAGGTTCCTTATTATTTGGCGGAAGAGATTATTCCGTATTTAAAAAACAAGGGAAAGAAGAATACGGCAATTCTGTTTTCCGGGGATACCGGTTTTTACAGCGGGGCACAAAAGCTGTACGAAGCCCTGCAAAAAGAAATAAAAGAGGAAACGTTGAACGCGGACGTGGAGGTTTGCCCGGGCATTTCCTCTGTGTCCTGCCTTGCGGCAAGACTCGGAATCAGTTGGCACGACGCGGCAATTGCCAGCATCCATGGCAGAAGCGCCAATGTGCTTCAAACGGTTCAAACCAATGAAAAAACGTTCCTGCTCGTATCGGGTCTGGCAGATATGAAAGCGCTCGGCGCGCAGCTGCTGGAATCCGGGTTGGAGGAAGCCAAAATAACGGCAGGCTATCAGCTTTCTTACCCGCAGGAAAAGATTCTGCGTTTGTTCCCCGCAGACTGCGCGGCGCTTGAAAACGAAGGGCTTTACGTGTGCCTGATTGAAAATACAAAAGTTGGGGAAAAATGCATTACACACGGACTGCCGGACTCCGCTTTTCTGCGGGATAAAGTACCGATGACAAAAGAGGAAGTCCGCGAAATTTCTGTCTGTAAGCTGCGCCTGTACAGGAACGCCGTACTCTATGATATTGGCAGCGGAACCGGTTCGGTCGGGGTGGAATGTGCGTTACTGTCGGATCATATCCGGGTGTATGCGGTGGAAAAGAAAAAGGAAGCTGCCGAATTGACGGAAAAAAACCGTTCCCGGTTTGGGCTGGCCAACCTGACTGTTGTGGAGGGGGAAGCACCGCAGGCTTTGGAGGAGCTTCCCACCCCGACCCACGCGTTTCTTGGCGGCAGCGGCGGAAATATGAAGGAAATACTTGCGGCGCTTTACCGAAAAAATCCACGGCTTCATGTGGTGATGAATGCTATAACGTTGGAAACTTTAAGTGAGATTACCGGATTGCTGAAAAATTTGCCTTTGGAACGGGAAGAAGTTGTTCAGGTACAGGTCAGCCGGGCAGAGCCAGTGGGCCGGTACCGCATGATGCGTGCGGAAAATCCGGTTTTTATTGTCACGTTTGATTTTAAGGAAAACGGAGAAGTAAACAAATGAAAGCACCCAGAATCATGATTGCGGCAATCCGCAGCGGCAGCGGAAAAACACTGCTCACCTGCTCGCTTTTGCAGGCGCTGCTGGACAGCGGAAAAAATCCGGCCGCGTTTAAATGTGGGCCGGACTTTATTGACCCCATGTTCCACCGGACTGTTCTTGGCGTGCCTTCTAAAAATCTGGACTCTTTTTTTACCGATGACAATACCACCCGGGCATTGTTTTTGGAGGACGCGCAGAAAAAGGATATTTCTGTTCTGGAAGGGGTAATGGGGCTTTACGACGGCCTGGGCGGCATAAAAGAAGACGGTTCGTCTTACCATTTGGCAAAGGTTACGAAAACCCCCATCATTCTTGTGATTGACGCCCATGGAATGGGAAGATCGGTAATCCCGCTAATCGCAGGTTTTTTGCAGTATGATACGGCCAACTTGATTCGGGGTGTGATTCTGAACCGAACCGGAAAGATGTTTTACGATGTAATTAAGCCCGAAATCGAAGCTCAAACCCGGGCAGCCGTATTGGGGTATTTCCCGGAACAGAAACAGATTCAGATGGAAAGCCGCCACCTTGGTCTGCGAATGCCGGAGGAGATTCAGGGCCTGCGGCAACAGCTGAAAAGGACCGCGGAAGTTTTAAAGACCACGGTGAATTTAGAATTGCTGATTTCCCTTGCGGAGCAGGCGGCAGAGATGGAGGCTAGCGCGGTTGCGGTTTCCGTAAAAACAGGCGGGGTACGAATTGGAATTGCCCGGGACGAGGCCTTTTGTTTCTATTACGAGGACAATCTTCGATTGCTCCAAAAACACGGGGCAGAGCTGGTTCCTTTTTCGCCGCTTCGGGACAAAGAGCTGCCGCAGAATTTGAACGGGCTGATATTGGGCGGCGGGTACCCGGAACTGTACGCGGCACGCCTTTCACAAAACAGGGAAATGCGGCAAAGCATAAAAAAGGCAATCGAAGCCGGGTTGCCCTCCATTGCGGAATGCGGGGGATTTATGTACCTGCACGAAACGATGGAAAATTTGGAAGGGACGGCATTTCCCATGGTAGGGGCGGTGAAAGCTACCTGCCGCTTTACGGGAAAGCTGGTTCGCTTTGGGTATGTTGAGGTTTACGGGCAGACGGATTCTTTTCTTCAAAAAGGGATGATGATCCGCGGCCATGAATTTCATTATTTTGACAGTACGGACAATGGTACGGCCTGTTTGGCGCGAAAGCCGGTGTCGGGCAGGGAGTGGCATTGTGTTCACGCGGGCAAAAATCACTGGTGGGGGTTCCCGCATTTGTACTATTATGCAAACCCGGACTATGCCAATTGCTTTTTAGAAAGGGCGAGGGAATATGCACACGGGGTATGATCTTATCCATACGGATTCTTATTCTTACCTTTCCGCCCTGGGGGAATGGAATACCGTCTATAAGGTTGTTTTTTCGGTGGGGGCGCTGGTGACGGTCATTTCCGCCAATTCTGTCGGAATCTCCGCCGTAACACTATTTTTTATGCTGCTTTTGAGCGTGTGTGTCGGCAAAATTCCGGGGAAAGATTACGTCCGTCTGCTGAAAATTCCCACCGCCTTTATCCTGTTGGGCGGCGCGGCAATTCTCATTCAATTCGGTACCGGCGAAGGCAGTCTTTTCTGTACCCGCTTTTTCGGGACGAATCTATTTTTTACCGCAGTCAGCCTGTATCAGGGAATCAACGTGACCTTGAAAGCATTTGCGGCGGTAAGCGCGCTTTATCTGTTAACCCTTTCCACTCCAATGGGGGAAATTATCTCCGTTTTTCGTAAAATTCACGTTCCGCTTCTGATTTTGGAGCTGATGCACCTGATTTATCGGTATATTTTCATATTGTCGGAAACCAACCAGCGCCAGAAAGATGCCGCGCGGGCAAGGCTGGGCTACTGTGACTGGAAAACTTCTCTTCGTACCTTCAGTGGGGAACTGGCGAATCTTTTGATTCTATCCATGAAAAAGGCGGAAACGTATTACGACGCGATGGAAGCGAGGGGTTATGGGGGGGACGCCCTGTTTTGGGAGGAAAAAAGACCGCTTACATTTAATCAGATATTTTACGGTATTTTGTATTTGATATTCATTCTGGGTACATTTTGTTTCATGGGAAGGCGGGGCTGAATGAAAGAGAAAATTTTGGAGGTAACCAATCTGTCGTTTGCCTATGACCAAAATCATACGGCATTGCAGAATGTTTCCCTTGCGATTTACCGACAGGAGAAAATTGCCGTTCTTGGGGCAAACGGGGCGGGCAAGACCACCTTTTTCCTGAATTTAAACGGAGTGCGGGAACCGTCCGGCGGGGAAATCCGCTACCGTGGGGAATCTATTGGCCGAAAAAACATCAATCAGCTGCGGCGCAAGGTGGGTATCGTTTTTCAGGACGCGGACAGTCAGATTATCGCATCCACGGTCAAGGCCGAAGTTGCTTTCGGGCCAATGAACATGAAGCTTCCAAGGGAAGAAGTGGAACAAAAAACGCTGGATGCTATTCGGGAAATGAAGCTGGAAAACTACGTGAAACGCCCGCCGCACTACTTGAGCGGCGGAGAAAAGAAAAGGGTAAGTATTGCAGACATTCTGGCAATGGATTCCGAAGTAATGATTTTCGATGAGCCCACCGCTTCATTGGACCCGGTGAACGCAGAAATTCTGGAGGAAGTCCTCAACAAAATCGAGCAAAAAGGGAAAACCGTTTTGCTTTCCACGCACGACGTGGATTTTGCTTATCGTTTTGCACAGCGGGTGCTGGTGTTTTGCAACGGCGCGTTGATTGGCGACGGAACGACGGAAGAAATTTTTCGAAACGAAGAACTTCTTCAAAGGGCAAATTTGAAAAGGCCGGTGTTCATGCAGCTTTACGACCTGCTTTACGAAAAGGGGAAAATCAGCAAGGCACAGGAATACCCAAAACGGATTTCTGATTTTGCGTTGCTGCTTTAGTTCCGGAGATTCGATTGTTTTGAAATAAATAAAAAAGTGAGGGTAAAGAAGAAATGACAAAAAAACAGAAAAGATGGATTGCCGCGCTTGCGGCCGTGTCGGTGGTTACGGGAATTACGACGAACGGGTACGCAATGCACATTATGGAGGGCTACCTTGCGCCGCAGTACTGCATTGCATGGGGGGTACTGTGCATTCCGTTTTTAGTGACCGGTTACATATCCATTCGGAACAAGCTGAAGGAAAACAGGAGAAATATTACTCTGCTTGCTATGGCGGGTGCCTTTATTTTTTCCNNAAAATTCCGTCCGTCACGGGCAGCTGCTCCCACATGACCGGCACCGGGCTGGGCGCAATTTTGTTTGGGCCAACAGCAGTGACTATCCTCGGTATTATCGTTCTGCTGTTTCAGGCCATTTTGCTTGCGCACGGCGGTTTGACTACTTTGGGGGCGAACACCTTTTCTATGGCCATCGCCGGGCCGCTGCTCAGCTATGGGCTGTACCTGCTTTGCAAAAAGCTGAAGGTGAACCGTTACGTCGGAATTTTTCTTGCTTCATTTTTAGGGGATTTGTTTACCTACTGCATTACCAGCATTCAGCTTGCCATTGCGTATCCCTCCGCGGAGGGCGGAATTCTGGCTTCCGCTGTTAAATTTCTCGGCGTATTTGCGCCCACACAGCTTCCCCTTGCCGTATTGGAAGGAATTTTGACTGTGCTGATTATGATTGCGCTGAAAACATACGCGAACCAGGAACTCCAAATGTTAAGAGTAAACATGGAGGAGAGATAACATGAGTAAGGTGAAGAAAATAAGCAAAACCAAAAAGACAGTCATTGCGCTGATCATTGCGGCGGTTCTCATTATTTTCGGGCCTCTTTTTGCGTTAAAGGGCGCGAATTTCAGCGGTTCCGACGACGCGGGCAGTGGGATGGTGGAGCAAATCGCGGGGAATTATCAGCCTTGGTTCACTCCGGTACTGGAAACGATGATTCACGGCGAACTTCCCGGGGAGGTCGAAAGCCTGCTGTTCTGTTTGCAGACGGGAATCGGGGTCGGAATCATCGCGTTCCTAATGGGCCGCCTGGTGGAACGTAAAAAATGGGTTCATGAAAAGGAGGACAAATGAAGCAGGGGATTTTGATTGTTAGCTTTGGAACCACTTACCGGGAAACCAGAGAAAAAAATATTGAAGCAATCGTCCAGTCCGTCCGGGAAGCTTTCCCTGGCTGGGCGGTTTATCAGGCGTATTCCAGCAATATTGTCCGAAGCATACTGAAAAAAAGGGACAATCTTGTTGTCAGCGATGTAAAAGAAGCATTGCTGCAAATGGCACACGACGGGGTCACCCATGCCGCGGTGCTGCCGACCCATATCATTCACGGAACGGAAAATAGCAGAATGAAACATACCATAGAGGAATGCAGGCAGTTGTTTGCCGAAATCCGTACGGCACGCGCGTTGTTGGGCAGCGAAACAGATTACACGTTGATTGCCAATGCCCTGTGGCAGGAAATCGGGCAGGCGGCGGGGGACGACCCGGTCATTTTTATGGGGCACGGCTCTGTACACGAGGCGGACAAAAGCTACCCCAAGCTGGAAAAGCAGCTGCGGCTCTGTTCCGGAAAAGATATTTATATTGCGACGGTAGAAGGCTCTGTTTCCATCGAGGACATTATCAAAAGGCTGAATCTGTCAACGGAAAAGCGGAAACGTGTGCTGGTTCTTCCTTTTATGCTGGTAGCCGGCGACCATGCGGTTAATGACATGGCAGGAGAAGAAAATTCCTTTGTGTCAAAACTGAAAGCAGAAGGGTATGAACCGGAGTGCGTCCTGAAAGGAATCGGCGAATACCATAGCATCCGCACTGTTTATATCAATCATTTAAGAGAGGCAATCGGGTAAATATATGAAAACAGTTATCAAAGTAGTTGGAGTCGTATTAGGGCTATGCCTTTTAATCGGGTGCGCAAAAACGG
This sequence comes from Ruminococcaceae bacterium UBA3451, assembly GCA_002378845.1. GTDB lineage: Bacteria > Bacillota > Clostridia > Oscillospirales > Acutalibacteraceae > Caproiciproducens. The sequence goes on along the minus strand of DFRY01000043.1, from coordinate 35,647 downwards.
CTTCCCTCTCAGCAAGCAGCCCCCAATCCCCCTCTTCGGCGGCAGGCGCCGTCACGTTTACTGACGACCTTGGTCATTCGGTAACGGTAGATCATCCGAAGAAAACCGCTGTGTTGTCCGGCAGCTACGCGGATGCCTGGCAGCTTGCCGGTGGAACCGTTGCAGCTTACACGGACGACGCAAAGGGAACCATTGAAATAAAAAACGACATGCTCAACCTGGGGGAACTTAACACCCCAAATGTGGAAAGCATGATAGCAAATAAAATCGATTTTGTCATTTTGTCCGGCGCAATTTCACAGCATGTTAAGCTGCGTGACACTCTGGAAAGCGCGGGAATTAAAACCGCGTACTTCAAAGTGGAAAACTTTGACGATTACGCTAGAATGATGAAGGTGATGACCAATATTACGGAAAGAGCCGATTTGTACCAAAAGAACGTTACGGATTTACAGGCGGAAATTCAAAAGCAAATTTCCAGAGCAGACGGAAGCAAACCGACGGTATTGTTCCTTCGTGCGTATTCCTCGGGGGTAAAAGCCCTAAACAGTGAAAGTATGACGGGAAAAATGCTGAAGGACTTGGGCTGTGTAAATATTGCCGACCAGCAGAACAGCTTGCTGAGCGATTTAAGTATGGAAACCATCGTCGCCAAAGACCCGGACTTTATTTTTGTCACCACAATGGGGGACTCCAAACAGGCCGCACTCGACATGGTGCAGAAGCTTTTGATCTCCAACCCCGCTTGGAGCGGGCTGAAGGCGGTAAAAGAAAACCGCTATTATGTGCTTCCGAAGGAACTGTTCCATTTAAAGCCGAATAATCGATGGGGAGAAAGCTATCAAATATTAGCGGATGATTTATATGGAAAGAAGTAGACCATCTATTCGGGCGAAAAAGAGAATAGCATTCATGTTGCTTTTGCTCCTGCTGATGACGGTGCTCGGCATTTTGGGCGGATCAACAAACGTAACGCCGGCGGATTTTCGGGATTTGTTTTCCGGGCAGGAAATCACGGCGGCAGGGCGGATTATTCTGTATGTCCGCCTGCCCCGGGTAGCGGGTGCCATCATTGCCGGAATGGCTTTGTCTGTGGCGGGCGCGGTGATTCAGACCATACTGAACAACCCGCTTGCTGCGCCGAATATTATCGGGGTGAATTCGGGGGCGGGGTTCGCGGTTGTGCTGTGCGGAATTCTACTGCCAAAATCCTATGTGGCTTTGCCGGCGGCAGCGTTTGCGGGGGCTTTCCTGACCGTTCTGATTGTGTATTATCTGGGAAAAAAGACCGGCTCTTCTAAAATCACGATCCTTCTTGCGGGAGTTGCCATCAACAGCTTACTGAGCGGAGCAACGGACGCTATCAACACGTTCAATGAAGATTCCCTGATTTCAGCAAATGTGTTTAAAGTCGGCGGGCTAAACGGAGTGAATGCCAAAGTTCTGGGTTACGCGTCCGTTCTTGTTGTTGCAGCGGTTCTGGTGGTGCTGCTGTTTCACAATGAGCTGGAGGTTTTGTCGCTGGGGGAAGAAACCGCGCAAACGCTGGGACTGCCGGTCTCGTTTTACCGGTTTCTGTTTTTAATGCTGGCGGCGGTTTTGTCCGGCGCGGCGGTCAGCTTTGCCGGTCTGCTGGGCTTTGTGGGGCTGATTGTTCCCCACATTGCGCGGTATTTGGTAGGGGAAGAATCGAAGTATTTTATCCTATCCTCCGCAGTTTTAGGCGCGCTGTTTTTGCTTCTCTGCGATTACATAGCCAGAACGTGTTTTGCCCCGTTTGAACTGCCGGTGGGAATTATTTTATCCTTTGTGGGTGCGCCGTTCTTCCTTTGGCTGCTGTTCCACCGCAAAAGGAGGAACCGGAATGCTTAAACTGGAGAATGTGTCTGCGGGTTACGGAAAAGCACCGGTTTTGTCTAACATTACTGTCGAGTTTTCGCAGGGCAGGGTTACCACTGTTATTGGGCCGAACGGAAGCGGGAAAAGCACCCTGCTGAAAGCAATTGTCGGCCTGTGTCAGGTTCAGCAAGGTGCCGTGTACCTGAACGGAGAAAACAGGGAAAAAATAGGGAACCAAAAATTTGCACAGCAGGTTTCGTATCTGCCGCAAAGCCACACCGCCGGGGCGATTACCGTCGGAAGAATGGTGCTGCACGGCAGATTCCCCTACCTTTCTTACCCCAGGCGCTACAGCAAAGAGGATTACGAGATATGCCGCAAAGCCATGGAGAAAATCGGAATTTTGTCCCTGTGCGATAAAAAGGTAGATGAGCTTTCCGGAGGGCAAAGGCAAAAAGTGTATTTGGCAATGGCGCTTTCGGGGGAAACGGATGTTTTCCTGTTTGATGAGCCGACCACGTATCTGGATATTCATTATCAGCTGGAGCTTCTGCATTTAATGGCGCAATTGAAAACACAGGGCAAAACCGTCGTTACCGTATTGCATGATTTGGACGTTGCTCTGCGCGTTTCAGACTTTCTGGTCGTCATGCAGGACGGAGCGATTGTGTCGTCGGGTACCCCGCAGGAAATTCAGGACAACGGCGTAATGGAGCAGGTTTTTCAAATAACGGCGCAAAGTTTTGTAGACCGGGAAGGGAAAAAACATTTTTATTTCGAGACGAATTCCTCTGCGGATGACTTACTCAAAACAGATTCAGAAAGGCGAAAAACCGATGAGTAAAATTTTATATGGAATCGGGGTAGGCCCGGGCGACCCCGAGCTGCTTACGGTAAAGGCGCTGCGGTGCATTGGGGAAAGCGACGTGGTAATTCTTCCGGCGAAAACACGGGAAGATTGTTACGCGTACCAAATTGTCCGCCAGGCGTACCCAAACATAGAGGAAAAAGAAATTGTTTGCCTGCCTTTCCCGATGAGCAAGGAAAAGGCATTGCTGGAAAAAGCACACGATGCAATTTATGATAAAATACAGGAGTTTTTGCATGCAGAGAGAACCGTGGCATTTCTCACGATTGGTGACCCGTGTATTTACTCCACCTACAGCTATGTGCACAGCCGGGTTCTGGAAAACGGCGGCAAAGCGATGATTGTAAACGGAGTTCCTTCANNCTGCGGCGGCACTTGGCATTTCCCTGGCCGACAGCAGGGAAGAAATCCACATTATCCCCGCCTCCTACGAAGTGAAGCATACCCTAAGCCTGCGGGGAACAAAAATCTATATGAAATCCGGCAAAAAGTTGGAAGAACTGAAAAAAATGCTGTCAGAGTACCCCAACGCCGGTGAACTGGAAGTTTACTCCGTTTCTAACTGCGGAATGGAAAACGAGTCGGTCTGCGTCGGGCTGGAAAATTGGAATACGGAAACCGGCTATCTTACGCTTGTCATCGTAAAAGAAAAGGCAGGGAAAGGCTACGCTTCCTGATGGAAAATTCCCACCGGTTTTTTGAAAACCGCGGCTGCCGGTATTTCCCTGCCATAAAGAACGGAGTGATTTTAGCTGTTTGTTTTGGTACTGCCCTCTTATACCAGGGAGCATTGCCCCGGGAAGCCGGAATTCAGAGAGAAAAACGGTATCTTTTTGACTCATATCCATTGACACGGGCAAAGCCGTAGTGTATACTAACAAATAAAATTTACCTGTTTGTATTGATTTTCCGGCACACTTTGAATCTGTTTCAAGGTGTGCTTCTTTCGGAAATCCGGGTAAGTTGGAAGCATGGAGGTATTTATGAGACATTTGATTGACCCATTGGATCTATCGGTTGCCGAAACCGACCGGCTATTGGACTTGGCGGATAAAATCGCCGAAAACCCAAAAGATTTTTCGCAGGTTTGTTCAGGAAAAAAACTAGCTACTTTATTTTATGAGCCTAGTACACGCACCCGTTTAAGCTTTGAAGCTGCAATGCTTAACATGGGGGGCAGTGTATTAGGCTTTTCTTCTGCAGACAGCAGTTCTGCCTCCAAAGGCGAAAGCGTAGCCGACACCATCCGTGCGGTATCCTGTTATGCCGATATTTGTGCAATTCGTCACCCGAAAGAGGGCGCTCCGTTAAGGGCTTCCAATTATTCAAAAATCCCGGTAATCAATGCGGGGGACGGCGGGCATCAGCATCCCACGCAGACATTAACCGATTTAATGACCATTCGGGCGAAAAAACACAGATTGAATCATTTAACAATTGGNNGTGTGAACGAAATTGCGCTGGAAGTGGATGACGACCCGCGTGCCGCGTATTTTGACCAGGTTCAAAACGGCGTTTATGTTCGAATGGCACTCATGATGATGCTTTTGGAGGTGGAACATGCTTAACATTGACAGTTTGGAAAAAGGAATTGTTCTGGACCATATCCGTGCGGGCAGCAGTATGAAGATATACGATTTGCTTCACCTTGCCAATTTGGACTGCTGTGTTGCGGTCATTAAAAACGCCAAAAGCAATAAGTTCGGTAAAAAAGATATTATTAAAATAGAGGGTACGGTCGACATCGATCTGGATATTTTGGGATTTATCGACCATAACATTACCGTTAATATTATCGATAACGGAAAGATCATCGACAAAAAACAGCTGGTGCTTCCTACAACCATCCGAAACGTAATAAAATGCAAAAATCCAAGGTGCATTACCAGTGTGGAAGAGGAAATTGACCATGTTTTCCACCTTACGGAAGACAGTACCCAGCGTTACCGCTGCATTTACTGTGAGCAGGAGTATCAGGATAAATAACACCCTTTTGCAGAATGGAAATCATTGTTGTAATGGATACGGCTTTTTAAGATTGGGCAGATTAATGTAAAATATTTTATTGTTTTAAGGAGGGTTTTTCATGGAAAATCCGTCTTCGGAAAACACAAAATCCCCGTCCCAACTTATTGACGAGCGAATTCAGGAGTTGGGCGACTGGCGGGGCGAGGTGCTTGCACAAATACGCAACCTGATCAAACAGGCCGACCCGCAGGTAACAGAAGAATGGAAATGGCGTGGGACCCCTGTGTGGTCGCACAACGGAATGGTGTGTACGGGGGAAACGTACAAAAATGCCGTGAAGGTGACCTTTGCCAAAGGGGCGTCTCTGCAGGACCCTGCACACCTGTTCAACGCAAGCCTGGACGGAAATGCCAGAAGAGCCATTGACTTCCATGAGGGGGATAAGGTAGATGAACCGGCATTTCAGGAACTGTTCCGTGCCGGTGTGGATTTGAATTCTTCCGGCGGTTCCGGCCGTAAAACGACAAAACAATAAATCAGTAGCCGCCTAAACAGGCGGCTACTTTGTTTCTCATCGTGACATTTGAAATGGAAAGCGGTATAATCGGTTTATAAAAATTACCCATCCCGAGGAGGGTGAACCGTTTGAAAAAGTTGAACAGAGAATTTTATAACAGAGATTCTATCATCGTCGCACAGGAACTATTGGGAAAGGTATTGGTTCATGAGGTGGACGGGGTTAAAATCTCCGCAAAAATTGTGGAAACAGAAGCTTACATGGGTGTTGAAGATAAAGCTGCGCATTCCTACGGCGGCAGAAGAACCCAAAGGGTGGAAGTAATGTACGGTGGGCCAGGATTTTCCTATGTGTTCTTCGTATACGGTATGCATTGCTGCTTTAATATGGTGACCAGAGAAGAAGGAAACCCCCAGGCGGTTTTGATTCGAGCCGTGGAGCCTGTCGGCGGGTTGGAGCAAATGGCAGAGAACCGTTATGGAAAGCAGTATAGTGAACTNNCTGAACTGACCAAACGGCAGGTAATCGGGCTGACGAACGGCCCCGGTAAGCTGTGCCAGGCAATGGCCATAAGCCGAAGCCAAAACGGGGAAGACTTGTGCGGAGAAAGTCTTTATGTTGAGGATGGGGAAAACGACCTGTTCGAAATGGTAGCAGCAAAGCGTATTGGGGTGGATTATGCGCAGGAAGCCAGCGAGTACCTCTGGCGATTTTATAGGAAAGAAAGTCAATATGTATCTGTAAAATAAACAGGCTGTAAAAAACAACCACCCGGACAAAGTCCGGGTGGTTGTTGCCGCAAAATGTACCGCATTGCAACCTCAACTTATTACGAATAATTGTTGCAACCGAAACAGGTGAACTCCTCGTTTATTCTGTGCTCCCGCTTATTTGAGAAAAGGTTTCATTCATTTATTTTAGCATAGGTTGCTTTTGTTTTGTTCCCAAATTTTATGGGAATTTTGAGCCGTTTTATCTTGAACAGAATAAAAATCATTGCTATAATAAAGTCGAAATGGGGGCGAAATACATGCCCGTCGGTGTAAATTTGCTTTTTACCGTATTGCTTTGGACTTTTTTTACCGTGATTCTTTTTTCAAACCGAAAAGATAAAGTGAATCAGTGGTGCTTTGCCGGAGGAATGATTTTCAGTTTAGGCGTGCTGAAGGAATATTTCTTTTTTGACCTCATTCCTTTTTTGGAAAAAAACAATGTAGTTCTGTTTTCCATGCAGCAGGCAGAAGCAATTTATTCGGTTATGACGGCTGCTCTTTATTTGTTGGCCATGCCGGCGGCGTTGATTTTCAGCTTTTATTTTTCCGATTTTCATTTCATCAGTCAAAAAGGGTTCATGCTTACAAAATGGGGGATTGTTGCGGCGATTCTGGTATTTGTTTTGGCATTTGACCCCGTGAAATACCGTCAGTACCAGCTTGGCAGTCTCTTTTTCTGGGCTGCCATATCGGTTTATAATTTGACTTACGGCGTGTGGCTTACCATGAATATGGTTCGTGCAGTTTTGCGGGAGAAAAATTTAACTTGGAGAAAGCAAAAGCGAAGAGTCGCCGGAATCTTTCTTCCCTTGTTGTGGTACTGGCTGATTACAATTTTTATCATACATACACTGAACATTCGGTTTCTGTTTCAGGTGTGGCGTAATAATGTAGTGCTGCTGAGCATCCTGCTCGGCTATTATGTCATAATGGCGTTTCGGGAAGGAATTATGGGGCTTAAACTGGAAGCCGCCCATTACCGGTGGAGTACCGATGTGAAAGCAGTTCAGCAGGGAGCTCAGTTTGTGAACCACTTTTTGAAAAATGAAGTGACAAAAATGGAGTGGTGCGCCAAAAATTTGGCGGAAAGGTCAGGAACGGAAGTTCCGGAGGAAATTGGTATTCTGTCTCGTTCTGTTGACCGTTTAAAGTATTTAATCCAGAAAACGCAGCTTTATTCCAAAGACATTCAGCTGAGCTACAGCGTCTGCCCAATTCGAAATCTGGTCGAGTCCTGTGCGGAAAGTGTATTGCGACAATCCGGCAAAAACATTACGTTTGAAAATCACTGCGGCGAAAAGGATTGTATTTTGTGCGACCCGTTTCATCTTTCCGAAGTGGTGAACAATCTGCTTTCCAATGCGGCTGACGCCATTGCCGAAAGCGGAACCGTTTCTATAAATTTTGACACGGAAAACAAACGGGAATACATATTGTCGGTGCGCGACAGCGGCGCGGGAATGGGGAAAGAGCCGCTCGCCCATTTATTTGAACCGTATTATTCAAGTAAAATGGGGGACGAACATTTCGGTTTGGGGCTTTTTTATTGTTATCGGGTAATGCAGAAGCATAACGGTAAAATTGATGTGAAAAGCGAGCCCGGTGCGGGGACTGTATTTTATTTGCATTTCCCAAAGCGTGCGGAAAGTAAAGCAGGAATTGGAGTGTGGGGACGTGTCTGGTTGTATTCGTGTTTTGGCGGTCGAAAATGATGCCGATTTTGCCTATTTAATTCGAAAAGCAGTGGAAAACCAACCGGATATGGAGATGGCCGGCTGCTGTGCAACAAAGAAAGAGGCCCTGATTTTGGCGGTACAGCTGGACCCCGATATTGTATTAATGGACTTAAACCTTTCCGCAAACAATATGGATGGAATTGATGCCGCGAAGGAAATTCGTCTGCTGACCCGCGCGAAGGTTCTTATTTTAACTGCTTTTGAAAGCCTGCAGACAGTAATTGAAGCAAGCAAAAAATCTTTTTCATCCGGGTATGTTTATAAAAGCCAATTCGAGCTTTTGCCGGAGACAATCCGAACTACAGTTCAGGGGCATACGCCGCAGGAACAGATGATTTTTTCTTTGATCTTAAATGACCTGACTTCTGCGGAGCGTGGGGTACTGCAAAGCCTGTTTGTAAGAAACCAGTCGCTTTTATCGTCTCAAAAAACGATTGCCAACCAAAAAACCGGTATTTTACGGAAATTGGGGTTGAAAAGCCAGAAGGATCTGGAAAAAATATTTGTTCCGTTTCAAAGTTACTTTGTATGAATCAAAATCCAGTAGCACAAGCTTGCTACTGACCACCTTGAATGCTTTGATAAATAAAGGAGTTTATGAATTATGAAGAAAAAGACAGCAGTTTTTCTTACTACAGGTTTAAGCTTACTTGTGTTGGCATTTACACTTACAGGATGTTCTGCTTCACATCAATTATCAAGTGAATTTAACGAGGCGACGGTAAAATCCACTTCGGAAAGTGTGGTTAACCTTGCCAATTCTGGCGATTATCAAAAAATATCCGACACAATGGTAAGCGACACTTTAAAGACAGCTTTGTCCGCTGATGTATTGAAAAACGCGGTGTCTCCGGTTTTAGATAAAGCAGGGGAGTTTGATTCAATCAGTTCAGACACGGTCGCCGGTGCTGTAGATTCTAAGACGAAAAAAGAATATGCTGTCTCAATTGTAATCGCGAAATATAAAAATCAGACGGTACAATATACCATATCGTTTGGTACAGATATGAAAATTGAAGGATTCTACATCAAATAAAGCAATACAAATTCAAAATGCCAACTTTATGCGTTACAGCTTGATTTCGACACCAAAAGAAAAGAACCATCCCGATAGCTTTCTTAAAGCGAAAGGGATGATTCTTTTTATTTCATATTTCCGGTTTTCGTTGCCGGTTTTTGTGGCTTTCTCTGCTTACACCCTGCAAGGGCGGTACAAGAATCGCCATGCTGTTACATTTGCCGATCAAAATAGTTTAACGAACACAGCTCGATTACATTGCGAATACCAATGAAAAGTGTAGCGTAAATTAGAACGCGATTAAAAGTAATCGGAATATCGGAAAACAGCGACACCGTGTCTGCAATAGCTAATAATACGAGCAAGACATAATTCGTATAGTTCGCCACAGTATTCGATTTAATTTGGATTACCTTCCACCGTTCATCCTTTTTGTATTCAACTTCTTTCTTTGCTTTCCAAAGATAAAGAAAAAGGGTAGCGCCGGTAACAACAATAAGAAAAAATAATATAACAGCTTGTTCAATCATCGTTTCCGCCCTCCTTGTGCGTAAAAACTTCATCGATAGAAACATGAAAAACTTCCGCGATTTTAAAAGCCAATTCCAAAGAAGGTACGTATTTATACTTTTCAATGGATATGACTGCCTGGCGGGAAATACCTGCCTTTTCTGCTAAATCTGCTTGTGTCCAATCGCGCTCTGCTCTCAAAACCTTAATTCGATTCTGTATCACAGTAAAATCTCCTTATCCAATGTAATCTGTTGATTACATTTATATTGTAACTAGCTCATTACTTTTTGTCAATATATAATTACTTGTTTTGCACAACACTATTCTGAATAAAAAGTCAAAAACCTACTGCCTTAGCAGTAGGTTTTTTTAATCTCACGCTTATTTTGTCGTAATATTTGCGTTTGACTTATAAAATGAAAGCAGATTGCTGCAATACCAAATTCCGGTTGCGGCGGCGGAAAGCCGTTCTATTGCCAATTTTAATTAACATGTGCTAAACTGATAGTAAACAATTCGAATTTTTTATAATTTACCACAATGGGTTTGATTGAAAAGTAGGGCAAAGGAAAACAAAAATCGGAAAAAGTGAAAGGTCTGTGGAAAATGAATTCAGGTCGTATAAAAAAAACCAGCATCCGTAATCTTTCCGTTTCACGCAGGTTACTGTATTCCTTTCTGCTCATGGCGATTGTTCCGCTTTCCATATTCGGCATCATTTCATACCATGTATCCAACAATGCAATTAACAGTAAAATAAGCAATTCTTCAATACAGGTGCTTAAGCTCGTACAAAAAAACATTCAGTATGAGTCGGATAAATATCAAAAAATATCGGACGCGCTGATGGTGAATAAAACGGTTCAGAACGGGTTGTACAAGTTTGATTCCTGGGATTTTATGCAGAAGAATAATTTTATTGTTCAAATGAATTCGGTCATATCGGGTCATATGTCCAACTCGCCGCAAATCATGCAGATTTTTCTGACCGATAAAGACAATAATCCCATTTACAGCCAGGGTTGGTTTTATGTAAGTCAGAACACCATTGACCGTATGATTGATTTATGCGGAAAAAACATTAATTGGCTCAGTGTGAATGAAGGAAATAAAAATTATATTATTTATACGCATCCTGTTTTTTCTGAAAGAGGCTCCGGTGTAATTGGTCATACTTTAATTTTTATTGACTCATCCGCGTTTTATAATTGCCTGTCCGGCGTTACGATGGGGACTGATTCTGACCTGATGATTATGGACTATTACGGGAATAACATTGCCAACCAGGACAAAACGTACCAGCCCGGATACAGCGTGGACAATCCGCTTTTTTCTTACTGCCGTGAAAATCCGAACCGCAACATAATTCGGAATTATAAGTTCAATGAAAAACCAGGCATGATTGCTTATACATATTATTCCAGCCAGGGTTGGCTTTTGCTTGCCGCAATTCCAGACTCTTACCTGCAGTCCGAAACTTTTTCCATTGCAGTAACCACCCTGATTTCAATTTTTCTTTGCTTTTTGGTTGCCGTAATTGTTTACAGAAAAATGTGGACGAGCATTAGCGTTCCAATGAACCGACTGGTTCATCTGGTGGGGAAAATTGATAACACGAATTTTGACCAGATGGCTTTTTATGACGACAGCAAAGACGAGCTTGGATTTTTGAGCCGTGCATTTCGGCAAATACTCCAGAAAATGCAGGATCTGGTGAATCAGGTGGAAACGGAGCAAAAGCAAAAAAGAGAGTATGAATTGAAAATGCTGCAGGCGCAAATTAACCCTCATTTCTTATTCAATACGCTCAATTCGCTGCGCTGGACCGCGCTGATGAGCAAAGCAACCAGCGTAAGCAACGGGTTAGCCGCCCTTTCGGATTTACTGAGGAATACCATCCTTGACAAAAACGAATTCATCACAGTGGATGAAGAATTAAAAAACATTAATAATTATATTGTCATTCAAAAGATTCGCTACGGCGATATTTTTTCAGTCCGATATGAGATAGACGAAACTATTTTAAATAGCTATATGATTAAATTTCTTCTGCAGCCAATCGTCGAAAATTCAATCATCCACGGAATTGATGAGGACGGTGACCAAAAAGAAATTTATATTTCCATGAAACGGCAGGACGATACCATTATTGCCGTAATTTCAGACAACGGAAAAGGGTTTGATGTGCAAAAAATATCAGATGCGGAAAAGAATAAACATCTGACAGGGATCGGACTGCAAAATGTTCAGGAGCGGATCAGGCTGTGCTTTGGCAAAGAATATCCCTTTATAATTGAAAGTACCATCAACGAGGGAACAAAAGTCACGATGGAGTTCCCTTTTATGAAGAGCCTGCCGGAACCCTCGAAAAATTAAATGCGGAGAAAGGAGTGCGGTAAAATGATTCCAGTATTGTTTGTTGATGATGAGATGATTGTTCGTGTGGCTTTGAAATCGATGGTGGATTGGGAGAAAACCGAGTTTAAAATTGTTGGCGCCGTTTCTGACGGAGAGACAGCGTTGCAGTATGTAGAAAAATACCATCCGCAAATTATCGTAACCGATTTAAAAATGCCGCATCTGGACGGAATCGGCCTGGCAAAAGAACTGTATGAGCGGGGCTACCAGGGGAAAATGATTATTCTCAGCAGTTTCGGGGAGTTTGAGTTTGCCCGCGAAGCGCTCCGTTACGGGGTGACCGACTATCTTTTAAAGGCGAATTTTACCGACAAAGAGCTTTTGGAGGCTTTGCGCACTGCCGCCCAAAAATTGCCGCCGGAACCCGTTGTCACGAAAAAGCCGGAGGATATTACGAGCGAGTTTGATCAGTCGAAAATTTACAGTATGCTTTATGGCGGGGATAAGGAAAACGGCGCGGAACCCGCTGACCTTAACAAGGCATATTCAATGGAATTTGTCGCAGTTTATGTATTTAAAAGGGAGATTTTACTTTCAGGGCGGTCACTGACCGCACGAAAAGAAGAGCCTGACCTGACCTCGAAAGAAATGCTGTCCGGCCTTATCAGTGAAACATTCGAAGCCGGTTCCACAATGGAAGCCATTCCGTTAACGCCCAAGGACGCTCTGATTGTATTTCCAGCTCAATCGGTTCAGGCTGTTCCGGAAGCATTGGGAAAGTATTTGTCCAGAATTCAGAATTCTGTAAAAATTTATATGAACACAGAGGTGGGCTTTGTCCTTTCGGAACCGTTCTCTTCCGAATTGCAGCTTTCCGGCAGCCTGAAAAGCTGCGCCCGCGCGGCTTCCCTCAGTTTGTATCAAGGTTTTGGCAGCCTGATTCAGCAGCAGGATTTTTTGTTTTATGCTAAAGAGATTGCGGACGACCAATACGACGCAATTGAGCTGGTCTGTGCGGGAATCGCATTTCATGAATTTGAAAGCGCGAATATTTTAGCGGAATCCATTCTTGAAAGCTTTGATAAACAGAGAATTAATCCCGTATGTGCCTGTGATTATATTCAGAAGCTGGTCAAGAATATGATGCGGTTCAGTTCCGGATGTTTCGAGGGAAATGAAACTAAAACGAAAGAACTGGCCGCCAATTTCAGGGAATGCGGCACAGTTTACGAATATGAAGCCGCAATCAAAGAATTGATCAGCGCGGCCAATGGAAATTCGGAAAAGGATTCGGCTGTAAAATACAGAAAAGATGTTATTCGAATTATCGAATATATCAAGAAAAACATTACTCAAAAAATCACGCTTGCTCAAATTGCGAAGCTTGTTAACATGAACGAAAGCTACATCAGCAGGCTATTTAAAAATGAAACGGGAATCAATATAACGTCGTATATTAATCTGCTGAAAATGGGGAAAGCGATAGAACTGTTAAAGGACCCCAATGTGATGGTAAAAGAGGTTGCAAATAAACTTGGCTTTGACGAACAGTCTTATTTCAACCGGATATTTAATAAATACCTAAGTTCAAATCCGTCGGAATTCAAAAAGAAATACAAAAAAAGTATCAAAATAGATCAAAATAATATAAATGAGTCGGATCGGTAAAAAATGCTATCAATAAAATGAAAGTAATGTGCAATATGTTTTATTTAAATTTTATAAAGTTATCGTTATAATTATGTAAAATCTAAAGATTAGAGGGAGGAAATTTTATGAAATTTTTAAAAGCATTTGCATTGATTTGTGCAGTTTCGCTGGGGGTTTCATCGTTGGCCGGCTGCCAGAAAGTAAGCAGCGCTTCTTCCGCCGCAGAAAGTCAGGCATCCACCGCAGAACCGCAAAATCAGGAATTGAACATTGCGGTGTTCGAAGGCGGATACGGCAGAGAGGTTTGGGACGACCTTGCAAAGCAGTTTGAGGCGAAAAACCCCGGTGTGAAAATCAACGTTACGGCAAACGCAAAACTGGGTGACGTTATTCGTCCGCAGATTATGAACGGAAATCCGCCGGATTTCATTTTCCTTTCATCCACCAATGAATCCGGCATTTTGCAGTCGCTGATTCAGGACAAAAAGCTGGAGGACATCAGCGATGTGTTCACAGGCGACCTGAAAGACAAAATGATTGAGGGAACGCTCTCCGCCCCGACAATCTCCCCCTATGGCGACGGAAAAATTTATGCCGCACCTCTATCTTACAGCACAATGGGACTGTTCTACAATAAAACGCTGTTCAAGGAAAACAACTGGGAAGTTCCGACAACCTGGGATGAATTTTTTGCTTTGGGCGACAAGGCAAAAGCAAAGGGAATCGCGCTCTTTACTTATGCGGCTGCAAACGATCCTTCCTACAACGAAATTGTAGTGAATCCTACCATTGCGGTTGCAGGCGGCCAGCAGGCTTTACAGGACTGCCTGAATTATAAAAAAGGGGCCTGGAAGTCGGACGCGGTGAAGAAGACCTTTGATCTTTATCAAAAAATCAAGGATGGCAACTACCTGCTGAACGGGACGCTTGCCATGACCCACACACAGTCACAGCAGCAGTTTTTGCAGAACAAATGCCTTTTTATTCCGAACGGCAACTGGCTTGAAACCGAAATGAAAGACGCACCGAAGGCAGACGGCTTTGAATACGGCTTCGCCGGACTGCCGACCTTTAACAAAACGGATAAAAAATATATCTGGGCAAACTGCGAAGAAATGTACATTCCGAAAGACGCAAAAAACATTCCGCTTGCAAAGAAATTTCTAGCCTTCCTGTATGAAGACGCCAGTATTCAAACACTGGCGGCCAAAGCCGGAATTATTCCTCCGATTAAGGGTGCCGCAAATTTGGTAAAGGACTCCATCGACCAATCCGTTTATGACACCTTTACAATTACGGACGAGGGGTACATACCGGTTACCGGTTCTTATGCGCTGACCTCACAGACAGAAGTAAATTTAAGAGATGATTTATATCAGGACCTCAACCAGATTATGGCGGGTACGTTGACAACTGACAAGTGGTCGGAAAATCTGGAAAAAGATGCAGAGACACTCTCTTCTTTGATTTTAAAGTAAGTCTATGAATTGGTGAGGCCGTCTACGACCTCACCAATTTTATCTCTATATGAAATTTGTTATGTAAGGATGAATAACCATGTTGACAGTCAGCAAGGCAACGGGCGGAATTCCCCCTGTGGCGCGCAGCAGAAAAAAACAGCGCGCCGGCTTTATCGCCGTATGCACTATACCGACCGTAATCCTGTTTACGGTATTTATGTTATATCCTACCATTGATGTTTTTTATATGTCCCTTTTCAAAATGAGCAGCCTTTCGCTCAACAAGCAGTTTATCGGGCTTCAGAATTTTTTGACTTTATTCCATGACGAAAAGTTCTGGCAAGCGTTCCGCAACAATCTGTTTTTTATTGTGTTTGTAACAGCCGTTACAATGGCGGTTTCCCTGTTTTTCGCGGCGCTGCTGGCACAGACGGAATTAATTGAAAAGCCGTTCTACCGTACGGTTTTCTTTTTCCCAAATGTACTTTCGCTGGTGGTCATCGGCGTGCTTTTTGTACAGATATACGACCCTACAATGGGAATTCTGACTTCCACGCTGAAAGCCGTTCATTCGGAGGGACTGATTCACGCGTGGCTGGGGGAAAAATCCACGGTGCGCTGGTGTGTTGCGGCAGCTATGATCTGGCAGGCCGTGGGGTACTATATGGTGATGTATATGGCCGGAATGGACGGAATTCCAAAGGATTTATACGAAGTGGCGAGCATGGAGGGAATGGGGAAGTTCCGGCAGTTCTTTTCCATTACGCTTCCGCTGATGTGGGAAATCATTCGCGTCACCATTGTGTTCTTCATTATTTCAACCATTAACATGAGCTTTGTATTCGTTAAAGTAATGACGCCGACTGGGGGGCCGTCAGGTTATTCGGAGGTTTTGCTTACATACATGTATAAGCAGGCGTTCACGAACTCTAACTTTGGGTATGCGATGGCAGTCGGCGTGTTTGTATTTCTATTTTCTTTCGTATTGGCGCTCATCAGCAACAGACTGACCGCTAAAGAAGTCATTGAGTATTAAAGGGAGAAATACAGATGAAAAACGCTAAATTACAAAATTGGTCGGGCAAATTTCTTGTCAGGGTGGTTCTTCTTCTGTTTACCGCCGTGGTATTGCTCCCGATTATCTGGACATTTTACACCTCGTTTAAAACCAGTTCGGAATTTCTGACAAACGCCTGGGCGCTTCCTTCGGGTCTTCACTGGGCAAACTATAAAAATGCGCTCGAAAAGGGGAATATGCTCGCGTATTTCTGGAACTCGGCCTATATTACGCTGGTCTCTCTTCTGTTTGTTATTCTTCTGGCGGTGCCGACCGCCTATGTGACCAGCCGGTTCCGGTTTAAACTATCCAAAGGGTTATCCCTGCTATTTATGGCGGGCCTGTTTGTAAGCCAAAACTATATAGTAATTCCGATTTTCCTTTCCTTAAATAGATTTCAAAATTTCCTGAATCAATACGTTTTGTTTCAGCATGTGGAAATTGCAAATAACCTGACGGTTCTTGCATTGATTTATGCGGTGTGCGAGCTTCCGTTTACCATTTATCTGCTGACGGGTTTTTTCCGTACCATTCCCCACGACTATGAGGACGCCGCACAGATTGACGGCTGCGGTTATTCCGGTACCTTGTTCCGCATTATCGTCCCCATGGCAAAGCCTGCCATGATTACTGTAATCATGTTCAATTTCATGAGCTTCTGGAACGAGTACATTATGGCCACGACGATTTTAAAAGAACAGAAATGGACTCTGCCGGTCGGTTTAGCAAACCTGATGGAACAGCAGAAGTTCGCGACGGACTGGGGCGCGATGTTCGCCGGTATGGTTCTGGTTATGATACCGACGATGATTCTTTACAGTCTTGTTCAGAACAAGCTGACAGAAGGAATCAGCTTGGGCGGCCTGAAGGGTTAAGGCAAGAAAGGAACGAAAATGAATAACAGAGAAATTTACGGCCCATCCCGGAAAAAATGGGCAAAGTTCCGTCCGGACTGCGCGGGTATCGAGCTTTTTTCCTTAAACCTCCCCGCGCCGTGGGAATATATTTATCAAAATCATGACGTGCTTTTAAAGGTAGACCAGTTTGGGCCGGTGTACGCACAGGCAAATCCTCCCGGAGGAATCCTGCTTTTTAAACGGGAGGGCGGACAAAAGTTTTCCAGTTGGGTTGTATGGTTTCAGTCCGACGAGCTGGAAGACCCCAAACCGTTTACGAATTTTTTCCGTCCGCTTGTGGACGGGAGCAACCCCGCCAAGGAACCGCAGGATTTAAAAATAACTTATTTGCCCCATTGCGTTTCCTATGAATATCAGCATGAGAACCTGCATATAAAAACGGAATTCTTTGTTCCGCTGCACGGCACAGAAATTGTAATGAAAACGCATGTAAAAAACATGCGCGGGGAGGGAATCCGGCTTTCCGCGTGCCCAACCCTTGTCCCCTATGTTAATCCGGCTCAGCTTGAACCGTGGGATAAATACGAATGGTATTTAAAAAGTGCAGTTGGCAAAGATGAAAAAACACTTTTCTGGTCGCAGCTGCTCAGCAGTACGTCAGACATTCGCGACAGGCGTACCGCGGTGCTGTGGACTGACAGCGCCGACTTGTGCGGAACAGAAATCAGTTATGAAAAATTTGTTGGCAGCGGCGATATTGCCTGTCCGCAATCGGTGCTGGCCGGGAACTTCCGAATGAAACCGGAGCTTACCGCTTCGTTCGGGGAATACCGTG
Source organism: Ruminococcaceae bacterium UBA3451 (assembly GCA_002378845.1). GTDB lineage: Bacteria > Bacillota > Clostridia > Oscillospirales > Acutalibacteraceae > Caproiciproducens. The sequence goes on along the minus strand of DFRY01000043.1, from coordinate 18,198 downwards.
ACGACAACGCCATTTGGGGGTATCCGCCTGTTTACGCGGCAAAGTACAGCTTTCAATTGGCACCGGGCGTAGAAAAGGTGTTGACTCAAGTGCTTTGTATGCCGAAAAACACGGAGGACGGGGGACTTCCGGAAATCGACGACGCAAAGAAACCGCTTGCCTATTTTGATCCCCTGGTTTATGAAGAAAAAAAGGAAGAAGCACGGCTTTGCTTTTCCCGGTTGTGCCGCAAAAACACCGTTCATACCGGACAGGAGGACTGGGATTATTTTATTAATAACTGGCTGCCGCTTCAAATGGAGTGGGTGACTTCGCTTGACCGGGGCTGGCCGACCGCAATGCGCGGTACTCGCGACTGTGCGCAGGATTATACGGCAATGTTATCCATCGATCATAAAATCGGCCGCGTAAGATTGCTGGAAATGCTCAGCTGCCAGCGGACGGACGGATGGTTCCCGCGTCAGTTTTCGTCAGAGGGAAGAACGGGGCGCCACGAGNNAGTTTGCGTATTCTTACCTGGCATACAGCGGCGACAGCAGCGTGCTTGACGTGAACCTTCCCTGGATGGACTCCGACTGCGAAAATACCGTGCTGGAACACATGGTTCGGGCGATGGATTACTATATTACCCCCAACAACCTGGGGGAACACGGCCTGTGCAAAATCGGCGAGGGTGACTGGCTGGATTCCGTGAACCGGGCAGGGGTGCTTGGCCGCGGGGAATCGGTTATGGTAAGCGAGCAGGTTGTGATGTGTTTGCAATATATGACAGAGATTTTAAAAAAGAGGAACGACCGTTGGAAAACGGTTGAGGAATACGGGGAAAAAGCCGAAGCGCTTAAAAAGAATCTTTTGACCCATGCCTATAACGCGGAAGGCTTTTTTAACGGAATTTTTACGGATGAAGGGAAATGGATTTTCTCGGACGAAGACCCGGACGGAGAAAGGCGGCCATACGGCCCGGTCAACTGGTTTGCATTGATTTCCGGCGTCGTTCCAATGAAAAAGCAGGAATCGGTTCTTCAGGTCATGAAAATGCTGAAATGCGAAGCGGGTTACCGGCTTTACTGGCCGCCAATGGGAAAAACCCCTATTCGCTGCGTGGGGCGTGCCGCAAGCGGTGACGCGCCGATAGGTTTTGCAGAAAACGGAAGTGTTTATAACCACGGCGCGCAGGGCTTTTTGACGCGAGCCCTCGCTGCCGTCGGTGACGGCGACGCACTGTTTGACGTGCTGCAATGGCTGCTGCCCTACGACCAGTCGCGTCATCCATCCTCCGTCGCCATGTCCGCGCCTTATGCAATTGTGAACTGCTGGCAGGAGCTTCCCGTATTCAAATTCCGAAGCCTGTTCAGCTTCCTGACAGGCAGCGTGGGTATGGCACAGCGTGCTGTTTACGAGTGGATGTACGGAATTAAACCCACGCTGGACGGCCTTGTGATTGACCCCTGTATCCCCAAATGGATGAATTCCGCCAGTGTTGAGTTCACCTATATGGGAAAAGAGGTTAGGATGGAAATTACAAATCAGAATGCGCGATGCGGTACCCCGAAACGGGTTGAAATAAACGGAGTGGACGTTTTAAAAGTAAGGCAGGATCCCTTTCACCACAGGATGGTTCCTGTTTTGGACCGTGATCTTTTCCGGAATGGCACAAATGTAATTCATGTTGTACTCTGAAATACTGAAAAGAAATCTATTTCAGAGGTTATGTCCACGGGAGGATTTGAAATGATAAAATTTGGAACAGGCGGGTTTCGTGCAATTATCGGCGAGGACTTTACAAGGGAGAATCTGGAGATTCTTTCGTTTGCACTTGTAAAAATGATTCAAAAAAACAGCAGACAAGACGAACCGGTTATCATTGGGTATGACCGCAGGTTCCTGTCGGATATCGCTGCAAGATGGATGGCATGCGTTTTTGCCGCGGAAGGGATTACAACGCATTTCGTTGATTACGATGCGCCGACACCTCTGGTTATGTTCGAAGTGATGAAAGAAAACGTGTCCTTTGGGCTGATGATAACCGCAAGCCATAACCCGGCCGAATACAACGGAGTCAAGGTTTTTACATCCGGCGGGAGGGACGCAACCGAGGAGGTCACAAATCAGATTGAGGCGCAGATTTCTGAAATTCAGAAAGAGGAAATCAAAAGTATGGAGTTCTCCAAAGCGATTGACTCCGGATTAATCAAAAGAATTGACCCGCAGAATGAATACATAGACAGCATCCTGAGCGTGATTGATATTGAAACGATTAAGCAAAGGCACTTAAATGTGTTGCTGGACCCAATGTTCGGCGTTAGCAAAACAACCTTACAGACGATTTTGCTGACCTGCCGCTGCAATGTGGAGGTGATTCACGACAGGCACGATACCCTGTTCGGCGGAAGACTGCCTGCCCCGAGCAGCACCACACTTACCCACCTTTCCCAATTGGTGGTTCAGGAAAAATACGATTTGGGCATAGCAACCGACGGGGATGCCGACCGAATCGGACTGATTGACGCAAGCGGTACCTTTATTCACCCAAACGACATTCTTGTGCTGCTTTATTATTATCTTCATGAGTTTAAAGGCTGGAAAGGCGCTGCGGTGCGCAATGTTGCAACAACGCACTGCCTTGACGCAATGGCTGCTTGTTTTGGCGAAACATGTTACGAGGTACCGGTGGGGTTCAAATATATTTCTTCAGAGATGGAGAAAACAAACGCGCTTATTGGGGGGGAATCCTCCGGCGGCCTGACGGTTCGCGGTCATATTCGCGGCAAAGACGGCGTTTATGCCGGGGCGTTACTGGTAGAGATGCTTAGTGTAATCGGAAAGCCGTTATCAGACGTCCTTTATGATATTCATAAAAAATACGGCAGTTTCGTGATGAATGAATTTGACTGCCGTTTGACTCCGGAGCGGAAGGAAGATTTAAAGCATCTGCTTTTCGAGAAAAAGCAGATGCCGGAATTTGGAATGGAAGTTGACAGGGTATCTTATCTGGACGGCTGTAAGGTCTATTTTCAAAACGGCGGCTGGATTATTTGCCGCTTTTCCGGAACAGAACCTGTTCTCCGTATTTTCTGTGAAATGGCGAGTGTGGAAGAGGCGGCCAGAGTAAATCTTATTTTTCAAAGATTTTTAAATTTATAAGTAGAACGGGCAAACGGATTTCCACCAAAATTTTCAGTATAGCAACAGCACAACATAGAAACGGCATTCTCAGTCATAAGGAACTATTTCCCTTGTGGCGCGCAGCATGCCGTTTTTGTTTTCGCCGGACAGAAAGTCTATTGATTCGGGCGTGCTTCATGGTATAATCTGAATATATCTTGTTGGAAGGAGTATGAACATGGAGAAACCGCGTATTTTTACCATGCCTTTTTCAAACGTCTATCCGCTTTATATAAAGAAAGCAGAGAAAAAGGGGAGAACGAAAAAAGAGGTAGATGAAATTATTTTTTGGCTTACCGGCTATGATGAGCAATCCTTACAGCAGCAATTAATTGATAATATAAATATTGAAACGTTCTTTCAACAGGCGCCTCACAGGAACCCGAAGGCTGCGCTGATTAAAGGGACTATCTGCGGATACCGGGTGGAAGAAATAGAGGACGATACGATGCGGCAAATCCGATATTTAGACAAATTAGTAGATGAATTGGCAAAAGGAAAAGCAATGCAGAAAATATTGCGGGAATAAGCAGGTAAAAGGACGTAAACAAAATTGAACTTTATCCGCTTTTGCTGCCCGACTTTCATGGGGGCTTTACTATATGAACGAAGCGATACCAAGTGAATTTATGAGGAACCTTTTAAAAAGCACAACATTTTCTTTGAATAAAGAAGATGCTGAATTGGGACTGGCAATTTGATAAATAGGCAACCAAAGGAAATTTTTACGGAATACCTTGACAATCTTAGAATGGGATGTTATAGTATACATGTAGTTAGCAGTTGCTAACTTAAAGCTGATCAAGGCTTTGCCCATCAGCTTTTTCTGTGGCAGATAGTTAGCATATGCTAACGCAACTGCTTCGTTCAGCAAAAGGGGGAAGCCTTGTGGAAGAATTTGATTCAATGCTGGTTCGCCACTGTTCGCCGACTCTTGCGGGAATAAAAACAGGCAGCCTGTTCAGCTGTTCCCTGAGTCAAAGTGAAAACTTACCGTTGTACTTGAAAAAGTGGAATAATCTATTAAATCCCCGCGGTGTTGTTCTGACTGTTTTGAATCAAAACAAGAACCGAACTTTAATTTATGTTTATCGCCCCAAACGGCTGGGTAACGATCTTATCAGCCCCGACGTACAGACGTTTCTTTCTTCCATGCAGTACGATTGCAGCAGCATTGAACTTTGCTTAAAGAAGCTGGTATCCCGCATCCGTAACTGTGTTTCATTTCCGCACGAAATAGGTCTTTTTTTAGGCTATCCTTTGCATGATGTAATCGGGTTTATTGAAAACTGCGGACAAAACTGCAAGTGTTGCGGGCTTTGGAAAGTCTATTGCGACGAGTGCCAGACTATGAAAATGTTTGATAAATTCAAAAAATGCACCTTGGTTTACAGCCGGTGTTTTCAAAACGGTTCTTCCATTAAGCGGCTCACCGTAGCCGCTTAAAATTGAAATAAATTATGCAGAAAGGTAGTGCTTTTATGAGTAAAATCGCTGTTGTATATTGGAGCGGCACCGGAAATACGGAAGCCATGGCGAATCTTGTTGCACAGGGAGCGAGCGATGCCGGAGCCGAGGTTTCGGTTTTGACTGCTTCGGACTTTTCAGCTGACGCTATGAAGGATTACGATAAAATTGCATTTGGATGCCCGTCAATGGGAGACGAGGAACTGGAAGAGACCGAATTTGAGCCCATGTTTTCTTCCGTTGAAAGCGAACTGAGCGGGCGAGAAATTGTGCTGTTTGGCTCTTACGGCTGGGGGGACGGCGAGTGGATGCGAAACTGGGAAGAAACCTGCACCGAGCAGGGAGCAATTCTTGCTGCTGATTCCGTAATCTGCAACGACGTTCCCGACGAGGAAGCAAGCGAAGCCTGCAGGGCGTTGGGCTTTGCGCTTGCAAATACTTAAAATGCTTATAACTTTAATTTTCCATATTTCATTTTTCTGAAAGTACCGCTGCCGGGCAACCGACAGCGGTACTTCTTTATTATAATATAAAAGTTCCCGGCTATGCCGGAAAACAACTATTTACTGTCTGTATAATTATTAACATATTATACAATTTCGTTTTCCCCGTTATTTAAACCATGCGCCGTGGGGATTCCACGGTTCTGTCCGGCGTCGGGCGGCATCCGGGCGGTCACGCAGACCTTAAGGCAGCCATTTTCATTTAGTTTAATAAGGGCAGGTGAATTGTCAGGCAAAGATTTTGCCCCTTTAAAGCAGCGTCAATGGTTCCCTCCATTTGTACCAATAATGTTTTTACAATCGATAGGCCCAAACCCGTGCCGCCGCCGTTTCTGGATTTATCCGCTGTATAGAAACGATCAAATAGATGTTCTAAGTCCTCCTGCGCCAAATCCGGCGTCGCATTAGAAATTGATAAAAGTGCTTCAGACTCTCGTTTCTCCAACATAATCGCAGCGCCCTGCTGTGCGTATCGGGTAACATTATTCAGTAAGTTCTGAAGAATGCGAGTACATGCGACGCGGTCGCCGAGAATCCAGACGGGATAATTCGGAAGCGTTACCTTAAGTTCGATTCCAAGTTTATGAAAAAGATCATATTGCCCGGCTAGAAGATCAGACATAAGCTGATTAAGGTCTAATTTCTCTCTTTTCAACTGTTGAACATCCAATACAGACAATTCATAAAGGCTGTTTATCAAGGTTTTCAAAACATTCGCCTTATTGTCTATAACCTGCAGATAATCGTCCTTTTTTTCCTTAGGACAATCTGTACTTCGAACTAATTGTAAATACCCTGAAATCGAGGTCAGCGGTGTTCGAAGGTCATGGCTGAGGTTTGCAATGGAATTTTTCAGCTGAAGGTCGTTCCGCCATACTTCCGCGCGGAGTTCTTTCTGCATGCTTAGGCTGCGGTTGATGGCCGCGGCAAGATTGTTCAAATTCCCGTCGATCAGCGAAACGGTAATTTTTTTCTCAGTTTTTCCGCCTGAGCGTTCCTCCAGCTGAGCAGTGATAAAACGCAGCTGCCGTTTAATTTGAAAAAGGCGGGTACCGAATACGGCTGCTATAATACATGCGGTGATTAAAAACCATATCATTACATTGCCGCCTTCTTTCCCGTACTATTTTAATTCACACCGGCGAAATATACAATAGGCGATACCCAGAAACAGAATTGACCAGCCTGCCGCTACACCGGCGACCCAGGCTCCTTGCGCAAAGGTGAGCTTTGAATACAAGACGAATCGCATTAGAAAAGCGGGGTGCAATAACAACGGCAGCGACGGCGTAACAGGATACAGCGTTCCGGGAGCTTTTGTAAGCGGCTGCTCTAACGCCGGCATTGTCCAACATACGATTAAAAGGAAAAATGCTGAAACCGCCATCGTTTTCGCCGTATCCCGAAAAAGCACGGCGAACAGTATACAGGCAGAGAAAAGAGAGAAATTGAGCAGCATAAGAAATATGACGGCACGCGCAAAAAAGAGGATTGCTGTTGCCGACAGGGGAATCGGAATGCTCCCGGCCCAGCGCAGGCATCCAATCAGAATCGATAAAATAATGGTTATATTCGGAACGATAAAGCCCACAAAACACTGGTCCGCAAAGATTTCCACCCGGCTGTGGCCTGCTGTAATTTCCAGATCGATTGTCCGGTCAGTGAACTGTTGACCGAGCATCATGGCGGTGAATGCTCCGCTGATAATCAGCAGAGGAAAAATACAATCCGCTGTTGATGCCATAAAAAGCCCTTGCAGGTCATTTGTAATTCCGGGCACCATAGGCTCCTCTGTTAAATAATGAGGGCCAATCAGAATAAAGGCAAATGCGACGCAAATAAAAAACGTTAGCCATAAAATTCGATTATGCTTTAATTCAAAATATCTGTATTTTATTATATTACTCATTTGCATTCCCCTCCTTAGCGCAGTTCAGCCCGGCGGAAAACAAGAACGGAAATCGCCTCAAGCGGTACAAGCCACGCGATTCCAAGCGACATACCGTAGACGGGGGAGACAGAACCGTCCGCCAGCAGCACTAAAGTGCCTATTGGCAGAATGTGTGAAAAAGTAGGGGCATTAGAACTGTTCAGCAACAAGATCATAACAAAATACAAAAGAATTGGAATCCCGATTGTGCGGCCGACATCGCGGAAGCACGCCGCCGCCAGCAGAGAAAGAGCGCTGACCGCAAAGCCGAGAATCAGATAGGCCGCGGCAGTGAATACCAGATTCAAAGGAATTTCGGCGGAAACTATGTTGCTCCACCCGTTTCGAATGGTACAAATGAGGACAAGAAGAATTGGAAAAAGGAACAGCAGCCCGTCGGCTGCAATTGCGTAAACAATGGCTTTTGCGAAAAGTACAGAGTTTCTGCTTTTTCCTGCTGTCAAGCCGTGGTACAGTGTGCGGCTTGCAAAATCATCGCCAAGAAACAGGCCGCCGTAAATACAAACGATCAGGATAGTCGCAATAATTTTATTCATGCTTTCTGTTAAAGCCATCTGTCCGGTCAGATTAAGAACAGGGCTGCCTGAGAATAGAATCATCTGGAACAATACAAGTGCCGCGAAAGTAATCCAATAAATTTTGTCATGGAAAAGCTTATAGAATTCCGTATGTAATAACCGTCCCATGTTATCGGCCCCCAATGCGATGAAGGAAGTAGTCCTCCAGACTGTCGCCGGCAAGGCTAAAATTCGTCACGAGTAACCCGGCCTCCGAAAGAATCCGCGCTACGTCTTCTGTTTTATCCAAATGGTCGTACAACCGGACTGCGCTGTCCGGCATGACCTGAAAATTCGTCGTGTGAAGCATGCTTTCCAATGTGGCTGCGGTTTTTGCGGCGTCGTTTGTCTGAATGGCAATATGCCGTTTGCATTTTTCTTCCAGCTCCTTTTGTGATAATTCTTCAAGCAAACGGCCCTTATGCAGCAGAATATAGCGGGTAGCTGTTTGATACAGTTCACTGAGATTATGGCTGGAAACAAGGAGCGTAATGCCCTTTTCCCGGTTCAGCTGTTTCATCAGTTCCCGCATTTCTACAATTCCGGATGGGTCAAGGCCGTTAATCGGTTCGTCCAGAATCAAGAATTCCGGATCGTTCAGTAAAGCCATTGCAATTCCAAGCCGCTGGCGCATTCCAAGCGAAAAATGACGTACGGATTTTTTTCCTGTATCCGAAAGTCCGACCAGCTTTAATGTCTCTATTACACACTCCTTATCGGGAATACCCCGTTGAATCCGTTGCGCTTCCAAATTCTGTTCTGCGGTCATATTTTTATACAGCGCGGGTGTTTCGACCATACATCCCATGCGTTCCCGCTGCTTTTGCAGCTGTTTCTCTCCGGATTTCCCAAATAATGATATTTGCCCTTCTGTTGGAAAGGACAGCCCGGTAATAAGACGAATTGTTGTAGTTTTTCCCGCACCGTTTTCTCCGATAAAACCATAAATTTCACCGCGCTGCATGGTAAGGTTCATGTGGTCAAGCGCCAAGGTGCCCCTGTACTTTTTTGTCAGTTCTTTTGTTTCTAATACGGTTTCATTCATAGAATTCATCTCCTTTACCGTTCATTATAAATGGTAATTCTAAAGTGTTTCTAAAGATAATGATAAAATAAACTGCCTGTTTCCGTAAAAAACAGGCAGTTTCATGTTTGACCGGCAAGTTTGTAACCGATTCCCCAAACAGTTTCGATAAATTCCTGATCCGGGCAGGCAGACTTTAACTTCCGCCTTAGATTACTGATATGCGTATTGACCGCGTTGTCGTCATAATCGTACGGTTCTTCCCAAACGCTCATATACAGATTGGCTTTCGTAAACAGCTTCTGCGGATTTTCCAAGAGAAGCCGAAGAATTTTTATTTCTGTTCCGGTTAATGAAATTGTTTGACCGGAGACAGTGCAGATGTTTTTTGCCGTGTCAAATTCCAGGCAACCTGCTGTAAGGCGGGAAGACGTATTACCCAGACTGCGACGCAGATTGCTTTCGACTCTTGCCAGAACTTCGTTATTGTCAAAGGGCTTTGTTATGTAATCATCCGCTCCCATGCGGAGCATATCGACTTTCACGGCCATTTCATCTTTGGCGGAGATAATGATAACCGGAACATTCGAAGAATGCCGAAGGTTTCTGAGCAATTCTTCGCCTGAAATTCTTGGGAGCATTAAATCCAGCAGCACCATGTCGAATCGGTTGTTCTTCAGTGTTTCTAATGCCTGTAAACCGGAATATGCCGATTTGCAGGTATATTGATTTTTACTTAGAACACTGCACAACAGACCGCTAATCTCTTTATCGTCTTCAACTATTAAGATATTAATCATGCAATCGTACCATACTCCTTATATTTAGACCGTATTAATAAGCACTTTTGTTATTCAAAGTGTTATAAGCTGGAGAATACACAAAGTTCTCATTTTGTGCTGTTTCATTATAGTTTGCTAAACCCTTGCAGATAGAGCAGGTTTAAAATAATTCCATTTGCTTTCCACCAGTTTTTGCTGATTGCCCATTCACTGGGATAATTGCCCCAATCCCAGGTGATATTCCAGGAACCATCATCAAGCTGGGTTTGTGCAATGAAATCACATTCAAAATCGGCGGCCTTTTGGTTGTCCGCATAAAACATACTGCCCGGGCTATCAAAAAACTGCGACGGCTTGCAGACATATGAGGTAGCCCATTCGGTGGTTTCCTGTGTAATACAGCCGTGAATTAACCCTGACAGTCTTGCCTTCACAGCAGCCAAATCAATCATATCCGTTGCTTTTGCTTCCTCAATATACTCCATCAACCGGAGGTAGCAAGTAAGCGTGTGCATGCCGTTTTCTCTTTCATCTGCCAACAGCTGATCAAACGCTTCTTTTGCAATGCGGCAGCCATGTTTGTAAAGTTCACTGTTTTTTTCCGCAAAGCGGATAATAAATCCTGCGAGGCACGCGGTCGGATTATAATCATTGTGGTCAGTACTATCAACTTCAGTATGCCACCATGGAGCATGGGGATGCCCGTTGTTGCTTTTTACAATCTTATACCAACACTTGCCATCAAAACTCTTTCCGCTTTCAAGATAATGCAAAATTCTTTTGATGATGTCGTGTGTATTGTCTGTAAAGTTAATCTCACGTAAGATTTCGGTAGCAACCCATGTTTGGATTGGCGAGGAGTTAGGGTTCCACGCATCCGCCTCCAAAGCGTGTCCAAAGCCACCGTCGTCGTTTTGATAGTATGACAAAGCGTTAAGAACAGCTTCCGTGCTTCCATTTTCAAAATGATATTGCCATCTTGCCAAGTCAAGCGGTCTGGCATTACGATATATAAACTCTCTTGCTCTTTGAACTGTAGTGTTCAAGCTTTATACCTCCAAGAAAATATTATAAATATTATAGCCTAGTTTTCGCACTTATGATGAGCGATCAAACCTTCTTTTATTTGAGTCCATAATGTTTGCATATTCTGAACGGTTAATTATTGCCTCTTCCAATAAATAATCAGTTCTGGACCCCTCGCAGAGTGTAAAGATTATGTGCATAAACAGGACGTTTCAATTTATTTGCGTTTTTTGTACTTATCAAAAAACTCAATAAGTAAATAAAACATATATAATGGGCTTGTCATCGCAGGAATTCCATTAAAAAGGTTTTGCAGTTCTGTCCCATCATTCACCATATAAGTCCTGGTGGAAGATGGTCCCCTAATGCCCATTTCAGCTAAATCAATATGACCATTTTTGATTATGAGCATGTTTGTTATTTCTAAAACCATATCTTGAATATGGTTCTCCAGAGATTCAAAACCCTCTATTAACTTTTGATTGTAGTGCAGAAACGGATCTTGTCTGGCCTGACTGATTACTTGTACTTCGTCCAAAGCACTTTCAATAATAAGCAAGTGATCAGCCCAACACTGATTGATTACAAAAAGCTCAATTGCCTTTTGCGCGCGTTTATATTCGTTTTCAGATACCTGCGTTAACAGCTCATGAACCTTTTCCGGATTAGCTTTTTCCAAAACAGAAAGGGTATCGGTCCCATATAATATCTTCTCGCGCTTTTTATGCACAATCTATCTTTGATCCTCGGCAACGCAGGAGTACTTCGAAAGAGTTATTTTTGCGTCAAACGTCTGCCCTTCCGAGACCTTTTGTATATGCACAACAGCTCTGCTAATTGCGGAGTTTTGTAGCGGCTCATTTTGTTTTAAATTCCTAATCTTATCCGGAATACAGTCACTTATTCGGTATTTCAATAATAAATCGTCTTCCAAACTGATAAAAAATCGGCTCTCACCCGGATCGCCCTGCCTGCCAGCACGTCCTCTCAGCTGATTGTCAATTCGAACACTTTCATATCGGTTGGTTCCTATAACATAAAGACCTCCCAGTGTACAAACTTTCTCGTATTCCGCTGACTCTTTACCGCCAAGGCGAATATCTACACCGCGTCCCGCCATGTTAGTCGAAATTGTGACTGCATTGAGTTTTCCTGCATTTGCAATGATTTCCGCTTCTTCTGTATCATTTTTCGCATTCAGCACAGTAATGTCTGGAATATGTGGTTTGAGCATATCCAGAAGATACTCCGATTCTTCTATGGAGCTAGTTCCAACAAGGATTGGTCTTCCGAGTGCATGTGCTTTTATAATTTCTTGGGTAACAGCAAGATATTTGGCTTCCTTGTGAGTAAAAATAACATCCGGATAGTCAATTCTAATACATGGTTTGTTTGAAGGAATTACGGTAACTGCCTTGTTATAAAACCTATTAAATTCAGGAGCCGCTGGACAGGCTGTCCCTGTCATACCGCAGAGGTTAGGATAGAACTGCAGAAAATTCTGAAGCGTAATGCGGTTCATCACAGTACCCTGAAGTTTTGGGACCAGCCCTTCTTTTATTTCCACTGCAGCTTGAAGTCCGTCTGGCCATTGACGATCCTTCATAATACGTCCTGTGAATTCGTCAATGAGCAGTACTTCATTATTCCGGACGATATAATCGATATCCTTTTTAAGGAGAAATACAGCCTGCAACATCACATTCACTTTTGTTAATGTGTCAAAGTTTTGTGCCTCGTATAAATTGCCCACTCCAAGCTGTTCTTCAATAAAGGCTACGCCGGATTCCGTTAATGAGACATTATTCGCATATTCGTCCATAATAAAATGGGAATCGTTTTGCAGTTTGGAAACAACAGTAAAAATCCGTTTTTCTATCTTTATCTGTGTGGGCATATCGCCCGCAATCACAAGAGGAATTCGAGCTTCATCGATTAAAATAGAATCCGCTTCGTCGATGATTGCCAAATGAAAGGGACGCTGAACAACTGCATCTGTATCATAAACTAAAAAACTGCGCAGATAATCAAACCCTGCTTCCTTCGCTGTGAGATAGGTAATATCTGCATTATATGCCTCTTTACGCTCTTTTTTATTCATGCTCTCATTGATATAGTGCACTGATAAACCTAGAAATTCATATACAGGCTTCATCCATAGTGCATCTCTTTTAGCCAGATAGTCATTGAAAGTTAAAACATGTACGCCTTTGCCCGATAACGCACCTAAATAGGCTGCAAAAACTGCAACTAAGGTTTTGCCTTCCCCCGTTGGCAGTTCAATGATTCGTCCAGCTGCCATTGCAGTAGCAGCCAGCAACTGAACATCAAACGGTGTGATGCCCAATGTGCGTTTCACCGCTTCAAACACGAGTGCAAAGGCTTCGGGCATCAGTTGCCGTGTTTCTCCGCCATTTTCAACACGTACTTTCAATTTCTGGGACATGGCTTTTATTTGGGCGTCGTCAAATTTAGACATAGGATGCTCTTTAATTTCCAAGAGCATTCGATGGAACGGCTTTAAGTTATTATCTATATTCCTTTTATTGACCATTTTTACATCCCCACTTGGCTCTCCTGCTTGATTTTCCTTCATTACTGCTCCAAGTTAAGTGAAATCTTATAAACATTGTGCGAAGTTCAAAAGGTAGTGGAGATGATATATTGTACTCATAGTCTTCACTACTCGAAAATTGTTTACTGTCTATCTAAAAAGTTAATATAGTTATTAAACTGTTGGAAAGAAAAGCCGGACTCTACAGAATAAAATTCGGTAGTAGGGCTCTGCTTGCCGCCACGTAACTCAATATAATACTGTTCAATAAAATTGATGGCAGCTGTTTCACTGTCATATTCAAAAATTCCCATGCGGTGAACGTTAGGATGTTCGATATGATACACTTTTCCCTGATGATAATATAGCAAGAAACAGTGCATGTGTTCTTCTTCTTCTAAATTTCCGTAATTGTCCGGTTCATAAATACGGCAGCAATACATTTTATTCTGAATATCTATTTTGCAGAAAATAGTATGCATTAAGTAAACTTGTTCAATGCAGGTTCCTATTCCTAACTTAAGACATTGTTCCAATGGCGCTATTCGATATGTTGCTCTAAAATTTTTCATCTCATGTTGATGTACATTCCCAAACATATCGATCCAGCCGTAATTTATATTTTCATTCATAAAGCATAGAACATCTTCCGGTGTTTTGATTTCTTTAATTTTCAAGTCTATTCCCCCAAGTTTTCCCGCTGCTATACTCGCATTATATAAATAATTAGATTAAGAAATAACCCTGCTTGCTCATAATAAATTACGACTGTTATTTTGTTTTAAATGTAATATGAAAGATAATATCAAACATATTACAGTTGGAGGTAAAAACAATACGCTATGAATCAAAGCATAAATATCAGCTCCTGCAGAAGCATAGGGATCATACTGTTGAATATTATAAATATAAAATAGGCCTCCGAAATAACACATTAATAATACAATTCCAATTCCAAGTAAAATTCTTGACCCGATATTTTTCTTCATTTTGGCAACCCCCTGCAAATATAATAACTTGATCTTGCTATCATTGTGCTGATTTTGCTACCAAATGTTTTCTTCCTGCCAGTTTAGGATTCTACTTGCGCTTTACGCTTTCAAAAACAGACAATATTTTCCTATCTGAAACTATAATAACACGATAAGAAGAAAATGCAAAGTATTAAAAGAACCAGCGGAATGAGTCCCGCTGGTTGCCTAAAATATAAGTTTTATTTTGTTTTGCTTATTTCAGCATAAATCGAGTAAAAACAAAAGGCAAATATATATGTTTCTAATATGTAATAACAATTAGTGTAAACATTATGCGAAATTAATTATTGCAATACATTGCAGAGGTTGTGTATTGCTTATCGTTCCATGCGCCTTTCCTATTAAATTTCATTTCAGATCGTTTTGATCTCATAGGTGCGACTTCCGAGACCTAAATCTGCTGCAGTTTCGATCGTATGGATGCCATTGCGGGATTCCATGCGCTCAATCAGTGCGGCCTTGCCTTCATCCGGTGAAGCGTAAACGGCATCCACACACGCCTGATCTAATGCCACAGGGTCTAACGAGGCGAAAATCCCCAGATCTGCCATTTCCGGTTCATGTGGATTCGAGTCGCAATCGCAGTCCACCGACAAGCGATTTGCTACGTTGATATATACAATATTTTCGCGTCCCATGTAATCCATAATCGATTTGTCCGCTTCCGCCATCGATTCTAGAAAAGAGTCATGATCGGCTGTCCACAACTCAGCCGGATTGCCTGCCCCATGAATATTTGCCTTGCCGTGCGAGGAAGCGACGCCGATGGACATATTCTTTAACGCACCACCGAGTCCGCCCATTATATGGCCTTTAAAATGGGAAAGCATTAGCATAGAATCATAGCCCTTCAAATGCTCGCCAACGAAGTTTTCCTTCAGATGGGTTCCACCCTTCACGGGAATTGAAAATTCACCGAATTCGTCCATAATATCGCAGGGAGCAATTTCCATAAATCCGTGATTCCGAATCGCCTGCCAGTGATCGGCTGAAGAATAACGTTTTCCCTCATAAGCCGTATTGCACTCCACGATCGTGCCATTCAGTTTCTTTACCAGAGGTTCGATAAGCGCCGGCTGCAGAA
>DFRY01000043.1:0-3040 GCA_002378845.1 Ruminococcaceae bacterium UBA3451 | reverse complement strand
CGGAAGGCAGTCTTCGGTAAAACCCCGGAACCCGCTGATAGCCCGTTCCATTGCTGCCTGATCTGTATCAGCTGCTGTCACAATGAAATAAAAATCCTTGTCTGCAAACTCGGTATAGCGCGGCACGGTACGATCGATCAGCGTTTTCATTTGCGCATTCATTGTGTAGAAGTATACCGGTGTCGCCATAACAATGACGTCAGCTTTAACCATCTTGTCAAGAATCACTGCCATATCATCTTGCTGAACACACTGATGCGTTCTGTTGCAGATGCCGCAGCCGGTACAGTAACCAATCTTTTTATCCCGCAGAAATACCTTTTCAGCTTCGTTGCCAGCTTCCTGTGTGCCGCAGATGAATTCATCGCACAACGTGTCTGAGTTGCCGCCTTTACGGGGACTGGCAGAAATCACGAGGACCTTCTTGTTCATAATCAAATCCTTT
This sequence comes from Ruminococcaceae bacterium UBA3451, assembly GCA_002378845.1. GTDB lineage: Bacteria > Bacillota > Clostridia > Oscillospirales > Acutalibacteraceae > Caproiciproducens. The sequence continues at coordinate 2,595 of DFRY01000043.1, read as the reverse complement.
CCTCTGGTTCTGTATTCTGCATATAATGCTATCACTTGGAGTCGACTCCAAGTCAAGAGAAATTTGAAATAATCTTAATAAAAATGCAACTAAACGTGATGGCGAAGGAGTACTGGAATTCTGAGTTGCTATCATAACATTATGCGAAGCTCAAATTATAGAACGACCTTAATCAGAATAGTGTTTTTTCAACTTTTCTCTATCAGTTGGATCTTCGATCCATTCCTCTGTGTATCCGCAGGAGGCGCATATATATCTTGTTACTTTCACTGCACTGAAAATCGTACGTTCAGCGAAGATATTATTACCTGAGCCATATGCTCCGACATCTCCAGGAATTCTAATTATTTCAATGGAATGACATTTAGGACAAGTACCAGTTCAAAAAGTCCATTAAGCTACAATTAATGCTCAATAATCTGTCTGCAAGGGCGCTTGTATTTTCCCATAATCCCGCATATCAATGATTTCATAGCGGCCGAAGCCTATTCCTTGTTAAAAAAGCAGGCCAACTGCAATATCCTTCAACATCTCGCAGTAATGAATTAATCAATCAGGTCATTTTGGAATCTTGAAAGATGCTCATACGGAAGAATCAATCTCCCGCGGAAGAGGCCACAACCATCGTTGATAAGGGAATTATTCACGGCTGAAAACATATTTACATCTAATTTTGATAATTCAAGTTGCTGTAACATGATACCTCGTTCATAAGCATCATCAAAATAAACATTTTCTCCTTTTGGAATTGCATCTCGTTTCGCTCTTTCACTTTCCTGTCGCTTTTCGTAGCCCAAATGATTGGCAGGACCAATTTCAGCGTAATCGTCCATTTCTTTTGTACGAAGTTGTACTTCCACATAACACCGGGCAATATTATCATAAAAGGTTATATGCAGCGAACGATAGCCACTAGGCTCTGGATTTGCAACATAATCCCGATAGTATGGGCTTACGTTCTCTTTTAACAAAGGCGATTTTTTCATACCTGTAAATGAAGCCAGTTCTGCCGTAAATCCCCGTTCCTCAAGAAAACCAAGCAGCTTGTTAGCAACATCATATAGATATTTATTTTCTTCCTCCGCGCAAATCTCATCTTTTTTTAGATGACATTTGGGAAGAGAAAGCACGATTCTGTATGCAATCAGGTCTCGAAAACAGTTTAAATTGTTTTTCAGCTCAGGCAGAGACGGGTAATTACCATGCTTCATATAATACTCGTAAATATATTCCACGATATATCCATTAAATTTTGCTTCCGCACGTATCAAAGACTTTATTCTACCTTTAAAAGTAAATGCAAGAAAAGGATATTCATTTGCCATCAGTTTATAGAATTCCCGGATACGCTGAGACTGTGAGGTTAGGAATTCGTTGTGCTGCAAAAGTTCCGCAATTTGAAGCAGAAAATTACAATGAAGAAGATCAATCTGATTTTGAGTATCTTTTGCTGACTGTTTCAAGTCCTCAGCGTATCTCTGTAATATCTTAAGAACGGTATCGCCGAAGTATAAATAATCATTTAATTTTTTCATGTTACTTTTCATCTGTTCCGTTTTTTACAGACGCACCTTCCTTTTCTGGATCGCTTAGCCGAAACAAAATTAATCCGATTTTCATAAAAGTAAAACACACAGCATGACATGATTGGCCACTATAAAAAAATTGGTTGCAAGTGTTCCTAACGACAAAACCGAGAACCCGAATAAAATAAAGGGTTCTTGGCATCATGCATACGTATATTATGTGAGTTATACGCAAAATTTTTAGCAAATTTTCTGGCCATTATTTAGACAAGCGGCATAAAAATGTCATCTACAATCCCCGTTATTGTTGTGTCAGAAACTTCCTGTCTCATGATGATTTCGTTTCGCATCAGTTCCTACGGCAAAGAGATAATCCGAATTGTCAATTTCTCAAGTTGGACTTCTCCGCGATTTCTCGCGTTTTTCAGCTATTCACAAATTGATGTAAAATAATTGTAATTAAACACTATGCGAAGTTCGAGTCTTCATCTAAGCTAACCATTTTGCTCCTTCTACTAAGCTTCGTAACTTTCTATAATAGCGCAAAATGGGGACTTTCGAAAATTGATTTCATTTGACATAGGCAAAAAGGGTGTCCGGAGGGGTCAAACATAACTTTCCAATGATCAGAAAATTGCTCACTGGCGATTGTGGCTCCACAGTTTACTGCATATTGAACTGCTTTTTCTAAATCATTCACAGCAAAGTCGAGATGCGCCATTTGCTGCTGTGTTTCAGGCTCTTCCGGCCACACAGGCGGTTTATACTCAGGATTCCGTTGAAATGTTATACCAGGATACGCTCCCTGATTTGTTTCCGGAGCACCTATACATGCATATTCTTCATCATGAAATGCTATTTCCCATTTGAGCATTACTGCATAGAATTTTGCTAATTCATACGGATCTTTGCAGTCTAACGTTAATGCGTACATTTTGATTTTCAGTTCATTACCCATAATACTAACACCTCCAATAATATAAACGATATTAATAGTTCCGGCTTCTCATAAGTCCTCTTACCTTTCCTGGAAATACTCCTAGCAATGAGTGATTATATGCAATCAGAT
>DFRY01000054.1 GCA_002378845.1 Ruminococcaceae bacterium UBA3451 | reverse complement strand
CCGGCGCGCTGAGCGCAGGTGTCCTGCTTCAGCCCGGCAGTCTGTGCAAAAAAAATCAGGTTTTCCATGCCGGTCAGCTGACCGTACATTTTCGCGCTTTCCGTCATCACGCCGCAGATGCGGTGCACCTCTGCCGGATTTTTCCCCGGCGGCAGGTCGAACACAAAACATTCGCCGTCCGTTGGCTTGAGCAAACCGGTCAGCAGTTTTACTGTAGTGGTTTTACCCGCCCCGTTCGGCCCAAGAAAGCCGAACACGCCGCCTTGTGGAATTTCCAGATTTAAATCCTTCAATGCCACCGTAACGCCGTCATAGGATTTAAAAAGATGCCTTGCACTGATTGCGTTCACAAACAGTCACTCCTTTGTCCCCTAGAAGCAATTGTTACATCTGCTCCGGGGAATCCGTTGATAAATTAATATGAGAAAAATCATGGATTTCCTTTATATTTTCTTTGATTCCGCGCTGGTCTGCCATCGCCAACAGCTTATTGCGGTTTTTCAGTAATTTCTGAACTTCCTCCACGCCGCCGGGGCCGGCAATACATCCGCCCTCGCAGGCCATGCCTTCTATAAAATCTTCCGGCAGGCGCCCCGCGTTCAGTAGCATAAGCGCTTTTTTGCAGTCTTTGGCACCGTCCCCCTTCACGCAGNNGAAACGGCCGGTCGAATCCTTCGTCTTCCAATACGCGCTTCACAGCGCCGGTCACGCCGCCGCTTTGCGCAAAGCCTTTTCCGCAAAGACTTCCGTCCTGCTCATTTTCTGCATGGTCGTACACATGAACGCCCTTTGCGGTAAACATTGCCCCCAGTTCCTCAAAGGTGACCACATAATCTGCCGAATCACGCACCTTCTGAATTTCCAGCTTTTTTGAAACACAGGGGCCGATGAACACGACCTTCGCGCCCGGATAAGCTGACTTAATGTAACGTGCCGTTACGGTCATGGGCGAAGCGGTATGCGAAATGAGCGGCGCAAGCTTCGGGTAATGCTTTTCAAGCATATCTACAAAAGCCGGACAGCAGGATGTGGTCATTTTCCGGTTTTCCGCAAGCGCTTCTTTCAGTTCCAACGCTTCGTGGTAAGAAGTTGCATCCGCGCCGAGGGAAACTTCAAACACACCGGAAAAGCCGAGCTTTTTAATGGCTGCTTTGAGCATGCCGACATTTGCATGCCCAAAATGGCCTTCAATTGCAGGCGCAAATGCCGCAAAAACCGGAGTACCGCTTTTAATTTCATTAATAACGTTCACCATGCCGGAACGGTCGGTAACCGCGCCGAACGGGCAGTGCTTCATGCAGTCGCCGCAGCTGATGCAGCGGGAATAATCGATTGCCGCACGGTGATATTCATCTTTGGTAATTGCTTTCACCGGGCACGCGCGCACACAGGGGCGCATGGTGTCGGAAATGGCATTGTAGGGGCAGGCCGATGCACACCGGCCGCATTCCCTGCATTTGGTCTGATCAATATAAGCACCTTTCGGGGTAATGGAAATTGCGTCAAATGCACAGGCAGCATAACATTTTTTCGCCAGACAGCGCTGACAGTTATCTGTAACCGTAAATCGGCTGATGGGACAGCCTTCACAGGCGGAGGGAATGATCGCAACAATACCCCCGTCGTTTTGGCCGGGCAGATTATTCCCGCGTGCGGAAACAACACGTTCCCGAATAATTTCGCGTTCACGGTAAATGCAGCAGCGAAATGTGGGGAGCGGGCCGGGAATGATGTCGTAAGGGATTGTGTCCACGTTCTTTTCCAGTGTTCCTTCATAAGCATATTGTGCAACTTTGGCAAGCACTTCATACTTCATCTGCTTCGCGTCGTTGTCATATTGCATTCGATATAATACCTCATTAATAATAAAATTTTTGTACTCTTTTCCCAAGCCGTTCCACCAAAACACAAAGCTCCTCGATTAATTTTATTTTAATACTGAGGTCCGCCGGAAGGCCGGGGTTTTGGTGTGCGGGATTAATGGCTTTTCCGATAAATACTTTTAAATCCGTGCAGNNAGTGCAGTTTTCCAACAGTATTTTCGCGATTTTTGCCGCGCCGTTCGGTTCGTCGAGCATACGGAAATAAAAGGTGTCCGCTTCGCGGGACAGATAATTTTTGAGAATTTCGACGGTTCTGCTCAGGGTAAGCACGCCTTCCGTAACCAGGTCGATTCCCTCAATCCGGCCGACAGGCGGAATGTCGGGGTCGTCATAATGAAGGGTGGTTTCGACCTTGCGGTTTAATATGCGCGCCACCACATTGGCGCTTGTTCCACCGCAGACAATCCTTGTACCCGAAGATGTCATAAAATCGTGAACCATGCGGCCGTCGTCCGCTTCCTTGGCGGGTGGACCGGAAAACAGGTTGACTACGCTGCGCGGAGAAATGCGGATTACCAGTACGGTGGAATCGTCCCCCGGTTTATTTAAATAAAGTTCGTCCACCGCCTGTGACAGCGAGACCGCAAGCCGCGGTGCGAAAAATTCTTTTAAAGAGGTTTTCGCAAGCCAGGCGGACACATTTTCCCAATTCCAGCCGAAGTTCAGCGCCTGCCCTACCCCGGCGTAAACCACGCCGTCGCTGACCAGAGCAAGTACGTCACCCGAATGAACAGTGAAATGGCTTTCCGTCACCGTTTTCCCCGCGTACTCTTTGACTTCCGAGCAGCTTTCCAAGTCAATGGCTTTTCCGTTGCGGATAAAAATGCACGGCGGATTGTCAAATTCCACCAAAGAGACGTTGCCGTTGTCGAAAATCTGAATAATGCTGAATGTGGAATACGCCAGCTTGCGCACATTGCAGACCGGCAGAGTTTTGGCAACCGTTTCCACCGCTTCCGCAACGGTAGCCCCTTCGTCAAGCATGGTGGAAAGAATGCTGCCGGTCAAGGTAGAGAGGATATTTGCTTTTACCCCGCTGCCAAGGCCGTCGGCCAGAACGGCAATAGTAGAATCTGCGGTGCGGGAAATCTGCACTTTATCCCCGCAAAGTTCCTCCCCGTATTTGTTTAAGCTGCGGTAGGCGGCGTCAACATGCATGTTCATTGTTCATCACCGTCAAACATATTTTTCAGCTTTGTAAGCGTCACCTTGGTTTCTGCTGTGGTTTCCCCCAGCAAGCTGGCAATTTGCTGTGCCGCTATCATCTGTTTGTCGATGACTTTCTGCGCCATTTCCATCGTTTCATTTCTGAGCCGGGTTCTGTTTTCCAGTTCTGCTTCCTCCCGCGTAATGTCCTTAAAAATACCCATCGCAATATTTTCTTTCGCTATGTAAACGATTGTCTGCATGGTGGTAATTCCGTATTCGCGGTAAGTCACCTTTTTGTCAGATTGGGACCGGCGGGATTCAAAGACCTCCTGGAAATCGGAAGAGTCAATAATTTCATAAATGCATTTTTGAAGCGCTTCTCTGCGTGAAATTCGGAAAGCTGTTTCCGCCGCCGCGTTAAACTCAATAATATTCAGGTCTTTGTCCACAATAATCGTAATATTAGGTGTTTCCGTCAAGACGTAATTGGAAAGCGATTCCGCCCGTTCGCGCATGTACGGCATGCACATGGTCAGTTCGGCTTTGTTCTGGTACACGGCAATCGCTTTGTCGCGGCAGGTTGGGTAGCCGCAGGAACCGCAGTTGAGTTCCTCTTCCGGGGATTCTTTCCCGATTTTAGACAAAATGGCACGAATGGTTTGTTCGTCAGGAATATCTTCCTTTGCGGAACGGTCAACAAACTGCATGCCCAGGGGAATTTGTTCCGGAAGTTCCGGGTACCCCGCACAGTCCTCTTTCGCGTAATTCCGCACCTTCAGGGAAACGGAAAACCGCGATGCGGACTCTTTCAGGCTGACCGGGCCGTTAATGCAGCCGCCGCGGCACATGTTGACTTCCACAAAACAGTGCTCCAATTCGCCGCGTTTCATTGCTTTGAACAGGTCGATGCATTCCATCGGCCCGCTTACACTGAGCAGCCTCCAGTCGCCCAGGTCACCTTTGGCGCGGAGCGAAGCAAGAATTCCGTCCGCAACCGGGTACATGCGCAGAACTTTCGAACTGGAGTTTAAAAAGGATGCGGGGGCCGCGTCTGCAATTGTAATGCCGCGTTCCGTAAACCAATCCGCAAGGTCTTCAAACGTAATAACCGCGTCAATTTCATTGCTGTGGCGAATATCGGCTGCCTCGTCCATTTTTGCAATACACGGGCCTGCAAAAATAACGCGCGTGCCCCGGCCGTAAACCTGCTTCAGCAGACGGGCATGGGCAATCATGGGTGATACAACGGGCGCAAGTTCGTTCACCAAATCGGGGTAGTACAATTCAGCCAGGCGGTTTACCGACGGGCAGCAGGTAGTAATGATATTTTTCATTTGATTTTCCTGCATCAGCCTGTGGTATTCTGCGGTGACATAAGCCGCGCCCATACTGGTTTCCGCCGCGCCGTAAAATCCAAGCGACTGTACCGCGCCCGCAAACTTTTTTACGTCGTCAAATTCAAAGGAGCCGTAATAAGAAGGCGCCACCGAAAGAATGACGCGCTCACCCCTTCGAATCAATTCTTTCACCAGCGCAACATCACTTGCCACCGTTTTCGCGTTTTGGGGGCACTGTTCCAGACAGGTGCCGCACAAAACACAGTCACGTTCAATAATTTGCGCCTGTGCGCTGATTACCTTTATGGATTTGACCGGACAAACCTTTACACATTTGTAGCAGTTTTTGCAGTTTGCTGCTTTTAAACCGATGATACTCAATTCCTATTCACCCATTTCTAATCGTTATGCGTTCAATCTTGTCGTCACTTCGTTTTGAAAAAAAGCTTCCATTTCCGAGGGGGTAACATGAAACCGTTCGCCGTTCACACAAACGCAAACTCCGTTCTCCGAGCATTCCCCCATACAGAACGATCCTTTCAGTGCAATCTGTTCCTGCAGATGATGAAAGGAGATCAGCCGCTCAAAGATTTTAATTACATCGCGCGAGCCTTTCAAATGGCAGGAACTCCCAATGCATATGGTAATTTCCAGATTCTGTGTATTTTCCCTGTTTTCCGAATTGATTGTGTTCCCCATGTGCTCACCCTTCCTATTCAATCTCCATGTCAAACAAATTTATTTTCTTATCTCAAAAATCAGCACCGCAACGGTGTTTGAAATGAAAAATCGGGCAGCAAAAGCTATCATCCTCATTATAAAGTAACTACCGGCAATTTTCAATGGAAATCGCCCTTAGTGAGTGTTCCGGTTAAAATAGCACCTGCAATTTCCTTTTCTATAACAACAAAGGCGCGTCAACTGACGCGCCTTTGCAAGCTGTATTTGCGTTAAGCTTATTCTAAGTTTAGTTTCTTTCTCAAAATCCAATCCGTCAGGAAATAATATGCCGCGCCAAAGAGAAGGAAGAAAATAATCGTAACCAGCAGCACAATCTCTGCTCCGTGCAGCTGTGCGCTTCAAGGCGCGTTGTTCAAATATTTAAAATACTGTTCCACTTTTCCGCCAAAAGATGTGATTAAAATGGAAGAAATGATCTGCTCTATAATACCGAACGCAAGGTAAGCGCCCAGGCCGGCCAAAAGCTTGTGTTTTGAACTGAGGTTGCCTACTGTGATAGAAGCATAAATTGTCGTGATTCCCGCTAAAGTTGCAACAAGAGCAACTACAATTCCTTCGAATACCAGAACAATACCGCTGGGCCCTAATTTATTAAACTCAGGAATAATCATAGCAAATGCTTCCCGTACCGAATTAATAGTGCCCGCGTCTGCGACCATAATGCCGATTGACAGCAAAGATACAATAATACTGAGAACCGTCCACAGCAGACTTATAATCATTTTTGTGTCAATATGCGTATGCGCTTTTACCGGAAGTGTAAAGGACAGGTAGCCTTCGTCGGAAAGCAGGTTTTTATTAAACCGCTGAATGGTAACAATCAGGGTCATTACACTGATCCCGACAATAATGATGACGAATACACTCATGGAAATAATACGGGGTATGTTCAGAAAGTCGGAATTGACCGTCATGAAAAATTTATTGATAAAAGCAAAGACAATCAAAAGCGCGTACATGGGAAGAAAGGTTCTGCTGGTCGCTTTGATTTCATATTTTAAAAGTTTTCCTAACATCTGAACACCTCCCTGAACAGCGCATCCACACTCTTGTTTTCGTTTTCACGAATTTCATCCACCGTAGAAGTCAGAACAATATTGCCCTGATTAATGAAAATGACTTCGTCGAGCACTTTTTCCACGTCGGAAATCAAGTGGGTGGAAATGATGATGGTTGCGTTTTCGTTGTAATTGCCAATGATGGTGTCAAGGATATAATCCCTTGCCGCGGGGTCTACACCGCCGATTGGTTCATCCAGAAGATAAAGCTGCGCTTCCCGGCTCATAACCAGAATAAGCTGCACTTTTTCCTTTGTGCCCTTGCTCATGGTTTTCAGTCTTTGCGTTGGGTTAACACCAAGGCGCCCCAGCATGTCGTAGGCTTTTTGCCGATTGAAATTTTCGTAGAAATCGCTGAAGAAATCGATCATATTGTTGACCGTCATCCAGTCGTTCAGGTACGTACGTTCCGGCAGGTACGAAACGATTTTCTTTGTTTCGGTTCCGGGCGCCATACCGTTGATTAATATTTTGCCGCTGGACGGGGTGATTAAGCCGTTCGCCAATTTAATCATGGTGCTTTTGCCGCTGCCGTTCGGGCCGAGCAGCCCGACAATCCTGCCTTTCGGCACGGCCAGATTGATTGAATTCAATGCCAGACAGTTCGGAAAAAACTTAACCAGATTCTGGCATTCCAAAATGTTCTCCATTATTTTTCCTCCTCTGCTGTACTCCTTATTAGGGTAATCGCCTGTTTTTTGTCGTAACCAAGTCTGCTCATATTTTCAATAAACTCGTTGATTAAGTTCATTGCAAGATTGTTTTTTGTCTCCATAATTTTCGCCACATCCTCTGTAACAAATCTGCCGCTTGTTCGTTGCGAAAACAGCAGTCCTTCATTTTCAAGCTGAGCGAGCGCACGCTGCATGGTGTTTGGATTTACCGAAGCTTCCCCCGCCATGTCGCGGACGGAAGGCAGTTTTGCGCCGGCAGGATAAATTCCCGAAACGATCATCAATTCTATCTGCTCAATTAGCTGCGAATAAATTGGCCGGTCGGATTTTAAATTCCATGCCATAATTTCACCTCCAACTGTATTACTGTACTATTAGATTAATACAATAGTATAATTTATTTCCGCATTTGTCAATAGGATTCCATAAATATTTTTCCTCTTTTTTCCTTTTCACCTCTCAATCAATTCACTTCCTGCCGCCGCAGGAGAAGCATGCCAACCGTTAGAAATACCGCAATATGCCCAATGGAAATCCAAACCGTGTTCATTAGCTGTGCCTGCGGAACGGAAGCGATTATTTGTGACTGCATATACAGCATTCCTCTTTGCAGACTGCCGAAAACCGGGTTAAGAAGATTCAGCACTTTAAAAAGGATGACCGGAACCAATAAAATTCCAAAATAAGAAAACGTGAACATTGCATTTCGCTTTATAGCCATGGCAAGCAAGGTAGCTAATACGACGGCCGCAACATAAATCAGCAGCGCGGTACCGACCCGCAGGCCAAGGTCGGTAAGCAGCCCGGTAATATCACCTTTTTGCGGGCGAAGCAGCGCAAAAGCACTTCCCAAATATACGATAACAGTGACCATCGCCACAGAAACAGCCACCAAAACAGTACTGATAATTTTCGACAAAAACAACTGGCTTCTTGTAACACCGAAAGAAATGGTGTTTTTCATAGTGTGTTCCTTGTTTTCTTCCGCTGTTACAATGTCTGCAAACATGGAAATCAGAAAAAGCGGATACATGAGCAGTGCCGCAGCGATGCCGATTCCCGATTCCAGCGGTACATGCATGTAAGCCATGGACGCATTCAGAAAAATGGCCATACCGGATAAAACAATCATGAAAACGAAAAGGTATGCTCTGTGAAACGATTTATATAAGTCCGCGCGGATTAATTTAAGCATGATGAATCCCTCCTACCAACTCGATGAAATATTCTTCCAGGTTTAAGCCCGACTGGTTCACACCGGAGACCATAACCCCGTTTTTCACAAGAGACTGCACCAGAAGTTCCGGAGTATCCATATATTCATCAGCCTGTATTTCCTGATCGCTCAAAGCCCGAAGCTGTGTACAGGAGAGTTCATTTTTCAGTATTTCAACCGCTCTATTTGCGTCATCCACCTTGATTTTTAAGCTCCGTTTGCATTTTTCCTCCAGTTCAGCTGCGGAAATATGCTCCACCAACCTGCCGTCATGAATAAACCCATAAGTTGTTGCAATTTGGGAAAGCTCGCCTAAAATATGGCTGGAGATAAGAATCGTTGTATTTCGTTCCCGATTCAGCTTCAATATCATTTCACGAAATTCCGCCATGCCCATGGGGTCAAGGCCGTTAATCGGTTCATCCAGAATTAAAAAATCCGGATTCCCCATAATTGCCAGTGCCAAACCGAGGCGCTGCTTCATACCGAGCGAAAAGCTTTTGAATTTCTTTTTCCCTGTATCTGCTAAACCGACAAATTCCAACGATTCCCGAATACAGCGGGGATTGATAATACCCCTTTGCAGGCGGTAATATTCCAGATTTTTTGCCGCGGTAAGGTAAGGCAGAAATCCCGGCGTTTCAATAATGCAGCCGGTATGTGCGCGCACATGGTTCAAGCCGTCTTCCGAGGTTTGACCGAACAGTTCGATGGAACCGGAATTCGGCATGGAAAGCCCGCTGATCATTTTCAGCAGCGTAGTTTTCCCCGCGCCGTTTTTTCCGACCAGACCGTAAATTTCACCTTTTTTAACCTCAATGTCCATACTGTCAACCGCGGAATAATGGCCGTACTTTTTTGTCAGTCCCTGTGTTTTTAGAATTCTGTCTGACAAATCACTCATCTCCAATTTGTATTATTGTATTATTGTACTGTTGTACTAAGAACTTAATACAATAATACACCATTTTTTCTTTTTGTCAAGGGGAGATAAAACATTTTATTGATTTTTCAAGAGAAAACGGCATAAAAAAACACCGGGAATAATTCCCCGGTGTTTGGTGCCCTACAATTTACTTTTTATTATTTACCGCTGAAGTACCTTTTTCCCACAGATAAGTGCTTTCCAGGTCAGCCAGATGAAGCTTTACCGCTATGGGGTATTTTTGATACGCAAGGCTGATGGCGAAACTNNTGCCCTTAGCCGCTTCGTCAAAGCCGCCCATGTGCCAGCGGATGGCAATAGCTTCGGAAGTTTTCAGCCGCATAAACCGTTCGATAAGATAAACGGATTTTTCCCCGTGACCGTACGGATAACTGTCTTCAATGGTATAATACGGGCGTTTTTCCCACGCGCCTGTTTCCTCATTTTTAACATTGCGGACACTTTCCTTATAAAACTGAGCCTTGCATACATCGTGGAGCAACCCGCAGATTGCAAAGCTTTCTTCACTGTCCGTTTCCGGATCAAACTGCTTGTTGCGCATTACATGGTAAACGCTGACGCTGTGCTGTACCAAACCGCCAAGGCAGGCACAGTGGAACTTCGTACTTGCCGGCGCGGTGAAGAAATCCGTGGTTTTAAGCCACTCCAGCAGTTCCGCACTGCCCGCACGGGTAATTTTGGAACAATATATTTCTTCAAACTCTTCTTTGTATCCCATTTTTATGCCCCCATATCAATTTCATTCATTATAACACAGGATGGGAAGCAATAACAGTAACAACCTGCTAAAAATGGCGGGCAAATATTTCACTGTTTTCGAGCAGGCTTTCCACAGTTTCAAAACCAAGCCGATGCAGCAGCTCAACCACATACGGGTTGTCGATAGGGGTAGGATACGCGGCGTCTTCCCCATACTGCATTACATGCTCCCGCCCTTCTTCCTTTGGAATGAGCGCGCGCGGGCCGCCGACGCAGCCGCCGACGCACCCCATGCCCTCAATAAAGTTCGCGTTCCGCTTTCCGGCCATAATTTCGTTCAGCATTGCCTTACAGGCAGGAACTCCGTCGGCCTGACAGGCATGCACCGTAATTTTACGGTTGGGATTCAGCCGTTTCACCGTACTTTGCACCGCTTCACTCACCCCGCCGGTTCGGGCGTAAATTCTGCCCGCCCTGGAAGAGTGGTCACGCTCGTCTTCGGGAAAATCTGCCGGATTAATTTTCGCAAAATCAAAAATATCCTGTACTTCCTGGAATGTAAGAACAAAATCGGTGGACGCTGAAACATCTTGCTCACGCGCTTCCGCTTTTTTCGCAAGGCACGGCCCGATAAACACGGTAATTGCATCGGGATAAAGCTGCTTAATGGCGCGGCCGCACGCTACCATTGGAGAAACCGCGCCGGGCACATGAGGCACCAGCTCATGGTATACCTTGCGAATCATGGAAATCCACATGGGGCAGCAGCAGCTGGTCAGCTGGTAATCCTCTTCATGAAGGATATTTTTATCAAACTCCAGCGCTTCCTTTAAGGTCAGGATGTCTGCAAACAGCGCGACCTCTACCATCCCCGCAAAACCGAGGTGCTTAAACACACTGCGCAGCTTTCCGGGGGTTACCTCGCTGCTGAACTGGCTGATAAAGGCAGGCGCGATCATGGCATAAACAGGCGCTTTCGCCTCATGAATCGCCGAAAGGGTNNCGACGCACAGCTCGGGATTGATTTGCGTATTCCCCTTTTCGTCTTTATAAAGCGCGTCAAACAGGCATTTTCCCGCACAGGCCGATTTTACGCTTTCAGAACAGTTGCATTCGCCAATGCGCCAAACCAGTTCATGCTTTTCCGGGTTCAGCAGGCAGTCAAGATGATGCGGGTCGAATTCCTCCCGTCTGATTTTTTCCAGCTCCTGCGGTTCCATATTCTCTAATGATGCTTTTACTAAACGATGATACAATTCGTTAAACGTTACCATATGCAGTTCTCCTTCCGTTTTCCGTTTATTCGATCTTTTCGGCAAACAAACACGTGTCTGCTTGTATTGCGCGCAGACCTACACCGCTTGTATTTCCCGTTTTTGTCAATATTTTACTGCTGTTTCGTACCGTCATTATAGCTTATACCGTCGGAAATCACAATATGCAACTTCCGCCCTGCCGTGCCGCCAAAGCGTACAGCCAGAACCAAACACGTATCACAAAAAGCGTATTGACAATTTAAGTTAGCAATGGTAAACTCTAGGTGTAGAATATTAAATGTAGAATATAGAAATAAAATTATTCTGCAGCTTGATTACGAAAGAAGGTTATATTATGCTGAATAACAATATTGTACAACTGCTTAACAGCCAAATAAACAAAGAGTTTTTCTCCGCTTATTTATATCTTGATATGGCAAACTACTACAATTCCAAAGGTCTGACCGGGTTTTCCAATTGGATGAACGNNCAGCAATTGAAGCGCCAAACAAAAACTATACGGACTTCCGTACCCCGCTTGCCCTTTCGCAGGAGCATGAACAATATGTCACTTCATTAATTCATACCATTTACGGGGAAGCCGTGAAGGCAAACGACTTTCGTACCGTTCAGTTCCTGGACTGGTTTGTCAAAGAGCAAGGCGGAGAGGAAAAAAATATTGACGATTTAATTAAGCGGTATGACCTGTTCGGCAGCGATTCAAAGGGTTTGTATATGCTGGACGCCGAATTGGCTGCCAGAGTGTACGCTGCTCCGTCCCTCATATTGTAAGCCGGTTTCTATTTTTAATGCAAATAGGACAAAAAAAGGCCTTTGACGTACACGTCAAAGGCCTTTTGGTATATATTTTTATAA
>DFRY01000013.1 GCA_002378845.1 Ruminococcaceae bacterium UBA3451 | reverse complement strand
AATTATCCGGTATGACCGGTACCGCCATGACGGAAGAGGAAGAATTCCGCGAAATTTACAAGCTGGACGTCATTGAAATTCCGACTAACAAGCCGATGATCCGCGAGGATTTGTCCGACGTGGTTTACAAAACTGAAAAGGCGAAATTCAATGCCGTTATCGACGATATTATTGAGCACCATGAAAAGGGTCAGCCGGTTCTGGTCGGTACCATTTCCATTGAAAAATCCGAAGTGCTCAGCGGTCTGCTTCACCGCCGCGGCGTAAAGCATGAAGTGCTGAACGCAAAGTACCATGAAAAAGAAGCGGAAATTGTAGCGCAGGCCGGTCACAAGGGCGCGGTTACCATCGCCACCAACATGGCAGGCCGCGGAACCGATATTGTGCTCGGCGGCAACAGCGAATACATGGCAAAGTCCGAAATGCGCCGCATGCAGTTCTCGGAAGAACTCATCGGCGAATCTACCGCTTATTCCGAAACAACTGACGAAGAAATCCTGAATGCCCGCAAAACGTTTGCGGAGCTGGATGAAAAATACAAGCAGCAAATCAAACGGGAAGCCGAAGAAGTAAAAGCAGCGGGCGGCCTGTACATCATCGGCACGGAACGTCACGAATCCCGCCGTATTGACAATCAGCTGCGCGGCCGTTCCGGCCGTCAGGGTGACCCCGGTATGAGTCGCTTCTACATTTCACTGGAAGACGATTTAATGCGTCTGTTCGGCGGGGAGCGCATCAACAACCTGATGGAACGCCTGAACGTGGACGAAAATACCCCGATTGAAAATAAGATGCTTTCCAACACCATTGAAGGCGCCCAGCGCAAGATTGAAGGCCGCAACTTCGGCATCCGTAAAAACGTGCTTCAGTTTGACGACGTTATGAGCCGTCAGCGTGAAATTATTTACGGCCAGCGCGATCAGGTGCTTAACGGCGAAAATATCCGCGACCAGGTCATGAAAATGATTGAACAGGCCATCGAGGCACAGGTTAAGCAGTACATGCCGGAGTCCGCGCTGCACGACGACTGGAACTTCAAGGGTCTGCGCGACCATTACATGGGCTGGCTCCTTGGTCCGGACGACCTTGTTTTCACCACCGGAGAACTGGAAAATCTGGAGCCGGAATATGTACAGAATGAATTGATTGAAAAAGCAAAAGCGCTTTACGAAAAGCGGGAAAAGGATTTCGGCGACGAAATTGCCCGCGAATTGGAACGCGTTGTGCTTCTGAAAAACGTTGACTCTGAATGGATGGATCACATCGACGCCATGGAAGAGCTGCAAAAGGGTATTCGCCTGCGCGCCTACGGTCAGCACGACCCGGTTGTCGAGTACCGTCTGGAAGGCTTCGAAATGTTCGACGCCATGATTGCAACCATCCGCGAAAATACCGCGCGCATGATGCTTACCGTTCAGCTTCGCACCGCAGAGGAGCCGAAGCGTGAGCAGGTTGCCACACCGACCACAACCAGCGGTTCGGACGGTTCTGAAGCGAATCGCACGGTACGCAAAGGTAAAAAGCCCGGCCGTAACGACCCCTGCCCCTGCGGCTCAGGTAAAAAATTTANNCAATACTTTGAATCCGACCGAATAAGGGAGTGTGAAGTATGACAAATCCACAATTGATTACTCAATTTATCATCAACAGTCCAATGAACTACCTGAACTGCGAAATCACTCCGTGGGGAAGGATGTTCAGCGATGATGCAAATAAAGAAAGCTATATGTCCAACTACGCAGTGATTACAAAAAATATAAATATTGAACGAAGCATTGAAGAAATTGAAGCGTTTTATCAACCAAAAAACATCCTGCCAAAGATTTTCATACTTCCTGATTCTCTTCCCCTCGAACAGCTCCGTCCACTCTTTCTTCAGAACGGATATTCTCTGCGTGAGTTTAAGGAATCTCTTATGATTCTGGAAAATCCTATATTGCACGGACGTATAAAAGATTGTGTTATCCGTCAGATTACTAATCCGTTAACGGATGCGGAATATGCTCTTTGCATCGAACAGGACAACAACCAAACCTATGGTGTAAATATGATCAACCGTCAGCTTGCCGCCAACAGCACGGTATTCTGCGCCTACAATGATACGGGGATTCCGGTTTGCATGGCCCTGGCAGAGGTTTATCAGGGTGCAGTTTATATAAGTGATGTGTACACCACACCGCCGGCTCGCGGGCAGGGGTATGCTTCCGCAGTAATTGAAGCAGTGAAAAAGGCGTTTCCGGAATTTCTGCTGTTTTTATACGCATCGAGTGATATTGCAATCCGCATTTACAACCGTGCAGGTTTTATTGGTCGGGCAGAGAATCACTGCTGGGCTGTCAAAGGATCTTTGCCTGCATGGTGTATGGAATAATTTTGCACACAAAACGAGGGCGCCGGTACTTCCGGCGCCCTCGTTTTATTCTGTTGGTTTTCCTTGTACCGTGCCGATTGCCTTGATAAAATCGAACGCATAATTGCTGCCGCGGCTGATTAGAATTCCCGTCAGCACGCTGCCAAGGAACGGCACCACGCTTTTCATTCCCACCATTGCGAACACATCCACCTGATAGGCCGCCGCCGTCAGCACTCCGATTACAATGGAGATCAGCATTTCCCACTGAAATTTGCCCTTCACAAAGAACTCCTTTACATACGTGATAATACCTTCGACGACGATAGCCAAGAAAACAATGCCGAAATAGTTCATTTTATCCGCCTCCTAATATAATTCTCATCAATGCCGCGGCAACAGCGCCGACTATACCCGCTAGCAAATAGTTCACAAGCAAGTTCCAGCGCGTACCCGACACATTTTCCAGTTCCAGAATACGCTTGTCATGATTCGTCAGTTTTTCGTCGTAGTTTTTCAGGATTTCTCCCATTTTTATGCTTAGTTCTTCCAGCCTTTGGCATCGTTCGTCCTCCTCTTCCTGTTTTCGTTCCAGCTTTTCAATGTCCCTTCGGTCGCGGTCAAATCGTTCGTCCATTCGTTTCTGGCGCTCTTCATCCACTTCTCCCATTTTTCTCCCCCTAACAATCCGAAATGATCGGCGCGGTTCCCGACAGGGCAAGTCTTGGGATTCTTCCCCGCGGGTTTTCCTGTTTTGCAGGAGTGCCGCTTCCGGTATTTTTAAATTTAATAATATATTTTTTCTTTGCCGCGGCAGAATCCGCAAACCTTCCGCGCGGCTGTATGGCTGCAGGGTAGTCCCTGTAAATGCTGTTTCTGTTGACCTTAGTGTCAATCCCAGTGTTCCTCCTGTCTTCCGTATACTGCCACATTTCGAACCCGCGGCAATCAAACGGCTCGCCGTAATTCCAAATACCGCGGGGAACCCTTTCGTTTGTAACAATTTTGAAGTTCCCATTCAATATCCGATCGGTTTGCATACCCGAATTTGTTCGGTTTTCACCGGAACAAAATGCGGCAAACCGAAATACTTTTTCTTTTCTTTTGGCAACATTGAAGCCGCCCAGATGGCGGGAAACTTCCATTTCGTTTATTTCCGACATAAAATTCCCTCCATTAATTCCAGCTGCCTTTGTGAAGAGGGTTCTCTTCAATATACGCAGCTTACCCACCGAAAGTTTCCTTCGGAAGGCAAATTTTCCAAAAGTCAATTATAATCTACTGAAGTTGACTCTGTATTTGCACTGAAAGACTTTGTATAAAAAATTTATTCTGTTACAGACGGATATTTTCGTATCACGACAGAACAAAAAAGCCCCCGCCAAAATTTGGCGGGGGCTTTTTTACCGGTTTCGTATTAATCGGAGCTTATTCTCCGAACATATTTTTTATTTTATCGAAAAAGCTCTTGCGCTTCTGGTAATTTTTTTCATCGGCAACGCTGTCGAATTTCTCCAGAATTGCCTTTTGCTCCTCGGAAAGGTTTTTCGGCACTTCTATGGTCACGCGCACAAACTGGTCGCCGCGGCTGCGGCCGCCAAGGCGGGGAATTCCCTTTCCTTTCAGCTTGAACACATCGCCGGGCTGCGTGCCTTCGTGCACCTCATAGCTGACGCGGCCGTCAATGGTGGGCACCACCACTTCCGCGCCCAACGTCGCCTGTGTAAACGTAATCGGCATTTCACACCAAATGTCGTTGCCGCGGCGTTCAAAAATGGGGTGCGGGCGCACATTCACATAAACATGAAGGTCACCGCTGGGGCCGCCGTTGGTTCCGGCATTGCCCTGCCCGCTCACATTCAGAATCTGTTCATTGTCAATTCCGGCCGGCACATTGATTTCAATGTTTTTCTGCCGGCGCACCTTGCCGCTGCCGCCGCAGGTTTTGCAGGGAGTTTCAATCACCTTACCCGTTCCGCCGCAGCGGTCGCAGGTACGGGAGGTCTGCACCACGCCGAAGGGGGTGCGCTGGTTAATGTGAACCTGCCCGGTACCGTTGCAGTTCGTGCAGGTTTTGGCAGAAGTTCCCTTCTGCGCTCCGCTGCCGCCGCAGTCCGTACAGGATTCAATTTTGTCATAGGAAATGTTCTTCTTACAGCCCTTGGCCGCTTCTTCGAAGCTTATGTTCACAACCGCCTCGGTATCGCTGCCGCGCCGGGGAGCATTCGGGTTAACGGAACGCGCGCCGCCGCCAAAGCCGCCGAAGAAACTGTTAAATATGTCGCCCAGGTCAATATCGCCCGTAAACGGACTTCCGCCGCCCGCGCCGCCGCCGAAATTCGGGTCTACCCCGGCGTGGCCGAACTGGTCGTAGCGTGCTTTTTTGTCTTTGTCGGACAGCACCTCGTACGCTTCGTTGACCTCTTTGAACTTTGCCTCGGCGGTTTTATCGCCCGGATTTAAGTCCGGGTGGTACTGCTTTGCAAGCTTGCGGTATGCTTTCTTTATTTCATCATCGGTGGCGTTTTTCGGCACACCCATAACCTCGTAATAGTCCCTTTTGTCAGCCAAACCAAATCACTCCTATAATAAATGAACAATGAACGATGAACAGGGAACCATTATAACAGTTCCTTCGCCGCAAATCAATGTTTGCGGCGAACCCCCTGCCGTAATCATTCCGCTTTCATCATTCATCATCCATTTGGATAAGAACCCCGATGGGGATTATTTCTTATCGCTGTCATCCACGTCTTTATATTCCGCGTCGTACACCGGGTTGCCGTTCGGGTCCTGGGAAACGTCGCCGGGCTCGCCCTGCGGCTGCTGCGGAGCGGCGTTCTTATACATTTTTTCGCTGACCGCGTACATTGCTTTCTGCAGTTCCTCGGTCTTTGCCTTCATGTCGTCCGTATTATTGGCGGAAATGGCGTCTTTCAGCGAAGAAACCTTGGCATTCAAATCGGTCTTGTCGCTTTCGTCAATCTTGTCGCCGTTGTCTTTCAGCAGCTTTTCCACCGCGTAGCAAAGATTCTCGGATTCGTTCTTCTGGTCAATCTCCTCACGGCGCTTCTTGTCTTCGGCAGCAAATTTCTCTGCGTCCTGAACCGCCTTGTTAATATCATCTTTGCTCATGTTGGAGCTGGAAGAAATGGTGATCTTCTGCTCTTTGCCGGTACCCAAATCCTTTGCAGATACATTTACGATACCGTTGGCGTCAATGTCGAACGATACTTCAATCTGGGGGATTCCGCGCGGTGCCGGTGCGATGCCGTCCAGTTTGAACAGGCCGAGCTGCTTATTGTCGCGGGCAAACTCACGCTCGCCCTGCAGCACGTTGACCTCAACCTGAGTCTGACCGTCCGCCGCGGTGGAGAAAATCTGGCTCTTCTTGGTCGGAATGGTGGTGTTGCGCTCAATGATCTTTGTCATAACGCCGCCCATGGTTTCCACACCGAGGGAAAGCGGAGTAACGTCGAGCAGGAGCAAGCCCTCGACTTCGCCGCCGAGAACACCGGCCTGCAGCGCGGCACCGATGGCAACACATTCGTCCGGGTTAATGCCCTTGAACGGGTCCTTGCCGGTCAGGCCTTTTACCGCGTCCTGTACGGCGGGGATTCTGGAAGAACCGCCGACGAGCAGAACCTTGTTGATTTCGTCAATTTTTAATCCGGAATCGGAAAGCGCCTGACGAACCGGGCCCATGGTTTTTTCCACCAGGTCGGCGGTCAGTTCGTTAAACTTCGCTCTGGAAAGGGTTAAGTCAAGGTGTTTCGGGCCGGTTGCGTCCGCTGTGATAAACGGAAGATTAATTGCGCTGGAAGTCATGCCGGAAAGCTCAATTTTCGCTTTTTCTGCGGCTTCCTTCAGTCTCTGCATAGCCATTTTGTCGCCGCTCAGGTCAATACCCGTTTCGGCTTTAAAAGAAGATACCATCCAGTCCATCACGCGCTTGTCAAAGTCGTCGCCGCCCAAACGGTTGTTACCCGCGGTAGCAAGAACTTCCTGAACGCCGTCGCCCATTTCAATAATGGAAACATCAAATGTACCGCCGCCAAGGTCGTAAACCATGATTTTCTGATCTTCGCCCTTGTCAATGCCATAGGAAAGCGCAGCCGCGGTCGGCTCGTTAATAATACGCTTTACGTCAAGGCCGGCAATTTTGCCTGCGTCTTTGGTCGCCTGGCGCTGTGCGTCGGTGAAGTAAGCCGGAACGGTAATAACAGCGGAAGTTACGCTTTCGCCCAAATATGCTTCGGCGTCGCTCTTCAGCTTCTGCAGGATCATTGCGGAAATTTCCTGAGGAGTGTAGCTTTTGTCGTCAATATTTACTTTGTAGTTGGAACCCATTTCTCTTTTAATGGAAGAAACGGTACGGTCCGGGTTTGTAATTGCCTGACGTTTTGCAACCTGGCCGACCATACGCTCACCTGTTTTGGAAGCCGCAACAACGGACGGGGTGGTTCTTGCACCCTCAGCGTTTGCAATAACAACCGGTTCGCCGCCTTCAATTACCGCGACGCAGGAGTTTGTGGTACCTAAATCGATGCCTATTGTCTTTGACATAATAAATTACCTCCAGTAATCTGTTTTCAATTTGAAATCTATGTTAATTTTATATGGATGGATTTAAAACGGCTGCCGTTTAGTTGGCAACCTGCACCATTGCGTGGCGCACAACTTTATCGTTTATTTTATAACCCTTTTGGAACACCTGGGTAATGGTGTTGTCCCCGGCGTTTTCATCGTCAATGTGAGAAACGGCGTTATGCAGGTCAGGGTTAAACGGCTCGCCGATTTCGCCCATTTCCTCTACGCTGAGCTTTTTCAGCGCCGCCTTCATTTGGGACTGTACCATTTCCACGCCCTTGCGCAGGTCTTCCGCGCTGCAGTCTTTCTGTTCCAGCGCACGTTCCAAATTGTCGGCCACCGGAAGAAATTCGATTACGGCTTCGCTGGTTGCATCGGAGTAAAGCGCCAGCTTTTCGCGTTCGGTTCGTTTGCGGAAGTTATCGTATTCCGCTGCCGTGCGCAAAAACAGTTCTTTCTGCTTCTTTAATTCTTCTTTTACTTTATCAAGCTCTGCCTGCACATCGTTCCCCTGGTCATTTTCCGGGGAGGCTTCCTGTGCGGCAGCATCGTTCGGCTGCTCTGTTTCGGTCTGCCCGACCGGCTCGGTCTGCTCCTCTTTTTCGTTTACTTGCTCATTTTGCTGGTTGCTCAAAACAGGTAACCCCTTTCTATTCCGTATCCATTAACTCCGTCAACATTCTTCCCACGGAGCCGGAAAGGTATTCGATATTCGATATGATTTTGCCATAGTTCATTCTGGTCGGGCCGATAATCGCAATCGCCCCCGCGTCCCTGCCGCCTACGGAATACCGGCTGACCACCACACTGGACTCGCTTAGCTCCGGGCGGTTGGTTTCTTCGCCGATCAGCACTTTAATGGTGTTTGCCCTCTGCGCCAAAAGCTGTGAAAGCTCCTGCGGACGGGAAAGAAAATCCATAATGCGGCGAACGCCGTTCTGCCCGAATTCATTGTAAAAAAGCAGATTCATTTCGCCGTCCAGGCAAACTTCAGCCTGCATGGAATCCTGCGCAACGTCAAGCACCGCCATCAATGCGGAGCTCATCAGCATGGACATGTCCCCAAGGGACGCAGCCAAAGACTGAATGTACGCCGGGGTAATCGTGGAAACGGGAAGTCCCACCAGTTTTTCGTTCAGCACGCGGAAAAACACGCGCAGTATTTCCGGGGTAATATCAAAGTCGCTGTGAAACACGCGGCTTTTCATTGTGCCCGCGGAGGTCATTAAAATCACCATCGCGGTCCGCCGGCTCGTTTGTACGAACTGAATGGCTCGCACGTCCGCCGCCTTTCCGCTTGGAGTAGTGGAAACCGCGGCCAGCCTTGTCATGCCGGCCAGCGCACGGGCGACGCCGTCGAGCAACCGCTCGGGGTCGTAGGCGCTGGGCAGAAGCAGGCTGTCAATGTAGCGCTGTTCTTCACCGGAAATAGGATGTTTCTTCATCAGCGTGTCAATGTAAACGCGGTACCCCCGCTGGGAGGGAATGCGCCCCGCCGAAGTGTGCGGCTGCTCCAGCAGTCCCATTTCGGAAAGCTCGCTCATTTCATTGCGCACGGTAGCCGAGGAAACGGAAAAATCGAGGATGTCGCATATTGCCTTGGAACCGACCGGTTCCCCTGTAGCAACATAGAGGTCTATTACAGCCGTCAGTATTTTTTGTTTTCTTTCGCTTAACTGCAACGCCCTCACCTCTTTATTTTAAGTTTTAGCACTCTTATGATCCGAGTGCTAACTCTAAGATATAATTTACCATTACTTCGCGGTAATGTCAATATAGTATTTGTAAACTAATTGTGAAATCGAATCAAAATTGCGGAAATCCGGGAAAATTCAACGCTGGAACAGGTAAACCACATCATTGCTTTCATAGATGGAAAGATCCTTGGAATTCGGAATTTTCTCCAGTATGGACTGCCCGTACCCGGCATCGCCGCCAAAGTGATTATAAAATTTCTGGCACTCGTCTTTGCTTTCAAATTTCACGGAAATGAACCTGCCGTTTCCTTTTTTGTTCGCTTTCAGCGCAGCAGCCGCTTCCGTTGCCCAATTGGCGGAATCCTTTTTCGCCGCCAACAGACTGTACAAGGTCTGCCGCGGGCTGACAGAAGTACAGTCCGGAACCATTCCGGTAAATATCTTATTTAATACAGGGGAATCGTATTTCGTTTCCGCTGTGGTAATGGCAAACTTTTCAAAGCTGACCAGGTCACCGCCCGCGCCGACCTGCTTGCCCCATTTTGCCAGTTCTTCCGTGTAGTTTTCCCCGCCGGAAGCGTCAATATTGTAATAGTTCCCGTCCAGCTTGGCAATATTCCAGGTGTGACCTTCGTCGCTGTTAATGTCGCTTCCAATATAAAACACTTTAAAGGATTCGATTCCCGCCATATTCAACAGCAGCATATTGGCCGCGGCAAATCCGTCGCACTGGGCGCGTTTGTTCAGCAGGGCACCGTACAGCGTGCACACCGGCGAACCTTCGTCTATGTTTCCGCTGTCGTCATAGGTAACGTGCGTAACAAGGCAACGGTAAATATATTCCGCCTTTTCCAGCTGTGTTTTGTATTTCGGCATACCGTCAATAATCTGTTTTGCCGCCTGCATCGTTTCCGCCGAAAGATTTTTGTCGGTGTTATCGCGTTCCGTTTTCGGCACGACAATTTTCGTCCAGTGGTAAGATTTTGCCACGGGAATCTTCAAATTATATTTCATAAAATAATGCTCGAGCGGGTTGGTGCTGTCCAGCATGGTTTGCGCGCCGATGGTGTTAACGGTAAAAATCGGGGAATCGCATTTCAGAAAATACAGAACTTTATTAAACTCATCCTCGGTGTACTGCTTTTTCACCTCAATGGTATCGTTCGGGTTTTCATACGCGTATTCAAACGCGTCATAAAGCAGAACTTCGTCCGGGTTTAAGTATTGCTTAAAGTAAGACATCGCATAAGGATTCCGGCTGACGTAATCGGTCAGTCTGGTATCCTCCAGAATTTCACCGTTAATGGCAACGTCGCCGCCCAGGCCGAAGCTCCAGTTAACATATGCAAAATAGACCGCGCCAATTACCAGCAGCGCAGTCAGTATGGCAAGCAGCGTTTTGAAAAAGCTGCGAAGCATCCCCCGCCCTGCTTTTGGCTGCTGATCTTCTGGAAATTCGTAAAAATCGGGTGGCAAAAAAATCACTCCAAATTATGATATAGTATTTCCGTAATCAGGGTATTCGAAACCAAAAAACCCTGTTTGGTAAAATGGAAGCCGCTGTCCGTACAAACGGTCAGTCCGACTTTTTCAAACCGCTTTGCCGCCTGCAGAACACGCGGCGGAATACCGCGGCCGAAACGTGCAAGACAGCTTTGTTCCGTCANNGGTCAGGCGCATGGCAAGCATGGCAAATTCCTCAAAACCGCCGCCTTCCCCGTCCTGCACCGGCTGACCGCCGGATAGAAAGCCCCTCAGATTCCGGTCGTAATAAAACCGCGCTCCGTTTACAAAGGAATGCGCGGCGGGGCCAAGCCCCAAATATTCTTTACAGTGCCAGTATTTTAGATTATGCCGGCTTGTATACCCCGGCTTTGCAAAATTTGAAATTTCGTACTGCGCAAAGCCCCGGCGTTCCAGTTCTTCACAGGCGAACAGGTACAGCTCGCTTGCCTCGTCCTCATCCGGAACAGAAAGCTGTTCCCGGTTTTTATAGTAAGCCGTATGCGGCTCAATTTTCAGCAGATAGGCCGAAATATGCTGCACGCCCGCCTGTGCGCAGAATTCCACGGAACGCAGCAGACTTTCTTCGGTCTGGTTTTGAATTCCCAGCATCAAATCAAGCGAAATGTTGGAAAACCCGGCCTTCTGCGCGTCTTCCACCGCCTGCGCAGCCTGTGCGGCGGTATGCCTGCGCCCCAAAAGCCGCAGTTCGTCTTCGTTGGCCGACTGCAGCCCAATGGAAAGACGGTTGGCTCCGGCGTCGTATATCTCTTTTAAAAAGCCGCTCAAATCCTCCCCGGGGTTCACTTCTACGGTAATTTCGGCATTTTGCAGCCCAAAGCTTTCCTTTGCCGCAGCAATCAGCCGGGCAATCCGCGCCGCACCGAGCAGATTTGGCGTGCCGCCGCCGAAATACAGAGTATCTGCTTGCCTGCAAAGCGAGTCCCCCCAGCTTTTCAGGCTGCGCAGCATGCTTTGCGTGTATTCCTCCATACGGGCTTCGTCTGCGCGCATGGAATAAAAATCGCAGTACGGGCATTTCCCGTCACAGAACGGCACATGAAGATACAGGCCGATTTTCGGCTGATTTTCCGAGTTGGTAATTTTATGCAGTTCGTTCATGATTATTCCCTATTGTTCATTGAGCCGGATGGGGTACCCCATCCGGCTCAGGTTTCATTCGTCCAATTTTAAAACGCTCATAAACGCCTCCTGCGGAACCTCTACGGTACCCAGTTGGCGCATTCGTTTTTTGCCTTCCTTCTGTTTTTCCAGCAGTTTCTTTTTTCGGGTAATGTCGCCGCCGTAACATTTGGCAAGAACGTCCTTGCGCATTGCCTTAACGGTTTCCCGCGCGATAATACGGCCGCCCACGCAGGCCTGAATTGGCACTTCAAACAGCTGGCGCGGAATTTTCTCCGCCAGCTTTTCCGCCATTTTGCGGGCGCGGGGGTACGCTTTGTCCGCATGAATAATAAACGACAGCGCGTCAACCACGTCGCCGTTGAGCATAATGTCCAGTTTGACCAAGTTACTCTTCTGGTACCCGTTCAGCTCGTAATCAAATGACGCGTAACCGCGGGTGCGGGATTTCAGCGAGTCGAAAAAGTCGTAAATGAATTCATTCCGC
>DFRY01000019.1 GCA_002378845.1 Ruminococcaceae bacterium UBA3451 | reverse complement strand
CGGCGGTACCGGCTTGTCTGCAGACGGGAACCAGTGCTTCTGCGTAAGTACCCTCCGTGAAATAGCCGTTGTAATTATTGCTCAGCCCGCTGATCGGAGCGGCAAATACAGGGGCGGAAAACTCTTTCCCAAACAGGGATACTGTTGTGTCCTGTCCCTTGTTTTCATAAATCAAATCCATATTGATGGTAATGTTGGAAAGAAATTCATAGTTGACAATAAAGGCGCTGCCGGTTCCTTTTCCGCCAACCCCAGGAATTTCTCCCCGGCAGGTAAGGCCGTTGCATTCCCGGCACACCCGGCAGTTTGGGGCCATGTTTGTTTTTGCATTTGACAGTATTTCCTGATATGTCATTTTGTCGCTCTCCCATTATTTATAGTTCCGAAATTTTCTGTTTGTTCTTTTTTGAAATGTAGCACCGAATCAACGTTTTGTCAAGCGGGAGCGTTCTCGTCAAAAAGAGAGTTGGCGTAACGAACCGAACCCATGGCGTCCTTTGAATAGCTGTCCGCATGAATCATTTCGGCGTACTCCGGGGTTAAAACCGCGCCGCCGACCATAATTCGGCAGCCGGGAACACTTTTGCGCAGCTGACGGATGGTTTCTTCCATGTTGACTACCGTTGTCGTCATCAGGGCGCTCAAGCCGACCAGCTTTACATTTTGCTCCAAAGCGGTTTGTACTATATCTTCGGGGGGAACGTCTTTTCCAAGGTCAATAACGTCGTAACTGTAGTTTTCCAGCAGGACTTTTACAATGTTTTTTCCAATATCGTGAATATCGCCCTGAACGGTAGCAAGAATGATTTTTTCTTTTTTTACGGTTTCTCCGGTTCCGCCCAGCTTGCCTCGAATTGCTTCAAAAGCCGCTTTTGCCGCTTCCGCGCTCATAAGCAGCTGCGGCAGAAAAAGCGTGCCGTTTTCAAAGTCGCTGCCCACTTTGTCCAGCGCGGGAATAAGCTGTGTGCTGATAATGTCAAGCGGAGCGGTGTCTAACAGCAGCTTTTCTGCGGCAGTATGTGCACTTTCTTTTAATCCGCTCACAATCGCGGAGCGCAGCGTCATTTCCGCGGCAGCCGGCACGGCCTGTATTTCAGCTTTTTGTGCGGAGTACTTTGCAATATAGTCCATACAGCGGTCGTCCGCCCCGCTGAGCGCACAAAAAGAGTAAAAGGCATTCATCATCGCCTGCGAATTTGGGTTGACAATGGCGGCGCTCAGACCGTTCTGCATTGCCATGGTAAAGAATGCGGCGTTGATATTTTCACGCTGAGGCAGACCGAACGAAATGTTCGAAACGCCCAGCGATGTGTGCACCCCTAAAACGTCGCGCATCAGCTCCAGTGACTTCAGCGTGACCGCGGCGGTTTCCTGCCCGGCACTGATGGTCATGGCCAGCGTGTCCACAATGATGTCTTTCTTTTCAATGCCGTACTCTGCTGCCGTCGCCACGATTTTCTCCGCAATTTTCAGCCGCCCTTCGGCGGTTTCGGGGATTCCGTTTTCATCCAGCGTAAGCGCGATGACCGCGCCCCCGTATTTTTTTACCAGAGGGAAAATGCTGCGCATGGATTCTTCCTTGCCGTTTACGGAATTAATCAGAGGCTTTCCGTTGTATACGCGCAGCGCCGTTTCCATTGCTTCCGGGTTGGAAGTATCGATTTGCAGCGGAAGGTCGGTTACACTCTGCAGTTCCGTAACTGCGCGCCGCATCAGGCTTACTTCGTCTATTTCCGGCAGACCCACGTTTACGTCCAGAATGTCGGCACCATTTTCCTGCTGGGTGATTCCCTCCCGCAGAATATAGTTCATGTCATTTTCCCGCAGGGCCTGTTTCAGCCGGGATTTTCCGGTGGGGTTGATCCGTTCACCGATCAGCACCGGCTTGCTGCCGAATACGACCGCTTTTGCGTAAGAGGACACGACGGTATGCTCATGTTTTACCGGCGGAACGGGAGAAACGGTTTTGCACCGTTCGGTCATGGCGGCAATGTGCTTTGGTGTGGTGCCGCAGCAGCCGCCGATCATCCATGCGCCGCCGCGCGCAATTTCTTCCATGGAGGCAGCGAATTCTTCCGGCTCCACGTCAAATACGGTTCGGCCGTTTTCGCTGCGCGGAAGCCCGGCATTCGGATTCACAATAACAGGGAGGGAGCACCAGCGTTTCAGTTCGGGCAAAAGCAGCTTCATTTGGTTCGGGCCTAGCCCGCAGTTCAGCCCCAGTGCGTCCACCCCAAGCCCTTCCAATAGCGCCACAGAAGCCGGAACGTCGCCGCCGGTAAGCAGCTTTCCGCTTTCGTCAAAAATCAGCGTGACAAACACAGGCAGCGTGGTGTTTTCTTTTGCTGCCAATACCGCCGCTTTACATTCCAACGTATCGCTCATGGTTTCAATCAGAATAAAGTCCGCACCGGCCTTTTCCCCGGCGACGGCCATTTCGGCAAACAATTCATAGGCCTGTTCAAAGCCAAGGTCGCCCAGCGGTTTCATCAGCTTGCCGGTTGGGCCAATATCCATACCGACAAACGCGCTGCCGCCCGCCGCTTCTTTTGCCAGCCGCACGCCTGCTGTGACAATTTCCTCTACACTGTAACCCGCGCCGCGCATTTTAATTCCGTTTGCGCCGAAGGTGTTGGTTTTCAGCAGATTTGCGCCGGAAAGCACGTATTGCCGGTGTATTTCCTTTATCACATCGGGGCGGGTCAGGTTCCACAGTTCCGGCAGTTCACCGGGGCCAAGCCCCTGCTCCTGCAGCATGGTGCCCATGGCGCCATCGAAAAATAACATCCGTTTTCCTAAGTCTTTGAATTGATTCATGGTGTCAACCCTTTCTGAACGGGCAGTTTATGGCTTTGCAGTCCATGCATTTTGCAACATGGCAGCTGGTTTGATCTTTGGTTAGGCCTATGACCGCCGTAACGGATTTGGAGGGCGCGAGCATAAAACTGTCCGTTACCGTAAGGCCGATTTTTTTCTGGCAGTCCAGTATTGCCAAAAGTTCGGTTTGGTGCGTTATGGGGAAGTCGCCGTAACCGGGGCTGTAACGCGGCCTTAAATAAAGGCCCTGCTTTTTTGCGTCCTGCGCAAGCAGGTCACAGCAGTCGTCGCAGTAGCTTTCGACCAATGCCGCGGCACAGGCCTGTAAAATAACGGTTCGGCTCATATCTATCTTGGAGTACCGCCGAAGCAGAATATCCACCTGCGCGCCAAGCGTGGCGGCAAACACAACGGCCTGTTCGCACCCGTCAATGTGCTGCTGTAAATCGTGGCTTTTTATGGTTATCCCGCCGATTGTAACGGAGTCCTCTTCAAGCAGAACGGGGAAGGAGCGGCTCAGGCAGCGCGGGGAAGAGGCCGCTTCCAGTTCTTTGGAGCAGCTTTGTATTTCCTCCAGCACTTTTGCGTCGGCCGGTTTTCCGCGGTAGCCCAGGTAACGCAGTACCTCGCTTTTATCAATTTCCATATTAGTGTATAATCTCCGATAAATTCTCCATGATTTTCGCGGCAATTTCCGGTTTGTTCATGGTGTAAAGATGAATGGAATTTACTCCGTTTGAAATCAGGTCAATAATCTGCTCGGTCGCGTAAGCAATGCCCGCCTGTTTCGCGGCTTGGGGCTTGTCGGAAAACTTGTCTACAATTGCTTTAAAGCGGGGCGGCAGTGCGGTGCCGGAAAGCGAACAGATACGCTTAATCTGGTTGCTGTTGGTAACCGGCATGATTCCGGCTACTACCGGAACGGAAACTCCCTTTGCCAAAATCCGGTATAAGAAGTTGTAAAATACGTTATTGTCAAAAAACATTTGGGTAGTAAGAAAGTCGCAGCCGCTTTCCACTTTCTGCTTCAGGTAATTGAGGTCGTCTTCTTTGTGCTCGCATTCCACATGACCTTCCGGGTAACAGGCAGCGCCGATGCAAAAATCGCCGCTTTCATGAATTTCCCGAATCAGTTCGCCGGCATAATGATAGTGGGCGGGGGAAGGAAAATCCGTATCCTTCGGAATATCGCCGCGCAGCGCGAGTATATTTTCAATATGGTTTGCCTTCAATTCCTCCAGAACGCCCGCCACCTGCTGCTTTGTGGAGGAAACACACGTCAGGTGAGCAAGGGCGGCTACGCCGCAGTGCTGCACTTCTGCCGCGATTTTTACGGTATTCTGCGACGTTCCGCCGCCGGCACCGTAGGTAACGCTCATAAAGTCCGGGCCCAACCCGGCAATTTCCCGAACCACGTCCTGCACCTGCTGAATGTTTGCGCCCTGCTTTGGGGGAAATAGTTCGCAGGAGACGGTCACTTTTCCGCTTTCCAATATGTTTTTGATTTTCAAATCCAATCATCCTTCTGCGCTTTGTTTTTTACCGCATAATTTGGCTCTGTATCACTTTATTATAGCAAACAAGACGGAAGAAGAAAAGGAAAAATTATTAGTAAAATAGTATGAATATATTTTTGATATTCTTAATCGGTAAGCACAATAAAATATGTTTTTGTTCTTTCTGTCGTTTGCTGCTTGAACTATAAGCATTTTATACAGAAAAAGAGAAAACCTCTCACCGAAATCAAACAGAACAGCGCGGGCAAAACCTTGAGTTATTCTTTGATTTGGAATATACTATACCATGTTATTTGATAAAATTTGACGAATTATGACAATATAAACTCTATTTTAACCATTCGGAAGGGGAATTTGATATGCAGAACGCAAAACCGGTAAGTACCGACATGCTTCAAAAATATGAGGAAAAATACCAGGAAAGCAAACTGTTGAAAGCAATGACAAACGCTTTGGCCAAGAACTCGGTCGACGCGATTGCGTTTGTTCCCTCTTCGGTGAAAAACACCGGTTTTAAATTTTCTATTGATATTCCCACAATGGAAGTCACAAACCAGAAGCAAAGCGGGCGCTGCTGGATTTTTTCCGGTTTGAACGTACTGCGTGAAATCATTGGGAAGAAGTACAATCTTGAAAATTTTGAATTTTCACAGAATTATGTNNCGGATGAAACGTACCAAAGCAGCCACACCAAAGCGATGAACGGCCTGATTGATACAAAGCTGAAGCAATACGCCGCTTCCCTGCGCAGGGGCTACGCGTTCGGCAAAAGCCGTGCGGCGCTTGAAGCAGAAAAACAAAATATGCTTGCCGAAATGTACGGGTTCCTATGTGCCTGCTTCGGTGTTCCGCCAAAGTCGTTTGACTTCGAATATGTTGACCGGGACAAGAATTATGTGAACAAAAGGAACTTGACTCCGCTTGCGTTTTATAATGATTACATAGGAAGCGGTCTGGACGATTCTGTGAGCATTATTCATGCGCCCACAAAAGATAAACCGTTCAATCGAACCTATACAGTAGATTATCTGGGCAATGTAGTCGGCGGAACCGAAATTAAATATTTGAATCTCGAGCTTTCCCAGTTCAAAAAGCTGATTCTTGCGCAGCTGACCGACCGGCAGGTTGTGTGGTTTGGCAGTGATGTCGGCAAGTTCGGCGACCGCGAGGCCGGTGTTTGGGACGACAGGGCTTACGACTATGCCGCAGCGTTTGATATGAGCTTCAGCATCAGCAAGGAAGACAGTCTGGATTACCGTCAAAGCGCCATGAACCACGCAATGGTAATTACGGGAGTAAATGTGGATGAAGCCGGCAACCCGACCAAATGGAAAATAGAAAACAGCTGGAGCGATGAAAAGGGGAAAAAGGGCTATTATGTCATGAGCGACAGTTGGTTTGACAAATACGTTTATCAGGCGGTTGTAGACAAAAAGTACCTGAACGAAGCCCAACGGCAGGCGCTATCGCTTGACCCTGTCCACCTCAGTCCGTGGGATCCGATGGGCTCGCTGGCGGATTAATGAGTGGGCAGGAGGAAACTATGACAGCAAAAGTAACGCATCCTCTTTTGGTGCGCCGCTGTACAGCGGAAGACCTACAGCCGATTATGGAACTGCAGGAAATAGTCTGTAACGCAATTACGGATAAAGACCTTTTTATTTCCAGCGAACAGGAGGAAAATGCGGGTTATTTGAACGACCCGAATTTTACGTTGGGCTGTTTCGACGGGGAAAAACTGGTTGCTTACTGTTCGTTTGCCCTGCCCGAGGAAGCAGAAGACAACCTTGGGTGGATTTTGGGCTGGCCGCAGGANNCGCAGGAAAAAGTGCGCTTCTGTGCTAAGCTCGATACGATTGTGGTGCACCCAGAGTACCGGGGCGGCCTGCAGCAGCGGCTTATTTCTGAAGCGCTTGCGCTTGCCGGACAAAACCAAAACATTCGTTATGTTCTTACTACAGTATCCCCTAAAAACAGTCATAGCCTGCACAATGTGCAGGCTATGGGTTTCGAAATATTGAAAACAACGCAGAAATATGGGAAAGAGCGCTTTATCCTAGGCCGAGCGCTTGCCTTGCCAAATAATAAATAAACGGAAGAAATATGGCCGGCAGCATATTGCCGACCTTTATTTTTTTAATTTTCAGCATATTAAAGCCGATTGCCATAATTAAAACACCGCCTATAGCCGAAATTTCTCGAATCATTTCGTCGGAAAGGAATGATTTCAGCGCCGATGCGGCAAGGGTGATAATCCCCTGATACACAAATACGGCCACAGCGGAAAAAGCAACGCCAAAACCCAGTGTGGAACTGAGAAAAATGGAACAGATTCCGTCGAGCACCGCTTTTGCAAAAAGGGTTTGGTGGTTGCCGGTAAGGCCGCTTTCAATGGAGCCGACAATTGCCATGGACCCCACGCAGAACACAAGGCTGGAGGTCACAAAGGCTTTTGCCACACTGCCGTCTGAACTGGAGGTTCTGCTTTCAATCAGCCTTCCAAGCCCTTCCAGTCGGTCTTCAATTCGAAGCGCTTCTCCAATAATACTGCCGATGGCAAGGCAGATAATCAGAAGCAGCAGGTCGTTTGTTTTGATTGCGCCCATCATTCCGATGAGCAGTACGGAAAGAGCCACGGCGTTCATAATGGTCTCCCGGTAATTTTCGCGAATTCCGCTTTTCAGAATTAGCCCCAGACCGGTTCCCAAAGCAATGGCCAGTGCATTTACGACAGTTCCCAGCATTTTTAACCCTTCCTATTTGCAGTATTGCTTTAGTATATCATTTTGTGAAAAACCGGTCAATAAGATTAACTTTTAGGGTGGGATATGCTATACTGAAACAAAGACATTTTTATATTACATTGTAATAATTAGATTTGCGAGGTTAATTGGATGGTAAAAGCAGTAGTATTTGACATGGACGGCGTTTTGTTTGACACGGAAAAGCTAACCGCGGAATCGTGGGAAAAAGCAGGGGAAGCCCTTCACTGCAGCAGTATTATGTCGGTAATTAGCGAGTTTTTGGGGCTGAATTCGGTGTACCAGAAAAAACGGTTTCACGAAATTTTCGGTGAAGATTTTCCTTATGAAGAATTTATCAATTACGGAAGAAAATATTCCGAGAATTACATAAAAGAACACGGCATCCCGATAAAACCGGGACTTTTTGAATTGCTGGACTACTTAAAAGCAAACGGATACCACATTGCGGCTGCAAGCTCCACGCGGCACGCCACGGTATTACGCCATTTTAAAGAAGCCGGAATCACCGAATATTTTGACACGATTATCGGCGGCGATATGGTTGAAAAAAGCAAACCCGACCCGGATATTTATCTTCATGCGGCAGCCTCGCTGGGCTTTGCTCCGCAGGACTGCTTGGCGCTGGAGGATTCGCCCAACGGCCTTACCGCGGCTTACCGCGCGGGCATGAAAACAGTGATGGTGCCTGATTTGATTGCGCCTACGCCGGAACTTGAAAAAATGCTATATGCCTGCGTGCCGTCCCTTTCGGCCGTTATTCCGCTGCTGGAAAAGCAAAAGGCATAATTCCATAGAATTNNTTTGGAATAAAATGAGCCGCCGCATTAGCGGCAGCTCATTGAATTTGCGGTTTATTTAATGGGAATTATGGATGGTGCGGCCAACACTTCCGAACTGTTTGTTTCCTGCGAGTCGCCGCCCAATATTTTAAATCGGTTTGGTACGTCTTCGCGCAGCAACACCATACTATTGTATAGGTCGGCTTTCGGCCCCACATCATAAGGACATGCCTGCGGCAATGAATAGCGGTAAGCCAATTCGCCCGAAGTGCCAAGGTAATCCTCCTGGGCCTCCTGGGCAGCGCTTTCCGCCTTTTTATCGGCAGCGTCGTTCATCCATTCTTTTGGAACAATCTGTATGGTAAGAAGCGGATTTTCCGTATCCCCCTGAAAAACGAAGTCGACTTCGGTGATTTTTGCTTTTTCCCCGTTTTCTTCCACGGTTTTACTTGTTACCTGCGGAGTGTAATTTTCCGTTTCCCAGCTGTCCGGAATCGCAAAGGAAAACCCAAGCTCATTATTAATATAGGGCGCCTGCGTCGGTGCGGCACTGGTGACAGGTTCGGCGGCAGCAATGGCAGCTTTCATAACCGGGGCTTCGGATTTGGAAGAGCAGGCGGCCAGTGTGAAAAGTAGCACAAAGAACAGTAAACCCAAATATTTTTTCATGAATTTCCTCCTTTCGGACAATTCGATACGGCTACATCATATCCTCATATCTATTAAAAGTCAATTATGATGTATACATTGTAATAAAAAGTTACAATATTGTGATAAATCCGCGGGGATGTCCTGTGAAACAGGACGAAACAAAGCTGAGTGAATCGGATTTCCCGGAAAACGGCCTGTACTTTATCTGCGCCGGATTTGTGTAATGTTTGGATAACTTGGATAAGGGGTGTTTGTTTGAAAGAAGGAAAGAAAGCGCTCATGGCGGCATTCCCCGTAACCATTCCGGTAATGATGGGGTATTTGTTTATCGGCATTGCGTTCGGTATGTTGATGGCGGGCAAAGGGTACGGGCTGATTTGGTCATTTTTGATGAGCGTTTTTGTTTATGCCGGGTCTATGCAGTTTGTCGCGGTTAACTTTTTTGCGGGCACCACTTCCTGGCTTACGATTGTGTTTATTACATTCATGGTGAATGTTCGGCATGTGTTTTACGGACTGTCCATGTTGGGAAGATTCAAGGGGATGGGGAAGAAAAAGCCCTATATGATTTTTTCCCTTACCGACGAAACCTTTTCGCTTTTGTGCTCCGCCGAAGCCCCGCAGGGGGTGAACTCCAACTGGTTCCTGTTTTTTATTTCACTGTTGGACCAGATTTACTGGATTGTCGGTTCGGTGCTGGGCGGCGTTGTGGGGGCGTTGGTTCCGTTTAACACCAAAGGCATCGATTTTGCCATGACCGCCCTGTTTGTCGTAATCTTTGTGGAACAGTGGCAATCCACTAAAAATCATTTGCCTGCTTTGGCAGGGCTGGCTGCTTCGCTGCTGTGCCTTCTTGTTTTCGGCGCATCCAACTTTATTCTGCCTTCTATGATTGTGATTTTACTCATTCTAACTGCGGCGTATCAAAAACCGAAGTGGAACGGGGAAAAGGAAGGCGGTGAATAACATGGTGAGTACGCCGGTTTCAATAGGAATTATTGCCGTGGTAACGTTGGTAACGCTTTGTACCCGCGCACTGCCGTTTGTCCTGTTCCGCAACCATGCTGCCATGCCGAAGTTTGTTTTTTATTTAGGCGACGTGCTTCCGTTTGCAATGATGGGTATGCTGATTATTTATTGTCTGAAGGCTGTGTCCGTTTTCAATTATCCGTTTGGGCTACCGGAATTGCTTGCTGTGGGCACGGTGGTTTTGTTACATATCTGGAAGCGAAACACTTTTCTCAGCGTGGGGGCCGGTACTGTAATTTATATGCTGCTTGTGCAGTTTGTTTTTATTTAATGGCGCATATGGAAGTTTGAAAACGGAATCGGAAGGAATGCCGATTTTGCTGCTGATTTACTTCAGGGAGAGGAGTACTATGAAAATTCTGGTTGACGCGGACGCATGCCCGGTAAAAGAAATTATCGTTCGGCGGGCGAAACAGCAGGGAATTCCCGTTACGATGCTGATTGACACCAGTCATGTTCTGAACGACGGTTACAGTCAGGTGATTACAGTTGATAAGGGCCGTGACAGCGCGGATATTCGCCTTGTAAACCTGATTTCACCCGGCGACCTTGTGATAACACAGGACTTTGGCGTGGCGGCAATGGCGCTTGCAAAAGGCGCAAATGTGCTGAACCAGAACGGTATGGTTTACGACAACAGCAATATGGACAGGCTTCTGTTTGAACGTGCCCTTGGGCAGGAGGTACGCCGTGCCGGAGGAAGAACCGGAAAAATAAAAAAACGTACAAAAGCGGATGACGAAGCATTTGAACGCGAATTTTTGCACATGATAGGAAAGATGCGATAATTTCCTAAATTTTAAAAAATTTATCAGTTTCCGGTTGACATAATACTTTTTCACTGGTATAATACGATTGTTTTGCCCAAATCAAATAGTTAGGATGAATAAAATGTACGATTATGACGTGATCGTTATTGGTGCCGGTCCTGCCGGTATCTTTACTGCGCTGGAGCTTGACCGTCTTGCCCCCGAAAAAAGGGTGCTTGTGGTTGACTCCGGCAGCACAATTGCAAAACGTGCCTGCCCGGCAAGAACTTCCGGTCAGTGCGCACACTGCAATACCTGCAATATTATGAACGGGTGGGCCGGTGCCGGCGCTTTTTCCGACGGAAAGCTATCCCTTTCCGAAGAAGTCGGCGGCAACATTACCGACTATATGTCCGTCGCGAAAGCAAGGGAACTGATTCATTACACTGATGAAGTATACCTGCATTTCGGCGCACCGGATAAAGTGTTCGGAAAAAGCGACAAATTTGCGGAAAAGGTTTCCTACGATGCCCGCAGAGAAAATATTCAGCTGATTCCGTGCCCGGTTCGGCACATGGGAACCGAATATTCTTTTGAAGTGCTGCGCGGCATGTATGATTACCTGTCAAGCCGCCCGAATTTTGAATTCCGCGAACACACCAGTGCCGACACCATTTATGTGGAAAACGGCAGAGCGGAAGGCGTATGGCTGACCGACCGTANNCGAATGCAAACTGGTGCGCGCACCGTACGTGGTGGCAGCGCCGGGACGCGGCGGTGCAGAATGGCTGGCACGCATTGCGCAGGAAAATAAGCTGAGTACCACAAACAATGAAGTGGACATCGGCGTACGTGTGGAAGTGCCCAACGCGGTGATGGATCATTTGACCCAGAACCTGTACGAAGCAAAGCTGGTGTATTACTCCGACACCTTTGAAAATAAAGTCAGAACGTTCTGCATGAACCCGGGCGGAATCGTAAGCGAAGAGCATTACGACGGCGGAATTAACGGCGGAATCGCCGTGGTAAACGGCCATTCCTATGCGGACGAAGACAAGCACAGCGAGAACACCAATTTTGCCATGCTGGTTTCCACTAAATTTACCGAGCCGTTTAATCAGCCGATTGAATACGGCCGTTACATTGCACAGCTGGGCAACATGCTTACCGGCGGCGGCATTATGGTGCAGCGTTTAGGCGACCTTCTTCTGGGAAGACGTACGGACAGCACCCGTTTAAAAAAATCTACGACGATTCCTACTTTGAAAAACGCCGTTCCGGGCGACCTTTCGTTTGTTCTGCCTCACCGTCATCTTACCAGCATTGTAGAAGCGCTGCGCGCATTCGACAAGCTTGCGCCGGGTTTGTATTCAAAAAATACCCTGCTGTACGGCGTAGAAGTAAAATTCTACTCTTCCAAGGTTTCTGTTTCGGAAAAGTTTGAAACGCCGATTCAGAACCTTTACACCATCGGCGACGGCGCCGGAATTACCCGCGGTCTGATGCAGGCATCGGTAACGGGCGTTGTTGTAGCAAGGGATATTGCTGAAAAAGAAAAGAAGTAAATTCAGTTGATTTTAGGCGGTGAATCCGGCTGTTGCCGGGCTTGCCGCCTTTTTCTATGCATGTGCGGCAAACGGTATCATATATTTGTGATAGAATAACATGCAAGGGGGGCTTATTTTGTCATTTGCCGTACTGAATTACTTTCTTAATACCAACAGTTTACCGAATTCCGACCGCTTTCTCCGCTCCAATTTCGGCAGGCTGAATTCCGTAATCCGGCTGGGCGGTTACCCGTCTGTTGCCGCTTCCGGAATCATCAGAGTGGTTTGCAGCCGTGCGCGGGATAAGGGGCTTCGTGTGGAGCTGATCCATAATCCGCTTGACAATACATTAGAGGGGGTGATTGTACCGGAACGCATGGCCGGTGTAATCAACTATCCTCTTTACGACGGCAGCGAATATCACCTTGCCGCAATTTTGAACGACGACATTCTGGGCCGCACGTCCGCCTGTTTGGCATCCGCACAAAGGCATTTTGCCGCCGCGCGAGAAATTCATGAGAAATGGGAGAAAACATATTCCGCCCGAGGAAATTCAGAGGATGTTGTCCGGTTTGCTGTTGAAACGGCAGGTCGGTTCATCGATCACAACAAGTCGGAAGAAACAGGGAAGATGTTTGAACGTTTCTATGGCGCGGTTACCGCAGAGGGGCCGGTTGATTATGTGGATAGTCTAACCGCGCCGTTTGGAAAACGCTATTTTATAAAAGGAAAACCGGGAAGGGGAAAATCCGCTTTTTTAAAGCAAATCGCGGAAATTGCCGCTGCCGCTGGGTTCGATGCGGAACTGTACTATAATCCGATAAATCCGGACAGTTTGGATTTGGTGACTTTCCGTGAACTTGATCTTTGTATTTTCGACAGTACCTCGCTGTATTTCCCGGTAAAGCCGGGCGACGAGCCAATTGATTTTCTCTCGGTTGTTTCTGCGGAAAAAACTGAGGATAAGTGCCGTTCCGAGCTTATAGCGGCAACCTCCGATTATAAATCGGAAATTGCCAAAGCGACAAAGCAGCTTGGCAGGGCAAAACGGTATTACGATGAGGTGCAAAACGGTTATGCGGTAAAAATCAATGCGGAATTACTGGAAACCGTGGAGGAAAAGATTAATCAGTTGTTTTTTGGGTAAAAAAACGGGTACCGTCCGGAAAGAACGGCACCCGTTTTCTGTATCATAAAATCAAACTCAGGAGGCAAAATTTGTTTTCCGGACGGTAAGCATCGGCACGTAACGCGCGATGGTTTCGCCGATCAGCTTATGACCTTTTTCGTTGGGATGAATCCCATCCTCGCAGATCAGGCTCTGATAGTTTCCGGTCTGTAAAAATGCGCTGCTAATGTCAATAATCGGAACCTGATGTTCCATGGCAAGGCGGTAAACCGCAAGATTGTACATTTCGTGCCAGCGGTAAATGTATTCGATGTCGCCCAAAAAGTGAAGAATATTTTCCGCGTTCAGCCCGCGTGAAATCCACGCAAAATACCGTTTGGCGTCGATGGGCGGAAGAGAAAGCAAAATCGGGTTTCCTCCGCACTGCTTTACTTCGTCGATCAGCTCGGAATAGTATGCTTCAAATTTTTCTACCGGCGTGTTGGGAATGTGAACGCTTTCCGGGGATTCGGATACCTTTGCCCAGTCAAAGTCGCAGTCGTTCCCTCCGAATTCCAATACCGTGTAATCGTATTTGGAAAGTTCGTTCTGGTGCTTTTTTAAAATTTCAACCCCTTTTGTCACGGTGCAGCCAAATTTGGAATAGTTGCTGATTGCAATGTCGGCCGCTTTTTCCAGCAGGCAGACAAAGCTGTCTTTTAACAGCATATATTTTTTATGGACGCTGTCAAAGACAACTCCTTTCGAAACAGAATCGCCAAACACACAAATGGACTGAGTCATAACAGCACTTCCTTTTTAGTAATTACAAAAATATTATCATCTAATATTAAATACTATATTATATAATTATTAACATGTCAACAGTATAACCGAAAGTTTATATATTATTTACAATACCAGAAAAATTTTTCCCAACGGCTCTTTCAAATGCGAATTTCTGAACTTATTTTTTCATATTAATTTGTTTTTAATCATAAAAAAGCCCCGAGCAAATCAAAGTTCAGATTCGCTCGGGTTCTTTATATCAGACTGATTTCCCCTGCGTAATTGCAGGAGAAGATTTGTTTAATTTCTTCCGGGTTATCTGTTTTTCCCAACGCCCACATCAGCTTTGTTACGGCAGCTTCCGTGGTCATGTCGAAAGCCTGTAATACTCCGGTTTCCAGCGCCTTTTTCCCTGCCTGATAAATTGTAAAATCGCTTCGTTCGTACAAACACTGGCTGCAAACTACCACGGCAATGCCACTTTCAACCATTTTTTGTAATTTTGAAATCAGGTCGCGGCGCACAAAGTTCAGTCCGCCCGCACCGAACGCTTCAATTACAATGCCCTTGTAATTCATTTTCAGCAGCATGTCAAATATTTCGGGGTCAAGGCCGGGGGTAAGCTTAATCAGGAAAACGCCGTTGCACAGTTGATCTTCCAAAGCAAAATCCCCATCCCGCTGCGGCAAAATATGCTCATTTACATTCAGTCCGCCCGAATCCACCGTTGCAGCGTAGGGGCAGTTCACACTTTCAAACGCGTCGAACGCGGTTGTACGCACCTTTACTGCGCGGGTACCGAGCATCACCTTTCGGTCAAAGGCCACAAAGACGCCTGGCTTTTCAGAAGCGGCCATGGCAAACGCACAGCGCAGGTTTTCCAATCCGTCGGTCAGCGGGTGCCCAATGGGAAGCTGCGAACCGGTTATGACAACGGGAATGGGAATATTGCGCAACATGAACGACAGTACCGAAGCGGTATAAGCCATGGTGTCTGTTCCGTGCGTCAGCACAATTCCGTCGTAATTTATGTAATCGTGCGCCACCGCGCGGGCCATGCACTGCCATTCTTCCGGCTGAATATTTGAACTGTCCAGCTGGAACAGGCTTTCCACTGTAATTTGATAATCGGCAGTCACACCGTCTAAAAAAGCGGAAAGGCGTGTTCCGTCCATCATTGGCGCCAAGCCCTCTCCGGTTTGCTCCGAAGCAATGGTTCCTCCGGTTGTAATCAATAAAATTCGTTTTACTTTGCCCATTCCGCTCACTGCCCTCCGCCAAACTGGTGTGAATTATAATTCATCTGCTATGCGCTGTACCTTGCTGAATTGTCATTGGATAATATACTATCACGATATTGAACCGTTGTAAATTCAATTTCGACAGAATTCAGCAGTATGCATTTTTATCCTTATAAACTGCCAAATGTAAAATGAGAGTTTAGAAATTTCCTTTATTGCGCCGGAAAAGGGGATAAGCTATAATAAAGGCTGAAATGTTTTTATCGGTAACAGAAAGGCGGGTTATTATGGCTGCAATTTTTATCGTGGAAGACGACAGCAAAATCCGAAATGAACTGACTATATTGCTTGAAAAATACGGGTATGAATGTTTTTCATCGGATGACTTCGCGCATATGCCGGAGGTGATTCTTCGGCAAAACCCGCAGCTGATTTTGCTGGACATTAATCTGCCTGTTTACGACGGGTATTATATCTGCCGGGAAATCCGGCGTCAGTCGCAAATCCCCATTATTATCGTCACCAGCCGCGACAGTGAAATGGACGAGTTGATGAGCATGAATTTGGGTGCGGATGATTTTGTCACCAAACCGTACAATACCCAAATTTTGCTTGCACGAATTGCCTCTGTTTTAAAGCGCGCTTACCCAAGCGAGCCGGCAAGCACTTTGACGCACCGCGGGCTGGAACTGGATGTNNCGCATTGTGCATTACCGGGGGAAAGAAGTGGAGCTGACCAAAAACGAACTGCGCATTTTGCGCCTGCTCATTCGCAACAAAGGGCGAATTATTGCGCGCGATGAAATCATGAACGACCTTTGGCAGTCTGAAGCGTTTGTCGATGATAACACGCTGACGGTCAATATTAACCGGCTTCGCAGAAAGCTGGAAAGCATAGGGATTGAAGAATATTTGATTACGAAACGCGGGCAGGGGTATGTGGTATGAAACTGACGGACTTTTTACGGGACAAGCTGTTTTCCATTGCCGCTTCCGTGGTGACCTGCGCTTTTTGCGTTGCCCTGTTCCGCACGCTTGGCGTTGGCGGGTATGCCGCGGGTTTTGTGGTAGGCGTTTTTCTTATGGGGCAAATTGCCGCGCTGCTGTTTGAGTTTTTTCAAAAGCGCGCTTTCTATAACAATTTAATGCGTAATCTGGAGGAACTTGACCGCAAGTACCTTCTTTCGGAAATGACGGAGGAACCGTCTTTTTACGAAGGAAAACTGCTTTGTGAAGTGACAAAAGCCGCGGAAAAGTCCATGAACGACGAAATTGCGAAATACCGCCGCGTATCGCAGGAGTACCGGGAGTACATTGAAACATGGGTACACGAAATAAAAACGCCCATTTCCTCCAGCAGGCTGATTATCGAGAACAATCAAAACGAAGTCACCCGCAACCTGTATGAAGAACTGGTCAAAATCGAAAACTTTGTAGAGCAGGCATTGTTTTATTCCCGGAGCAGCACGGTAGAAAAGGATTATATTATAAAGCGAATCACGCTGAAAGAGCTGGTCAGTTCGGTTCTGCGAAAAAATTCAGCTATGTTCATTGAAGGAAAAATCAGCGTGCAGACAAACGGGCTGGACAAAACCGTGTTCACCGACGGCAAATGGACGGACTTTATTCTGGGGCAAATCCTGATGAATTCGGTGAAATACCGCAGCAGCAGCCCGAAAATAGAAATCATCGGGCTTCAAAACGACAACAGCGTCACGCTGGTTATTTCCGACAATGGAATCGGCATTCCCAAACAGGATTTGGAACGCGTATTTGATAAGGGATTTACCGGTACAAACGGCAGAAGAACCGCAAAATCCACAGGAATCGGACTTTATCTGTGCAAAAAGCTTTGTGACAAGCTGAATCTGGGGTTATCCCTTGTTTCGGAAGAAAATACGGGCACCACCGTTTCTATTGTATTTCCCCGAAGTAATATGTATGTTTAGCTTCCTTACAAAAGTGTAAGGTTCCCGTAAGTTAAATCAATGGCGGCAATTGCTGCATCGTATTATACTGAACTCACAACTTGATAAGGAGTTAATATTATGCAGAAAATTTTATCCGTTGAACATATCGAAAAATATTACGGGAACAAGGGCAATGTAACCAAAGCCGTTGACGACATCAGCTTTGATGTCAGTAAGGGCGAATTTGTTGCGATTATGGGCGCCTCTGGCAGCGGGAAAACCACGCTGCTCAACTGCATTTCCACCATCGATTCCGCAACGGCGGGGCATATTTTCATTG
Organism: Ruminococcaceae bacterium UBA3451; assembly: GCA_002378845.1. GTDB lineage: Bacteria > Bacillota > Clostridia > Oscillospirales > Acutalibacteraceae > Caproiciproducens. Next base: position 9,198 of record DFRY01000019.1, on the reverse strand, counting down.
ACGGAAAGGATATTACGAAGCTCAGTTCCAAGCTGCTTTCGAAATTTCGCCGCGAACAGCTGGGATTTATTTTTCAGGATTTTAACCTGCTTGACACATTGACCGCATACGAAAATATCGCTCTTGCGCTCACCATTATTAAAACCCCCGTCGGGGAAATTGACGTGCGGGTTCATCAGGTGGCAAAGGAACTGGAAATCGAAAATGTGCTGAAAAAATATCCGTACCAAATGTCCGGCGGGCAAAAGCAGAGGGTTGCCTCCGCGCGGGCTATTATTACCAACCCGGCGTTAATTTTGGCTGACGAGCCCACCGGCGCGCTGGATTCCAAATCCGCCCGTATGCTGCTGGAAAGCTTTGAAACACTGAACCGCAGCTTGAGCGCCACCATTCTGATGGTCACGCACGATGCGTTTACCGCAAGCTACTGTCACCGCATTCTGTTTATCAAAGACGGCAAGATTTTTAACGAACTGGTTCGCGGGAACGATTCGCGAAAGCAGTTCTTTAATAAGATTATTGAAATTGTGACGCTTCTCGGAGGTGACAATTCCAATGTTCTATAAGCTGGCGTTAAAAAACGTAACCAAAAGCATCCGCGATTTTACCGTTTATTTTTTGACCCTAACCTTTGGCGGCTGCCTGTTTTACATGTTCAATTCCATTGACTCGCAGACCAGCATGCTTTCCATCAGCCAATCAAAGTATGAAATTTTGAAAACGCTCACAAGTGTAATTGATTATGTTTCCGTATTCATTTCCGTAATTTTAGGCTTTTTGGTGGTGTACGCCAATCAGTACCTGATTAAGCGCCGTAAAAAGGAATTGGCCGTTTATATGACGCTGGGAATGAACAAAGGAAAAATTTCGCGCATTGTTGTGCTCGAAACCCTGATTATCGGCGTTGTTTCGCTGGCAGTCGGCCTTCTGGTCGGGGTTTTTGCTTCANNATTTGAAGTCCTTTACCTTTGTGTTTTCCACCGGGGCGTTTTATAAAACAATGATATACTTCGGAATTATTTTTCTGATTGTCATGGTGTTCAATACCGTTTCCATTTCAAAATACAAGCTCATCGACCTACTTAACGCTTCGAAGAAAAACCAAAAGCTGCGTTTGGGCCGGCTTTGGGTGTCGGTGGTACTGTTCCTTATTTNNGCCGTGCTTGCGGTTTCGTACCATCTGATCATTGAAAACGGGCTGTTTGAGTTTAACGGGAAATTTACCGCTTCTATTGTGTTAGGCTGCATTGGCACCCTGTTGTTTTTCCTTTCGCTTTCCGGTTTTCTGCTTCGCGTGGTTAAGTCAAACAAAAAGCTGTATTTCCGTAACCTGAATATGTTTGTGCTGCGGCAAATCAATTCCAAAATCAACACGACCTTCGTGTCCATGTCCGTCATTTGCATTATGCTGCTCATTACCATCGGCACGCTTTCCACCGGCATGGGGCTTGCGGATGTGCTGACAAAAGATTTAAAGGCCTCTACACCGTATGACGCTTCGTTTTGGTATTATTATTCCTACGGGCCGAATGATTTGGCGCGCAACAAGCTTGGCGACGACATTGCGAAGCAAATGATTACACAGGGTGTGGATTTTAACCTGGTGGGGGGATACGCCCAAATTACAGGGTATGAATCGAAATTAAAATACGGCGACTTAATTNNCCGATACAGTCACCCTTATTACTCAGAGCGATTATAACAAGGCGATGCAGCTGCAGGGAAGACCGACCGTTTCCCTAAAAGAGGATGAGTTTTTAATTAACTGCAATTACAGTGAAGTGCAGCCGTTGCTTTCTTATTTTCTGAATACAAAGGGTACGGTTCAGCTCAACGGAAAAAATCTGCGCGCGCAAAGTACGCAGCTCCTAGAAAACAGCTATCAAACCAACGCAGTTCGATCCGATACCGGCACGCTCATTGTACCGGATTCTGCCATAACCGGTTTGCAGAAAATGAATTCCATTTTGAATATTCAGTATAAGCAAAACGTTACCGACGAGACGTTTCTCGCATCGTTCGATAAGGTTTATCCGGATACCGATTCGCACAACGACCAAAAACCGTTCCAAATGCAAATAACCAAACAGCATGTGTATGATCAGGCGGCTGGGCTGAAAACCATTATTTCCTACCTTGCACTTTACATCGGGCTTGTGTTCCTTATTACCAGCGCGGCTGTGCTGGCATTGCAGCAGCTTTCCGAAGCGTCGGATAATATGGAGCGTTACGCTCTGCTGAAAAAGCTTGGTACGGAAGAAAAGATGATTCACCGTTCTTTGTTTACCCAAATTGCAATTTACTTTATGCTTCCGCTTTCCCTTGCAATTGTTCATTCCGTTGTGGGGATTCACGTTGCCAACATGGTGGTGGCTCAGTTCGGGCACTTGAATATTTTAAATACCACGCTGGCTACCGCTGCTTTATTCCTTATTGTTTACGGCGGGTATTTCCTTGCAACCTATTTCGGCAGCAAAAGTATGCTTCGGCAAAAATAATACGAATACAGCAAACGATACAACGGCTGTCCGCATGGCGGGCGGCCGTTGCCTTTTTGAGGGAATCATAATATAATAAAATTGCCATAATAACATTACCTTATGAAACAAATATCAAAGGAGAAATCCATGGAGTATCAGTTAATCCGTTCACGGCGAAAAACCATTGCCGTTTGTATTGCAAAAGACGGCAGCGTGATTGTCCGTGCTCCGCTGCGGGCAGCACAGGGGCTTATTGAACGGTTTCTTTGGGAAAAGCGGGAATGGATTGCGGAAAAGTCCGGTGAAATGGCCGAACGGGATGCACTGCGGAAAGAATTTCGGGTTGCCGCCGGTTCCGTACTTCCGCTTCTAGGACAAGCTTACCCCGTTGTCTACGGAACGAAAGTAGGTTTTGACGGAAGCCGGTTCATTGTGCCCGACGAAGCGTATGAAACGCTGAAACCAAAGCTGGTTCAGGTTTATAAAAGCCTTGCGGAGCAGGTGATTCCACCGCGGGTCGAAGCGTTTTCCAAACAGACAGGCTGGGTGCCTGCCGGGGTTCGTGTTGGTTCGGCAAACANNTTCCGGGAAGAACCGGCTGAATTTTACGTGGAAGCTGGTCATGGCACGGCAGGAAGAAATTGATTACGTGGTAGTACACGAACTGGCACATTTGGTGGAACACAACCATTCCGCACGGTTCTGGAAACTGGTGGAAAGCGTACTGCCCGATTACCGGGAACGCCGGGCCAACCTGAAGCGCCTAGGAGAAAATTTGCAAAAAATCGGATTAAGTTAGCAATAGCTAATTCAAATTTCAGTATAAATGTGGTATAATAAGGAAAATTAAAAATATCGGATAAAGTTGAGGGGATAAAAAATGGTTTCAGAAAAAACATTACGAAAATATGCGGAGCTGGCCGTGCGCATCGGTGTAAACGTACAGAAGGGGCAGCTAATTGTAATTTCCGCCGCGGTCGACTGTGCGTACTTTGCAAGAATGTGTGTAGAGGAAGCTTATAAAGCCGGTGCAGGCGAAGTTCTGGTGAACTGGAACGACGAGGCAATCACAAAGCTTGCTTATCAGAATGAAAGTACGGAAACGTTAAGCAGCATTGCTCCCTGGCGGATAGAACAGAAGAAAAACTGCATTGATAAGAAATGCTGTTTCCTTTATATTGAATCGGCAACGCCCGGTCTGATGGCCGACATTGACGGCGAAAAGATGCAGGCAGCCAGAATGGCAAAGGAAACCGCGTTCGAACCGTTTGAGTTTTATACCATGGCAAATCTGGGTCAATGGTCTATCGTCGCCATTCCAACGGTTGCCTGGGCAAAAAAGGTGTTTCCAAATGATGACGCCGATACGGCGCTGGAAAAGCTGTGGGCTGCAGTGCTGACAAGCGTGCGCATTTCGGAGGATAACGCCCCCGTAGCGGAGTGGGAAAAACACAACGACGATATGCTACGTCACTGCGAAACATTGAACAAATACAACTTTAAGTCGCTGCATTTTGAAAATAAGATGGGGACGGACCTAACGGTGGAACTCATTCCGAATCATATTTGGGAAGGCGGCTGTACCACAGCAAAGAACGGCGCCGTTTTCAACGCGAATATTCCGACAGAGGAAGCGTTCACCATGCCATACAAATTCGGTGTGAACGGGCGTGTGTACGCCACAAAGCCCCTCAGCTACCAGGGCAAAATGATTGACGGATTCCACCTTGATTTTAAGGACGGTAAGGTCGTGGATTTTGCTTCGGAAAAAGAAGAGGATACTTTGAAGAATCTGATTGGGTTTGATGACGGAAGCTGCTATTTGGGCGAAGTGGCGCTTGTTCCTTTTGATTCCCCAATTTCGAATTCCGGAATTCTGTTCTTAAATACCCTGTTTGATGAAAATGCTTCCTGCCATTTGGCACTGGGCGCATCTTACCCGGAAAACGTGAAAAACGGTGCCGAAATGGAACGCGAAGAACTGAATAAAATTGGTTCGAACTATTCCAAAATTCACTGTGATTTTATGTTTGGAAGCGCGGATATGAGCATTGTGGGAATTACGCAGGACGGCAAAGAAGTTGCTGTGTTTAAAAATGGAAATTTTACGATATAGGGTTTTATAAACTGATACGAGTAATACATGCCCGAAATGGGTAAATCAATTTACCAAAGAAAGATGGTGACATTATGGTTAATATTAGAAAATGTGCGATTATCGGCTGCGGTTTTGTGGGTGCAAGCTCTGCGTTCAGTCTGGTGGAAAGCGGGCTTTTTTCCGAGTTGGTGCTGATTGACGCAAATCATGACAAAGCGGAAGGCGAAGCGATGGATTTAAGCCACGGCATGCCGTTTGCAAGGCCGATGGAAATTTACGCCGGAAGCTACGATGNNAGGATTAATCTGGATTCGTTCTGCGAGCTGTGCGGACATTACCACCACCGTGAAACCATGGAAAAGCTGTACGAAGAAGTGAGGGACAGTGCGTACGAAATTATTGAACGCAAAGGCGCGACTTACTACGGAATCGCTATGGCGGTACGCCGCATTGCCGAATGCATTCAGCGCAACGAACACTCCATTCTTCCGGTTTCCAGCCTGATTCAAGGTCATTACGGCCTGGAAAATATCTGCATGGGGGTGCCCACTATTGTCGGGAGCGCCGGTGTGGAAAAGGTGCTGGATATTCCGCTTAGCGGGGAAGAGCAGGAAAAACTGCTGGCCTCGGCGAAAGCGCTGAAGGAAGTTCTTGATACGCTGGATTTGTCCTAAAATATTGGCCGGGCACCCACAGATCGGGTGCCCGGCCTTTCTTTGTGCAGTTTTCGGGGGCCGGTGCATATGCTGTATGGAGCTGCGTGGACAGCATCAGTCATTTTCCATAGAAATTTCACCTGTTTCGCCACTTTAATTGGCTTGGGTGCCCTGTCAGGAAAGCCCATTTTTCCTTGACAAATAAGGGGTGGAACTATAGAATATAATGTGGTGTTAGCAAAGGCTAACACATGGTTCTCCTATCGAAATTAGATTGGACGAGGGGCAATTTATGACGCTGAACGAACTGAAAATTGGGCAGAAATCGAGAATTGTCGCAGTGAACGGCGCGGGAGCATTGCGGCGAAGGCTGTTGGATATGGGGCTTACGCCGCATACGGAAGTAATGGTGCGGAAGGTAGCGCCGATGGGCGACCCGATTGAACTCCACCTTCGGGGGTATGAGCTTACCCTGCGAATCGACGACGCGAAAAATATTGAGATAGAGGGGGAGTAAGCGGATGGTTTTTGCGCTTGCAGGCAATCAGAACTGCGGAAAAACAACGCTGTTCAATCAGCTGACCGGCTCAAACCAGCATGTCGGCAATTTCCCCGGGGTTACGGTGGAACGGAAGGACGGTGCAATTCGCGGTTACAGCGGCGTAACGGTGGTTGATCTTCCCGGAATTTATTCGCTTTCTCCTTATACAAACGAAGAAATTGTTACACGCGACTATTTGTTAAAAGAGCATCCAAACGGAATTATTAACATTGTTGACGCAACCAATATTGAGCGCAATCTTTATTTGAGCATGCAGCTCATTGAGCTGAATATTCCCATGGTAATTGCATTAAATATGATGGATGAGGTTCGCGCCAACGGCGGAACCATTAAAATAGAAAAGCTGCAGGAGGAACTCGGCGTTCCGGTTGTTCCGATTTCCGCCAGCAAAAATGAAGGAATCGACGAACTGATTGAAAAAGCGGTTCAGACTGCCGAAGCAAAACAAATTCCAAAACGGCAGGATTTCTGTTCGGGTGCGGTACATAGGGCAATTCATTCCATTGCCCATCTGGTAGAAGACCATGCCGAGCGAATCGGAGTTCCCGCCCGCTTTGCCGCCACAAAATTGGTGGAAGGCGACGACCCCATGATGAACGCCCTTGGCCTTTCCGACAATGAAAAGGACATGGTCGGCCACAGTGTGGCGGAAATGGAGCGCGAACTGGGTACGGACCGCGAAGCTGCCCTTGCTGACATGCGCTACACGTTTATTGACGGCCTGTGCAGGGATTCCGTTGTGAAAACGGGGGAATCGAAAGAACATAAACGCAGCGTGGCAATTGACAGCGTTCTGACGCATAAATATTTTGCGATTCCGATTTTCCTGCTGATCATGATGGTGATTTTCTGGCTGACCTTTGGGGTAATCGGCAGTGCGCTCAGCGACCTGCTTTCCCTTGGAATCGATTCTGTCACGAATCTGGTAAGCGCCGGGCTGACTGCTTACGGTATTAATCCGGTGGTGCAGTCCCTTGTGGTGGACGGGGTATTTGCCGGTGTGGGCAGCGTGCTTTCCTTTCTTCCGATTATCGTGGTGCTGTTTTTCTTTCTTTCTATTCTGGAAGACAGCGGCTACATGGCGCGCGTCGCGTTTGTCATGGACAAACTGCTTCGTAAAATCGGCCNNCCCCATGCTGATCGGCTTTGGCTGTTCGGTACCCGCTATTATGGCAACCAGAACGCTTTCGAGCGAACGCGACCGCAAAATGACGATATTGCTTACGCCGTTTATGAGCTGCAGCGCTAAGCTGCCGATTTACGCAATGTTTACTGTTGCGTTCTTTCCGAACCACCGTGCGCTGGTGATGATTGCCCTGTATGTCATTGGCATTTTAATGGGGATTATCAGCGGACTGGTGCTGAAGGGCACGGTGTTCCACGGCAAGCCGGTACCCTTTGTTATGGAACTGCCCAATTACCGCATGCCAAGCGCAAAAAGCGTAGCGCTGCTGATTTGGGATAAGGCGAGGGACTTTCTGACCAGAGCGTTTACCGTCATTTTTATGGCGACCATTATTATCTGGTTCCTGCAGACGTTTGACACCCGGCTGAACGTTGTGGCCGACAGCGCCCAAAGTATGCTGGCTGGTATTGGCAGGCTGATTGCCCCGGTATTTGTGCCGCTCGGCTTCAGCGACTGGCGCGCTTCTACCGCGTTAATTACCGGTTTTACCGCGAAAGAAGCAGTTGTAAGCACCTTCGCCGTTTTAACCGGCACCAGCGTTTCAAATTTACCGGCTGCACTGTCTGCGTTATTTACGCCGCTTACAGCCTGGTCGTTCCTTACTTTTACGCTGCTTTATACGCCCTGTGTTGCGGCCATTACCGCAGTCAAACGCGAAATGAACAGTGTGAAAAACGCGTTTGCAATGGTGCTTTATCAAAGCGGCATTGCGTGGATTGTAGCTTTTTTGGTTTATCATATTGGTGCTTTGATTTACCGGTAACGGTAGAATTAGAATGGAGTATTTATGCAGATAGCGGATTATATTATTTTAGCAATAATCGCTGTTTTGGTTGTGCTTGCGGTGCGGTATTCCTTAAAACATAAGCACAGCTGCTGCGGCGATTGCTCCCAATGTGCACAATGCCGGTCCTGTGACCGGCCGCAAAAAAAATGACCGACAAGCCCCCTGATTTCAGGGGGCTTGTTTTCTGTAAATTCTTCTGTTAAAATTCGTCCGGCTGTGTTACAATAAATACTGTTTTTGTGAATTTACCATAGGGAGAAGAAAGAATGGAGAAAACAAAAGGAAATTATGGCTTGTTTACTACAATTGCCATGATTGTCGGCATCTGCATCGGCTCGGGAATTTTTTTCAAGAGCGATAATATTCTGATTGCCACAGGGGGAAGCGTGCTTCTTGGCGTAGTGGTATTTCTGTTAAGCGCGACCGGTATTATTTTCGGAGGGCTTTGCATCAGTGAACTGGCATCCCGTACGGACAAGCCCGGCGGGCTGATTACGTACATGGAGGAGTTTTCAAGTCAGCGGTTTGCCTGCGGCATGGGTTGGTTTCAGATTTTCATCTATTACCCGACGATCACGGCGGTTGTCGCATGGGTGGTGGGAATTTACACCTGCATTCTGTTTGGCTGGCCGGGTACGCTGGAGCTTCAAATGGGAATTGGGCTTGCGTATCTTACATTTTCATTTGTACTGAACTGGGCATCCGCCAGACTGGGCGGATGGTTCCAAAGCTTTTCCACCGTCAGCAAAATGATTCCTCTCGTTATTATCGCGATTTTTGGTTTGATTTTCGGCAATCCTGCCGAAGGGTTCCGCAACATACCGGCGCATACATTGGGGAATACGGCATGGCTGGCCGCAGTTGGCCCCGTTGCGTATTCTTTTGACGGCTGGACGATTTCCACCTCAATTGCGCCTGAAATTAAGGATTCCAAAAAGAATTTGCCCCGTGCGCTGATTGTCGCGCCGATTTTCATATTGTTGGCATACGTTCTTTATTTTGTCGGTGTTTCTTCTTACCTTGGCCCGCAAAAGGTTATGGAATTGCAGGACGCCCACGTTTACGCGGTGGCAGACCAACTGTTGGGCGGTATAGGCGGCCGGATTCTATTGGTGTTTGTTATTATAGCGGTTATGGGCACGGTAAACGGTGTTGTGCTCGGTTATATTCGCCTTCCTTATTCTATGGCACTGCGCGGCAGCGGAATGTTCCCGTTCGCTTCCAAATTAGTTCATAATGGGGAAAAGTCCGTTGTGCCGCGTAATTCGGCTCTGTTCTGCTTCATTCTGACGATCTTGTGGTCAGCGATTCATTTCTTATCTACCAAGAACAACTGGCTGCCGAATTCGGACGTTTCCGAAATTTCGATTGTCATGAGTTATCTGTTTTCTACTGGTTTATACTATCAGGTGTTATGACTTTACCGTAA
>DFRY01000071.1 GCA_002378845.1 Ruminococcaceae bacterium UBA3451 | reverse complement strand
AACAGAGGCAGCGAAATTGCTCTTCTTGCCGTAGGACAGACACTGGTGATCGCAGTTTCAGCGGGAACCGATATTTCCGTGGGCTCTGTCATGAGCCTTTCCGCGTGCTTTTGCACCTTGCTGCTGGCGGGCTATGGCGTTAATACCACCAATACTCTGATGCTTCCCATGGCGGTCGGCATTCTGGGCGGAATCCTGATGGGCGGTGTGTGCGGTGTATTTAACGGTGCTCTGGTGTCTAAGCTGAAGATACAGCCCATGGTCGCCACACTGATTTTATTCACGGCGGCACGGGCAATCGGTCTTTTGCTCTGCAACAATCAAATTACCTATATTCGCTACGAACCCTATAAATATTTGGGAAACTTTATTCCCGGCTGCCCCATTCCAACGCCTATTTTCATAACGGTTCTTGTAATAGCGGTCACGCAGGCCGCTCTCAAAAAAACTTCTCTCGGTCTTTATGTTCAGTCGGTCGGAATTAATAAAAGGGCGGCCCGATTGCTGGGCATCAATTCAGGCAAGGTTATTTTTCTATGTTATGTTCTTTGCGGCCTATGCTCCGGCATTGCCGGTATTGTGGCCTCGTCCCGCATTTATTCCGCCGATTCCAACAACATTGGGCTTTACTATGAACTGGATGCGATTCTGGCAGTTGCGCTGGGCGGAAACAGCCTGGCCGGCGGAAAATTCAACATGGCAGGCTCTATTGTCGGCGCTTACACCATTCAGGCAATTAATACGACTCTGCTGGCGGTCGGCGTTTCCACCGATCAGGCACCGGTGGCCAAAGCTATCATCGTNNAATCATTATCGTTGCCGTGCAGTCTCCTGTTTTCCGGGCATGGCTTTCAAACCGGATGAGCAGACGCACTCCGGCCGAAAGGGAGGTGATGGGCGCATGAAAAAACGCATTCGGATCAAAAGCAGTACGGTTCTGGTTTTGATTACGGTCGTCCTTTTTATGGTGATGTATACCGCAGGATGTGTCATTTATAGTGATAAAGGCTTTTCACATTTTCAAACCTTTTTGAATGTGCTGATCACCAATGCGGGTCTGGTTTGCGTCACCTGTGGCATGACATGCGTGATGCTTACCGGTGGAATCGATATTTCGGTCGGTTCTCTAATTGCGATGGACTGCATGTTTTTGGCCGTTGCCCTTGGGATAAAAGGTTATCCTGCTATTCCAATGGTTCTTCTCGTACTGGGAATCGGTCTTGTCTTCGGTTTGGTACAGGGAGTTCTGGTGGGGTATCTTGAAATCCAACCGTTTATCGTAACCATGGCGGGAATGTTTTTTGCGCGCGGTATGACAGCCGTTATCAGCACGCAGCAAATATCCATCACGCAGCAATCCAATGCCCAATTCTATGCATGGGCCAATGCTAAAATTAATCTTCCCGATTTTTTGGGTTACACAAACAAAAACGGAATGGTGATTGCCCCGTTCATTCGTCCGTCTGTTATTATCGCTTTAGCAGTTGTCGTCATTATATTTGTCGTTCTAAAATATACGAAATTCGGTCGTGCGCTGTACGCCGTAGGCGGCGGGGAATCCTCCGCCAGAATGATGGGTTTGAATGTAAGGCAAACTAAGCTGAAGGCTTATTTGCTGTCCTCTTTCCTGTGTTCTGTCGGCGGTATTTGCTACTTGCTGAACACGATGTCCGGTTCTGTTCAACAGGCCAAGGGACTTGAGATGACTGCAATTGCATCCTCTGTTATCGGGGGTACTCTGCTGACGGGCGGCGTCGGAAATATCATAGGCTCTCTTTTCGGCGTAATGACCACCGGCACGATTAGCACGCTGGTTGGGACAAACGGCAAGCTTTTGTCCAGCTGGGCGAACATTGCCACCGCGGCGCTGCTGTGTGTCTTTATTATTCTGCAGTCCGTTTTTGCTTTGTTTAAAGAACGGGCTAAGTAGCAACAGTTCGAATAAACAATGAAAAGCCCGTCGGTTACTCCGACGGGCTTTTTGCAATTGTATTACAATCAATGTCGTACCTCTTTCCGTAATGAAGAATGTCATCCCATTTAGGGAGAGGTATAGTCCGCCGGGTTGGAGTGTATTAGAGAATATCAAATCCTTGCTCCCTGTGTTGCCGAAAAAATGGACATAATCTTCCATGAAGTATCCCTCTTTTTCAAATGCGGACTTAGTTTGGTTTCTAATAATTATCTGGGGAAATCAACTTTTCTTGTAAGCTTTATCGCGTTGATACACGAAGTAATAAGTGGAAAGCGGCCACCACAGAATTGCGAAAATAGGGTAGACAGCCCAAATTGTATTCGGGGATGTAATGATATTGACCGCGATGAATAGCGCTGCGCTTAATAGGGTGCCGGCGACGGAAAACAATAAGCGGTACTTCCGCTTTGCAAAAGCGATGGCAAGCGGCCACCACAGCAGAGCGTAAGCGGGGAAAATAGCCCACGGGAACCCCGAAAAAACATAAATGTTTAGTATCGTATAATAAACAATGCCTATAAAACTGCCGAGAAGCGCAATATTCAGCTTCCCTAACCGATTGCCAAGCAGGGTTGCTACCGGCCACATCAGAATTGGAAAATAAGTCAGCAATGCCCACGGGCAGGACGGAGTTTCCTTCAGGTTGTCAAAAGCGAAAAAGACGGCGAGTATCAGCGCGCCCACAACTGAGTAAGCTTTGATGGTGCGTGGGCCTGCAAGCAACATGCTGAGGGGCCACCAGAGAACGGCGAACGCGGGATAATAGAACCAAAGGATCAAAGGCGTAGTGACATAATTCGTAATTACCAGAGACGCAATAATCACGATACTGCCAATGACGGAAAACGTCTTTCCGTGCCCTTTCCCGAAAAACATGGCAAGGGGCCACCAGAGGATTGCAAAGGAGGGGAAGAGGAACCATGGGTAATTCCATGAAGTCAAATAATTGATGAGAACCAGCAGAGAAATTGTCAGAATACTTCCGATCAGCGAAACTATTTTCATGGAGTCTCTGCCGGCAAAAATGGTCAGCATCGGCCACCAGAGCACCGCATAGGTCGGGAACACAAACCACGGGAAACTTGCGCTCGTAGAAAAATTAATGAATGCGAAAAACAGGATGGTAATCAGGCTGCCGACAAGCGAAAATGCAATGCGGTAACGGCGGTCTCCCGATATGCGGTTTGTTTTAGTCATAGAATCCATCCTCCTTCTTGCTTTTTTGGCGCAGTCGATGGAAGAGCATCGCCAGCGGCCACCAGATAATTGCAAACACAGGGTAGACAAACCAAATAATATTCGGCGTGTAATACAGGTTGATAAACAGAAACATGGCCGTAATCAGTAGAAAGCCGCAAATTGAGAATTCAAAACTGACGCTTACTTCCTTTTTTTCGCGGAGCCACCGAAAGAACAGAACCATTGGCGCCCAGACTACCGCGAAGGCAGGGTAAACAAACCAGATAATGTTCGGGGTATAGTAAAAGTTGATGAATAGAAACAGAGCAATGATCAGGATTCCGCTCCAGACCGAAAAAGCAAGGGAAATGCCAAGCCTTTTGCTTTTTGCAAGCTTCGCACTGCTCTCCAGTTCCTCTTTCAGGTCATCGATGTCGCCAAAGTCATTGATCGCCTTTTTGACCGCTTCTTCCCGTGACTGCCCTTGAGAAATAAGGTCCTCTACTTTTTCATTAAGATTTTGGGTAATTTCAAGCTGGATTTCTTCTTTTCGAGTGCTTTCGGGGATCCCCCTGAACAGTCGATTAATATGCGATTCAATTTCGTTCATTGCACACCCTCCATAAAAATATCAATAATATTGCGCGCATCGTGCCAGTTGCGAATTTCTTCGTTCAGGTAAGCCCGGCCAAGACTGGTGATGCGGTAGTAACGTCGCCTTCCTCCGAATGAAACGTCGCCCAAATAGGATTCAATCAGTTCTTTTTTCACCAGCCGCTGAAAAACTGCATAGAGTGTTGCTTCCTTGATTTGAAATTCATCGTGGGTGCGATTTGCAATTTCATTGGAAATTTCGTAGCCGTATCGGTCTTTTTCGNNAAATCAGCCGCAGGATGATCGCATCCAGGTGCCCTCTGATAATGTCGCTGCTAATCAATAACGTGCCTCCTTTCGGCGCGTGCAGAAATAATGCTGTGTGATAGAGCTCTATCACATAGAGCTCTATCTGATAGAACAATAATAGCACAGATTATTCTATCTGTCAAAGTAATTTTTAAATTAAATTTCTTATCAATGTATATTAGGTCGGTGCTCTTTTTTTTTGCGGGGGCTGTTGACAATTCCGCTACATAGTGTTACTATATAGCAGTAGTAAGTGATACTGCATACAAGTGATACAAAGTAGTAAGGGAGTGATAACGCTGGAAAACCTGACGGAAATGTTAAAAGGGGTATTGGAAGGCTGTGTTCTTGAAATTATAAGCCATAAGGAAACCTACGGTTATGAAATCACACGGCGGCTGAACGCCCTTGGTTTTTCCGATGTTGTGGATGGAACCGTTTATACCATTCTGGTCCGGCTCGAGAAAAGCAAGCTTGTGGAAATTACAAAAAAACCGTCCGATATGGGTCCTCCGCGAAAATTTTTCACGTTGAATGACGCAGGGCGCGAGGAACTGCGAAAGTTCTGGGAAAAGTGGGAATTTGTCGCGTCTAGAATTTATGAGTTAAAGGAGAGACAGGAATGAATTTTTTGGAAAAAGTCACCGGCAGCGACATGACGAAAGAATTAAAATCGTTTCAATCGCGGATCAAAAAACTGCCGGCGGATTACCAGGCGGCATGGGAAGAAATTAGTGTCTATCTTTGGTCGCACTCAAACTTTTCCGGCCGCAACATCATGCCCATTCTTGACGGTGTACTTGGTCTGCTGGAAGAAACAGCAGCGGAGGGGCAGAGTGTTCAGGAAGCATTGGGTGACGATATTAAAGGCTTTTGTTCCGCGCTGGCCGGGGGAGAAGGTGCAAAGTCTTATCGTGACAAATGCCGCCAGCAGCTCAACCGTAATATCGCCCAAAAATTAGGAAAATAGGAGGACTACCATGAGTATACAAAGTATGATTGAAGGCAAAAAAGAATGGCGGGCTCATGTGGCGCGAGTCAAAGCCCTCCCGAAAAATTATCAGATTGTTTATAAAGAGATTCAAAGATATTTCTATAAGGTCGGCCCGGTCGAGCTGGCCGACGGAATAGGTTTGCTCTGGGGCATAATCGAGCTTTTTGAGGAAAGTGCGGCTTTGGGTAAAGACGTGCTTGAGGTAACGGGCAGTGACGTAGCGGCTTTTTGTGACGACCTGATTAAGGATTCAAAAACTTACACTGACATTTATCAGGAATCGGTTAATCAGGAAGTGAACAAGGCAATAAAAAAGAGTATAGATAAAAAGGGGGGAACTCGGGATGGAAAAAGCAATTGAAGTAAAAGGGCTGCGAAAGTCTTTTCAGAACACACAAGTTCTAAAGGGCGTGGATTTTTATGTGGAACCGAGCAGCGTTTTCGCCCTGCTCGGTTCCAACGGTGCGGGGAAGACAACGATTGTAAAAATTCTTACCACGCTGCTGAAACAGGATGAGGGAACCGCTGCTGTCAATGGGTTTGACGTTGCATTAAATCCGGACTGTGTGCGGCAGTCCATCAGTCTGACCGGACAGTTTGCCGCTGTCGATGAAATTTTGACCGGTCGGGAAAATCTGGTTATGATTGCTCAGTTAAAGCACCTTAAAAATCCGCGACAGATTGCGGACGATATGCTGAACCGTTTTGGCCTGACCGAGGCCGCTGACCGCAGAGTATCCTTTTATTCAGGCGGCATGCGCCGCCGGCTCGACATTGCCATGAGCCTTGTGGGAAAACCGCAGCTTATATTCCTTGATGAGCCGACCACAGGGCTTGACCCCGAAGCGCGCATTGAGGTTTGGAAGACGGTCAAAGAGCTTACAGAGGGCGGTACTACGGTATTCCTGACCACGCAGTATTTGGAGGAAGCGGAACAGCTTGCCGATCAAATTGCCATTCTGCACGAGGGCAAAATCATTGTGAGCGGTACGCTTGCAGAGCTGAAAAGTTCCGCCCGAAAAGGTGGAATACGTGGAAAAACAGCCCACCTTAGAAGAAATATTCCTCGCACTCATCGGCAAAAAGGAGGAAAAGTAAATGAAACTGATTCAGAAATATTTTTTTAGCGATATGAGCGTTATGCTTGGCCGTTCCATGCGCCATATCTTCCGCAGCATGGATACCGTCATTACGGTTACCATCACTCCAATTGCAATGATGCTGCTTTTCGTTTATGTGTTCGGCGGTGCAATTCAAACCGGCACAGATAACTATGTGAATTATCTGCTGCCCGGCATTTTGCTCATGGCAATTGCCAGCGGCATCGCTTATACAGCTTACCGTCTGTTTATGGATATGCAAAGCGGTATTTTCGAACGTTTTCACTCCATGCCGATTGCGCGTTCCGCTGCCTTGTGGGGGCATGTGCTGACTTCACTGGTTTCCAATGCCATTTCGGTGGCTGTCATCCTTCTTGTGGCGCTGATTATGGGGTTTCGTTCGTCGGCTGGAATCTTATCATGGCTTGCGGTAGCCGGCATACTAGCGTTGTTTACGCTGGCCTTAACATGGATTGCAGCGATTGCCGGATTGTCGGCGAAATCAGTAGACGGCGCGGGCGCCTTTTCCTACCCGCTTATCTTTCTTCCGTTTATCAGTTCTGCCTTTGTTCCAACCGCTTCCATGCCGGGGCCGGTTCGGATTTTTGCCGAAAACCAGCCGGTCACTTCAATTGTCAATGCAATTCGTTCTCTGCTCGCGCAGCAGCCGGTCGGAAACGATATTTGGGTTGCACTCGCATGGTGCGTGGGGATTCTGATTGTTGCGTACGTTTTTGCCATACGCGCATACAAGCGGAAAGCTGCTTAATATTGTCAGTAATTCAGACGAAATGGTCAACAAAACATGCAGGGAAAGGGAGGATAGATTTGTGCGAGTGGATTCTATGCCCGATTTGCGGCAGTAAAACACGGATGAAAGTGCGGGGCGATACGGTGCTTGAAAATTTTCCGCTGTTTTGTCCCAAGTGTAAACGGGAAACAATCATTAATGTAAAACAACTGAAACTATCAATTACTCAAGAGCCAGACGCTAAGACGCAGAGCCGATAACATGTGAGGAAGTTCACAGTTATCGGCTTTTGTTTTGCAGAAATATCGGCACTACAAAGGGTGTAATTTATTTTCTCTGGCTTACCGTATAAAAATAAGCACAGAAAATCAAATCAGATTGCTTTGCCGCAACAATTCTCAAGTCTGCTTTTCACTAAAGCTTTCCTTGCTGTGTTCTCCTAAGTATTGAAAAATCTTTTTGTCATACCTTGATTTTCGAAACCAACCTACTCCAATCATTGCAATTCCAACAAGTAAAACAACGGTTCTTATCGTAGAATAGGGCGAAAACAGGCATGAAATTACAATCCCGGTACCGGATCCAATAAGAAAATCAATGATCGAATTTTCTTTTTTCATTTTTTTCATATGATGCAGCGTTTCCATTAAATTATCATCTGCTTTTACTTTAAATTCTGAATCTTCTATACGCTGAGCACAAAGAAGTTCATTTGCACTTACACCCAACTCAACACAAAGGAATGGAATGATTGACAAATCCGGCATATAATTTCCGTTTTCCCACCGAGAAACGGTTTTGTTTGTAACGCCGATTCGTTCACCTAGTTCTGTTTGAGTCATACCTTTTTCATTTCGCAGCTCGGCTATAAATTTTCCTATTTGAACCTGCTTCATAATAGATGCCTCCTTAACAGAAAAAATTATAGCAAAGATTCGGTTGGATGTATTCCCCGCAAACAGCGAATTGGGTTATTTTATATTATTGTGCTGCAGAGAGGATTGGATAAACGATAATTGTTGAAACAAAGAACATTATGCTTTTGCTTTCTTAAGATACAAAAACACGGGCAAACCGATAAGTGTAATACCAATACCGACGAGTGACCGCACCGGGTCTGCAATTACGGTACTGATAAGAATGTATAAACCGCCCACAATCCCTAAAACAGGCGTAATCGGATAAAACGGTACCCTGTAATTTCCCTTTTTGGAAGGGGATTTTTTTCTTAGAATAAAGACGCCGAAAACTCCCATGGTAAAGAAAATCCACAGAACGAAAATGAGCAAATCGGTCAGTGTGTTAAAGGTTCCCGAGAAAATATAGATGACAGCCAAAAGACTTTGAAAAATCAGGGCGTTGGCAGGCGTTTGCAGTTTTGGGTGAATTCGCCCCAGTACATTCGAAAACGGAAATTGCCTTTTTTCGCCCATAACCTGCGGCACTCTGGCTCCGGTCATTAAATAGCCGTTGAGCGCACCAAAAACAGAGACCATAATACCGGCAGTAAGGAAGGCGCCTCCGCCGTTCCCAAAAATCGCTTTGGCCGCGTCTGCACCGGGGGTTGCGGATGCAGCAATCGTACTTGCGGGAAGAACTTTAAAAATAGCCAGGTTGAAAATGACATAAACAAAGATCACGAAAACTACCCCAAATGAAATAACCTTGGGTAAGGTTTTTACCGGATCCTTTAATTCTCCTGCTACATTTGTCACGCTGATCCAGCCGTCATACGCCCATAACGTACCGAGTATTGCCATGCCAAAGCCGGATGAACCGGCCGCGGAAAGTGCAACGCCGCTAAATCCGGGCGCAATATTTGACGCAAGGCCAAAAGCAATGATTGCAACAATTGGAATCAGCTTGCCGATTGTCGCCAGAGTCTGAATGACGCCGCCGTATTTCGTGGACAGAATGTTCATGAACAATATAAAGACTAAAACCGCGACGGCAAGCAGCTTCTGCTGAAAATCATTCATGGNNGGGGAGGAAGAATTTCGCGTATATGGAAAACGCTATCGCCTGTGCGGCGACAGAGGCAGGGTAGGAAATCATGGTTTGTACCCAACCTAAAAGGAAGCCGATACTGTCGCTGTAAAGCGACGATAAGTATGTGTAAAGTCCGCCGGATTCCGGAATTGCGGCGGCAATTTCAGCAATCGACAGGGCGGAAGCCAGGGTTATAATACCGCCGATCACCCAAGCCAAAATACTTAAAAACGGTGTACCGGCATCCTTTAAAACAACGCCGGGCTTTAAAAAGATTCCGGAACCGATAATCATGCCTACAACAATAGCCAGCGCTTCAACAAATGTCAGTGTTTTTTTCAGTGAACTGTTTTGCATTAAAATTGCAATCCCTTCCGCTTAAATTAAAGGAGGTCGCGCATGAATCATTATTTCACTATTATATTTGATGCGGCAATTTATTGCAATAAATTTTAATTTTCCTCCTGATTTCACGACAAAAATCCCCTCCGATAATTATTGGAGGGGATTTGCATGTATAAAGTTTCTCTTATAAACAGGAACCGCCGCGCTGCCGGCCTTCGTCAACAAACGGCTGGCTGTGTTCCGGTTGCCAAACCATTCCTGCTCCGAATTTTCACTTTGGGGATGATAGAATGTTTTTTCCGTCAAACAGGAACACTCCGTAGCCATACCCGGGTTGGTTGCCTTTGCGCAGCCAATCAATGTAAGCGCGCCGCAATGAAGTGTCCTTCGGCAATTCATCGACATTACCCGTGTATTCCTTATAGAAAATGCGCCACAGAACATCCTGGTCTTCAGAATGACCCGAGGTTATTATATCAAAGTCATTCATAAAAGTAAGAATATTCGATTTTTCCGGAAGGAATTCCTTGTGCGAGGGAAACAGCAGCCACGAACTGCACACAAACGCAGTCGGTTTCTGAATAAACAAGTCCTTATAAAACGCGGACGCCATGCGGTAAGATTCAAGGCAATCTTCATGAAGCAAAGGCCCTGCCGACGGAATATGTACATTGAGAACTATGTCACCTGGGTTCAGGGTGTATCCGTTATTTGAATATGTATTATGAAATATTTCCGTTTCAAACTGAAGACGTTTTAAAGCAAACCGGGTAAGCTGAAAAAATCCTGGGAACCAATTTGCCACAAAGGTGCCCCATACTCCGTATAATTTATGGCATTCATAAAGTTTATACTTTAAATCTGACATGGAATGATAAAAAATAGAATAGTCAATTTTCTTTTGTTCATACAACTCCCTTGTGTGTTGGGAAAGGCAAATATAAAACAGCAGAAATACCGTGTAAGGGTTAGCTCCTGACAATTGCGAGGCTTTGTTCACAAGGCTAAGCGCTTCGTTGTAGTCAGTCAGTTCGTCGTGGCGGTACAAATCAATTTGGGTTTGAAACAAATCCATCGCACTTGGGTTTTCCGTCAGTTTCTCAAACGCATTGAGTAACGCTGCTGTAGCCTCCGCGGGGAACTGAAATTCCTCGCAGAACGATACAATATATTCTTTCATAGTTGCTGCGCATCCTTTTTTGTTGTAATAAGAGAACCGGTTTCCAATCGTCCTATAAAGGTCTGAAAACAAGTATAACAAAGCAGGACATCTATATCAATAGATGTCCTGTAAATTGTGCTTCAGAACATCTGCACAACCACCCCTGTTTGCACAAAACTGAATATTTATCTTAACTGAATCATATATTTTTTGTTAGGAATAAACCCAGTCGCCGAATAAAATAGTAAGGAGTACTGCCCATGCTGCAAAGAGAGAAGTACATAAGCATGTCCCTGGAGTATGACCTTTTCTGGGTTAGAATTATGAAAGAACATGCCATTTTTATTGAAAGCTCGATTCCTCCCATTCATGAGCAATTGGCAAAGCAGGCCGATGAATTTAAGCAGCAATACGACCGCCTTTTTGCAGACACAATTCGAATTGCCAACGGAGCTATTCCGAAAGAGGCGCTGCAGTCCGGACAATATTATACAAGATTTACAGAAGCGGCAGAACATGCGGTTCAGCAGCTTACCGGAATTGAAGTTAACCGGAATCTTACAATGATGGAATATAATATTGAACCGTTGAATCCGGGTTCAGTGTTCGACGCACAGAAGGAACAGGAAGTTTCTTTACTGAATGAGTATATTTTAAATTTAACGTCCTCATTTGCCCGGTTTAAATCCGAACTGCTTAATAACCAAATATCCTGCAGACTCTTTACTTTCTTATATTCCGCCGATCTGGATCATATTTTGCGGGAGGCGCTGAAATATATTGAAGTGTTAAACGCTTTGCAGGCCAGAAATGATACGGTCGACAGCAATTACCGCCAATTCTGGAATACGAATATGTCGGACCATGCAAAGTCGATGCGCGGTTTGTTTGATCCGACCGAAACAGATTATTTTAATATAGCCAATCAATTTGTCGGTCTTTATGATGCTTTGATGCAGAGTTCGGCTTCGGGAATGCAAAACGCAGAAGACTTGAACGATGCAAAGCAAATCAGCGAGTTTAAGGCAAAAACCACGCAGGGGCTGATTGAATGTAAAGTAAGAGCAATTATGTCGCCGCTTTATACCGATCATCTGCTTCGTGAGGCAAACCATTATATTTACCTGCTGCAAACATAAAGTTTGTTCTGCAAAACCGCAATCACATTTTTTGTGATTGCGGTTTTTAAATGGAGTATAGCATTTATTTAACCTTTGTCTTATTAAATGACCTTCGGCTGTTTCCCGGCAACATCGGTTTTACAAATATAAAGCGAACCTTGGCTGTCTAGTTCGGCTACCATAACATTTTCCGCATTCTGGATCCCATTTGTTTTCAATTGGTTCATTAACCATTTTTTATCTAATTTGGCATAGTTTAAGTTATCCATAATAATTCGACCGTCGATAATGAGCGGCAAAGATAAGCCCTCATAAGGTGTTTGAATTTGCATATCTTTTGTCTTTAAAGGTCTTTCCTGTGATTTCGGAATCACAGACACATTCCCATTCGGCTCAATAATCGCGTATTCGACTTCAGACAGCTTTGAATATCCCTTTAGTCTGAGAAGAGACATTAAAAAAGGAAGATTCATTTGATTCTTTTTCAGTTCATTTTTTAAAATCTGCCCTTTTGAAATGATAATACTTGGTTTTGAATCAATATTATAAAATTTTTCTTTTAATGACAACCATCCCAAAAATAAAGTGGCCAGTGACAGTGTAAGCACGCCAACTGTTGCTTTGGAAGCAATTTTATAAACTAGCGGTTCTGCCGCGACGGTTGAAAGCAGCAAAATTCCGGCCAGTTCATATCCGGTCATTTGTGCAATAGACTTTTTTCCAATCATGCGTATTCCTAACCATGTGATGCAAAGCATTAAAATGCAGCGGAAAATATAAATGACAGTACTCATATAATCTCCTTCTATGGTTCAGGTGTTATTTCCTTAAAATCTTCAATCAATGATTTTACTTTTTTTACGTAAAGATCCGTTTCATACTTCTGTTTATTATGGACGGAAGCCTCTAAGGCAGCTATATCTGAATCCATGCTATAGTAATTTTGATCCGCATTATTAAATTCAATGTAGTAATGTGCTGAATCCCAATAGGTTTTAAAGCGATTCAAACTTGTTACGGCAGTATCCCAATCTTCAACCTGTGCACTGCTCGTTATGCTGTCCAAAGTGTTTGAATAGCGACTCACATGAAAAACGAAAAAGTGAAGAAAAACAAAGTAAAGGATAAAGATTAACAAAACGCCGCTCAGCAAAATTTGAGTTATTTGTTTATTGCTCATTTCAAACCACCTCATTCAATTCCGTGTTCTCCAGGTAGCTCTTTGCCTTTACNNCAAGAGATGCAAAAAAAACCTCTTGGATAGTATTGAATCCTTTCATTTTCAGTTCATTGTTAAGCCAGGCTTCCGTAAACGGAGTCGCATTCAAATTCTCATACATAATTTGGCCGTCTATTATAATATCTTTGGTCAAGCCCTTTTCAGGTGGATGAATTTGAAAATCAAACGGAGTGGCCGGGTTTTTATCACTTTTCAATTGCACCGATATTTTTCCGTCATTTTCAAGTATCGCAAAATAAACGTCGGCAATGTTAAAAGCATTTTTTTCACGCAGCATAGAGGTAAGATCGGTCAGCGTGATTCTTAATTTTTTCAGATTTGCCTCTACAATCTGGTTATTTTCAATTAAAACAATTGGCTCTGAATTTACAAGTTTTCGAAAATTCAGGCTTTTTATATGAAGGTATCCGGTAATTACCGCCAGTAAGCCCAATGTAATCAGGACTGTGACGGACACATAAAAGGAATTGTTCCCTCCAAAACAAATATTTGCGGTGACAGAACCAAGCGTAATTGCCACACAAAAGTCGAAAAAAGTCATTTGGGATATTGCTTTTCGTCCCATAGCTCTGGCTGTGAGCAGAAGAAGTAAAAACCCGAAAACGGTTCTTGCTGCTGAGTATAAAATATCGGTTAACATAGTATAGAACAACACCTTTTATAAATATAAAGAATTCAAATATCGTGGCCAAAGTGCTTTCTTGCTCATAGCAAGTTTGCTTCTATTTTTTACCAAGGCGTAACTATTCATACTGTTTTATTCAATTTTTACCATTCCGGATTTCTAAAGCGACAAAAATAAGAGCCGTCAAATTTGGCGGCTCTTAATAATAAAAGTATTATGTAATTTACGTCAGCTTGTCTGTACTGACCGCTGGTCGCTGGTGAAAGCTGTTTGATAAAAATGATAGAGCTGAACGTATAAGTTTTTTTCCTGTTGAACGCCAGGGTAACCAATTCCATATTCATACTGTTGCCCTGATTTTTCGTAAAGGGCAGATAAACGATAATCGATAAACAAAAAGTGACGCCAACCATGCGATTGGCGTCACTCTGTGCCCGTGCTTTGATGATAATCCAAAGCCAAAGCACCTTAGTTCAATGTTAATTTATCACAAATCGGTTGTTTTGTACTCTTTTCTTAATTTGAATTTTCCAACCAATTCTTTCATCACCTGTGCCTGCCCGGAAAGTTCTTCGCTTGCTGCGGCACTTTCCTCCGCGGTAGCGGAATTCGTTTGTACCACATTTGAAATTTGGTCTATACCAAGGGTTATTTGCTCAATCGAACCGGCTTGCTGACTGGAAGCCCGAGAAATTTGCCCCACAGAATTTGAAACGATTTTCACATTTTCCACAGAATTAAGAAGTGATTTTGCGGTCTCGTCCGCAATTTTTGTACCGTTTTCCACATACATCATTGATTCCTCAATAAGGTGCGTCGTATTTTTTGCTGCATCCGCACTTTTCGTGGCAAGATTTCTTACTTCGTCCGCTACCACGGCAAACCCTTTGCCGGCGGAGCCTGCTCTCGCGGCTTCAACGGCTGCGTTGAGTGCTAATATGTTTGTTTGGAAGGCGATATCTTCAATAGTTTTGGAAATTTTTCTAATTTCACTGGAGGATTCGCTGATTTNNGCTCCGCGGCTTGGCTGATTTGCCCGATTGTTTCGTTTAAGGAGGTAAGAATCCCTTGATATGCTTTGCTTAAATCTTTGTAGTCGCCTATGTATTTCATTTTAGATGGTACGTCCAAATTTCCGTGTTCCACTTCTGCAAGGTGTTCCGTTATGTCGGCTATATATGCTTTAATTGATGCAGATGACGTGGAAAATGCTGTGCCGAGCTGGCCTATTTCGTCTTTTGAATTGATATTGAAATTTGTTGTGAGGTTTCCGTTTGCCATTTCCTCTGCAGCTGCCGCCATTTCCTTGACCGGTTTACTGATCCCCCTTGCAATACTTAGGGCGATAATGACCGAAAGTATCGTGGCAAGCAGTATAACACCAAAAATCATTAGGGTTGCCTCAGTTGATTGTGTGTTAAGGTCAGAAGACAGTTGTTGGCCAACCATTGTTTTTTCATTAAACAATGCGCTGATAGATGTCGTTGTTTGATCCAAAATTGATGCGCCCTCTGTCGTTAAAAGTGTATTTGCTTCCGTATCTTTATTTTCCATTGCAAGGGCAACCACACGTGACCTCAAATCCTTATATAAGTCCAGATTCTTTTTTATCGTATTATAATAGCCGTTTTCCGTTTCGTTTACCAACGTTTTTTGCACTGCGGCCAAATCCTGATCGATAGCGGTTCCTGATTTGTCCAAATTGTCAGCTCCGGTTTGAAGTGTTTGATTATCACTTGCAATAATAATTCCCCTTAAAATAGAACGGCTGTTATTAAATTCCGAGCTCAAACGGCCAACATCGCCTTGTGAAAACCCATAGTTCAATAAGGCGCCGGAATAACTTGAGTTCATGCGGGTCATTTGAGTAAGTCCGACAATACCTGCTATGCTTGAGATTAACGTAACTAGAATAAATGCCAATATTAATTTTTTGCCGATCTTCATATTTTTCAACATGCAGAAAACTCCTTATAAATTTATTGAACTATTGCTGAAACCGGTTAATAAATCCTTTCTGTATCAAATGAAAAAACTGCTTTGCCGCAATTTGTGATACCAAGCGTTACCTAATGTATTTTTAGTCTAGAAAAGGAATTTAACAATTAATCTTTGTTATTATTGGGCAGTTTGTCGGTATAATTATAATAACTAACTATATTCTATTCCTAAATTATAGTAATTATTTAATTTATCATATCATACCGTGTATCGGGTTTAATACTCAAATGGGCATGGTTATCAGAAAATTTATCTTTACAAAAAGCCTTAATGACCAGGCACTGTTTTTATGGCAGCATGCTGGTTATTAAGGCTTTATTATACGGTTAGCAAAATTTTCATTCAACGAACAATAATTTCCAATAAATCTTCCTCTTTATAGAAGTCTTACTTCGGTTTTTCAAATTACAGAGTAATCCTCATAAATTTTCCTCCTAATATCGGAAACAATATAGTCGGATAAGCGGGGGAGTAAGATGGGAATAGTAAATTTAAGTAATAAAGACCAAACCGGGATGGAAGCATGCGGCCGCTGTGCACAAGTATGTTTGGAATGTATAACAATGTGCCTTAAGGAGCCTAATGCCGCTGACCGAAGAAAATGTATTGCTAAGCTTTTTGAATGTTCTGGCATATGTAACCTGGCGTTCTTTTTTATGGCGGCAGACTCTTCCCACGCGGTGGACGTATGTAAAATCTGTGCTGCAGTTTGTGAGCAATGCGCGGCAGAGTGCCGGCTTTTTAAAGATGCTCCTTGTGTAAAATGTTCGGCAGAGTGCAAAAAATGTGCGCAGGAATGCCGGTCGGTCAATTAATTCGGTTGATTTTTAAATTCCGGCGGACAATACCGGTTTAGTCGGGCGTACGGAACGTGACAATAAAGCATTGACAAACAGATGAAAACAAAAAAGATCTCTGCCGATTTTTTCGGCAGAGATCTTTTTGTAATTTGTCTTATTACGCCTTATAAAGTTCTTCGTACTTTTTCTTTAAATAGTCTGCAACTGCGGAAATTCCCGCAGGTTCCGTGCCCTTTTTCAGACTAACATCAAATACGGGTGCCTGTGAAACGGCATGAAGTCCTTTTATGAAATTCTCACGATCAAAGCCAACCGCTTCCTTCAGGTCGGACTTTGTCAGTACAACTGCGTCCGCATAGCTGAACATGGGAACATATTTGAACGGCTTGTCATCCCCTTCCGGAACACTTGCGGCAAGCAGGCGAACGTGTTCTCCTAAGTCGAATTCAGCGGGGCAAATCAAATTGCCAACATTCTCAACAAATACAATTGCATTTCTCATATCAATCTGATCCGCACCGTCACGAATAACACGGGAATCCAGGTGACATTCTCCGCAGGTGTTAATCTGAGAAGAATGAATCCCTTGCTTTTCCAGGTTTTCTGCGTCGATGGAAGAGGCAATGTCGCCTTCGATCACGCCTACCGGAATATCCTTCAGTTCCTTTGCAATTGCGGAAATAAGGGTTGTTTTTCCGGCTCCGGGTGCACCCATCAAATTAACGGCTAATATATGCCGGTCAGCGAAATACTTACGGTTTTCTTCCGCTAATTTTTCATTTCCCTCAAGTAGTTCCTTCATAATAATGACTTCCATTGTAATTCACCTTTCCTGTTTGCCTGTATTGATTTTATTTTATTGACCATCAAATGACCGGATATAAAACTCATGACCGGTTCCTTTGATAAGAACCGAATCTCCGCTGCAGTCCGGGCATTGAAAATCTTTTCCATGTGGAAATTCTTTTCCGCAGTGCTGGCATTTCAGCATAGCGGGCCGAAATTCAAAAGTAAGCTTCGCGTTTTCACAAGGGTGGTCTTTTGCGATTGCTTCAAAATACATTTGTACCGACTCGTCAATAATGGACGAAAGCTCGCCAATTACCAAATTAATTTGCGTAATTTTCTGGAATTTGTTTTTCTCCGCTTCTTCATCCATAACTTTCACGATGTCGAGTACAACCGGAAGTTCGTGCATTGCTTAATCCTCCGCAGTCGATTTTTTTGTGCCGGAAAAAAGATAAATTTCAGGGGTATCGACCAGCATATCAATATGAAAATATTGGCGGAATGCGTTGGCTTCCTCTTTTGCGGGGCGTAACGGCCATGAAATCCGGCTCACCGTTTTGCCCGAGTGACAATGATTAATGGAATTTCTTCCCTCGCAATGGGCAACGATGAATCTACCTTCAAACTTTAACATATTTGACAGGTGTTTTGCAAGTCCGGTTTTATCAGGAAAATGGGGGTAAGCGCTGAATAGGATTGCCGTGTCGAACCCGGTCTCCGTTACATCAAAAAAATCCGACGCAAGCAGATGCAAGCGGGGATCGTTCGATTTGCTGCGCGCACGGGCGATCATTTCGCCGGAAAGATCGATTCCTAAAACAGAAGCAGGGTTGCGTGAAAGCAGTTCCGGGAACAGTACACCGGTTCCGCAGGCAATGTCCGCCACCTTTGAACCGTTCGTCACTCCCGCCAGGGTGACAATGGCCGCGATTTTTTCGTTACTGTATTTACAGTTATTATCCCAGTTTTCCGCGTATCCATCAAAAAACTGCTTTATTTCGTTTCTTGTGTTCATATATTCGCTCATTCTGTTATTACGCTCTTTCTCTATGTATCATTTTTGCTTTTTCCAAAGCAAGTATTAGAATGGGAATCAAGATAACCTGAATTACGATGCCCGGAACCGCCCCGACAAAAGAGCCTGAAATAAATGCGGCAAAGCCGTACGGCTTGCTTGCCATATTCATAAACACCGCGTTTGCCAGACCGGAAACAATCCGCCCTCCGGCCATTGCGCAAAGAAGCGCGGGGTAGACGTTCCAGCGAAGTTTTTGGTAAAAAAGGCCTGTTAAGGCACCGTAGGCGCAAAGTTCAAGCATCATGGCAGCCGCCGTTGGGAAAAGAGGAGGCATGCCGGTAAGAACGGATGAAAAAAGGGGAACGATCAGTCCGCATACCACGCCGTATGGCCACCCGAAAAGAAAGCCGCAAAGCAAAACCGGAATATGCATTGGCAAAAACGTTGGCCCGGCGCCAATCATATGAAAAAAGGTGGGAAGTACAATCCCAANNATACAAAGCGCGGTTCCCGTCAAATTTATGGTCATTGATCTCTTCATAATAATCTCTCCCTAACTAAATTAGTTTTGGTCGCTTTTAAACCCTTTCTTATTCCCCCCTAAACAAAAAAATACCATGAAAAGAGCCGTTTCGTACGGCATCCCTTCATGGTTGTGTTTTGATATGAAAAGGTGAATCTTTTAAAGCCTTCGTGACTTTGTTAAATATTATTATAGCACAAAATATGGAAAAATCAATCCGCCCGCTGCATAAGGAACCTCTCACTCCAATTTTATGAGCCAAATAAAGAATAGATATTTCAAATGCCGAACCGAATAGAGCATTTTCATTTCTGCGACATATAATAATAATGGTTCTTAAATAATTTTATTAAAACTTCTCAACCAGTTCGGCACCGGAGCAATCCGGTGCCTGCTTTTTATCGGGCATCCGGCAGCCAATCCGGTTTGTAGGGCATTTAAAATACTCAGTACGGTTAGCGCTTTTCTGTGTCATCGTCTTTTTTATATTCTAAAATGTCTCCGGGTTGGCAGTCCAGAACGCTGCATATTGCTTCTAAAGTAGAAAACCGAATGGCTTTTGCTTTGTCATTTTTTAAAATGGACAGGTTCGCCATAGTAATTCCCACCTTCTCCGAAAGCTCGGTCACACTCATTTTTCGTTTCGCTAACATAACGTCTAAATTAATTTGTATTGCCATGGAATCACCTCAGACAGTAAAATCGTTTTCCGATTTTATATCGATAGCCTGTTTTAACAGTCTTTGAAGAACTGCCGAAAAAACAGCTATTACAAGGGATGCAAAAATTATTGCCAGTCCAATTGCAAGAATTCCCGGTGCGTCGCTGCTTTCAGCCATAAGGTAGAAAATAGGCGTTGCCGCCATGTACAGAATACTGAATAAAACTGCGCAGTATTTTATATTTTTTAACGCTCTAATTGACAGTTCCGAAAAAGCCGTATTTTTATCGATGTAGTTTAACAGCCTTAAGGTTTGATATAATGCAAAATAGAAAGGAATGGCAGATGCATATAAATCGAGAAAAACAAGATATTTTACGTATGTGGCGCCCGAAGATAATTTTGCCGCGTAATCTGCTATTTCAGGCACCAAAAAGATGCATAAAGCAAGAACCGGAATGCCAATTAAAATTACGGACATTCTTAAAAACAGTGTTGAACTTGTTACATTCATTTTACGTAGCATAAAAACACCTCTGTCAATTAATTTATCTCTAATTTATCATATTACATATCGATTGTCAATAAATTTATATTGATATACCATAAATGTGTTTTCTTGCTTAAATAAATTATGCGCAGTTCAGAGTAACACTGAACTGCGCATAATCCGGTTTTTATCGTTTGTTTTATGCCGGCTGCCTAACTGCGTAAAGTTCCCGGTAGGTTTTCCAATTCACGCCGTCGTCCGCATAGACACATTCCCAGTGAAAAGAGTTTTCTGTCATTTCGGAAAAGATCCATTTCATTTTTTTATGGCTGGTTTCCGTAAGTACAATTTTATCATCTTCTTTTCGTGCTTCCAGTCGGGTTGCTTCCCCGGAGCAGCCGTAGAAAATATCCCATGCGTTGGTTTTCGGATTATAAATTCGAATTGTGGTTCCGTATTCGTTGTCAGGCTGGCTGTTGGTCAGCCGTTCTTTTCGGGAAGGGCAAATAAACAGGTCCTGAATGGCGGTTCCTTCCAAAACCCAAGAAAATAACCATTCTCCTTTTACATGCCGGCCTGCATGTTCCCCAACACGGTCATACCAGTCGAAATCCCAGTCGCCTACAAACTGACCGAACAGATTCTGTTCTTCCGGAATAATGGGTTTTTTTTGAGCCGCAATCAGTGCTGTGCAAAATGAATTCATTTCAATTCCTCCTTGATGTTTTACACATCATAACACAATAATTACGACATAAGTGTGTCATGGTTTGATAAAAATCCTTTGGCGGTTTGAATCAATAAATCCCTGTAGGAGTCGGGGCTTAATATTTTTACTTTTTCTCCCATGTTAAGAAGCAGAGCCTGCCACAGTTTTTCCTTGGGCGGCACATGCAGGTGAAGCAAATAGCCGCCGTCCTTCAGCAGTTCTTTGCATTCCCCCGGAAAATATTCCTCAAGTTCATGAATGCCGTCCCTGCGGCACCAAACCTCAATGTTTTCACAGGTTTGAAGATACGCTTTTTCGCTGTCCACAAGTAATTCTTCTACGTTTTCGGGGGGCGTAAAAGAACTTTCAGTTACAACCGGGGCCGTAATTCTGGCTACTTTATAGGTACGGTATGCTTCCTTTTTGGGGTCAAAGGCAAACAGATACCATGCGTACCACTTAAATCGTAAAGCCAAAGGGCAAACCGTTTTGTGCGACACAGAACCTTCGGCATTGCGGTAGTCAAACTGAATTTGGAACGAGCAGGCAATCGCCTTTTCAATGGTCTCATTATTTTGCAGAACGTTCGAATTTTCTTTTGTTACACTATAGTCCAGAAAAATGCTTGGCTCTTTCGTTGTGTTTAACGATCGGTATTTTTCCAGAATAGATTCCAGCCGGCCGCTTTCATAGCTTGTGCTCAAACTTTTTAGCGCCATAATAATCCATGTAAAATCTTCCTTGCCGACAAAATGATTCCTGATTTTATAGTCGGGGTCAATGGAATAACCGCCCTGAATCCCTGTAACCGACAGAACCGGCACACCGGTAAGTGAAATGCTGTCAATATCCCGTTGGATTGTCCGGACAGAAACGTCGAACCGGTCGGCTAATTGTTTTGCCGTCACTTTTTCATGGTTTAGCAGGTAAATAATAATTTCAAGCAGTCGGTCTGTTTTCACACGGATTCTCCTCTATCTTGTTTTTATCGTTTTCGTTCAAAAAGATTTTTTGCGTAAAGATAAGTCTTTATAGAAATAATTTGACAGGATTCTCTATTTATCATAGCATGGTGAATACAAAATGCAAGCTAAAAGGAGGATAGATTTGCCTGTATGGCATCGGGCTGACAGGCGGACGAGCCAAATGGCAGCTTCTTCTTTCCCCAATCGCCGGACAAAGTTTTAAACGTGTAAATGCATACATATGATTTGACGAATCCGTTTTGATTGGCGGGGAGTAACTATATGAAGCATTTTAACAGAGCAAAGCTGTTTCACAGCAAAGCAGCGGTAAATATCCTGATTTTGGCGGTTTCCGCTGCGCTTCTTTATTCAATTATATCACTTTACTTTTGTTTCCATTTCTTTTTGCATACGGAAATAAACGGAGTGAATGTATCTTTAAAATCAAAAAACTCAGTAGCACAGGGAATAAGGGATTATACAGGAGTGTACCAGCTGCAGTTAACCGAACGGAACGGCGGAACGGAAAAAATATCCGGGCAGGAGATAAAATTGCAATTGAATGAAAATGAAATTCCCAAAATATATCAGCTGCAAAACTCGTTTCAATGGGTTGGCTCTCTGTTTCAAGAACAGAGATTTGAGATGGACGCCTTGTACAGCTATGATGAGACGCGGTTAATCCGTCAAATCAATGCATTAAACTGCCTTACCGAGCCTGTTGTTCAACCAAAGAATGTAAGTTTTAAATATTCGAACGGATCCTATGAACCGGTCAAAGAGGTGTATGGAACTGTAATCCGAAAAACCACTTTAGTTCAGGCTGTGAAAAGGAGTATTGAAAACGGATGTACACATTTTGATTTGGAGGAAAATCAGTGTTATGAAAATCCGACTTATACCTTAAATTCTTTTAAAACCCATATCACCCAAAATTTACTCAATAAGTACGCATCCACTCAAATTACGTACAGATTTGGTTCGGAAGACGAAATACTGAATGGAAGCACAGTGAATAAATGGCTTGGCATTGACGGTGATTTGGATGTTGTAATCAACAAAACGGCAGTGAAAAAGTATGTTTCTGATTTAAGCAGGAAGTATGATACCGTCGGCACAGCAAGAGACTTCAAAACGTCAACCGGGAAAACGGTCACCGTAAAAGGAGGCCTTTATGGCTGGAAAATCGATCAGAATTCAGAATCAGAAGCGCTGTATGAAAACATCATCCAAGGCGACACAATAACAAAAGAACCGGTTTATTCTCAAAAAGCGTTTTCGCGGGGAGAAAATGAAATTGGAAGCACCTATCTGGAAATCAACATTACTAAGCAGCATGTGTGGTTTTACGTGAATGGGGTTTTGGTTGTCGGCGGGGCAGTCGTAACGGGAAATCCTTATCGTGGCTGGTCAACGGTAACCGGATTGTATATGCTCAATTATAAGCAAAAGGGCGCGACCTTAGTCGGCCAGGGCTATGAATCGGCTGTAACGTATTGGATGCCCTTTTATGGCAACATCGGTTTGCATGATGCCAGCTGGAGAAGCTCGTTCGGGGGCGAAATTTATAAACAGCGCGGCACGCACGGCTGCGTAAACGCACCGTTTTATTTGGCAAAAACGATTTTTGAAAAGATAGAAGAGGGAACCCCAATTGTTTGCTATGAAGAAGCATAAAGCTTAAATCAAATCTTTNNGCCGTAAATTAAAACCATGAAGGGAACCGCATCGTACGGTACCCCTCATGGTTTTGTTATACATAATGGATATTGATATGTGACCATAAAGTTTAATCTTGACAGTGTAAAGATTGTGTGCTATTATCTTTACAGTGTTAAGATTATGAAAAGGAGAGACTGTCCTGTGGAAGAAAAACCGTACCATCACGGGAATTTAAAGAATCAGCTGATTGAATCCGGGATTGAACTGATTAATGAAGAGGGGTTTCAAAATTTTTCGCTGCGTAAAGTTGCGATGAAATGCGGTGTGATAAACGCGGCGCCGTATAGCCATTTTAAAAATGTCGATGAATTAATCAGCGCAATGGGCGAGCATGTAACAGAGCATTTTATGGAAAAGCTGCACGCAGCAATTCGCGGCCAAGAGAACAGCCCAGGCGCAATTACTCTTCTAGGCAGTGCATACATCGACTTCTTCGTGGAAAATCCGCAGTATTTTCAGTTCCTTTTTTACCATTCCGGCCTGCATATTGACTTGGACCATGAAAATGAAAGCGATTATCCGCCTTTTGCATTATTCCGCACGACTGCGTACCGGTTTTTTGAAAACGTAAAATTACCAGAAAAGGAGTATTCGGAAAGATTGACTATGTTGTGGTCGGTGGTACATGGCGTTTCCGCACTGCTTACCAACAGCGGAATTCATTATTCAGGAAATTGGGATAAAATTTTTACAAAAATAGCGGCGCGAGGACTGAAAGGGGAGAAATGAAATGAAAATGATAATACATGACCTGAGCGAAACAGAATTTGCGGGTCTTAATTTGAAACCGGATACCGAAACCGTCATAATTTCCGACAACGGAACAATCCGCAATTGTATTGGCTGTTTTGGGTGTTGGGTAAAAACGCCGGGAAAGTGTGTAGTAAAAGACGATTATCGGAACATGGGGGAACTGCTGTCAAAATGCGATGAAGTCACTGTCATCAGCAAATGTGTTTACGGCAGCTACAGTCCTTTTGTGCGGAATGTATGGGATCGCAGTATTTCTTATTTGCTGCCTTATTTCGTAACCAAAAGCGGAGAAACGCACCATAAAAATCGTTACGCCCACTCTTTCGCGCTGACGGTGCATTTTTACGGGAACGACATTACCGAAAAAGAGAAAAAGACCGCCGGGCAATTGGTTGTTGCAAACAGCAGAAATTTGTACTCTACAGGAAATCGGGTTTATTTCCATAAAGATCTTCAAGGCGTAAAGGAGGAATTCAATTGAAAATTGCAATGATACACGGAAGCCCAAAGCTGGGGAACAGCAATTCGGATTATTTGCTCCAAAAGCTTGAGCCGCTCGTTTGCTCCGGAAATGAAATATTCCATTACCAGCTGAACAAAAAGCCGTTGGCTGACAGCCAGTACCGTGAGCTTTGCCAAATGGACACGCTTGTTCTTGCGTTTCCACTTTATATAGACGCAATTCCGTCGCATTTGTTTCGAATGCTTGTGGCGTTGGAAGAATACCTGAAACTGGAACCGAAAAAAGAACTTTATGTTTATGCAATCATTAACAACGGTTTTTATGAGGGAGTCCAAAACCATCTGGCGCAGGAAATTCTACAAAACTGGTGTCTGCGGGCGGGAATTCAATTCGGGCAGGCAATTTGCCATGGCGCGGGTGAAATGTTAGGGGAAGTAAAGCAAGTTCCACTTGGCCACGGCCCACTTAAAAATTTAGGTGATGCAATCAACAGCTTGGCACAGAACATACAAACCCGAACCCAAGCCGATTCAGTATTTGTCAGCCCGAACTTCCCACGTCCTGCATGGAAGTTTATGGCGACCCATACGTTTTGGAATGCAACCGCGAAAAAGAATGGACTGAAAACAGGCGATATTCTGCGAAGACTTTAAATTTGCAATTTTCCGTTAGCTCAGCCCGCTTTGCAAAAAAATCCGGCGTCCTTTTGGATGCCGGATTTTTTCATGCCTATTCTGTAAATTTATTTACCAGAACCAGCGGTTACAACAGCAACATCTGCAGCAGCACCTGCAGCAGCATCCGCGAAAACGGCAGCAGCCACCCCAATTATTCCAGCAGCACATAATGAAACCTCCTTTTGTATAAACTCATTCTATAATATGGAGGTTTGACAACAATCGTCAATATTCACTATAAAAATACGAAAAAGCTATTATCATGGACAGACATACCGGAATTTATTCCAGAAAGAAATGCGGTGCATCGGCAGGAATTGTTCTCGGCGGAGAACAAAAAGAGAAAGCAGAAGACAATAGTCCTCTGCTTCTCGGTAAGTTGAAACTGTTTTTTGCAATGCTATGGTAAAATCAATTAGGGTTCTTCCGCCATTGCGTCTGCTCTTGTTTGATGAACCGTGCCCCACGGATGTTTCGGCGGTGCGTAAATTGAATAGACTTTTAGCGGAACATTTCCCGCATTTATAATATTATGCCAGGTTCCGGCAGGAACAATGACTGCATCGCTTGGGGTAATCCTTTTTTGAAAGCTTAAGTCGTTCTGATTGTAACCCATTTTTGCAAGTCCTTCGCCCTGCTCAACACGAATAAATTGATCCACATCGGGGTGCATTTCCAATCCGATTTCATCCCCGGGGTTAATACTCATTAGAGTGAGCTGCAAGTGTTTTCCCGTCCATAAAGCGGTACGAAATGTATTGTTTGTTTTCGTGGCTTCCTCAATGTTAACTACGACAGGCATCGGCCCATAATCTTTTAATTCTTCAATTAACATAGCCTTCTACTCCTTTTTTGAACTATAGTACATTTTATGAAAGAAAATAAAAGAAGTGCTATAAAAGAAAAGATAGAAGGCAATTCGATAAAAAAACCATATTATTGCTTGATATTATAAAGTAATCTTTTCAAGTGCCTCTTCAATGACAGGCATTTTTTTTATTTTGGGGTGACTGATAAAGTGCCCCTTGGCAATTACTGCATCCGGTTGGGATAATACCCGTATAGTCTCCAATGGGTTCCCGTTCAGTAAAAGAAGATCCGCGTATTTTCCTTCTTCAACGGTTCCCGTTTCCTGCTCTATCCCCAGAATTTTCGCGTTCCCGATGGTTGCGTTGTAAATAGCTTGCTCCGGCGGAACACTAATGTATTTTACAACGTATTCAAGCTCACGCCAAGTGTCGTATTGCGTAACAAACGGACAGGAAGAGTCCGTGCCAAGACCAACAGGAATACCGTTTTCATAAGCCTGTTTTGCCCCTTTTATCATACCCTCCAGTATGATTTTATCATTCTGCATCGAAACTTCACTTAACTTTGTCACAGCAGGGGGCAGTGCATAAAGCGGCAATGCAGGTGAAATTGTGGTGATTAGCGCGGAGTACCCGCGCAGAGATTTCGGGTTGTTCTGAAACAGACGGATAATTTCATCGTCAAATTCGCTTCCATGCTCAATGGTGTCAACACCGCCCCGCAGCGCCGTTCTTACGCCCTCCATGCTTTCGGTGTGCGCAGCAACCAGAAAGCCAAGCTTGTGGGCTTCTTCGCAAATGGCGGTAACTTCATCCTGCGTCATTTTCAGTTTTCCGGCGTCCCCAACCTTCCTTGCGTCGCTGACTCCGCCGGTAACGCAGATTTTAATCAGATCCACCTGTTCATGGCTGTTTTTGCGAACGCATTTTCGGCCTTCCCAGGGGTNNCGGCAAAGCTTCCGTAACCATGGCCGCCGGTTACCGTGATTGCCGGGCCGGAAACGAGGAGCCTTGGCCCCAAAAGTGTTCCGCGGCTGATTTTATCCCGTACCTTAACGTCGGAGTAAAAAAGATCGCCTACTGCTCGAACCGTGGTAACGCCGGAGTACAGTTGCTGCAAAACATGATCCTGTACCATCTTGTCAAGAATTTTAAGTCCGGGTTTGGAACCCAACAGCCTTACAAGGCGCTTCTGGGCGCTGCCGCCGCCGATTGCATTCATTGGTTTTCCGCTGCCGAACAAGTGCACATGCGCATTAATCATACCAGGCATAACGTATTTGTTTTCGGCATCTACCACCGTAAAGTCGTCGGGTATTTTAAGCTCTTCGGTTGGCCCAATTTTATGTATTTTCTCGCCGTCGATTAAAATTGTCATATTTCGTTTGATTTCCGAATGTAAATTGCCGTCAATAATTTGGCAGTTTTTTATTCCATAACGTGTGTTTTTTTGCAAATTAACCGCCTCCATGTATTTTTTATAAATATATGCTGAAACAGAGCATATTTCAATTCAATGAACGCAGCCCCTGTACATAGCTGCTTATCATTTCTGAAAGTGTATGCAAAACGTCACTTTCATCAATCAGTGACTTCGAATAAGCAAGGTCATGAATATTTTTTTCAATAGCATTGTTAATAACAAATGCGGCTGCTTTTAAATCGTGGTTGCCCGGGTCTGTTACACAAAGCTGAAGCCACCGTTCTATAAAGTTTACCTGCTTCACTTCTTGGCTGCGCACAATTTCCGCAACCTGCGCATCGTCTAATTCCAAAATGGTTATTTGCTTGTCTAAACCCGGCTGAACGCGGTGCGCGTTTAAAATACGTTCCAGCCATTGGCAAATTAGTTCTTGGCTTGCAATATCATTCGCGGCAAGAAGCTCCTCTTCACAAGGAAGTTCCTGATTAACCTGTTCCATGTATTGAGTTAGGATGGTAAGCATCAGCTGTTTTTTGTCGGAGAAATAAGAATAGAAACTTCCGATTGAAATTCCCGCCGCGTCAGCAATGTTATGCGAAGTGACTGAATAATACCCGTGTTCCGAAAATAATTCCACAGCGGTATTTATAATTTGTTCCGTCAAAGCCTTGCTCCGTTTCTGCTTCGGTACCCTGACTTTCTCGTTTTTTTCCATGCGGCGTTCCTCCGTTTCTATTTTTTATTGTATCATTTTTATGAATGAAATGAAATATAAAAATAAAATATGACTATTTAGTCATATTTTATTGACATTCTTTTTTCTCACTGCTAAAATGAAAACAGGGAAAACTGACCGAATTAAATGAACTGAAAATATCGGAGGATACTATGGAATCATTCACGGAACTCAGCAAAACATTTATGAAAACTATTGCGGACTACAACAGCAATACTTTTCTGTGGCAAATCGTGTTTTATTTTATCGGTGTGGTTGTAACCGGACTTTTATATAACAGACCGTCGGAGCGCAGAAAGAAAACGGTAAAGCTTTATTTGGCGGCCTGCTATTTGTGGATTTCCGTCGTATTCTTCGCCCGCTACGGGTCTGCTGAATTTCATAAGGGAATTACCGCCGTCTATTTCGGTCTGATTTCTCTCCTCTTTTTTATCGATAGTTTCATCGGAAAAATCGAATTACAGCGAAATAAAAGGTACGACAAATTGGTTTTGGTGTTGTTTGTTCTGTTCCTGTTGTATCCAATCGTCGGGCTGCTGTTGGGAAGGCGTTTCCCTGAAATTTCAATGTGGCTCATGCCGTGCCCGCTTACGGTGTTCACAATTACACTGTTAACCTCCTTCCTGTCAGCGAAAGAGAAGTGGATTTACATTCTGCCTCTTCTTTGGGCGTTGCCGGGGCTTCCGAAAAGCTTCCTGTTCAATATACAGGAAGACCTTATTTTGGGAATCGCCGGTGTGGCGGGCGTGGTTGTACTGGTGCTGGAGCACAGAAACAGTAATAGAAATAAATCTACTACATAAACTGCAGAAACTACAGAAAAAGAAAGCCTTAAAGCCCGCGCATTGCGAAGCTTTAAGGCTGTTTTTTTGCAGGAGATTTATAGGTTTATAACAGAAATTAATCCTGTTTCACCGGAAAGTACCGGTCGGTTTCAAATTCTTTCAAACACGGGTACACAATATCCGCCGACGGTAGATTTTTTTCGTTCCCAATTCCAATTGCATACATACCGGCACGCTTTGCCGCCTGAAGGCCGGCTTCAGAGTCCTCAAATACCAGGCAGGAGGAATAGGGAATGCGCAGCATATCGGCGCCAAGAGTGAACACTTCCGGGTTTGGCTTTGCGGTGGAAATGCGGTTTCCGTCAACAATAACATCGAACAGGGGAGCAATGCCTACATTATTCAGAATTAATGGAGCGTTTTTGCTGGCGGACCCAAGTGCTGTTTTTATTCCTCTTGTTTTAAGCTGCTGCAAAAGCTCTTTTGCGCCAGCC
The DNA here is from genome assembly GCA_002378845.1 of Ruminococcaceae bacterium UBA3451. Lineage (GTDB taxonomy): Bacteria > Bacillota > Clostridia > Oscillospirales > Acutalibacteraceae > Caproiciproducens. Next base: position 19,942 of record DFRY01000071.1, on the reverse strand, counting down.
AAAAGCTCAGATTCCTCCATTTGGGAAACGTATTCAATGTAACGGGCATTTTTTTTCGCCGCCATCCGCTCTTTTTCTTCCTCAGAAAAGCGATTTTGCAAACCACCGGTCTCCAGAAGGATATTCAGCGACGTCATGCGGGAAACGCCTTTCAGCCGTTCGTTCTGCTCCGGCAAAAATTCAAATCCAAGCTGTCGGGCCAGTTCCTTCCAGGCAAGGTAATGGTATTTCGCGGTGTCAACTAAAACGCCGTCCAGGTCAAAGATAGCGCAGCGAAAGTTCATTACGACTTCCCCCAGTCTTCCAGCGGAAGCTGCAAACGGTCTTTTAACAGGTAGCTTCGGCCATAAAGAAAAACGGTTTTTTCTGTCCCGTTCAGCAGGGTGATTTCACAGCTCTGCTTTTTTACTAAAACCTGAATCAGACTGTCTTCGTCGTGGATTTTAAAATCATACTCGGTCCATTGTTCCGGCAGGGCAGGTGCAAGGTGCAGCCCGTCCTCCTTAATGCGCAGTCCGCCGAATCCGTATACAATTGCCATGTAGGTACCGCCCATATTCGCGGTGTGAATTCCGTCTTTTGTGTTTTTATGGGTGTTGAACAAATCCAGTTCAGAGGACTTTCCAAAATAATCGTATGCTTTTTCCGGCATTCCCAGACGGGAAGCCATAATGCTGAAAATACAGGTGGAAAGGGAGGAATCGTGCGTTGTTACCCTCTCGTAGTAATTGAAGGAATGCTTCATCGTGGACAGCGGCTGTGCATCCTCCAAAACAAAATGTGCCGGTACGGTATCCGCCTGCTTGCATACCTGATGCCGATACAAGTAAAGAGGATGATAGTGAAGCAGCAGAGGAAAATCCTTCTGCGGCGTTTTTTTCAGATCCCAAAGCTTTTTGGAAAGGAAAGAATCATCCTGCGGGTTAATGTCCATTTCTTCCTCATACGGTAAATACATGATTTCCGCCGCACGGCGAAAGTCAGTAATTTCCGATTTTGTCAGCCCGATTTTCTCTTTTACAGGGGTTAAAAGCTTTTTCTCTTCCAGCAGTCTGTAAAATTTAACAGCCCAGTTTAAATTGTGTTGTGCCAATACGTTTGTGAAATAATTATTGTTGACCAGGCAGGTGTATTCGTCCGGGCCAGTGACGCTGTTGATTAAAAATTTTCCGCCGCTGATATTTCCAACATCCATCCAGAGCCGCGCGGTTTCAAATACAATTTCCGCTCCGCACCGGGCGATGAATTCAATGTCTTTCGTCAATAGAAAGTAATTAATGACAGAATAAGCAATGTCACCGTTAATGTGATACTGCGCGCTGCCGGAGGGAAAATAACCGGAGCATTCCTTTCCCATAATCGTGCGCCAGGGGAACAGTGCGCCGCTTTTGTGCCCCAGTATCTGCGCGTTTTCCCTTGCCGCGTCTAAGGTAGTGTAGCGGTATTCAATCAGATTTTTTGCAATCTGAGGTTGGGTAAGAAGAAAATAAGGCTGAATGTACATTTCTGTGTCCCAAAAATAATGCCCCTCATAGCCTTCACCGGAAAGCCCTTTCGCCGCAATATTGCTGTGGGGGTCTTTGCCCACGGACTGAATCAGCTGGTACAGATTATACGTAATCGCGTTGCTCAGCTCGTCGTCACCCTTCACATGGACAGCGCAGCTTTCCCAGTATTTGCGTAAGTATTGTTCCTGTAAGCTGTACCAGTCAGCAAGAGGGCTGGAGACAGCCTTCTCCAAATGCTCCAGCGCGGCGGCACGGCAGTCCGAATAGCGAATAGAGTCGCATAAAACCGTATATTTCGTTAGGGTAACGGTTTCGTCAGCCTCTGTTTCCACTGTGAATTTTTGTATGGCAGTACTGTCCCTTTTTATCCGTTCCTCTTTGGCCGGTTTCGAAAGCAAATTTTTTACCGCGCTGGTTACATGCAGCGCAGATTTTGAGGTATGCGAGGAAATAACCGAGGCATTGTCCACAAATTCCGCTTTTCCGGCAAGTAGATGCTGAAAGGTTTCGTTTGCCACACGAGGGTCGCTTGGGTCGCAATAGTTTAACACGCTTCCAATGTGCGTGGAATGAAAGTGCAGCGTTCCGCTAAAATTGAGCGCTTTGACCCGATATTCAATGGTGAAAAGCGGAAGCAAAACAAAGGAAGCCATTCGTATAATAGTGATTTCAACTTCTTTGCCTTTGGGCGAACGCCAAACTACCCTGCGCAGTGTAATTCCTTTTTCCATGTCTAAAGTGCGGGAACTTTGCAGTACAGTACCCGTAAACATGCTGAACTCCTCGTCGTCAAGGCTCAGCCGAATGCCCTGTGTATCGGCTACATTCAGCATGGTTTGCTTTTCTTCGGTAAGCCCGCAAAGGTTTTCCGCCTGCTTCATTTCAACAAAATCATAAAAGCCATTGATGTATTCGCCCCGAATGGACTGAAAGTCGATGGGATACCCTTCTTCAAAATTGGAACGGACGCCAAGGTAACCGTTCGCATTATGGAAAAGCGTTTCGTTTAACATCAGCTCGTCATTTTCAAGGCTAAAATCACTGACTTCATAGATAAAGTTATTTTCACCCATAGTTTACTCCTTCACTGCCCCAGAAACGAGCCCGGAAACAATCTGTTTTTGGAAGATTAATACGATAATCAAGGTAGGTACTGTTACAATCACCGTTGCCGCCGCTACTTCGCCCCAAAGGATCTGGAACTGGGTGCGCAAAAAAGAAATGGCAACCGGTACCGTCTGCATCGAAATTTCCGTATTCAAGGTCGCCGTCAGCAAATATTCGTTCCATGCGGCGATAAAAGTGATAATAGCAGTGGTAAACACGCCCGGCGCCGCAAGAGGGAACACGACGTTCCACAGCGTACGGAACGCGGAGGCGCCGTCGATTCTGGCCGATTCTTCAATGGAGAGCGGGATTTTTCCGAAATGCGCCACCATAATCCAGACTGCCATGGGGATGGTGATGGTAGAGTAGGGGAGAACGATAAAGTAAGAATTCGTCCAATGCAAAGCGGTAAATAAATTAAAAATCGGGCCGACAATAATCATTTGCGGAAACATTGAAACAACCAGAATAAGGCCCAGCAGCAGATTTTTAAAACGGAAATGAAAACGGGAAATCGCGTACGCGGCCATAGTTGCCACAATAATTACATAAAGCGTAGTCGTACTTGAAACAATCAGACTGTTTTTAATGGAGCTTAAAATATTTTTCCCTGTGAGCACTGCGCTGTAATTATGTAAGGTGGGGCTGTCACTGAGCAAGCGAAATGCCCCGGCGCCGAAAATTTCATTGGAGGGTTTGAACGACGTGATTAGAACCCAGAAGAAGGGGAACAAAATAATAATCAGGAAAACGGCTGTCACCGCATAAAAAATGAGATTAATTTTTTTCATCGTGTGTTCCTCCTAATCCGAAGACAAGATATTGGCGCCAAGTACCTTTACGAACAGGGCCGCAATCAACAGCACACAAACGAACATGAACATGACAACAACGGCACCGTAACCGAAGTTAGTCTGCGAGAACATGGTTTTATAAGCATAAATGGAAAGCGTTTCGGTGGAACCGCCGGGGCCGCCACCGGTCAACACAGCAATCAGGTCATACACACGGAACGCGTCCAGCATACGGAACAAAACCGCCACAAGAATAGAAGGTTTTAACAACGGTAGCGTAATCTTAAAAAAGGTTTGCACAATATTCGCTCCGTCAATGGAACTGCTTTCATACAGTCCCTTGTCAATCACCTGCAGGCCTGCCAACAGCAGCAGCGCCATGTAAGGCGTTGTTTTCCAAACATCCGTCAAAATCGTTGCCGACATTGCCCCCGGGCCGGTCAGAAGCATTGCTCCCGGTTCAGAAATCAAGCCAATTTGAGCAAAAATATGCGAAATAATCCCGTTGGAGCCGTCGTATAAATAGCTCCAAATCAGCGCGGAAACCGCGGTCGGTATTGCCCAGGGAATCAGCGCATTTGCCCGAATGATTCCAATGCCCCGGATTGCCCGATTCATTATAAGCGCAAGAGCCAGACCCAAAATAAATTCAATGAAAACTGAAATCAGGGTGAAGTACACCGTATGCCACAGCGCTGAAAACAGTCTGTTATCGCCGAAAATTTGCCGGTATCCCTGCAGACCAATGAAATTCGAGGGAGCGATGGCTTTATTCAGCTCTTCAAAAATCTTAGGAAGGGACTCTGCGTTTGCGTAATCTGAATTGGGGTGATTTTTATACAGTGCCAAAACTTCCGCCTGAAGCTTTGCGGTTGCCGCAGTAAAATCATTGCTTTGTTGGGCGGAAATTTTTCCGCTTGGCAGGGTGGAAAATTGCTTTGTATAAACCTCCGTGTCAGAAAGCGCGGCTGCAAAATCTTTGGCGGCTGCCTCGTCATTTTCTGCCACGGTTGCGTCATCATTCAAAAAAATCTTTACATACTCACTGTTTTCCTTGAAATTATCAGCCGAAAAACTGCCGCTGAAGCTGAGCTTTGATTTTTGTGTGTTGTTAAGCTGATAATCAAAAAACGTATAGGAAAATGAGGTTAAGATCGGCCAAATCGAAAATATGGCGACGATAATCAACAGCGGAACGATAAATAAGAATTCTTTGAATGTCATCTTCTTTTTCATAGAAAAAACCTCACAATCTCAGAAATCTGTGGGAAGTGTAACAAACATGTAAATCCTGTAATACAAAAAAGGCGTGCATCAGTTTTGGTGCACGCCTACCAAATTTATTTCAATGCGTCCTGTACAGCCTTTTCGGTCGCGTCAATGTCCTGACTGCCGGAAAGATATTTGTGAATGTTAATCTGGATGGTGTCGCTCGTTTTGGAGTACTGTGCGGAAACCGGTCTTGCAATGGTGGTGTTCAGCGCTTTCTGGAAGCCTTCCATGGTGAGCAGCGGATTTGCCTTAATGACTTCTTCATCCTTCATTACCGCGTTGTAACCCGGCAGGTACGAGCCCTTTGTGGACATAATCTTCTGTCCGTCCGGCCCTGCAAGGAACTTAATAAATTCCCATGCTCCGTCCGCATTCTTTGACTTTGCGTTCATGCCAAGCAGCCAGCCGCCAACACAGCCGCCTTCAGGCAGCGGGGCAATTCCGACCTGTTCTGTTTTCACAGCCACATCCCCGGCGTTGATTAAACCGTACTGATACGGCCAGTTGCGGGAAAATACGCTTTTGCCATCTTTAAAACTGGCATCGGTAGAACCTTCGTTGTAATTCAGAACATCGGATGGGGCAACCTTGGATGTAATGAATTTATTCATAATCTGAAGTCCGCCTTTAATGTCCTTGAAGTTTCCGGTGAATTCATTTGCATTGCAGGTTAGGCCCTCATATTGTTTTGCCTGGAAGGCAAAGCCGTCAGCAGTACCTTTCTGGCCCTTGTATTTTGTTGCCATTTGCAGAAGGTCATCATATGTATAGCTGCCGCTGATAAGCTTTTCGCCGTCCTCTTTCGAAACGATGTCGGAACGGTAATACAGCATGGCAACATCGGGGAAGAACGGCAGGGTGTACTGTTTGCCCTGGTAATTACCGGAGTCCATGGAGCCCTTGTTAAAATCTGTCTTTTTGTAGCTCGCTTCGCTCATTTTGACATCCAGTGGGGAAAGGTAACCGGCCGCGGCGAATTCGCCTGCCCATACTACATCCAGCGAAATTACGTCATAATCGGAAGAACCGGAGGAAAGGGAAGTTAAAAGCTGGTCATGCATTTGTGCGGAATCGTTTGTAAACTGTTCCCACTCTACTTTGTACTTTGTCTGTGACGAGTTAAATGCGTCAACCACAGCCTGTGTGGCGGGGGTGGAATCTGCCTGCGCACCGAATTTTAAGGTAACCGGTCCGGCTGGCGCCGCGTCTGCTTTTGATTCGGCTGCTGCCTGGCTTACCGCGTCGGCTGCTTTTGAGGAACTTGCCGCCTGACCTGCACAGGCGGTCATACCGGCTGCCATGGCAATTGCCAGAAATGCCGCGATTGCTTTTTTCATGAATACAATCCTCCTAGATTAGTTTTATACGCCCATTGAGAATGATCTTATATTAACGTAAAAAAGCAAATCCGTATTTCAAAATATTAAGATTAGTGTTATAATCTTAATAAGATACAAAAACTTATCTAAAATTAATGTAATCCGGTGTGAATTATGCTCGAATTTGATTTATCGGAACAAGTGAAGGTTTTTTATTACGCAGCTCAATTTCCCATCAGTGTATTGAAGAATGGCCAGATAGAGCAGTCGTTTCCCGAGGGCTTAGTGACGTCGGCACACATTATTACGGGGGAACCCGCGCTGCATGTGCAGTACGGCCCGCACGAATACAACACCGTGCAGTACCTTTCCAGCGAGTACGGCGAGCTTTTTATTGTGTATGTATTTGACGATACATATGTTGTCGCGGCGGGGCCTTTTTTAACCGAGCCGGTGCGGGACGGAATGATTGTGAATATGATTCAAAGCGAGAAAATTCCCATTAAACTAAAGCAAAAGCTCGAAACCTATTATCAAAGTATTCCTGAAATTTCACCGCAAACGTATTACTATTGCGGGAAAATGATTTCCACCCTGTTCAGCGCGAAAAATACAAGTAAAGCGCCGGACCCAATTCCGGTCGGAAAAGAAGTCGGCTTTATTCAGGAGTATTTTCAGAACACCCATAAAAATCAGGAGAAAATGTTTTCGCATCCGCCTTTTTTCTTGGAGAAAAAGATTGTGAACCAAATTAAGATATACGACATTGACGGCGCGCTAAACACGCTGATGGAAATTAATCTGCTGAACCGTGCTGTTTTGGCGAAAGACCCGCTGCGTTCCCTGAAGAATTCCATTATCTGTTCCTGTTCCTTTTTTACACGCGCGGTAATTGAAGCCGGCGTGTTCCCGGACATCGCATTTACCTACAGCGATACATTTATTCAGCAAATTGAAAAAATGAACAGCATTACCGAAGTACGAAATTTTGAGCAGGAAATGTTAAAAGAGTTTATTAAGCTGACAAGGGAGAAAACTTCCGCAAAATACTCGCACCCCGTTTTTGCCGCACTGCAGTACATTAACAACAACCTGACGCAAAAGCTAAGCCTGGCGGACATTGCAAAGCATGCATATGTGCACCCGAATTATTTAAGCAGCATATTCAAAAAAGAAGTTGGCTGTTCGCTTACCGATTTCATCGCGCGGCGCAGAATAGAGGAATCCACTTATTTCATTGCCTATACGGATTATGAAATTGCTGACATTGCAAGCTTTTATCACTTCTGCAATCAAAGCTACTATTGTACGGTGTTTAAGCAGTTCCTTCAGATTTCACCGAATGAGTACCGAAAAAGCGCCCGCCCGTCATTATGACAGTGCGGTTATTTTAATACCTATACATAACAAAAGCCAGCGCATTATGCGCTGGCTTTTTTGGCTATAAAACTGCAGAGTATTATTTAATGTATGGTAATTACGCGGCAAGCTTTTTGATTTTGCCGTGTGCTGAAAGGTCGGAATAAAGCTCCGAAGTGTACGGGTTGCGTTTGGTCTTTACAATACGGACGATCATAAAGATCAATACAGCCACATTGGAAAGCAGCGCCAAAAGGCTCACGATAAATAGGGCGGTGGTGTCAGGCGAAGCGGATGCAACCGTATAGATGCCGGGAGCGGCATTCATGGTGTACCCGTTCGGAGCGAGAAGCCCCTGCTTAATGGCAGCCTGTGCAATGGAATGGCTGGCTGTGGATTGTACCATCCATTGGCTTGCGTCCTGAAACGCGGGAAAAGTCTGTGCAAACATGCACCATAAAGCCAAAGTCTGGGCGCGGTGCTGTAACCAGGCACCCTTTCCAACGGTAAAAGCGCACAGGGTGGGGGCGAGAAGAAGCGCAAAACCGCAGTACCACGCGTGGGTGGGCAGGCAGTTGTAAGTGTAAGCAAAGTTCCAAAGATCATACGCTACAATCCAGAACCAAAGCATATCCGGCCAAAGCATATCACGGCTTTTATCCTTGGCAGTAACCTGACGGATGCAAATTCCGAACCAGCCGGTAATGGTAATAATATTAAGGATACCCGCGATTCCGTTCATATAGTTCCAAGAACCGCCTATGTAATACTGTACCTGATTGTTGGCATATTCGACCACCGGCGTGGTGTAATGGCCGACTTCAAAGTCACGCAGTACCGCCTCGCAGATATTTACAGCGAGAATCAGGGGCGGGAAGCAGAGGGCAATCTTATTTTTCGAAAGCCCTTTGATATGGCGGATGCACCAAAAGCCGATGCAGCCTGCGGTAGATGAATATACCTTTACCAGATGGAACCAGTCCATATAGGCGGTATTGCGGAACACGGTAAGCCATAGAATGGTCAGTACGATGGGCAGAATGACAAAAAAGCTGAATCCAACCCATTTGTAACGGCGGCCGACCTCGTTCAGTACAAACAGACTGGCAAAAACGCAAAGCCAGACCAGAAGTACCAATACGGTGGGAATGCCTTCATAAAACACGAACACAGAATACTCCTCCTCATTGAAAAATTATTTTATTCTGCCGGTCATCGGCAGACGATTTCCTTGACAACCATATCGTTGCCTTCCAGAATTTCAAAATTCTGACCGCTGCAGCCCGGGCAGCAAAGGTCATTTGCCGCGGCGTTAAAAACCAGTTCACACTCACGGCACTTTACAATTCCGGGAACCGTAATCAGTTCCAGCTCGGTGTTCTCCATAAAGGTTTTATACACCGCAGCCGGATAGCATTGCTCCAGGTAACGCGGTACAATCCCCGAGAGTTCGCCAACCTCGATCACAACTTTTTCGACTTCGGTCAAGCCTTCCTTTTTCACAATCCCGTCTATGGTGTGAACAAGCGAGCTGAGAATACCCAGTTCATGCATGGAATCATTCCTTCCCCAGCCGCTCTTTTACCGCAGCCGCGGCAATTTTTCCGCTGCGGCGAACTGCGTTGGCCGCGATTTTGACGGGGAGCTTTTCATACACGTCCGGAACGGAATTATAACGGCGCTCCAGATGAATCGCGTCAAATTTGCACTTAGTGGTGCACATGCCGCAGCCTACGCACATGTAGCTGTCCACCTGTACCGCGCCGCAGCCAAGGCAGCGTTCGGTTTCTTTTTTCATCTGCTCTTCCGTAAAGGTAAGCCGGTCGTCCGCAAAGCAGCCTGTTTTTTCCGGCGAATGGCCTGCCCGCTGACGGGGTGTGTTGTCAAAGCTGATCAGCGGTACTGCCACATTGGATTTGTCAAAAGCGTGGTAATTCCGGCGGTCACGTCCATAAGTCAGCGTTTGACCAGGCTGTACAAAACGGTGAATGGAAATAGCTCCTTCTTTTCCCGCGGCAATGGCGTGAATGGCAAATTTGGGGCCGGTAAAACAGTCGCCGCCTACAAACACATCTGGTTCCTCAGTCTGCAGGGTCAAAGCGTCCGCATTTGCGGTGTTGCCACGGCCAAGCTGCACATGACTGCCGTCAAGGAGCCCACCCCACTGAATGGACTGCCCAATGGACAGCAATACGGTGTCAGCAGGAACAACGATCGTTTCATTTTCGTTGTATTGCGGAGCAAAACGATGCTCCTTGTCAAATACGGAAACACAGCGCATAAATTCCACTCCGGTAACTTTTCCATTTTCCGTCAGAATCTTTTTCGGGCCCCAGCTGTTGTGGAAAGTAACCGCGTCGCGCTCCGCTTCTTCAATTTCTTCGTCAAGCGCGGGCATTTCCTCGCGGCTTTCCAAACAGTAAAGAGCAACGGATTCCGCGCTTTCCCGTGTTGCGGTGCGTGCCACGTCGATGGCTACGTTTCCGCCGCCGATGACGACGACCTTTCCGGAAAGTTTTGCGCTGTGCCCAAGGTTTACTTCACGCAAAAAGTCGATGCCGGAAACAACGCCCTCTGCGTTTTCACCATCAATTCCCAGCTTGCGTCCGCCCTGTGCGCCGACGGCAAGGTAAAATGCTTCGTAGCCTTCCTGACGAAGAGAATCCAGTGTAACATCCCGTCCGACTTCAACGCCTGTTTTAAACTCGACGCCCATTTCGCGCCGCACGTCAATTTCCGCATTCAGAATATTTTTCTCCAAACGGAACGAGGGGATGCCTAGTGCAAGCATGCCGCCCAGTTTTTCCTGCTTTTCAAAAACCGTAACGCGGTACCCGTCAATGGCAAGGTAATATGCGCAGGAAAGCCCGGCCGGGCCGGCTCCAACAATGGCAACCTTGTTCCCAAGGTGATAGCGCATGGGCGGAATGTACCGGGTCGCGCTGTCAAGTTCCCGGTCGGCGATAAACTTTTTAATCTCATCAATCGCGATTGGCTCGTCAATGTCCCCGCGGGTGCACTCGCTTTCGCAGCTGTGCGGGCAAATGCGGCCGCATACGGCGGGGAAGGGTGTTTCCTTTTTTATCAGCTCAAGCGCTTCGCTGTAGCGGCCCTGTGCCGCCAGTTTAATATACCCCTGCACGGCAATGTGCGCTGGGCAGGCGGTTTTACAGGGGGAGGTCCCTTCGTCTGCAACATCTTCGCGGTTTTCACGGTAATCCGTATTCCAGTTCTTTTCAGTCCAAACATGGTCGCGCGCGGTGTGCTCCGCATGTTTCGGCAATGCGTCTTTGGCGCAAAGCCGCTGACCAAGTTTCAGCGCGTTTGTGGGGCAGTTTTCCACACATTGACCGCAGGCAACGCACTTGTCTGGGTCGACTGCGGCGCTGAAATTGGAACGAATGGCGTCCGGTGTTTTAAACAGGGTTGCAATCCGCATGGAAAAACAGGCGCAGCTGCAGCAGTTGCAAATGGCTGCGGATTCCCCTAAACCGTCCGTATGGGGCATTTCATGCATTAAGCCGTTGTCTTCGGCAAACTTTAAAATTTCTTCCACTTCCGCCCGGCTGACCTGCCGTCCGCGGCCGGTGCGTATGTAATATTCGGCGCCGGTACCCATTTGAACGCAGATGTCTTTTTCCAAGTGACCGCAGCCTTCGTCCAGCACACGGCGGGACTGGCGGCAGGAGCAGTCCGACACGCTGAACGTGTCGTATTTGTCAAGGTAATAGGAAAGACGTTCCCACGGTTTTGTTCCGGGAATATCCTTGATTGCGCTTTCGACTGGAATGACGCGCATCATGGCAAGACCTTCCGGGAAAAGAGCAGCCATCGGCGCAAGGCGCTTGCGGGTGTACTCTTCGAACGCTTTGCCGATTTCGGGGTGTTCTTCGAGCTGCTCGCGGTTATTTACCATCATTTCAAGCATGCCGGGCGCAAAAATATTAATAAAGTAACGGTCTTTTCCGTCCGTTTCGTCCGTCCAAACCTTGCATACACCGGTTTCCGCCAGTTTGTTCAGCAGCGTGAGGGTTTCCTCAGAGGATTTGCCGCATTTATCGGTTACATATTCCAAGGTGCGCGGCTGCCTCAGCCCCATGGTAAGTGCAACGTCCGCCATGTCGTCAGTGACAACGGCGTTCAGCGAATAATACTCGGGCGCATTTTCGTCAATTTTATTTATTGCTCCGGCAATTCCGCCCACCATCTTTGCCAGTTTTACAATTTTCGGTCTCAATTCAGCCATTCTATCGAATCCCTTCATTCAGTTATTCAAATTTGGTTACGGCTTTTGCCATGCAGTAACTTCTTTGCTCAGCCAATCGGCCCAAACATCGATTCCTTCGCCGGTGCGCGCACAGACAGGAATAATTTTCGCTTTTGGGTTGCGCATTCGAATGTTGGCGGTGCATTTTTCCATGCTGAAGTCAAAATAGGGGAGAACGTCAATTTTATTAACGAGGACTACGTCGCACACGGAGAAAATCAGGGGGTACTTCAGCGGCTTGTCGTCGCCTTCCGGTACGGACAGAATCATGGCGTTTTTCACCGCGCCGGTGTCAAATTCCGCCGGGCACACCAAATTTCCCACATTCTCCAAAACGGCAAGCTCCACGTCATCAGTGCCAAGCGCTTCCAGCCCCTGACGGGTCATATCCGCGTCCAGATGGCACATGCCGCCGGTATGTAGCTGAATTACTTTTGCTCCAAAGCGTTCAATTGTTTTTGCGTCCACATCCGAATCAATATCGGCTTCCATTACGCCGATCTTTATCTTGTTGGTCAATGCTTCAATGGTGCGGGAGAGAAGAGTTGTTTTTCCCGCTCCGGGGCTGGACATTAAATTGAGTAAAAACACCTTCTGTGTTTTTAATTCCTGCCTTAGTTGCTCTGCACGCCGGTCATTGTCCGCAAAAATACTTTGCTTGACTTGAAGAACTTTAAATTCGTTCATTTTTGATAATTCACGCTCCCATCCTGTGAAGATATAGTTTGGCCTTGTCCGCCGTTGTGGACATGCCAGGGAAAGAAAATATTTATCATTTGTTGATAATATTATAACAAATATTACCAGGAGTGCAATAATGTTCGCGCAGGATTGGTTTAATAAATAAAAAATAGACCTTGATTCCAGTCATATTGCATGGTAAAATATTTCTGGCTCTGGTCATACCACGTCCAAAACGGAGGTGCTTTTGTGGAATTTAAAAAGCTGAGCGCGCCCAGCTTAAAAGAATTGTTTATTTGCCAAATCCGCGAAAATATTTTGTCGGGTCAGCTTTCAATCGGAACAAAGCTTCCGACTGAGCGGGAGATTGCACAGCAGATGCAGGTAAGCCGCACGGTCGTAAACAGCGGGCTGACGGAGTTGGAACGGCAGGGGTTTTTGGAAATTCGCCCAAGGCAGGGCGTTTTTGTGGCCGACTACGGCCGCAATGGGAACATCAGTACATTAAATGCAATTATGGAATACCACAGCGAAACACTTGGCCGCGCGGAAATTCGCTCCATTCTGGAAGTTCGCAGAGCGTTGGAACATTTGGCTACTGATGCCGCAATCGAAGCGGCATCAGATGAGGATATGGACCGCCTTCAGCAACTTGCGGCAAATGCGGAAGCCGCAGCCTCAATGAGCGAAACCGTTGAGGCAACATTTGTCTTCCATCACGAACTGGCAGTGGTCGGCAACAACAGTATACTGCCGCTTATTTATGTTTCATTCAAACCGGTTGTAACCCAGCTGTGGTTCCGGTTTTGTCAGCGTTTTGGAACGGACGCTCTGTCGGACAATACGCGTGACCTGGCACAATGTGTTTTTACGCGGAACCGGGAAGCAGCCCGCCGCTGCACAGACGAGCATCTTGACAGAGCGATTCGCGGCTGCCAGCAAATTTATTAGTTTGACGGCAATCGGGCTGTTAAAAATGAAAGGCCTGTATGAATGCCGAAAACTCAGCATTCATACAGGCCTATTTTCTATTCTGCGCGGCGCAGAAATCGATTTTATTTAAATCAACCGACTTGCCCTGTCGGCCCTGTTGGGCCGGTATCACCGGTATAGCCCATAGACCCAGTTGGCCCGGTCGGCCCAAAGTCTCCTGTTGGGCCGGTATCACCGGGATCTCCTTTGGGCCCGGTTGGCCCCACAACGGGGGTGTCTCCTGATTCACTAATATAAATTGTGGTTGCGTCACTGTTATAAATATTGACAACCAAAGTAGGTTACCTCCTTCCTGTCCACAGTATTGTATGCGGACAAGAGTAAGAGGGACAATCTTCCGATAAGTAAGCCTGTTGATGATTTCCCTAAAAACAGTTAGTTTCTGGTGGGGGACAGCTGAAACTGTCCGACTAAATCACTCAGCATTTGTGCCTGCCCAAAAAGCTCTTCGCTGGCGGCGGCACTTTCTTCCGCGGTTGCGGAATTGTTCTGCACAACCGCTGTAATCTGGTCAAGCCCCTGTGTGACCTGGTCAATTTCCTGCGCCTGTTCCTGCGATGCCGCCGAAATTTCGTTCATTGCGCTGATGTTCAGGCTAACGCTTTCTACAACCAGGTTTAACGAATTTGCCGTATCTTCCACAAGCCGCACGCCGCTTTGCACACTATTAATAGCGTTTTCAATCAACTGCTCCGTACTTTTTGACGCTTCCGCGCTTTTCGCGGCAAGGTTGCGGACTTCATCGGCTACTACAGAAAAGCCTTTTCCGGCGCTTCCGGCGCGCGCCGCTTCGACCGCTGCGTTTAGTGCAAGAATGTTTGTCTGGAAAGCAATGTCGGCAATTGTTTTGTTTATCTTTTCAATTTCGCTGGAGCTTTTGCTGATTTGTGTCATTGCGGAAGATAGCTCATCCATTTTCCGGTTGCTTTCGGACAGGTGCTCTCCAATTTCATTTGCCTGCGCGCTTGATTTTACCGCGTTGGCCGCGTTATTTTCAACCTGCCTTGAAATATCGGAAATGGTAGCAGCCAGTTCTTCCAGGGAACCGGCCTGTTCTGTCGCACCCTGTGACAAAGCCTGCGCGCTGCTTGAAACCTGGTCTGCGCCGGACGCCACTTCTTCGGAGGAACGGTTAATCTGGGAAAGCGTATCGTTTACCATCAATACCGCGGTCTGAATGTTTTCCTGCAATTCAATAAAGTCGCCTTTGAACTCCGTTTCACTGGAAATTTGCAGGTTTCCTTTGCTCAGTTCCCGGAAAATACGGCTGATTTCGCCAATATAATTTTTCAGCGCGGAAACGGTTTGGCGCATACTGTCGGACAAATTCCCAAGCTCATCTTTTGAAGTATATGTGATTTGTGCATTCAGGTCGCCGTTTGCAAGCTGTTCCGCGGCGCCTTTAATTTCTGTAATCGGGCGGGTAATCGCGCGGGTGATATAGATGCAAAACACGACCATCAAAATAAAGCCGATGAAAGTAATTGCAGTCATCAGGATCAGTGCGGCGTTTGTCACAGCCTGTCCGTCCTGATAACGCTGCGTAGCCCGTGCGGAAGCTTCCTGCCCGATTTTGTCCAGATCTGCGCGTGCTTCAATGGAAAGGGGAGCGTATTGCTCGTTAAAAACCTTTCTGGCGCCCTCCATGTCATGTGCTTTTACCAGCGATACAAATTTTTCTTTGTAAGGAGTTGCGGAATCAATCAAATTCTCAACTTGTTGAATCACGTTTTTGTCGCCCAGATATTTTTCTTCCATAACAGGCAAATCATTTTTTATTTTCGCCCAGTCGGAATCCAGGGAACTTAAATAGTTCTGAATGTCTGTGTCGTTCGTTTCTACGGTTGACCACAGCATGTTTTTTGCCGCACTTTGTAATGACATGCGGGCGTCGAGTTCTGTCGCGACCATTTGATACGATTTGTCATAAAACTGCGATAAGTTACTGTCTACACGAAGAATACTGATAATGCCTGTAATGCTGGAAGTGAGAAAACAAACCATGAGAATTGCGAAGACAATGATGAGTTTTTTGCTTACTTTTAGATTTTTTATAATTAGCACCTCTGGTAAAATTTAGTGGTAAATTTGCTGCAATGAAAGTTATTTCTCATGATAACAGTTTACATTTTTTTTCAATGTTTTAGCATTAAAATAGGAATAATAATAATTATTATTTTTATTTTTAAATTTGAAATCAAGGAAAATGAACTGTGGGCTTTAAAGTGTTGGCAGCAAAGGAACAGGGGTGAGAAACGTTGGTGCGCGTAAAAGAAAGCCCCGGGCGCTTGATGCGCCCGGGGCTTTGCCCGCCTAAGAAGAACCCCTGTTATGCGGGAGTAACTATTCCACTTTTCCTAATACAAAACTAATCATCAATATAATGAAAACAGCAGATGTAATTTTAGCAAAGGTGTAATCTTTTTCTTTCAGAAATACCAGGATGGATACCCCAACACGGAAAACTGGGGTAAAAATAAGAATGATTAAACCGAGCAGGATAATCGCGAAAGATTTTAACGCAAGAATCCCGTTCCATATTTCTAATGGAGCGGAGGGAAAGTAATTTCCGCTGTAACCGCTGTCTCCGGTAATTAAGAACATAAGCAGGCCAATGGAAATAATGATTGCGCTTGCGACTACGCCGATTCGCAGAAAATTGCTTATAATGATTTCCATTTCCTCTACTTTTGAGTCTTCTTTCGTTTTCAAAAAAATAACCTCCTTTATAGAAACTGTTCTCGTTATGCCATAAATCCTTTTACAACCATTTGGATCGAAACAAAGGCAAGCACGGGAATAAAGATAAACCGTATGGTTTTGCTTTTTAGGTTTTGCATAATTTTTGTACCGATGGTCGCACCGACCAGCACGCCTAACGCAACGGGCGCCGCGATTTTCGGGTCAATGTCTCCCCGCAGTAAATATACTCCGGCACTGGCCGCAGCGGTAACGCCAATCATAAAATTGCTTGTAGCGCTGGAAACCTTTAAAGGAAGTTTCATTAATAAATCCATCGCCATAACTTTGAAGATTCCGCTTCCAATGCCAAGCAGGCCCGAAATAACGCCCGCCACATACATCATACCGAAACCGCCGGACACCCCGGCAACATTATATTCCACATGTTGATCCAATACTTTGTCGTAATATTCTCCGTTTAACTTCAGTTTTTCAGCGATGGGATGATTGACTACGGTTTCGGGTAATTCCTGACCTCTCTTTTTTAACATGGCTAAAGCGGAATAAAGCAGTAGGAAGCCAAAAATGATATATAAGAATTTAGAACTGATCAGCCCGCTTATGAAGGCGCCGGTAATCGCGCCGATTNNGGAACATTCCAATTTTAATATTCGTTATTTTGTCCCTGACATAAGCGACCGCGGCACCGCTAGAGGTTGCGATGACCGAAACAATACTTGCTCCAATCGCATATTTAATATCAATTCCGAACAGCAAGGTTAAAGCGGGAGTAATGATAATTCCTCCGCCCAGACCAAGAATAGAGCCGAATACCCCGGCTAAAATGGATACCGCTAAGATTTTTAACGCAAGTAAAACCATATGTAATTCCTTTCGTTACAGAATATTTGTTATTTGTAAATTTGGAGTGCTAATTCCATTCTTCCCATGCACAGAAAATTTATCAGAATAAAATTCGAAGCAGGGAGGGTTAAGGGAAAATAAGTTTAAACTACAATAAATTCATTTTCCTGTTCCAGGTAGCGGCAGAAAAGAAAAAATCCAAGTAAAATTCCCGACGGAACCGCCTGCTTCGTTTCAATCATCCAGCCTCCGCCTAGCCCATGATGAATGATTTCAAGAATCGTTTCATTCTTGAAATTAACCATACGGTAATTTTGACTGTTCAGCATATTTAACCGGTATACATCCCCATTCCAAAAAATCTTTACATGGTCAACATGCGGTGCATGGCTAATAGGCCATCCAAACCGGTTGGGGTCGTCTTCTTCGGAATATTCCGGGGTACCCTCCGCAATGGTATTTCCTTGTTTGTCGCACAAAATGTAGTTGTGCCCCAACGTTTTTAGGCCACTTTTTTCCGTTTTGATGTCGGCGGAAAGTTCGGCTCCTCCGGCCTCTAGGATAGATTTTTTTGTGTTGTAAAACGGGCTGCTTAAATAGGCAAGGCGGGAAGCCGGCTGACCGTCCTGCCAGTTGTATAAGTTCCCCGAGCGGACAAGATATTTCATTGTATAGCCACCTTTTCGTACAATGGATAAGCAGGTATGAGGATCGCCGCGGCAATTTTCTCTTGTTCCTACTATATCACTTGACGTATTATAATAGAAATAATATAATTTTATCAAAATTATAAGTATTTTGTTATGAATCGGTGAAATAAATGACGATCAGGCATATTCGAATTTTCCTTTCCGTTTGTGATTGCGAAAATAATATTACAAAAGCAGCAGAAAAGTTATATATGGCGCAGCCAGCCGTCAGTCTGGCAATCAGCGACCTTGAAAAATATTACGGGGTTAAGCTGTTTGACCGAATTTCAAGGCGGCTTTATCTGACGGAAGCCGGCAAGCAGTTTCGGCAGTATGCGCTGCGTATTTCAGCTTTATTTAACGATATGGAAAAAGGACTGCGCAACTGGGACGCTTTCGGCGTTTTGCGAATCGGGTCAAGTATGACCATTGGTTCTCAGTTTATGCCAAGCTATGTGGAGGCTTTTTCCGCGCAGCACCCCAATGTGGATGTGCATGTACAAATAGGCCCGTCCGACCAGCTGGAGCAGCAGCTAATGAGCAATCAATTGGATTTGGCATTGGTAGAAGGCCCGGTACGCACAGAGGTGCTTCTGTCGGAAGAATATATGGAGGACTCGCTTACCGTAATTTGCCCGGCACATACGCCGTTTTATTCAGGTCAAATTCTTACGCAGGATGAATTTTTGCGCCAGCGTTTTTTATTGAGAGAAAAGGGAAGCGGTACGCGCGACGTGTTTGACGACGTTATGCAGGAGTCCGGTTTGTCGGTCACGCCCGTATGGGAGGGTATGAGCACGACCGCTTTGGTCAACGCGGTAATTCACGGGCTGGGAATTACGGTTGTGCCGCGCAGAATGGTGTCTGCGCCGTTGGAAAAGGGGCTTGTTTATGCGCTTTCGGTACAGGACCTCGCATTTAAGCGCCAATTCCGCATCGTATATCATAAAGATAAATATTTACCTTCCTCTGCGCTGGATTTTATTGCGCTGTGCAAGAATTTTGAATTTGATTATCCTCTGCCAAAATACAGCGGGCTGTCATAAAAGAATGGTTACGGCTTAGATGCGAAAGCTCCGCACAAAGCATAAATACCAAAAGGCCTCCAANNTTGGAGGCCTTTTGGTATTTATTTTATATTTCCGTATCCCTGAATTCAAGAATCGTACCTTCCGGTGCTTTGATCTTAAACAAATATCCCTTTTCTACTTTATACAGAATCGCTCCGTTTTTCACCATAAAATTGCGAAAGCCGAGTTTAGAGAGCCGATCCATTTCCTGGTTCACATCATCCACCAGAAAGCACATGTGTGCAATTCCGGCAGCATTTCGGTCGAATCGGATCAATGGTTCCCCCTGTTTGGCAGTTTGCAGTTCAATCATAAAAGAACCGTGCTTCAGCCAGGTATTGTAATTTCTGCCGTGGAAGTTGGCAGTTTCTGATACAAGTTCAAATCCCAAAATTTCCGTGTAAAATTTCAGAGATTCCTTATAGTTTTCCGTTTGGATGCACACATGGTGCAATGCCTTGATACTCATATCAGACCTTCCTTTTTCACAACACAATACTACTCTTTTCCAATTCGCTTATCGCTTACGTATGCGTCCCTGTTAGAATATTATTTCAATTTCATTTTATGTTCTTTTATACTTATTGTCAATATGGCGTTCCAAATTCTATTGCTGTTTCAGTGCCTAATGAAGAAAAATTCTCCTTAACCATCTTACAAAAGCGGACTTGTTTTGAACTGTGCTCTGTTCCATGGCGGGTTCATTTTTCTGAATCACAGTTTGTTCTGTTTTTTCTTCGACGCCCAGGTCAATATCTTGGTCCTCCGTACGGTGAAAGAGCTGATCAAAATTTGTTTTATCGCTCTGAACCGTTGTCTGTTCTGGCTCTTGCTCGAAACTTTGTTCCGCAGTCTGGTTCAAGTGTTGTTCCGTGATCTGTTCCGCCGTGTGTTCCACAGCAGGTTCCATGTTCTGCTCACGAACTTCCGGCTGTTTTTCCGAACCCGCTCTCCAAATATTTTGGGATGGTGAGGATGAGGTTAAGGTCAACACAGGGTAATAAGGAGCGTACGAAATGATGATTGTTGCGAACTGTACTACGCTTTCGTCGGTAACGCTAAGCGCTATGCCGTTATTCTCATAAGTTCCGTTCAGCATGTTATTTACTAAGTCGGTAATATCAAATTTTACGGCTGAATATAGGTCGGAAGTTTTAATGTCAATTTGTGTGGAAGTTGGAATATAGGCTGGACTTGTAGAATAGGTTACCGTCGAATAATCAAATGGTTCGAGCACCCTGTTAACAACCACATGAGTCGGGTCGTCGCCGCTTTTTACAATTACACTTAATTGCAGAACAGCACTGTCTACAGCCTGAACGGGCGGCAGGTCTAAT
>DFRY01000079.1 GCA_002378845.1 Ruminococcaceae bacterium UBA3451 | reverse complement strand
GTCTGCGCCGTACTGGCAGTCGGGGTTCTGTGTAATAAAAGTGGCAAAAATATTTTTATCCTCAAGGGTATTGGTAATTTTAATGTCGTGGTCGTCTAAACGGAAGCGGTAAACGCAGCTGACCAGTTTTCCGGAGGGATGCTGAACCGGGTGCAGGTAGCTTTGCGTAACGTACATGTAGTCGCCGCGAATGCGGATTCNNGGCAACGCCGGTTTCCGGGTGAACCGGAACATCGAACCACTTTGTCACTTTTCGGTCACGGTCAATTTTCACCACGCAGCCGGACTGTGTTTCTTCCGCATAGTTCGGGCATGACAAAATCAAATTCCCGTGGCGGTCGATTGCCATTCCTTCCGGCGTACAGATGTATTCGGGCAGCTTTACAAATAATTTTGGGGTTCTCATTCTGTTCACACCTTTCTATTTACTCGTATCGAATTACAATCTTCTTGGTGGAAGGCAGCCGTTGCTCCACCAGCTTGAACGCGTCTAATATATGATCAAAGTCAATTACATTGGAAATGAAGTCGTAGGGGTCCAGTACGCCGGAATTGATCCAGGCCATAATCTGGGAGTGAACCATGGCTTCTTCTTTTTTAGACGGGAACTGTACGAAATGCAGGCTCCAGTTGTAGGGCGCCTTGCTCCAGTCCAAATCCATGCCGAGCTTCGGTGAAATTCCGTAACCGCAAACCTTGCCGTTGTATTTAATGAGTTCCATGCCCTGATTCAGCAAAGCGTTAATACCGACCGCGTCAACCACATAATCGGCTCCTTCGGGAAGAAGCTTTTTGATTTCAGCGTTTACGTCGACCTTGGTGCTGTTCAGAATATTATCCGCGCCCATTTTCTTTGCTTCCGCAATTTTGTCGTCCATAATATCGACGGTAATTACGGTACGCAAACCGAGCAGCTTGCTGAATTTTGTGAAGCAAAGTCCCACCGGGCCTGCTCCGAAAATTACGACATCACGGTTGGCTTCAAAACCGAAGCGTTTGATTGCGCTGAGCACTTCGCGGAAGGTAATAATCATTGCCGCGCCCACCGGGTCAACCTTATCGGTCGGCTTAATGACCGNNTCCTTCGTCGAACTCTTTGCTTCCGGGGCCCATTCCGTTTGCTATGTAAGCTTCTGCGTCACCTACGACTCCGTATTCGGAGTAGGCGCCCCAACCGCAGGCGTAGCCGTCGGTTTCTTCATACAGAAACGGCAGAAGAACAATATCGCCTATCTTTAAGCTGGTAACCTTTTGCCCGACTTCGACCACGCGGCCGACTGCTTCATGCCCCAACAGCATGGGGTACTTGTCCATATTTTTGAAAGTCCCGTGAATCAGTTTCATGTCCGTTCCGTTGCAAACACCGCAGCTTAAGGTTTTTACCAGTGCCTGGCATTCCCCGTACGTCGGTTTTGTGATTTCAGGAACAGAAAGCTGCCCGTCACGGGATACGCTTAACGCTTTCACTAAAAATCCCCCTTATATAATGATGTCGTTATGTCATTACATATCGTGACTATACAATAGCCTAATCAGGGGTCTTTGTCAATGATATTTTATATAATTTGTTGTTATTTACAGGATTTTTTGCAGCGATTGTTACAATTCTCCAATAAGGTTTATATGTCGTTAACACATGACATAGGAAGCTAATGTTACAAATTTATGCCGTTATAATTCCTGTTTTTAGGGTATAGAGCGATTGATTTTTCTTTGTCGCCAAAATGAGCCGCAGCGTTGTGCTGCGGCTCATTTATTTTAGAGGACTGCGTGCGCTCAGGTTGAACTGCGCTGAATCAGCTTGGTGGGCAGAATTACTTTTTTCGGGAGCAAATCGTCCCCGTTTATGCGATTCAGCAGTAAATTTATGGCCACCAGTCCGATTTCCCGCATGGGTACTTCCAGTGTGGTCAGCGGAGGGTTGGAGTATTTGGAAAGATCAATATTGGAAAGTCCGATTACAGCTATTTCATCCGGTACGCGAACTCCGTTCATATAAAAGGCACTTAACGCGGCCATTGCCATAAGGTCGCTTCCAACGAACAGTGCGGTTGGCTTGTCTTCCAGCTGACAAAGGCGGTTAATGCCCTCCGTACACAGCTTTTCAATCCACTGGCTGTCAATCACCCAGTTCTGGTTTACGGTCAGCCCAGCGGCATGCATGGCGGAATAGTAACCGCGATAACGCATGCTGTCCCGAATGGTTCGGTTCAGGCTGCTTCCGCCGACAAATCCGATTTTTGTGTGACCTTTTTCCATTAGGTGCTGAACGGCCTTTGCTGCCGCTTCGTAGTGGTCGTATCCCACGTTATCAATGTCACAATGCTCTGTGTCAATTCCGACAATATGTGGTACCTTCCCATGAATATAGGCGTATGTTTCCGGTTTCAGCGATTCCATCAGGATCAGGCCGGACACAGACTCGTTAAAGGTGTTGAACAAAATGTTCTGATCCTCCAGCTCGGGGCCGGTGCGCAGAAACGCAAGTTCATACCCGAACTGTCGCAGCTGTTCTTCTGCTCCGGATAAAATAGCCATGTAATACGGGTCGTTGTATTTATCTTTTGTAATGCTGAGAACACAGCCGATTTTTAGGTTGCTTTTTTGCTGTGCGGCTGAATTGTGCACGGGCTGTTTTTTGGTAATATGATGCGGTCTGTNNTCTTCCGTCATTTTATAGGTTGTATCGTTATTAATCACCCGTGACACCGTAGCGGTAGAGACATTTGCCAACTTTGCGACTTCTCTGATTGTACTCATTTTGAGCCTTCTTCCTGACGAACGCGGCATTTTACAAGCAACGCAATTGTTGCGTTAATATTTACGTTAATGTTAGTTTTGCTGAATATTACTCATTTTATATTATAATTGGTCTAATGTCAATATTATCCCTTGATTTGAAGAAATTGAAGCTTTGAATTTCAGAAACTAACGAAAAACATTGACTTTGTTGAACGTAAATGCTACACTTCTGAATAGTAACAAGCAACAAATTTACGTAAATATTACGTAACAAAAAGGAGCGGACGGTGTTGAAAATGAGTAAACTTGCTTTAATCGGAGCAGGTCAAAGGGGAAATATTTACGCGGATTACGCCTATTCCAACGGGCAGGCCGAAATTACCGCGGTTGTGGAACCGAATGCGGAAAGACGGGCGATTGCGGCGGAACATTATCATATAAAGCCTTCCATGGTTTTTGAAAATGTGGAAGATTTTTTCGCCCTCGGCAAAATCAGCGACGCGGTAATCATCGCTTCTATGGATCGCGACCATTTTGCGGCAGCGATTCCGGCACTGGATTTAGGGTACGACATTCTTCTGGAAAAACCGATTTCACCGAACCCGGCGGAATGTGTGGCGATTCAGAAGAAGGCCGACCGCCTTGGCCGAAAAGTAGTTGTCTGCCATGTGCTTCGGTACACGCCGTTTTTCAGTACAATAAAGCAGATTCTTGATTCCGGTGAGCTGGGCAAAATTATTTCCATTCAGCATAATGAAAATATTGGAAACTTTCACATGGCGCATTCCTTTGTGCGCGGGAACTGGCGCAATTCCGCGCTGTCTTCGCCGCTGATACTGCAGAAATCCTGCCACGACATGGATATTCTGGCCTGGCTGGCAAACAGTGAAGCACAAACCATTTCCTCCTTCGGCGATTTACGCTTTTTCCGGGAGAGCAACGCTCCTCAGGGCAGTTCGCAGCGATGCCTTGACTGCAAAGCGGCGCCGGACTGCCGGTTTGACGTAAGGAAAACATACCTTCCCATTCGGGGACAATGGCCCGCAACAGTGGTTTGTACCGATCAGTCCGAAGAAGGACTGATGAACGCGCTGAAAACCGGCCCGTATGGGCGCTGTGTTTACCGCTGCGACAACGACGTGTGCGACAATCAGGTTTCGCTGATTCGGTTTAAAAACGGCGTTACCGTATCATTTAACCTGAGCGCGTTTACCAATAAAATGTGCCGCACCCTGAAAATCATGTGCGAAAATGGGGAAATCCGCGGGGACGACAGCCTGAACCGAATTGAGGTGACGCATTTTGCCTCCAATCAGACCGACGCGTTTGAAACGACTGTTATCGTCCCGAAAATCATTACGGGTTCTCACGGCGGTGGGGACAGCGCTTTAATGGAGGACTTTCTGCAAATGTTGAATGTCGGCCCCAACCATGCCGAAAGCCGCTCGTCCATTCAGCGTTCCGTTGAAAGCCACATTATGGCATATGCGGCGGAGCAGTCCCGCATTACCGGAAAGACGGTAGACGTGGACGCGCTGAAAATGGAACTGGAGTTTTGAAAGCAGACAGCAATATGATTCGGGTACGGCGGGTACAGCGGATCCAGGAGCGATTCTTTAAATACCCCATTTAAGGGGGTGACGAAATGCTCCGTTACGGAGTCTTCGACGATTGGCAGGCGAACCAGGAAAAGGCGGAATTAAAAACGGGCCTGCAAAAATCCGCCGCCGCTTACATGGCAAAGGGCTTTCCCAAGAAGCCGAGCGGATGGGAGAATCGCCTTACCTTACGCCGCAGGACAGAAAAGGCGATTTGTGCCGGATGAAACAGAAACGGAGGAATTATTATGAAAGAACCGTCATTGGTCATTATGGCTGCCGGAATGGGGAGCAGATACGGCGGATTAAAGCAGATTGACCCAGTGGATAGCCACGGAAATTTAATCATTGATTTTTCTATTTATGATGCGCTGAAAGCGGGCTTCAAAAAAATTATTTTTATTATAACGCGCCGATTGGAAGCGGATTTTAAGGAAGTAATCGGCGACCGGATTTCGCAGTACGCGAAGGTGGAGTATGTATATCAAAGTCTGGACGCTCTGCCCGAGGGCTACACCTTGCCCGCTGAACGGGAAAAGCCGTGGGGCACGGGGCACGCGATATTGTGCTGTGAAAATGTTATCGACGGGCCGTTTGCGGTCATTAACGCAGATGACTATTACGGTGCCCACGCGTTTCAAATGATTTACGACGAGCTTTGCCGGCAGAGCGACGATTCCAAATACCGCCATTCCATGGTGGGGTACATACTGGAAAACACGCTGACGGAAAACGGTCATGTTGCCCGCGGTGTATGTGAAACGGACGGCGGCGGTTATCTGAAGGATATTTGTGAAAGAACTCATATTGAAAAACGAAACGGCGGCGCCGCTTACACCGAAGACGGGCAAACCTGGGTGCCTGTTTCAAGCCAAAGTATTGTTTCTATGAATTTGTGGGGCTTTTCGCCAAGCATTTTGGCCGAGCTGAAAGCACGTTTTGCAAAATTTCTGGATAAGGCGATTGCGGAAAAGGCAATGAAAGCGGAGTACTTTTTGCCTTCGGTTGTGGGGGAACTGCTGAAAGAGGGCAAAGCCGCCGTACGGGTGCTTTGCTCCCAGGACCAGTGGTACGGGGTAACGTACCGCCCGGACCATACCGTCGTAGTAGCCGCCATACAGCGGTTTAAAGACCTTGGGTTTTATCCGGATAAATTGTGGGGGAACGAACAATGACCAGAGGAGAAGCATGCGCAAAAGAGGACGAAGCAATCGCCGGGTTTGACATAAACGGGAAACTGCTGGAAAAAGCTCCTTACGGCAACGGCCACATTAACGACACATTCCTGCTGGTTTACCGCGAAGACGGCAATCAGGTAAAACGGTATATTCTGCAGCGGATGAACAATGAAATTTTCCGTGATACCAAGGGACTGATGGAAAACATCACCGGAATCACCTCGTACCTGCGCAAACAGATTATGAAAAACGGCGGCGACCCGGAACGAGAGACGCTTAATTTTATTCGTACCCTTGACGGGAAAAGCTATTATACCGACAGCACGCAAAAAGCTTGGCGGGTATGCCGGTTTGTTGAACATACAATCTGTCAGGATTCCGCCGCTTCGCCGGAGGATTTTTATCAGAGCGCGGTGGCGTTCGGCCGGTTTCAGCGCCTGCTGAGCGACTACCCGGCAAGCACCCTGCACGAAAGCATTGTAAACTTTCATAACACAGCTGCCCGCTTTATTGACTTTCAGCGTGCCGTTCAGAGCGATGTTTGCGGACGGGCAGAAAATGTGCAGCCGGAAATCGCGTTTGCCATGCAACGGGAAAAAGACGCCCATTTGCTGGTCGATATGCAGCAAAACGGCCAACTTCCGCTTCGGGTTACACATAACGACACCAAATTGAACAACGTGCTTTTTGACGACCGCACCAGAAAGGCAATCTGCGTAATTGACCTGGACACGGTCATGCCGGGGTTAGCGGTCAACGATTTCGGCGATTCCATCCGTTTCGGGGCCAGCACCGCAAAGGAAGACGAGCAGGATTTATCCAAGGTCAGCTTTGACATAAACCTGTTTGAAAGTTACACCAAAGGCTTTTTGGAATCCTGCGGGGAAAGCCTGACGGAAAACGAAATTTCCATGCTGCCCGAAGCGGCAAAACTGATGACCTTTGAATGTGGAATCCGGTTCCTTGCGGATTATTTGGCAGGGGATTGTTATTTTAAAATCAACAGAGAAACACATAATCTGGATCGCTGCCGCACTCAGTTTAAGCTGGTGGCTGAAATGGAGCAGAGAATGGAGCAAATGCACGGGATTGTGCGGAGATATGCAGGTTGTCAGCGGGATAAGTAAATCGAAAGAAAACGGCAGGAAGCATTGCTTCCTGCCGTTTTCAGTAGAAGAGAGTTATGTAAGCGATTCGAATAAGGTAAACCGGCTGACCAGCCCATTTAACGCCTGTGCCTGAGCCGACATTTCTTCGCTGGCAGCGGCACTTTCCTGCGCGGTTGCGGAATTGGTCTGCACAACGCCTGAAATTTGCTCTACCCCAAGGGTGACCTGCGCAATAGCCTCGGACTGGCGGGCGGAGGCCTCCGAAATTTTCTGGACGGTTTCGGTGACCGCCTCGGCGCTTTCCACCACCCGGCGCAGGGAGATAGCCGCTTCGTCCGCAACTTTGGTTCCGTTTTCCACCTGCTCCATGCATTTGGCAATTAAAACGCCGGTGTCTTTGGCGGACTGTGCGCATTTGCCTGCCAGGCTTCTTACCTCGTTTGCAACCACGGCAAACCCTTTGCCGGCCGCGCCCGCCCTTGCCGCTTCTACCGCGGCGTTCAAAGCAAGAATATTGGTGCGGAAGGCGATGTCTTCCACTGTTTTGGTGATTTTCCCGATTTGACTGGAGGAATCGCTGATTTGCGCCATGGATTCCGTTACGGCGTTCATACACCTGCTGCTGACCTGAATTTCCGACTGCGCCCGGTTTACATTCCGGTTGGCTTCCTGTGCGTGGGCAGCGTTGTTTTTCACATGTTCGGAAATATCCGCAATGGTTGCGGCCAGCTCCTCAACTGAACTGGCCTGTTCCGCGGCACCCTGCGCGAGAATTTGAGCGCCGCCCGAAATCTGCTCGGAACTGCCCGAAACCTGATTTGCGGAGGCGGTAATCTGTTTCATCGTATGATTCAGCGAATTCAAAATACTTTGAAGGGATTCTTTTAATGCCGCGTAATCACCGATATATTCTAAATCAAGCGATACATTCAGGTTGCCGTGTTCCAGTTCACCGAGTATCCTGGTGATGTCTGTAATATACGTTCGAATTGTAGCGGCGGATTCGGAAAAGGCCGCGCCAAGCTGCCCGACTTCGTCCCGGGAGTAAACGGAAACCGAACCGTTCAGGTCCCCTTTTGCCATGTTTCGCGCCGCGTTTGCAATGGTTTGAATCGGCCTGCTAATGCCGCGTGAAACTGCCAGTGCGGTGAACAGCGACAGCAAAACGGCGGCAGAAATGACCGCCAGAATCATAAATGAGGCGAAAAACGCCTGAGAAGACAGTGTGTTTGACAGCTGTTTTCCGCTGCCGGTTTTTTCAGCAATCAGCGCGTTGATATCGGTTTGTATTTTATTGGACAGCGGAGTGGCCTGTTTGCTTAAAACATTCTGCGCTTCTTCATTCCGGTTTTTTAACGCAAGGTCGACAATCTGGTCACGGGTAACGGCGTATTTTTCCAGTGCATCCTTCATGTCTTTGTAATAGCCCTGTTCCTTTGCGCCGGTCATGCTCTTCTGCATATTGGCAAAATACGTATTGATTTTTTCGTTTGACTGACTGATTTGATTGGAATACGATTTTTTCTCCCTTACGTCGGTTGAGTAAATAAGGTCGCGAATGGTTGCGCTGTTGTCTTTAAATTCCGCATTGAACAGGCCGATTTCTCCCTGAGCAAAACCGTAGTTGACCAGTGCGCTGCCGTAGTTGGCGTTCATATTTTCCAAAACGCCAAGGCCCACAAAACCGCTGATACTGCAGATTGCCGTCACAAAAATAAAAGCGAAAACTAATTTTTTCCCTATTTTCATGTTCCGAAACATCAGTACATCTCCTCAAATTCAATCAAATTCGGTAAGGAACGACGGTTCGATTATCAAATTTTAAAGTCCCAGAAAATCGCGGAAAATGTGGGTGACGCGGGCGGATTCTTCCGCGCTTTCCATTTCACTGAAAATGCGCAGCACAGGCTCCGTGCCCGAAAAGCGGCAGATGACCCAACCACCGTTTTTAAAATATACCTTGCATCCGTCCAGGTAGGAAATTTTTTCGATTTCCAGCGGGAACCCCGGTATCTTTTTCTGCTCAAACAAAAGGTGCTTCAGTTTCTCTTTCCGTTCGTTCGACATCTGGCAGTCAAACTCGTCCATCACATAACTGCCGAATTTGCGGTGGATTTCCTCCAGCGTTTCATGAAGCGATTTACCGATTACACTGATCATTTCTACCAGCAAAGCGCCTGCGTAAACGCCGTCTTTCCCGTGAATATGGCCGCGCACGGTAAGCCCGCCCGAGGATTCGCCGCCGATCAGCGCGTCGGTTTCCTCCATTTTGGACGAAATGTGTTTAAAGCCGACCGGTACCTCGTAACAGGCCTCGCCAAAGCTTTCCGCCATTTTGTCAAGGCAGTGTGTTGTGGCAATATTTCGTACAACAGCGCCGTTCCAGCCTTTATATTCATGCAGGTAATAGTATAGCAGCACCAGAATATCGTTGGGGTGAATAAAGTCCCCGCCGGCGTCAATCAGCCCGATTCGGTCGGCGTCCCCGTCGGTGGCAATGCCAAGGTCGTACCCGTTCTGCACCACCAGCTGGGCAAGGTGCGTCAGTGTGGTGCTGTTTGGCGCAGGCAGTCTGCCGCCGAACAGGGTATCGTGCCGGTCATGGATTACTTCTACATTGCAGCGACAGGTCAAAAGTATGGTTTGCAGAGTTGTTTTGCTTACGCCGAACATGGGGTCAAGCAGAATTTTCAGTTTTTTTCGTTTAATGGCTTCTGTATCAATAACACTGAGGATACTGTCGATATAATTGTTTTGTGGGTCAATTTCTACAATTAATCCCTGTTTTACCGCATCTTCATATTTTATGGAGCGAATTTGTGCCGGGTCGATTCTGGCAATTTCCGCTTCAATTTCATCCGTCACCTCTTCGGTAGCGTCCCTTCCGCCGGAAGTGAAAATTTTTACACCGTTGTATTCTGCCGGATTATGGCTGGCTGTTACCGCCATGCCGTAAGGCGAATGTTCCTGAAGTACCTGATACATAATGAGCGGAGTCGGCGCGTCGTAATGAATCAGGTGAACCGGAATTTCCTCCGCGGCCAGCACGCAGGCAATCCATTTTGCCGCCAGGTCAGACAAAAACCTGCGGTCGTAACCAATCACGACCGGGTCGCTTTGTTCTTTTTCCCTTTCGCCGTCTTTGCTGCGCCGAATCATTTTCGCAAGCGCAAAGGAAAGCAGTTCCAAATTACTCCGTGTAAAATCTTCCCCGATAATAGCGCGGAAACCGCCTGTCCCAAATTGAATCATAGTATAACCCCTCCAACTTTAATCTGGCGCTATTCTAGCATCGAAAAAAATTTTTAGCAAGGAAAAACATCGCGTTTTGCACAGTTTTAATTCTAAAATAATAAAATTTTGGTCAATACGCTACAATATTAGACAATAGTCCAGGATCAACACATTGTATTTGCCGCTTTGAGATGTAATAATTAGCACATGAAAACGAGGCGAAACACCCCGGAGTTCAAAATTTCACACTATTGGGAGGACAAAAAGTATGAAAAAGCTTCTTAGCGCGCTTTTGGCGGTCAGCATGATGGCTGGTGTGTTTGCCGGCTGCGGCAGTACCGCAAGCACTGCATCGCAGGCGCAAAATGCACCCGACGCAAGTCAGGCAGCACCGCAGGAACCCAATTCCAAGCATGTAACCGTATATTCCCCGCACCCGGCAGACCCGCTGAATGCAGGAATTAAAGAGTTTCAGGAAAAGACCGGCATTACCGTTGACCTTGTTGCGGCGGGAACGGGCGAACTGCTGAAGAGGATTGAAGCGGAAAGCAGCAGCCCCCTTTGCGACGTATTCTGGGGCGGCGGCGCGGACTCCCTTGCGGCATACGGCAAATATTTTGATAAGTTCACACCGGCTGAAATCGATAGTATTGACAAGACATACGTTGCAAAGGACGGCCTATGGACGGGCGAATCCCCGCTTCCCATGGTCATTATGTACAACAAAAAGCTGGTCGGCGAAAGCGATGTTCCGAAGGGCTGGGGCGATTTGGTCAGCGATAAGTTTAAGGGAAAAATCGCGTATGCGGACCCGGCAAAATCCGGTTCCTCCTACACCATCCTATGCACCATGCTGACCGCGTTCGGCAAGGACGACGGCAAGGGCTGGGACTTTATTAAGAAGTTTGTAGCGAATTTGGACGGCAAAATTCTCGGTTCTTCCGGCGACGTGTACAAGAAGGTTTCCGATGGCGAATACAGCGTTGGCCTTACACTGGAAAAAGAAGCGATTAAATATGTGCAGGCCGGCGCGGATGTTGGCATTGTGTATCCTTCCGAAGGCACCTCCGCGGTTCCGGATGGAATTGCTTTGGTAAAGGGCAGCAAGAACAAGGAAAATGCCGAAACCTTTATCAACTTCGTTTTAAGCAAGGAATGCCAGACCATGATGGCGAACGATTTTGCAAGACGCGGCGTAAGGCTCGATTCCAGCATCCCCAACGGGCTTCCCGCTATGAAGGATATTAAACTGGTTGATTACGATTTTGACTGGGCATATTCACAGAAAACACAGGTGATGGAACAGTGGAAGGATGTAGTAGTCGGCTGATTAACCGCTTTTCTACATAAGTTCCGGGTTCAGTCAGACAGACTTGAGCGTGCAGGCGTAAGATGATTCAGCGTCTGCACGCAGCTTTTATCGCACAGTTTTTGGGTCAGGGTAACGTGTCGAGCGTTACGTGCTAAGTTTAAAGGGGTTGAACAAATTGAGCCACAGTGTAAAAATTTGCAACGTGATAAAAAAGTATGACGATTTTATTGCAGTAAACGATATTTCTTGTGAAATTAAGCAGGGGGAATTTTTTACCCTGCTGGGGCCTTCCGGTTGCGGAAAAACCACACTTCTTCGAATGATTGCCGGATTTAACAGCATTGACGGCGGAAAAATTTATTTTGACGACAAAGTAATTAATGATATAGAGGCCTATAAACGCGATATCGGAATGGTGTTCCAGAATTACGCGATTTTCCCGCATATGACGGTTTTCGACAATGTAGCGTACGGCCTGAAAGCCCGCAAGGTTCCGAAAGACCAGATTAAACCGAAGGTCATGGAAGCGCTGGAACTGGTGCAGATTAGTAATTTGAAAGACAGAAAACCGTCGGAACTTTCCGGCGGCCAACAGCAGCGCGTTGCGCTGGCCCGTGCAATCGTCATTAAGCCCGGCGTGCTGCTTATGGATGAACCGCTGTCCAACCTGGACGCGAAGCTGCGCGTGCAGATGCGCACCATCATCCGCAAGCTGCAGAAGGAACTGAACATTACGACCATTTATGTAACGCACGACCAGGAGGAGGCGCTCGCCATCTCCGACCGCATAGCCATTATCAATTCCGGCCGTATTATGCAGGTTGACACGCCCGCCACCATTTATAAGAAACCCCAGAATTCGTTTGTGGCCGGGTTTATCGGCACTTCCAATTTTATGGAGGGCAAAGTCGAGCAGTGCAGCCCGGACGCGACAGCGCATATCCGACTGGACGCCGGACTGGAATTTTCCGTAAAGCTAAAGAAAAGAATCGAGGGGCCGGTCAAAATTTCCGTGCGCCCCGAACAGTTCCTGATTAACGACCCCGACGGGCAGGGAATTCCCGGTGAAATTCAAATGTACACCTTCCTGGGCGATTTCGCGAATTACGAAGTAAAGCTGGCGGACGGTCAGGTTGTGGAAGCGAATGAATACACCAAGGATATTGATTTTGTGCGTGACATCGGCCATAAAGTTTGCCTGCACTTTAACCCGGAACGGGTCAGCGTGTTTAACGAAGACGGGACGGAGGTATTTTCATGAATGGAGAAAGTACCTCGCGCAAAAAAATCATCCGTTATTTCGACTTCTGGAATATTATAAAATACACTTCGCTTCTTCTTTTGGCTCTGTTTTTGGTTTACCCGTTTTTCTCCATCATTTTTCGCAGCTTCTCCAATAACGCGGGCGGGGTTACGTTTCAGTATTACAAAACATTCTTTACCAAGGCGTACTATTTCCGCACGCTGTGGAACAGCCTTGCTACGTCCGGTCTTGCCACCGTTTTTGCCGTGGTAATTGGCGTTCCGCTTGCGTACATCACGTCCCGTTTCCACATTTACGGCAAAAAAGTCATTAACATGCTGATTATTATGTCGCTGATGTCGCCGCCGTTTATCGGGGCGTATTCCTGGATTATGCTGCTGGGCAGAAACGGGGTAATTACCAACTTATTTGCTAAAATCGGGATTACCACCCCGCCCATTTACGGCTTTGGGGGAATCGTTTTGGTGTTTACCCTCAAGTTCTTCCCGTACGTTTATCTTTATGTTTCAGGCGCAATGTCAAGCATTGACCGCTCGCTGGAGGAAGCGGCCGAAAACCTCGGCTCCAGCAAGCTCAGAAGAATTCTTACCGTTACTATGCCGGTCATCATGCCCACATTGGCGACGGGCGCCGTTATGGCATTTATGTCGTCCCTGGCGGACTTCGGTACCCCGATGCTCATTGGCGAAGGTTACAAGGTGCTGCCGGTACTGGTGTACGAGGAGTACATGAGCGAAATGGGCGGCAACGCCAATATGGCCGGCGCGCTCAGCGTGATTATTATTCTTTGCTCCACAGCGGTACTGCTGATTCAAAAGTATGTGGTGTCGCGCAAGAACTATATCATGACCGCTATGCGCCCGCCTATTATTCAGGAGGTTTCCCGAGCGAAAAAGTTCCTGCTTACGGCAGTCTGCATGCTGGTCGCCTTTATTGCATTTCTTCCGCAGATTGTCGTGGTCATTACGTCCTTTGTCAAAACAAACGGGCCGATTTTTGTGCAGGGCTTCAGTCTGGAAAGCTACGAAAAAATCTTCTATAAGCTTTCCACAAACATAACAAACACATTTACCTTCTCTGTGATTGCAATTGTTATCATTGTTATTTTCGGCATGCTTCTTTCTTACCTTGTGGTGAAAAAGAAGAGCAAAATCAGCGGCGCACTCGATCTTTTGCTAATGTTCCCCTATGTTATTCCCGGCGCGGTTTTGGGCATTAGCATGCTGGTTGCGTTTAACCAGCCGCCGCTAATGCTTTCTGGTACGGCAACCATTATGATAATTGCGTATGTAGTACGAAAAATGCCGTACACCATCCGTTCCAGCAGCGCGCTGCTGTATCAGATTGAACCCAGCATTGAAGAAGCTTCCATTAACCTTGGGGTATCGCCCATGCGAACCTTTTTCAAAATTACAGCCAGAATGATGGCGCCGGGCGTGCTGTCGGGCGCAATTCTGAGCTGGATTACCACAATTAACGAACTCAGTTCCAGCATTATGCTGTACAGCGGCAAAACGGCGACAATTTCCGTAGCAATTTACACCGAAGTGGTGCGGTCCAGTTTTGGAACGGCCGCGGCACTGGCTTCCATCCTTACCATCGCCACCATTCTGTCACTGTTGGTGTTCAACTGGGTCAGCAAGGGAAGAGTTTCCGTCATATAGGAAGATTCCTGCATTTAAGATCGATAGGGAGCGGCCAGATTTTGCCGGCTCCCTATGGTCATATTCTGTTTTGAACTCGGAAGAGATTATAGTATAATGAAATCAATGGATGTAAAAAATCGTGAGGATGGCGATGTTATGCGTTCCGAGAGAAAAGGCAAACGAAGTTTTTTCGCAAAGCTGTTTATCTGCTTTGCATTCATCAGCATTGTCCCCGTTGCCGTTCTCGGAACGCTCACCTATACCATATCCTCCAATGTAGCCATGCGGAACCTGGAATTTCAGGCCGGCAGCACGGTGAATAACGCTACTTCGAACCTGGAACGCACCATGGACGAGTACAAATCCGCGCTTTCTTATTTCTGCACGGACCATGAAATTGTCCGTCTGGTCGGTGCGGACCGCATTACCCAGACGGACAGTACGAATATTTACCAAAGAATGTATATTCTGCTCGCAGGAAAGTCCACAAAAGTGGCCATGCACCTGATAAAAGCGGACGGTTCGTTTCAAATTTCCACTTCTGTAATCCCTGAAGTCTACAATATTAAAAATCATCAGGACTGGGGCGTGTTCCGCAAGCTGAACGAGTCAGCCGGAACCATAGCGTATTCCAACCGGTACGTGTCACAGACCGGCAAGAATTACTGTATGGCTGTGGCGCACAGTATACAGAAGGACGGCAAGACCATTGCGTACGCCATCATTGATATTCCGGCGGACGTTTTCCGAACGGCGCTCGACACGGTAAATGTTTCGCTTCCCATTCGCTACTCGGTGGTGGATGAAAACAATTATCTGCTGTACGATGAAATTTTCAGCGGGCAGGACGAAACGTTTTTGGACACGGGGTTTAAAACCAAAATGCTGCAGGCGCAGCAAAGCAGAAAAATATATTTGGAAGACCCCAAGCGGTTTATCACCTGGAGTACGACGGGCGGAGACTATCCGCTGCACGTTATGTCCTCTATCCCGGTGGAGCTGGTTGTAATGAGCAGCAGCTACATTACCGTAACTACCATTGCCGTTGCGCTGGCGGCTATTTTACTTTGCATTATTCTTTCGCCGCTCTTAATCCGCAGCCTGACTAAACCGCTGAACGCGATTGTCCGCACCATGGGCAAGGTGCAGGAGGGTGACACCGACGCGCGGGTAGACGTACATAACGACGACGAATTCGGCTATATTGGCCGCAGTTTGAATTCCATGCTCGACCGCCTGAACGAGCTTTATGAAACGAACCTGGAAAAGCAGAACCGCCTGCGGCTTGCGGAGTTAAAATCCCTCTATTCTCAGATTAATCCGCATTTTCTTTACAATACGCTCGATTCCATCAAATGGCTTGCAAAGCTGAGCGGAATCGACGATATTGTGCTCATCGTTTCTCAGCTTGGCAAGCTGTTAAAAAACAGCATCCGCAACCAGAAGGAAACTGTGACAATTGAAGAAGAAATTACTTTGGTCGGCAGTTACCTTTCCATTCAGAAAATTCGTTATAATGATAAATTTGACGTTTACATGGATGTGGACGACGACATTTTAAACTGCGTGGTTCCTAAATTTATTATTCAGCCCCTTGTGGAAAACGCGATTATCCACGGGATTGAGGATAAAGTGGGGAAAGCGCATTTAATTATACGGGGAAGGCGGGCGGAAAATAAAATTGTGTTTGAAATAGAGGACGACGGGGTTGGAATCAGCGGGCAGAAACTGAAAAATATTCTGAAGTCGAAACGCATTAACTCGCCGGACAGCGACAGCATCGGAATCGCCAACGTGGACAAACGAATAAAGCTGTACTATGGTGAAAGCTATGGTTTGGACATTGTCAGCCAAGAAAATATCGGCACAGTAACTCGGATTACAATGCCTTTTTCGGGTACAGAGCCCGGAGAAGAAGACGGGGGGATGGCATGCAGTGATTAGAATTGTGGTGGTTGAAGACGAAGCACTGGTCAAACGGGGCCTGATTTTGACGACGGACTGGCTGAAATTTGACTGCGAAGTAGTCGGCGAAGCCTCCAACGGGTTGGAAGGAATTGAAACCATTGCAAAAATAAAGCCGGACATTGTCATTACCGATGTTCGGATGCCCGGGCTTGACGGGATAGAAATGATTGAACAGGTAAAAGCAGAGGGCAATAAGCCCGAGTTCATCATCATTTCGGGGTACAGCGAATTCGAATACGCGCGGCAGGCCGTAAAGCTGGGCGTACGTGATTTTTTAATTAAACCCATAGAAGACGAAGATCTGGAACAGGCGCTGCGTAATACCTGCGACGCGGTACGCGACAAGCAGAGAATCAGCAAAATTCAGGATAAGATGAACGACATTTCCGACAGCCGTGTTATGCTTTTCAAGGAATATATGCTGGACGAAAAAAAAGAGGACGATTATGTGGTTCGCGCGGTAAAACATATCAGCCTGAACTATCAAAAAGAAATCAGCGTAAAAAGCGTGGCCGACAGCCTGTTTATCAGTGAAAGCTATTTAAGCCGTTTGTTTAAAAACAAGGTCGGGCAGACCTTCGGTGACTACCTGACCTATTACCGCATTAAAAAAGCATGCGAGCTGCTGAAAAAACCCGACGGAAAAATTTACGAAGTCGCAAATTACATTGGCTACAAGGACCAGCGGTATTTCAGTATGATTTTTAAAAAGCTTGTTGGGGTCACCCCGAAAGAGTTTCGGGAAAAATTAGATTAAGCAGGTGCAACATGATAAAAAACATTGTATTTGATATGGGAAATGTACTTTTGGCATACACACCGGATGAATACATGAAAACCATAACGGACGACCCGGACGCCGCCGCTGCGGTATTGAAAGAACTGTTTCATGCCGCCGAATGGGTACAGCTTGACGCGGGGGACATTACCGAAGAAGAGGCGGTTCGGCAGGCGAGCGCCCGTATTCCGCAATACGCGGACGCGGTGCGCAGGGCGATGGACAACTGGCACACCGATTTAACGCCGATTGAGGGAATGCCGGAGCTTATTCTGGACTTGAAAGAGAAAGGCTATAAAATTTACCTTTTGTCCAACACAAGCCTTCGTTTCTTCAAATACAAGGATAAGGTGGAAATGTTCCGCAGCTTCGACGGTTTTATTGCCTCTGCAAAAGAAAGGCTGCTGAAGCCGGACGTTGCCATTTTTGAATGCCTGTGCAGCCGATATGGGCTGAACAGCGACGAATGCCTGTTTATCGACGATTTGCAGCCGAACATAGACGGTTCGGAAAAAGCCGGGTTTCACGGGCATCTGTTTCAAGGGGCGAACGAACTTGCCGATTACCTGAAAAAAACCGGAATCCTTTCCTGAAAATAGCCGGATGCTCCGCAAAAGGAGGCGTCCGGCCATACAGCATATACAAAATAAAACTAAACAAACCAAAATAATACTGCCGCCTAACTCAGCTGAGTTAGGCNNATATATGTTTTATCGTCACTGAGAATAATGTTGATGGGGGTGAAGTTGCCGTGGCAAAGCTTTTTATGTTTCGGCATGCTTGCCAGCCGGGTAAGAAGTTCGTACTTCTTCGTGCTGTCAATGCAGGTGAGCGCTTCAATCTGACGGGAAAGTTCATCTTTCAGTTTGCTTAACTGGGGCATGGTTTTGGAGTGAATTTCGAGCTGAAGGTCGACCATCTGATCCACATATTGTGCGATGTGTTCCGGGTCCTCCTTCATAATTTGGTGCAGGGTTTTTCCCTCGATGTGATCCATACGGATTGCCCATTTTCCGTCGATTACGGAAACTTCATGGATAACCGGTACCGGCAGTCCGGTGGATTCCACCCGTGCGTGGGTCAGCGCTTCATTCAGTGCCATGGATTTTCCGTCCTGATTTTTAAAAATCTTAACGGCCGTTTTGCCGTCCTGATAAACGTCCACGGTTTCGCCAGAAGCAATTAAATTTTTAAAATCCATAATAAAGCTTCCTTTCGCTTAATGTTATTTATTTTACCTAAATTATACTATTTTATTTCGGGTATGTCCAGAGTATTTTGGTTAATATGACAAATATTAAGAGAAAATGCATTGTAATACGGAATTTGCGGTACAGTGAATCTTTTTGGAATTGGGAACATGCAGGGACGTTTTATGCAAAAACTCTAACAAGCTGCTGTCGGGAAACGGGATGAAACCTGAACTTTCCCGTAAAAAGGCACGAAAATTCGACATATTTCTCTCTTCTAAATTCACAAATATCAATTTAAAACTTATGCAATTTGTATATTTTGATGTCAAAAATCGAAAAAAGTGTTGTGGCAAATAAGATTGACAAATATTTAACGGATACGGTATAATGTGATTGTTAACAAATTATCAATATCGGTTTGAATTGCAAATTGACTCTACTTGCAAATTTATGGTTGGTTTAATTTTAAGGAGGTTACGCAGATGATGAAAAAAGAACAAGCAGCTGCTACAGCTACAGGACTTGTCGACAATATTGAATCCTTAACTGCAAAGATGAACGAACTGAGAGAAGCTCAGAAAATTTTTGCAACCTACACACAGGAGCAGGTCGATAAAATCTTTTTGGCTGCAGCCACCGCTGCAAATAAGCAGAGAATTCCGCTTGCCAAAATGGCAGTTGCCGAAACCGGCATGGGCATTGTGGAAGATAAGGTAATTAAGAACCACTATGCC
This sequence comes from Ruminococcaceae bacterium UBA3451, assembly GCA_002378845.1. Classification (GTDB taxonomy): domain Bacteria; phylum Bacillota; class Clostridia; order Oscillospirales; family Acutalibacteraceae; genus Caproiciproducens. The sequence goes on along the minus strand of DFRY01000079.1, from coordinate 4,846 downwards.
GCCGAATATATTTACAATGCCTATAAAGACACCAAAACATGCGGTGTAATTGAAGAAGACAAAGCATACGGCGTAATGAAGGTTGCAGAACCTATCGGTCTGATTGCCGCGGTTATTCCGACGACAAACCCGACTTCGACCGCAATTTTTAAGTCTTTGCTTGCACTGAAAACCAGAAACGCTATTATCTTTTCCCCTCATCCGCGTGCAAAAAAGTGCACCATTGAAGCGGCAAAAGTTGTGCTGGAAGCGGCAGTCTCCGCAGGTGCTCCGCAGGGAATTATCGGCTGGGTCGATGTTCCGTCCCTGGAACTGACCAATGAAGTAATGCAAAACGCAGACATTATTCTTGCAACAGGCGGCCCCGGAATGGTAAAGGCTGCATATTCTTCCGGTAAACCGGCACTGGGCGTCGGCCCCGGCAATACCCCGGCTATTATTGACGAATCGGCTGACATTCTTTTGGCGGTCAGCTCCATTATTCACTCCAAGACGTTCGACAACGGAATGATCTGTGCTTCCGAACAGTCCGTAATTGTTTCCGAAAAGATTTACGACGAAGTGAAAAAGGAATTCAAACTGCGCGGCTGCTACCTGCTGAATAAGGAAGAAATCGAGAAGGTTCGCAAAACCATTATCATCAACGGCGCGCTCAACGCAAAAATTGTTGGCCAAAGCGCACACACCATTGCAAAGCTTGCCGGCGTTGACGTTCCGGAAGACGCAAAAATTCTGATTGGCGAAGTGACCTCTGTTTCCATTGAGGAAGAGTTCGCACATGAAAAGCTTTCTCCGGTTCTTGCCATGTACAAGGCGAAAGATTTTGACGATGCCGTTGCAAAGGCAGAGCAGTTAGTAGCTGACGGCGGTTACGGCCATACCTCTTCGCTGTATGTCAATGCGGTTACCGAAAAAGAAAAGATCGACCGTTTTGCGTCCGCAATGAAGACCTGCCGTATTCTGGTGAACACACCGGCCGCACAGGGCGGTATCGGCGATTTGTACAACTTCAAACTTGCCCCGTCCCTTACACTCGGCTGCGGTTCCTGGGGCGGCAACTCGGTTTATGAAAACGTTGGAGTAAAACACCTGATTAACATTAAGACGGTTGCCGAGAGGAGAGAAAATATGCTTTGGTTCAGAACCCCGCAAAAGGTATATTTCAAAAAGGGCAGCATGCCGGTCGCACTCAGCGAACTGAAAGACGTTATGGGCAAAAAGAAAGCGTTTGTCGTAACCGATAGTTTCCTGTATGACAACGGCTATACAAAGCCGATTACCGATAAACTGGACGAAATGGGCATTAAATACACCGTATTTTCCGATGTTGCCCCGGAGCCGACCCTTGCCTGCGCCAAAGCGGGCGCGGCAGCCATGACAGCGTTTGCTCCGGACTGCATCATTGCTTTGGGCGGCGGCTCCGCAATGGACGCCGGTAAAATCATGTGGGTTATGTACGAGCACCCGGAAGTCGACTTCATGGATTTGGCCATGCGCTTCATGGATATTCGCAAGAGAGTATACACATTCCCGAAAATGGGTGAAAAAGCTTACTTCATTGCTGTTCCTACATCCGCAGGTACCGGTTCCGAATGCACCCCGTTCGCGGTTATTACCGATGAAACAACGGGCGTAAAGTATCCGCTTGCCGACTACGAACTGATGCCGAACATGGCAATTATCGACGCGGACAACATGATGAATGCGCCGAAGGGCCTGACCTCCGCTTCCGGTATTGACGCACTGACCCATGCTCTGGAAGCGTACGCCTCGATTATGGCGACGGATTACACCGACGGTTTGGCACTGAAGGCAATGAAGAACATTTTTGCTTACCTGCCGCGCTGCTATGACAACGGCGCAAACGACCCGGTTGCAAGAGAAGTTATGGGCAATGCTTCCACTATGGCCGGTATGGCGTTTGCAAACGCATTCCTCGGCGTGTGCCATTCCATGGCGCATAAGCTGGGCGCGTTCCATCACCTGCCGCACGGCGTTGCCAACGCGCTGCTCATTACCGAAGTAATGCGCTATAACGCGGTGGAATGCCCCAGAAAGATGGGTACTTTCTCTCAGTATCAGTACCCGCATACACTGGAAAGATACGCGGAGTGCGCTGATTTCCTCGGTATTAAGGGCAAAAACGACCAGGAAAAGCTGGATAATCTGATTGTTGCAATCGAAGAGCTGAAAGCCAAGGTCGGCATTAAGAAGACCATTGCCGATTACGGAGTTGACGAAGCCTCCTTCCTGAAAACGCTCGACGAAATGGTTGAGTTGGCATTCGACGACCAGTGCACCGGTGCAAACCCGAGATACCCGCTGATGAGCGAAATTAAAGCGATGTACCTGAAGGCTTACTACGGGAAGTAATTCCGTTAGAAAATGCTTTCACACGGAGAAATCCCGAGAATATAAATTCGGCCTTTCGCAATTACCGCTTACAAGATTCTCTTTTATAAAGAAAACGCTGTCCTTCCCATTCATATGATTGGGTCGGGCAGCGTTTTCCTTTTATAGTAGGTTTTATGGCAGTTTTCCATAAGATCCTTGCAATTATTTTAATCGCTTAATGACTTCCTTGGTTTTTACCAAGTATTCGCGGGTCAGGGCAATATTGTTTTTGGCCAGCCCCAGGTAAAGCAGGTCGGTTACAATCAGCGAAGCGTTGCGGGAGGCGATTGCGCCGAGGCGCAGGTCCCGCTCGGTGGAGGGAATATAAAGAAGAATATCTGCCAGCTTGGAAAGAGAGGTCTTTTTGAACTGCGTAATCGCAATGGTGACCGCGCCCCGCTCCTTTGCCAGCTGCATGGCGGCGTTCACTTCGTTTGTTTTGCCGCTGTAGCTGACCGCAATGGCTACATCCTGTGTGGTCATGTGTGCCGCCGCGGCAAGCTGGTCGTGAAAGTCGCTGTGGTAAACCGCGTGCCGGTTTATACGGGAAAGCTTTTGCATGAAGTCCATGCACACAATACCCGAACCGCTGATGCCGAACAGGTACACAGTGCGGCAGTTTAGCAGGGACTGCACCGCTTTTTCCAGGCTTTCGGAATTAATCAGGCGGTACGCCTGATTCTGCAGCATGGTATTCAGATTTTCGGCCTTTTTCAGCACGGTATCCATGGAGTCCTGCTCCTGAATCATGTCGTCAAAATTGGCGACCTCGACCGAATCGTCTTTGGCCAGGTCGACCTTCATGGCCGTAAACCCGCTGTACCCCAGCTTCTTGGAAAAGCGGATGACTGCCGCCGCAGAAACGCCGACCCGCTCGCCCAAAACCTGCGCAGAGCCCAGCGTTACCTCGTTCGTGTGTTCCAGAATATACTGTGCCAGTTTCTTTTCCGTTTCGGTGTAGCTGGCGGTTCCTTCCCGAATTTTATAAATACAGCTCATGTGGAATGTCTCCTTGTTTTTGAGGATGGATTCACAGCAAGGCGTTTTCTTTTTTGATGGAGCGAATCGCTTTTGAAATATTGCCCTCGTTTCGGCTTAGAATTTCTTCGCATTCGCCGCGGGGAAGGCCGGTAAGCGCCATACAAATGGCGATTTTTACATTATTCCCGCTTGCTTCCAAAAAGTGTGCGGCTTCTTCGTACGGACAGCCGCTGCTTTCCATAATAATCTGCTTTGCGCGTTCCATCAGTTTTTTATTGGTCGGCTGTACATCCACCATCAGATTCTGATACACTTTGCCATATTTAATCATAAGCGAAGTTGAAATCATATTCAAGATCATTTTTTGCGCGGTGCCCGACTTCATGCGGGTGGAACCGGTAATAACCTCCGCCCCGACGATGGCTTCGATTTTCGCCTGCGCGTGCGCGGAAATCTCTGCGTTGTGCACACAGCTGACCGCGCCGGTATAAGCACCGATTTCGGCCGCGTCGTCCAGCCCGCCGATGACGTAAGGGGTTCTGCCGCTTGCGGCAAGGCCGACCACTGTGTCGTTTGCATTTAGACCCAGTTCAATCAAATCGTTGCGCGCCATGACGGGGTCATCCTCCGCGCCTTCCTTTGCACGCAGCAGCGCGCCGTATCCGCCCGCAATGATTCCCTGAATCAGCGAAGCGTCCACGCCGAAGGTAGGGGGGCATTCGCTGGCGTCCAGCACGCCAAGTCTGCCCGAAGTGCCTGCGCCAATGTAAATCACCCGGCCGCCGTTCATCATGCGGCGGTGCGCTTCTTCCACCAGCTGAGCTATGGCGGGGAGCGCCTTTTCCACGGCAAGGGCGACCTGACGGTCCTCCTGATTAATTACGCGAAGCATTTCCATTGTACTTAAAACATCTATATTTTTACTGTTTTCATTTCTTTTCTCGGTGTCCAGAACATTTAAATCCACTGCCACTTCACACATCTCCTTTCAGATCTGTTTTTATTATATACCTTCAAAATATTAATTCAAGTTTTTTATTTATATTTTAAAATATAATTTCTAATAAATTCATAAATTTGATTTTAGAATGATTTATATTGTAAAGCGGTTATTTAGCAAAATATTTTAATATCAAGCGATAATTTAGAATATTATACAAAAATAGAAAATTATGTTCTATTTAACTCATACTGTTGAATAGTATTTAATTATGCTAAAAACTTTACTTTCGTAATTATAATTTAAAATCTAAAATAATATTTTAATTATTTCAATAATTTTATGAAATATTATTGACTTATTTGTTTGCAAATGTATAATGATAATCAGATCGATCCCATGGAACTTTTACAATATTGAAAGCGGCTGAAAGTAAGCAACCCGGCACCTCGGCAGCCAAAATCCGCCGTTTTACAACAAGAAAGGGGTATTTGTATGGATTTTCAGAAGACTGCAAACGATATTCTGCAA
>DFRY01000074.1:48288-66343 GCA_002378845.1 Ruminococcaceae bacterium UBA3451 | reverse complement strand
CGCCGTGATGTTATTATTGTGGCCAGCGTTTCCTGCATTTACAGCTTGGGCGATCCTATTGATTACCGTACCATGGTGATTTCGCTTCGCCCCGGTATGCAGAAAAGCAGGGACGATTTGCTTCGTAAGCTGGTTGAAATTCAGTATGAGCGAAACGACATTAATTTTATCCGTAATAAATTTCGTGTGCGTGGGGACGTGGTGGAAATTTTCCCCGCCCAATCAAACGAAAATATTATCCGTGTGGAATTTTTCGGCGATGAAATTGACCGTATCAGCGAAATCAATGCGCTGACCGGGGAACTCAAAGCGAACCTGAAGCATGTCGCCATATATCCGGCTTCGCATTACATTGTTCCGCGGGAAAAAATGCAGCGCGCCCTGCGGGAAATTGAAGAGGAAATGCAGGAACGCGTGGAATTTTTCAAAAGCAACGGGAAGCTGATTGAAGCGCAGCGAATTCAGGAGCGTACCCAGTACGATATTGAAATGCTGGGCGAAATCGGCTTTTGTAAGGGCATTGAAAACTATTCGCGCGTTATGTCCGGCCGTGCGCCGGGCAGTTCTCCGTTTACTTTAATCGATTATTTTCCGAAGGATTTTCTTCTTTTTGTGGACGAGTCCCACGTTACATTGCCGCAGGTTCGCTCCATGTACGCGGGCGACCGGGCTCGGAAAGAATCTCTGATTAATTTCGGTTTTCGTCTTCCTTCTGCGTTTGACAACCGGCCGCTGAATTTTGACGAGTTTTACGATCATTTGAATCAGGCTGTGTTTGTCAGCGCAACGCCGGGTGATTTTGAGAAGGATAAATCCGCTCAAATCGTAGAGCAGGTTATTCGCCCGACCGGGTTGGTTGACCCCGAGATCATAGTGAAACCCACCGACGGTCAGATTGATGACCTTATTTCCGAAATTAACCTAAGAACAGCCGACAAGGAACGCGTGCTGATTACCACGCTGACCAAGAAAATGGCGGAAGACCTGACTTCCTACCTGGAAGGTATGGGTATCCGCGTGCGTTATATGCACCATGATATTGACACAGTGGAACGCATGGAAATTCTTCGTGATTTGCGTTTGGGCGAATTTGACGTTCTGGTTGGAATTAACCTTTTGCGTGAAGGGCTGGATATTCCGGAGGTTTCGCTGGTTGCGATTCTGGACGCCGACAAGGAAGGCTTTTTGCGTTCCGAGCGTTCGTTGATTCAGACCATCGGCCGCGCTGCGCGTAATGCAAAAGGCCAGGTTATTATGTATGCTGACTCGGTTACACCCTCCATGGAAAACGCAATGCGTGAAACCGAACGCCGCCGTGCAATTCAAATGGCTTACAACAAGGAAAACGGGATTGTGCCGCAGACGATCATTAAGAAGGTATCCGATGTGCTGGAAATTTCCTCGCATAAGGATGACGAGAAAGGCAAGAAGCATAAACATTTGAGTGCGATTGAACGCAGGCAGATGATTGAGCAGCTTACAAAGGAAATGAAAGCGGCGGCAAAGCTGCTTGAATTTGAACATGCCGCGTATCTGCGTGATAAAATAAAGCAATTAAGCAGTGAAAAATAGCCGGCACAGGTTACGGAGGAAATAGTTGAATGACAGCAAAAAATATCTATGTCAAAGGCGCAAGAGAACACAATCTGAAAAATATCGATATTGAAATCCCGCGCGATAAACTGATCGTATTTACAGGTCTTTCCGGATCCGGAAAATCCTCGCTTGCGTTTGACACCATTTACGCCGAAGGACAGCGCCGCTATGTTGAGTCGCTTTCTTCTTACGCACGTCAGTTTTTGGGGCAGATGGAAAAGCCGGATGTGGATTACATCGACGGCCTTTCGCCCGCAATTTCAATCGACCAGAAAACCACTTCAAAAAACCCGCGTTCCACAGTCGGTACGGTAACGGAGATATACGATTACCTGCGCTTGCTTTATGCGCGCATCGGTATACCGCATTGCCCAATTTGCGGTAGGAAAATTCAGCAGCAGACCATCGACCAAATTGTCGACCAGGTACTGAATTTGCCGGAAGGTTCCAAAATTCAGGTTCTGGCTCCGGTTGTGCGGGAACGCAAGGGCGAGCACGTAAAAGAATTTGAAGCGGCACGCAAAGGCGGTTTTGTCCGTGTTCGCGTGGACGGCATTATTTATGACTTGTCGGAAACGATCAAGCTGGAGAAAAATAAGAAACATACCATTGAAATTGTTGTGGACAGATTGGTAATCAATCCGTCCATTCATTCCCGTTTATCCGACTCCATTGAAACGGCCTCCTCGTTGGCGGGCGGAATCACCGTCATCAGTGTGAACGGCGGGGAAGACCTCACGTTTTCTCAGAATTACGCATGCCCCGAACACGGTATCAGCGTGGAAGAACTTACTCCTCGTATGTTTTCCTTTAATAACCCGTTCGGCGCCTGTCCGAAATGCACCGGTTTGGGCATATTTATGAAAATTGATCCGGATTTAATTTTGCCGGATAAAACGCTTTCCATCAACAAAGGCGGCTTAAAAGCAAGCGGTTGGGCAATGGAAGGCAGCACGATTGCATCCATGTACATGGCGGCGCTTGCTAAGCACTATCATTTTTCATTGGATACCCCCGTCGGGGAGCTTTCTCCAGAAGTAATCGACGTGATTCTGTATGGCACGAAGGGTGAGAAAATTCAAATTGAACGCCGCAATGAATACGGCAGCGGTGTTTATAAAACGGAATTCGAAGGAATTATCAATAATCTGGAACGCCGGTTCCGTGAAACCCAGAGCAACTGGATTAAGGAAGAAATTGAGTCCTATATGAGTGCGATTCCCTGCGACGCATGCCACGGGAAAAGGCTTTCCCCAATCAGCCTTGCGGTTACAGTCGGCGGAATCAATATTAGTGACTTCTGCGATAAGTCCGTTTCAGATGCGCTGAATTTTATCAATACGCTGGAACTTTCCGAACGGGAAACCTTAATTGCGAATGCAATCCTAAAGGAAATTCGCAGCCGCCTTGGCTTTTTGCAGAGCGTAGGTCTGGAATATCTGACTCTGGCACGTTCTTCCGGAACGCTTTCCGGCGGCGAAAGTCAGCGTATCCGTCTTGCCACGCAAATCGGTTCTTCGCTGATGGGCGTCCTTNNCGGCGGCAACGTGATTTTTAACGGAAAAGTCGAAGATATTCTCAAATGTAAGGAATCCATTACCGGCCAGTATTTAAGCGGGGTAAAAAAAGTAGAGGTTCCTAAGAAACGCAGAAAAGGCAACGGCAAAAAGCTGAAAATTATTGGCGCTTCCCAGAATAATCTGCGAAACGTGGATGTGGAAATCCCGCTTGGGGAATTTGTCTGTGTGACCGGCGTTTCCGGTTCCGGCAAATCTTCGCTCATTAACGAAATCCTGTACAAATACCTTGCCGCGGAACTGAACGGGGCAAAAACCCGCCCCGGTGCTTATAAACAAATTCAGGGGTTGGAGGAACTGGACAAGGTAATCGAAATCAATCAGGCTCCAATCGGGCGCACACCGCGTTCCAATCCTGCTACGTACACCGGCGTATTTACCGATATTCGTGATTTGTACGCTTCCACACAGGATGCCAAGCTGCGCGGATTTAATTCCGGCCGATTCTCCTTTAACGTAAAGGGAGGGCGTTGCGAAGCCTGTCAGGGTGACGGCATTATTAAAATTGAGATGCACTTTCTGCCCGATGTTTACGTTCCGTGTGATGTTTGCAAAGGAAAACGCTATAACCGCGAAACGCTTGAGATAAAGTACAAGGGCAAGAGCATATACGATGTGCTTGAAATGACGGTGGAAGAGGGAATCGACTTCTTCTCCAGTATTCCAAGAATTGCCCGTAAACTGCAAACATTGCAGGATGTTGGCCTTGGCTATATTAAAATCGGTCAGCCGGCAACCACGCTTTCCGGCGGCGAAGCACAGAGGGTAAAGCTTGCAACCGAGCTTTCAAAACGCTCCACGGGGAAAACTATTTATATTCTGGACGAACCGACTACCGGTTTGCATATTGCCGATGTGCACAAATTAATTGAAGTGCTGCAAAAGCTGGTGGACAGCGGGAATACCGTTTTGGTTATAGAGCATAACCTTGATTTAATCAAAACCGCTGATTATATTATTGACCTTGGCCCGGAGGGCGGCAGCGGAGGCGGTACTATTATTGCAAAGGGTACCCCGGAAGCGGTTGCCAAAGTGCCGGAATCCTATACGGGGCAGTACCTGAAAAAATTGTTGAAATAAGAAAGAACGGATTGACCGTCTGGTCAATCCGTTCTTTTATTTTATGTACTTAATCCCATTTTTTCCGCCTTAAAAATTCGGGGATCCATTTGTTTCAGGTCGGGAGAAATCAGCGGTTGTATTGGCATGTGTGCCAGTATCTCTTTTTCCATTTCCACTCCCGGGGCAATTTCGCACAGCATAATGCCGTTGGGTGTCAGCCGGAAGACCGCACGCTCCGTAATGTACAGAACCGGTTGATTGGTTTTTATAGCCTGCTTTGCGCTGAAAGTAATGTGTTCCATTGTTTCGCGGAATTTATTGATGGCTCCTTCCGAAAGAATATGAATTTCGCCGTTTGCTATTTCAGTTTTCAGCCCTTCCGCGGTAAAGGTTCCGCAGAAAATAACCTGTTTGGCGGTTTGGGAAATATCAATAAATCCGCCGCAGCCCGGCAGTTTTGGTCCAAATTTGGAAACATTCACGTTTCCGTCCTGGTCCGCTTCCGCAAAGCCCAAAAAAGCCTGGTCCAGTCCGCCGCCCTGGTAAAAGTCAAACATGGAAGGCTGAGGCATTNNTTTGAGGGTTGCCGCCCGTAATGCCGGATTCTACCGTTAGCGTAAACTTGTTTGTAATTCCTTCTTCCATAGCTACAGAAGAAATGTATTCCGGGATTCCGATTCCAAGGTTTACAATGCTGTTGTTTTTCAGTTCCATAGCCGCACGCCGTGCAATTACTTTTTTATTGCCGAGCGGGGCAGGGATGAATTCGCCGAGCCCCATTTGATGTTCCCCGGAAAATCCGGGATTGTACTGCGTGGCAAATGTCTGCATATGATTTTTCAGGTCGGTTACCACCACGACGGCGTCTACCAGAATTCCCGGTACTTCCACTTTTAGCGGGTCGAGGGAACCGGCCTTTACCACCCGTTCCACCTGAACGACCACCGTTCCGCCGGAGTTTTTACAGGCCTGTGCCACCGCCAGTGTTTCCGCTTTAACGCCCGCATGTTCCAGCGAAATATTTCCGTCTTCGTCCGCATAGGTGCCGGATAAAATGCAAAAATCCACCGGGTGGGTTTTGTAAAACAGATATTCTTTTCCGTCAATCTCCATCAGTTTTACAAGATTTTCTGCAGCGGCGGTTTTGGCGTTCAACTTGCCGCCCTGCAGTCTGGGGTCTGCAAATGTACCAAGCCCAACCTGGGTAATCGTGCCCGGCTTATGAGCGGCGGAGTCACGGAACATATGCGTGGTGACCCCCTGCGGAAAATCGTAAGCCAGAATTTTGTTTTCGGCAGCCATTCTGCCCAGTTTTGGGGCAAGGCCCCAGTGCCCGCCGATGGCGCGCCGTACCATTCCGTCGTGCGCAAAATGATTCAGTCCTTTGTCTTTTGTGTCACCCTGTGCTGCGCAGAACAGCAGGGTTAAGTTCGCAGGATTGCCTGTTTCTAAAAAGCGTTCTTCCATTGCAATTGCGATTTCTTCCGGGAATGATGCTCCGATAAAGCCACATGTTGCAAAATTGGCGTCATTCGGTACTAAATTTGCCGCCTGACGCGCAGTAACGATCTTAACAGCCATATTTAATTCCTCCGAATGTACTTTGTTAATAGTGTATCATTCATTTAAAAGGAATTCAAGGGAAATGAATCCAATAATTCCATAATTCGACAAAATTTGTATGTTAAAGTTTCCTAAATGTTTTTATGATCATAGGAAATTACTGTTATAATCCAATGAAACATGATAGAATAGGGTTACTATACATACGGAAGGTGCTTGCTATGGCAAATTACGGGAACAGCAAAATAAAGCTTCTCTTGTTATTAGAATTGTTGAATCAATTTTCAGATGAAGAACATCCGCTTTCCTCCAGTGAAATCTGCGCGTTGCTGGAAGAACGGGGGGTGCTTTGCGAACGAAAGTCAATCTACCGTGATATTGCGGTTCTGACGGAATACGGAATCGATATTATCAGCACACGTTCGCCAAAAGCAGGCTTTTTTGTGGCAAAGCGAAAATTTGAACTGCCGGAAGTCCGCCTGATGCTGGACGCCGTATTGACTGCTCCTTTTATAACAAATAAAAAAACAGCCGAGCTAACAGGCAAGCTTCGTGAGCTTTTAAGCTGTTATCAGGCTGAAAGTGTGTTCAAACAAATATATGTGGATCAGCGGTTAAAGTTTGACAATGAAGAAATCTTTTATAATATCGATACGGTAAACCGTGCCATAGCGGCAAATAAACAGATTACCTTCCTGTATCATCACCAAATTATCGTCGGTCAGAATGCCCAGCTCGATAAGGGGCGCGAATTCCGAATCAGTCCGTATGCGCTGTTATGGGCAAACGATAAGTATTATTTGGCAGGGAATTATGATAAGTACGATACGGTGAGCAATTTTCGCCTTGACCGCATGAAGCGCGCCGCAATTTCGGAATTGGATTCCCGACCGTTCAGCGAGGTTAGCCCGTACTGCAATTACTTTGACACCGCGGATTATCTGCGGAAATCTTTTAACATGTACCGCGGCGAACAGGAGCTGATTGAGCTGCGCTGTGCAAATAATCTTTTGGAAGCGGTAGTGGACAAATTCGGCAGCGAAATTGAATTCAGCTGCCATGATGATAACGCATTTACCGTCAGAGCGCATGTTTACGTCAGCGACGGTTTAATCGAATGGCTGCTGCAGTACGGGGAACGAATTGTCGTTCAGTCACCCAGCCACCTAAAGCAGGAGATGATTGAAAAAATCAACGGTTTGAGTGCGGCGTATCAAATCAGCTGAAAAACATGTGGTCAATAAATATTTTCAGGCCGATTGCTACCAGAACCACACCGCCAACGATTTCTGCTTTGGAGGAACATAGGATTCCGAATTTTTTTCCGATAAATACGCCGATAAAGCAAATGATAAAGGTAATTATGCCGATAATTCCAATTGAAAGCAACATAAGGGGAATTGTGGAAGCGCCAACGGCAGAGGGGAGAATAATTCCGGTAATTAACGCGTCAATGCTGGTTGCGACTGCAAGGGCAACCAAACGGTGCAGGCGGATGTCATCCTGTTTCCCGCTGAATTCACCGCAATGCGCTTTTTTGCGGGACTCCACGATCATCTGAATGCCAAGAAATGCAAGCAGAATCAGAGCGATCCAGTGATCAATCGCATTTATAAAACTTTCCCCGGCTTTTCCGACCATCCAGCCAACCATGGGCATTGCAGCCTGAAAAAGGCCAAAGCAAACAGCAAGCTTAGCCGCAAAGGCAAAAGTGACTTTTTTCGTAATAGCACCGTTTGTTAAGCTTACGGCAAAAGCATCCATGGCAAGGCCAATCGCAATACCGACCAGTGAAAAATAGTCCATTAATTTGTTTTCCTCCGAATCAAGAAAGCAGTAGAAATAATAATACATTGAATTATTTATATTGTCAAATTCCTGCAGATTTATAATCCTATTTTATTTATAAGGAGGCCGTGCTATGCAAATCGGCAAGTATATCATGTCTTTAGACCAGGGTACGACAAGTTCCCGTGCAATTATTTTTAATACGTATGGGGCCATTGTAGGCATGGGGCAAAAAGAATTCCAACAGTTTTATCCGCAGCCCGGCTATGTGGAGCACGACCCGGTGGAAATACTCGAAACCCAGCTTTTTGCCATGCGGGAAGCGGTGGCTCAGGCGGGAATTAAAGCGGAAGACATTGCCGCTATCGGCATAACAAATCAACGCGAAACCACCGTGGCATGGGATTCTGTTACGGGCGTTCCAATTTGCAACGCGATCGTGTGGCAATGCAGGCGCACGGCACCGGAATGCGAACGCCTGAAAGAAAAAGGACTTTCTAATTATATTTATGATACGACCGGGCTTATTATCGACGCATATTTCTCTGCGACAAAAATGCAATGGATATTAGAGAATGTACCAATGGCAAAGGAGCTGGCGGCAAAAGGCAGGCTTCGTTTCGGTACAATTGATACATGGCTTGTATTTTCGCTGACAGACGGAAAAACCTATGTGACCGATGTTTCCAACGCGTCGCGTACTATGCTGTTTGATATTCATAAAATGCAGTGGGACCCACGGCTTCTGGAGGAATTCGGAATCCCCTGCGGCGCGCTTCCTCAGGTTGTGGAATCCAGCGGTATTGTGGGAATGTGCCAAAGCCCCGTACTTGGAATGGAAATTCCCATTGCGGGTATTGCGGGCGACCAGCATGCTGCGCTGTTCGGTCAATGCTGTTTTGAACCGGGAATGGCAAAGAATACATATGGAACCGGCTGCTTTATTTTAATGAATACCGGCGATAAACCGGTAAAGTCGTCCAGCGGATTGCTGACTACAGTTGGCTGGAGTGTAAACGGAAAAGGGACTTATGCGCTGGAAGGCAGCGCGTTTCATGCCGGCTCCGCCATCAGCTGGCTGCGTGACGGCATGAAGATTATTCAGGATCCGCAGGACACGGATTTTCTTGCGGAAAGCGTGGAGGACAGCGGCGGTGTGGTTTTTGTGCCCGCGTTTACCGGGCTTGGCGCTCCTTATTGGGACATGTACGCACGAGGAATACTCATTGGAATTACACGCGGTACCACCGATGCACATGTGGCCAGAGCGGTCATGGAAAGCATCGCGTTTGAAAGTTACGATCTTTTCCAGTGCATGCAGAATGACTCCGGTGTATCCATTAAAGAACTTCGCGTGGACGGCGGAGTCAGCAAGAGCCGTTTCCTAATGCAGTTTCAGGCGGATTTACTCAATTGTACAGTTTACCGGCCATTCTGTGTGGAAACAACGGCGATGGGTGCGGCAATGCTTGCGGGAATTGCGGTTGGTGTTTGGGACGACCCGGAAGAACTGAAGAATCTTTGGAAAGCACAAACGAAGTTTAATCCTTCGATGGAAAAATCAAAAGCGGAAAAGGCGGTTTCCCGCTGGCACAGGGCTGTTGGGCGCTGCCGCAGCTGGAAACTGGAGGAATAAAATTTGCAGCAGGGGGTAAATGATTGCTCTCTGCTGTTTTATTTATAAATATGCATAAAATTACAGCGGCAACAGTTTTGTTTGGTGCCACCATGGTTTGTGTTCTAAATGGAAACCGGTGAAATTCTGCTCTGATAGTAGAAGAAACTAATGATATTCAGTCCGATAACAGAAGCGAAATCTTAATTCTGGTATTTTTGCTGTTTTAATTAAAATTTTAGTGCGGTAAAGCGAAAAAATCAGAACAAATGCCACGGTAAAAGAATTGCATCGATTCATTATAAATGATAGAATATACATATTACTTGAATAGAAAGGGTACGGTGCCATGATTGCTGTAATTGACTATGGAGCAGGAAATCTGCAAAGTGTGGTAAAGGCATTTCATTATATCGGCTGCAATGTGTGCGTTACAGCCGATAAAGAGGAGCTGCAAAGCGCAGATGCGGCTGTTTTGCCGGGGGTAGGCGCGTTTGGGGACTCGATGAACTGTTTGAAAAATTCCAATCTGGTAAATCCGGTACTCGATTTTATTGATTCCGGCAAACCTTTTTTGGGTATTTGCCTTGGGCTTCAGCTTCTGTTTCAAGGCAGTGAAGAGTCGCCCGGCGTAAGCGGATTAGGTGTATTGGACGGAACCATCCGTAAAATTCCGTCCGGTGAGGGACTTAAAATTCCCCATATTGGCTGGAATTCCCTTGAAATAAAAAAAGAAACCGGTTTGTTTGAAGGATTGGAGTCAAGCCCTTATGTTTATTTCGTCCATTCCTATTATTTAAAGGCGGAAAAACCGGAAATTGTTTCCGCCGTAACGAATTACGGGGTACCAATTGACGCGGCGGTACAGCGCGGCAATTTGTTTGCAACACAGTTTCACCCGGAAAAAAGCGGGCGAACGGGGCTGCAGATGCTGGAAAACTTTGCCCGGTTGATCGGTTGATTTTTAGACGGAGGGAACTGTTATGTATGCAAAACGCATCATTCCTTGCCTTGACGTAAATAATGGCAGAGTGGTTAAAGGGACAAGTTTTGTCAATTTGCGGGACGCCGGTGACCCGGTGGAAGCAGCGGTAGAGTACGACAGGCAAGGCGCGGACGAGCTTGTTCTGCTCGACATTACCGCGTCTGCACAGGCGCGCGGTACAATTTTAGACATTGTCAGCAAGGTTGCGAACCGAATTTTTATTCCGTTTACGGTTGGCGGCGGAATCCGAACCGTTGAAGATTTTACCGCTTTATTAAGAGCAGGCGCGGATAAGGTTTCGGTGAATTCCGCGGCACTGAAGAATCCGAACTTGATTCGGGAAGCGGCGGGGAAGTTCGGCAGCCAGTGCGTTGTTTGTGCCATCGACGCAAAACGCACAAGCACGGGCGAATGGACGGTTTACCTGAACGGCGGCCGCATTGATACCGGAAAAGACGCTTTAAAATGGGCAAAAGAAGCGGAAGACCTCGGCGCTGGGGAAATTCTGCTTACCAGTATGGACTGCGACGGCGTGAAAAACGGGTATGATCTTGAGTTAACTTCGGCCATTTCCCAAAGTGTAAACATTCCGGTGATCGCTTCGGGCGGCGCGGGAAAACTGGAGCATTTTTACGATGCGTTCACCATTGGAAAAGCAGATGCGGTTCTGGCCGCGTCATTGTTCCATTTTGGAGAAATCTCCATTCCGGAACTGAAAGCCTACCTGTCACAAAAAGGAATATCCGTTCGGAAATAGTTCGTAAAAAATATGATTTAAATTCAGAAAACGGGGTTGAAAATAATTCAGCTCCGTTTTTTTATTCGCAAAATAATTGCCTGCAATCGAACCATACTAACAGCAGAAAACATCTTTTTGCAAGGAAAACAAACTCCCCGTGAATTTATGTTTTTCAGCGCCGTTTTGGCTTAAATTTTATGGATAGATTCTTTTATTTTGGCATAAGAATTACTAGGTCTTATTTGTAAAATGAAAATTCTGAGGGGTATGGTGCAGGGATATTTGTATAATTGCACGGATTTTACAAACAAGCCCTAATAAATAGGAGGTGCTGGATATGAAGTTTAAAAAGTTGTCGGCATGCTTTTTAGCTGTAATGATAGTGATTTCTGTTTTGCCGGTTCAGGCGGCTGCGCTTACCGACACGGAGGTAACGGCTCCATCGGCAATCCTGATGGAGGCTCAAACCGGAAAAATTCTTTATGAAAAGAATTCACATGAAAAGCGCCCCTGCGCGTCCATCACAAAGGTTATGACTCTTTTGCTTGTTATGGAAGCGCTTGATTCCGGAAAAATCAAGCTTACCGACACGGTTACGGCAAGCGAGCATGCTTCTTCCATGGGCGGCTCCGACATTTGGCTGGAACCGGGGGAAACCATGACGGTGGATGATATGCTGAAAGCGACCGTTATTGCAAGCGCGAACGACGCGGCAGTCGCTTTGGCCGAATTTGTTTCCGGCAGTGAAGATGAATTTATTCAGCAGATGAACGAGAAAGCCAAAGAGCTTGGCATGAATGACACTACATTTAAGAACTGCAACGGTTTAGATGAAGACGGGCATGTAACCTCTGCGAATGATGTTGCGGTTATGTCACGCGAACTCACAAAACATACTAAAATTTTCGATTATTCGAAAACTTGGATCGATTACCTTCGCGACGGAAAAACTCAGCTTGTAAATACCAATAAGCTGCTGAAATCCTACAAAGGGATTACCGGACTGAAAACCGGAACAACGGGCAAAGCAGGCAGCTGCATCGCCGCTACCGCGGAACGCGACGGCGTTAAACTAATTGCTGTAGTGCTTGGTTCAACTACTACGAAAGACCGGTTTGCGGCGGCTTCCACTTTGCTTGATTACGGCTTTGCCAACTGGTCGGTTACCACTCCTTCCATGCCGCAGGAAGCACTTTTGCCTGTTCCGGTTGTGAACGGAATGACCGGTGCGGTTGAAACTACGGCAAATGCAGATGGAAGCATTCTTGTACCCAAAGGCAAGGCGAAAGACATTAAATATAAAGTAACATTCAACGACGCAGTCACCGCTCCGGTGGCAAAAGGGCAAATTGTCGGAAAAATTACTTATACGTTGGGGGACGAAGTCGTAAAAGAGTATAATATCTGCGCCAAAAATGATGTGGCTGAAATTACGTTCCCATCTGTTTTCCGTTTATTGGCAAAATACCTTTTGAAAATGCTGTGAAGAATGTATGAAAAATAAATAAAATATAGTGCTCCTCCTTGCAAATGCTATCAATATATTGTAAAATATAAACATACTAACAGCAACATTTAGGAGGAAACTATATGTCCATTAAACTTGATGCACAGCATCTGACTAGTTTCATCAGCCAAAATGAACTTACCGCAATTGCACCACAGGTTAAGCTTGCCCATGATCTGCTCCATTCCGGTACCGGTATGGGAAATGATTTTATCGGCTGGGTAAACCTTCCCACCGATTATGATAAGGAAGAATTTACCCGCATTAAGGCGGCTGCCGAAAAAATCAAATCCGACACCGACGTATTTATTGTAATCGGAATTGGCGGCTCCTACCTTGGCGCACGCGCCGCAATTGAATTCTTGAAATCACAGAACTATAATTCCATGAAAAAAGACACGCCGGATATTTATTTTACCGGCAACAGCATCAGTTCCTCCGCATTAAGCGAACTGCTTGAAATCTGTGAAGGCAGAAATGTCTCCATCAACATGATTTCCAAGTCCGGAACTACAACGGAACCTGCCATTGCATTCCGTGTATTCCGCAGCTATCTGGAAGAAAAATACGGCAAGGAAGAAGCCCGCAAAAGAATTTACTGCACAACCGACAAGGCGCGCGGTACTCTGAAGCAGCTTGCCACAAAAGAAGGCTACGAATCCTTCGTTGTTCCGGATGACGTCGGCGGCAGATATTCCGTTCTTACGGCAGTAGGCCTGCTTCCCATCGCGGTCAGCGGTGCGGATATCGATGCTTTGATGGCCGGTGCCGCAAAGGCACAGAAGGAACTTAACAATTCCGATGTTTTCACAAACGACTGCTATAAATATGCTGCTCTGCGCAACATTCTTTACCGCAAGGGAAAAGAAATTGAAGTGCTTGTCAGCTATGAACCCCGCTACACGATGATGTGCGAGTGGTGGAAGCAGCTGTACGGGGAAAGCGAAGGGAAAGACAATAAGGGCCTTTTCCCGGCTTCCGTTGTATTCTCCACCGATCTGCATTCCATGGGTCAGTATATTCAGGATGGCAGACGTTCCCTGTTTGAATCCGTAGTTCTTTTCGACAAGGTGAAAAAGGATCTGTTCATAGGAAATGATCCGGAAAATGTAGACGGCCTGAACTTCCTGGAAGGGAAGAGCATGGCGTATATTAACGAAAAGGCATTTGAGGGAACCGTGTTGGCACATACTGACGGCGGCGTTCCGAATATTGCGCTTCGTGCTCCCGATTTCTCGGAAGATACGCTTGGATACATGATTTATTTCTTTGAAAAAGCATGTGCAATTTCCGGCTACATGCTGGGGGTTAACCCATTTGACCAACCCGGCGTGGAAAGCTACAAGAAAAACATGTTTGCACTTCTTGGCAAACCCGGCTACGAGTCGGAAAAGGAAGCGCTGGAAGCACGGTTAAAAAAATAAGATGTTTCGCATTCATCCGCTTCGGCGGAAATAATATATAAATAGGGGGAGTTTTCATGATTACTCTTATCGTTGGCAAAAAAGGTTCTGGAAAAACAAAAAAACTGTTAGAGCGTGCAAATGATGCCATTGCAAATTCCAACGGAAACGTGGTTGTGATTGAGAAAGGCTTAAAGCTTACTTATGACATTTCTCATCAGGCCAGACTAATTGATACCGACGCTTACGGTATTCAGGGGGCGGACGCACTGTGTGGCTTTATTAGCGGCATTTGCGCCGGCAACTATGATGTTACCGATATTTTTGTGGATTCCACATTAAAGATTATTGGCCAAGACTTAAAAACTCTGAGCGCTTTTGCAGAAAAGATGAATTCCCTTTCCGCATTGGCCGACACAAAAATTACCCTTTTGGTTTCCGCTGATTCCAGCGAATTACCGGAAGAAATCAACTCCGTAGCCGTTCAGGTTTAATCGGCTCGATTTTGCTGAATAATACTGTCGGGGGCATTTTGCCTCCGGCAGTATCTTTGTGATAAATTATTGCATATAAAGTAATTTTCTATTGACAAAGTAAGGATAAACCTATATAATAAACGAATGTAGCGCTGAGGTGTAATTATGCTGCTTGATTTAAAAAAGGTGTTTTCAGAAGAAGGGGAAAGCTGTTCTTTTGATTACGACATGGACTTATCAACTGTCGATATCAACGGATTTTTCCCGTTTGTTTCACCGGTATCGGTTCGGGGTACTGTAAAAAGCCACGATGGGTTTGCTCAGTTGAACGCTGAGGTTTCCTTCGATTTTTCAATTCCCTGCGACCGCTGCACAAAACAAATCAGTAAATGCTATCATTACACATTCTCGCATGTTTTGGTTTTGTCCTTGGAAAATGAAGACGATGACAGCTACATTCAGGTTCAGGATTATAAGCTGGATTTGGACGAGTTAATGCGAGCAGATATTCTGCTTGAGCTTCCGTCGAAGTATTTGTGCAGTGAAGACTGCAAAGGCTTGTGTCCGGTTTGCGGTAAGAACCTGAACGACGGAGCATGTAATTGCGACTCGCATCAGATTGATCCTCGCTTGGAGGTTCTTAAAAAACTGATAGATTAGCCGAGTTTTATAAGGAGGTGCTGACGATGGCGGTACCAAAGAGAAAATTATCCAGTGCCAGACAGAATAAAAGACGTTCCAATGTTTGGAAAATTAGTGCTCCGGCTCTGGTGAAATGTCCCAAATGCGGTGAGTTTAAGGCCCCTCACAGAGTTTGCGGCAGTTGTGGTTACTACAACGGCAGGGAAGTTATTAAGAAGGAAGCATAAGCTTACTTGATTTTCCGGAAATGTAGAGAAGGAGAAATCCTTCTCTTATTTTTTTGATTAATGGCCTGTTTGCCAAAGGAGTCGTCATGGCGGTTAAAATTAGTTCAGTTGAAAAAGACAGCCCGGCAGCAGCAGCAAAAATACTGCCTGGGGATACACTGATTTCCATTAATTCCAACGAGATTAATGATGTGTTGGATTATCGTTTTCATGAAACGAATCAGAATCTGTCCATTATACTGTTGGATGAAAAACAGAATATGCGCACCGTTGCAATCCGCAAGGGGCAATACGAGTCGATTGGCCTGGAATTTGAAACGTATTTAATGGACAAANNATGTCCTGCCGTAACCGCTGCGTTTTTTGCTTTATTGACCAGCTTCCGAAAGGAATGCGCAGCAGCCTGTATTTTAAGGATGACGATTCCCGTTTGTCTTTTTTATTCGGGAATTATATTACATTGACTAATATGACGGACCACGATGTGGAGCGTATTATAAAAATGCATATCAGTCCGATTAATATTTCCGTGCACACAACAAATCCTGAGCTTCGGGTAAAGATGATGGGCAATCGCTTTGCCGGAAAGGCGCTGGAACATTTGTACCGTTTTGCGCAGGCAGGCATTAAAATTAATTCCCAGCTTGTATTGTGCAAAGGGCTGAACGACGGGGAAGAATTGAAACGCAGTCTGACTGACCTTGGGGCATTGTACCCTTCCGTGCAGAGCATTGCCCTGGTTCCGCTGGGAATCACAAAATTCAGGGACGGCTTGTATCCGCTGGAGCCGTATGACAGGGCTTCCGCAGAAGAAGTGCTGCAAACAGTGGAATCGTTCGGTGACCGCTTTATGGCACATTACGGCCAAAGAATTTGCTATGCTGCGGACGAATTCTATCTGAAAGCCGGGCGGCCGATTCCGCCCGCGGAATTTTACGGCGACTTTGACCAGTTAGAAAACGGCGTTGGACTTATGGCCAATCTGAAGCAGGAATTTGAAGACGCGTTACTCGATCTTGAAGCAACGGACAATCCTAGGCATGTAACTTTGATTACCGGAACCTCTGTTTCTCCGTTTTTAAACGAATTGCTTGACGAATTAAGAATAAAATGCAATAATCTTACTTGCAAAGTTGTTCCCATCGTAAATAATTTTTTTGGCCATACTATTAATGTGACCGGACTGATTACCGGCGGGGATATTTTAAGCCAACTAAAGGGAATGGATTTAGGGGACGAACTGATTTTTCCGAACGTAATGCTTCGCCGGGAAGGGGACGTCTTTTTAGACGATGTTTCGGTGGAAGATTTGCGCAAAGAATTAAACGTTAAAATTACTGTCATTCCGAATGACGGATATGAACTTTTAAACGCAATAATAGGGAGTGATGACCATGTCTAAACCGGTGGTTGCAATTGTTGGCAGGCCAAATGTCGGCAAGTCAACCCTTTTCAATAAACTAATCGGTCAGCGCCTTTCCATTGTGGAGGACACGCCCGGTGTAACCCGGGACCGAATTTACGGTGACTGTGAATGGGAAGGCCGTAAATTTTCCATTGTGGATACGGGCGGAATTGAACCGAATACAAGCGACATTATTTTGTCGCAAATGCGAATGCAGGCGCAGCTTGCAATTGACGCAGCGGATGTGATTGTTCTGGTAACGGATATTCGTACCGGCGTTGTCGCAACCGATTCCGACATTGCGGCCATGCTGCAAAAAAGCGGACGCCCCGTTGTGCTGTGCGTAAATAAATGCGATACGGTAGGAAATCCTCCCACCGAGTTTTATGAGTTTTATAATTTAGGACTTGGCGACCCGATTGCGGTTTCCTCGGTTCACGGCCACGGCACGGGCGACCTGCTCGACGAAGTGATGAAGCACCTTCCTCCGGAGGAAGAAGAAGAAAATGACAGTGAATTAATCCGTGTAGCAATTATCGGAAAGCCGAATGTAGGAAAATCGTCCCTTGTCAATAAAATATCCGGGGAAGAGCGGTGTATTGTATCGGACATTGCCGGCACCACCCGTGACGCGATTGACACGAACATTGAAAATCAGTTCGGCCGATTCACCTTCATTGACACCGCCGGTCTGCGAAGAAAAAACAAAGTGGACGATTCCATTGAGAAATACAGTATTATTCGTGCTCAGATGGCGATAGAACGTGCCGACGTGTGCGCTATTATGATAGACGCCACAGTGGGCTTTACCGACCAGGACTCTAAAGTGGCAGGGTTGGCACATGAAGCGGGTAAGGGCTGTGTAATCGTTGTGAATAAATGGGATGCGGTGGAAAAAGATGACCGCACCATGATTGAATACCGCAAATCCTTGGAAGATGACTTTTCTTTTATGTCCTATGCGCCGATGATTTTTATTTCAGCGAAAACGGGGCAAAGGCTGGACCGCCTTTTTGAACTGATTAAGCATGTTGCCAATTCCAATTCCATGCGGATTGCCACCGGCATGCTGAACGATGTGCTTGCACAGGCTACGGCACGTGTGCAGCCTCCAACAGATAAAGGCAGAAGGCTTAAAATTTACTATATGACTCAGGCTTCTGCAAAGCCGCCGACGTTTGTATGTTTTGTGAATTCTGCGCAGTTGTTCCATTTTTCNNAGTCTTAGCTTTTCTATTATCTTTACAAAACTGCTTGATCATAATACGGATATCCGCTCCCTCGGGAGCGGAAACGCCGGTGCGACCAACGTGCTCCGCTCAGTCGGGCCGAAAGCAGCGGTTTACACATTTATATTTGACTTTGCAAAAGGTGCGATTTCTGTCATTATCGGAAGAGCTGTTTTTGCCTATGTTGGCGGTTTGGTGGGCGCCCCGGCAATCACGATGCATTACGGTGCTTACATTGGCG
>DFRY01000074.1:0-48186 GCA_002378845.1 Ruminococcaceae bacterium UBA3451 | reverse complement strand
TGCGGCGATGATCGCTCTGATTGACTGGCGCGTATTTATCATTGTAATTTCAGTATTTATTATACTTTTTCTTATTACAAGGATTGTTTCACTGGCGTCTATCTGTGCAGCAGCGGCGTTTCCGGTTTCCACGTTTTTGGTTACTTATTTCGTCGATTACCACGGGGACAGTTCTTCCGTGTCGCTCACATATGTGCTTATCACAACAGCAATTGCCCTTTTAATGGCTGTGATTTTAATTGTAAAGCACAGAACCAACATTACTCGAATCCTAAACGGAACAGAAAAGAAACTGGCGATTCACAAGAAGTGATAAAAGTCAAAGGACAGACTGCATGCAGTCTGTCCTTTGACTTTTAAAAGAATATAAGTTTAAATAGAAAAAAGGAGCCTTCCTAGGCTCCTCTAACTAATGTTCGTTTTTGCATCAGACTGCGCGGCTAACCTTGCCGGAACGCAAGCAACGGGTGCAGGCGTAAATACGCTTAGGAGTACCGTTAACAACTGCTTTAACGCGTCTAATATTAGGCTTCCAGGTTCTATTCGCACGTCTATGAGAATGAGAAACCCTTATACCGAAAGCAATATCCTTGCCACAAACTTCACACTTTGCCATGTGTCTGCACCTCCTTTAAAAGGGCTGTCTATATAATTACAACATTGGTATTTTATCAGATTTGGCAAGTAAATGCAAGTCTTTTTTCTTATATTCTTATTTTAACGCCGATTTATTTGCATTTTAGACGGGGAAATCGGCTCTTTGCTTGTTTTTTTTACTGCGAAGTATTATAATTACAGAATAAAAAGGAGAATTAATATATGCTGTTAGATATGGTTCGCAATGTATTTTCCGGCCAGCCGGTAGATATGGCCTTAGTTTTTTCGCAAATACTGGCGACTTTGTTTGTAATATTTTGCATTTTGCCCCTGCATGAGTGTGCCCATGGCTGGGTCGCTTATAAGCTTGGCGATAATACCGCTAAATATAATGGCCGTATAACATTAAATCCGATTGTCAGCATTGACCCAATCGGTTCGCTGTTTCTGCTGCTGTTCGGGTTTGGCTGGGCGAAGCCGGTTCCGGTGGACTCAAGGTATTTTAAAAACCCGAAACGCGACATGGCATTGACTGCTTTAGCGGGCCCGGTTTCCAATTTGCTGGCTTCTTTGATTGGCGCGTTGATTTATGTGGGAATTCTGGTTGCTACAAAAGGCGCGCGTCCTACCTTTATTGATTATTTCTTTATTGCTTATATTGAGATCAATGCCGTTCTTGCGGTGTTTAATCTGATTCCGCTGCCGCCGCTGGACGGTTCTAAAATTTTGGGCGCATTCCTTTCCAATAAGGCGCTTTATAATTATTACCGTTACCAAAATGTAATTGTTATGGTTTCTTTCCTTGTACTGTTCAGCGGTGCTTTGAACGCCCCGCTTAACTTTTTGGAGCGCATTTGCTTCAATGGGGTTTTATGGTTAGCACAGCTTCCGTACCAGCTTTTTGGTTTGCTGTAAAAGTGGGGTATTATGGAAAAGATATCCTATAAACTGTCGGCCTTTGAAGGGCCGCTCGATTTGCTGCTCTATCTTATTTCTAAAAACAAATTAAATATTTGCGATATTCAAATTTCTGAACTTTTAGACCAGTATATGGAGCATATTAACGCAATGAAAGAGCAGGATATGGATATTGCCAGTGAATTTCTGGAAATGGCCGCAAGGTTGGTTTATATTAAAACTGTTTCTTTGCTCCCAAAACATGAAGAAGCGGAAGAACTGCAAAAGGAACTGACTGGCCAGCTTTTGGAATATCAGGAATGCAAAAAGGTCGCGCTGCAGTTGGCAGAAAATATCAATTTTAATTCTCTGGTAAGGGAACCGGAAGAAATTGAATTCGACCAGTCCTATCGGCGCTTTCACTCGCCTTCAGAGTTACTGGCTGCTTATCTGAACGCGGCTGGGCGCGGCAAACGGTTTATTCCGCCTCCGCCGGAGGCGTTTTCCGGTATTGTAACACATCGGATCGTGTCGGTTGCTTCGCAGATTATTCATGTCCTGCGCAGGCTTTGGCGGAACAGCGAAGTAAAATATGAAGCAATCTTTGATGAAAAGCGGGAAAAATCGGATTTGGTCGCTACTTTTTTGGCTGTGCTTGAACTTGTCAAAGGGAAACGGGTTCGCATTGAAGGGGAAAATCAAAACGCAACCATAAAATTAATGAACGGCGGGATGAAGAATTGGAAATCAAAAAGCTCAGGGGAGCAATAGAAGCCATCCTGTTTGCAAGCGGCGACCCGGTATCCGTTGACCGAATTACAGAAGCGCTGGAGCTGGACAAGCCGACTGCTATTAAAATACTGCAGACTTTAATGGATGAGTATAACGCAGAAGATGCAGGAGTTCACATCGTAAAGTTGGATGAAACATATCAAATGTGTACTAACCCGGTTTATGCGGAACCGGTACGGCAGATTTTGGATATGCGGCGCAATACGCCGCTTTCACAGGCCGGTATGGAGGTACTTGCCATTGTCGCTTACAACCAGCCGGTGACAAAGGCGTTTATTGAACAAATCCGCGGCGTTGACTGTTCCGGTGTTCTTGGCAGTCTTACATCAAAAGGACTCGTCGAGGAACGGGGTAGGTTGGAACTTCCGGGAAGGCCGCTTCTTTACGGCACGACGGCTGGCTTTTTAAGATGCCTGAATATTTCCTCGCTGAGTGAGCTGCCGCCTGTTCCGCAAAAGCAGCAGCCAATGGAAGAAGAAAACGAAAAAGCAGGCGCATAAACTGTTGAAGTGTTTTATGGAGGCTTTATGACAGCTCTATGGATTGTGCTTGGAATCCTGTTGTTTTTATTCATTCTTCTGCTTTGCCCCGTACATTTGTACGCGACATTCGAAAATGAATTCAGAACAAAAGTAAGATATCTCTTTATTACTTATAAAGTGTATCCTCAGCCGGAAGAAACAAAACCGGAACAAGCACAGGAAGTGAAAGAAAAAAAAGAAAAACAAGCCGAAAATGATGCAAAATCAAGAATTAGGGGCATAATAGAGCAAAAGGGCCTGTCCGGCTTTTTAGAGATCTTGAAAGAATTTGCTTCTATTGCGACAGGGGCGGCTAAAAAACTGTTCGTCCACTTTATAATTGACTATATTTCTACCGATGTTTCTGTTGCGGATGAAGATGCGGCACAAACGGCGATCCTTTTTGGCGGTATCTGCGCTGCGGTTTATACACCGATGGGTATGCTGGTGAACAATTTGAAATGCAAAGAGTATCATATCAATATTGTTCCCAACTTTCAGGCGAAAGAATGCAAAATACGGTTTCATTTCAGGGCGCATATTTCGTTGTTATTCCTGATTTCCTCATCACTGGCCGCGTTCCTGCAATCGATTAAGGTCTTTAAATCAATCAGACAAACTACAGATTAATTATTAAAATAAGGCGGTGCATTTAAAATGAGCGAACATCCAATTGAAGGCATGATGAATACCACACTGGAAAAAATTAAAGAAATGGTGGACATTAACACGATCGTGGGTGATCCAATCACTTCGCCCGACGGCTCCATAATTATCCCGGTGTCAAAAATAAGTTACGGGTTCGCTTCCGGCGGTTCTGACTTTCCTACGAAAGTTGAGTCCGACAAGGAGTTCTTCGGCGGCGGAACCGGTGCCGGCGTTTCCATCAGCCCGGTGGCGTTTATCACGATTAGCAACGGGAATGTCAAGATGCTGCAGATTGATCCGTATAATAATTCCGCAGACCGTATTATCGGCATGTTCCCTGAAGTGGTCGATAAGATCAGCGGTATGATTAACGGCAAAAACGGAAAAAAGGCGAAGCAGGCCGCTACGGGCGGTGTAGCCGGAACCGAAGTAAAACTCGAAGATCCACAAGTATAATAATCAAATATTGAAGCAACCGCCTGCATATATTTCTTTATAGGTAGGTGGTTGCTTTGTTAAAGAAAATAATTTCACTTTTGGTCGCACTCATTGTTTGCTGTGCGGTTTCTGTTCTGGCTTTTGCGGATGCGGAACCCCAGGTCTCCGCCAGGTCGGCAATTTTAATCAATGCGGACGACGGTCAGATTTTGTTTGCAAAGGATGAAAATACCAAGCGCCCCATGGCCAGCACAACAAAGATTATGACTGCGCTGCTTACGCTGGAAGCGGCGGCGGTAAACAATAAGGTGGTTACGATTACCGGTGTAATGGTTCGGGTGGAAGGCTCTTCCATGGGACTGCAGGTGGGCGACCAGCTTTGCTTAAAGTCTTTGGCTGCCGGCATGCTGGTTGTTTCCGGCAATGACGCTGCAAATTCCGCGGCAATTGCAGTAAGCGGCTCGACCAAGGCCTTTGCAGAATTAATGAATAAGCGTGCCGACGAGCTTCACATGACCAATACACATTTTGTTACGCCTTCCGGGTTGGATGACGATGAACATTATACGACGGCGAAGGATATGGCCACGCTCGCCATGGCCGCGATGAAAAATCCGGATTTTGCGGAAATCGCGGGAAATCGGCTGATGAACGTGGACTATGTGAATCCGGATCAGACCCGTCGTTTTACCAACCACAATAAGCTGCTCAGCATGTACGACGGCTGTACGGGCGTAAAAACCGGCTTTACCAAGAAGTCCGGCCGGTGTCTGGTATCCGCGGCGAAGAGAAATGGAGTCAATTTAATTGCCGTTACTCTAAATGCGTCGGACGACTGGAATGATCATGAAAAACTGCTGAATTACGGTTTTACAAAGCTGGTCAGCTGTTCGATTGACGATTCCGGTTTTTCCTGTACACTTCCGGTTGTCGGCGGGAATGAGCCGAATGTTGAAGTTCACGGAACGGTTGGCAGCAATGTGGTAATCGGCATGGCGGAAAGTGTTAATGTAAAAAGAACGGTGGAACTGCCCCGGTTCATTTATGCGCCGGTCGAGGCAGGCCAGCTGCTTGGCGTGGTGCGCTACACTGTGGGCGAGAAAACTATAGCGACAACCGAACTGGTTGCGGCGGGGGAGGTAACCCCCCTGCATGAAAACAAGAACATATTTCAGATATTTATGGATAAAGTGAAAGCTTTATTTTCAATATAAATAAAAATTGAAGGGTGAAAAAATTTAAATGGCAAAAGATGTTAGGCTGCAAAAAATGCTTGCGGACTGCGGGGTTGCTTCCAGACGGAAAGCAGAAGAAATGATTTCCGCCGGGGAAATAAAAGTAAATGGGGTCACGGCAAAAATAGGCGATAAGGTTGACCCGAAAAAGGATAAAGTCAGTGTAAAAGGAAAATTGCTTGATACGCGTGTCAAGGAAGTATATATTATGCTGCATAAGCCGCGTGGCTTTATCACCACGATGAGCGACGAAATGGATCGAAAATGCGTTGCCGAATTAGTAAAGGAAATCCCCGAACGAATTTATCCGGTGGGGCGGCTGGACCGTGATTCGGAAGGTTTGCTTCTTATGACAAACGACGGGGAATTTGCAAATGCAATGACACACCCGTCACTGCATATTCCTAAAATGTACCGCGTTACAATCCGCCCATCTATTACAGAAGATCAGTTGACGCAAATGGCTGTAGGCATGGTAATCGACGACCGCAAAACGGCTCCTGCAAAAGTGAATGTTCTTTCCCAGGAATCCGGGCGTGTGGTTTTAGAAATTGTGCTGTATGAAGGCCGGAACCGTCAAATTCGGAAAATGTGCGAACAGCTTGGACTTGAAGTGGCCAGACTGAAACGCGTGGCAATCGGTTCGTTAAAACTGGGGATGCTTCAGCCAGGCAAATGGAGAGAGCTGACCGCGGAAGAGGTAAGAAGACTGACCGCCGGTGCAAAAGCGGACAAGCAGTCCGAAGAAATGGGAGGACAGCCAAATGATCACCATACAGCCGCTGGCGGACCGCGAAAGGAAAGACCGCATTCTCAGGGCTATAACGGGCGCAGAAAGCAACGCTGAAGTCCTTGTAATGTGCGACGAGAAGGAAGAATTGGGGTTTGTTGCGGTGGATATAAAGGCATCCACCGTGCGCATACTCAAAATGCAAGTGAATGATTCTTCGTCTCCGGCTGCGGAAATTATGCTTGCCGACAGTTTGCTGAAAGCGGCTGCATCCTATGGAGCGAACGCGGGAACATATCGCATTGAATCCTGTATTCCCGAATTCAGGGAATATTTTCTTTCCTGCGGATTTCGATTGACAGAAGGAAGATTATTAAGCTTACTTGAGAATTTTGTTAGAAATTGTCATTATTAGTCGTTTATTTATTACAAATAATCCATAAATGCTTGCCAAAGAAATGGGAATATATTATAATTATTGTAAATAATTTAACAGGTATATTTTAATTTATAATTGGAGGAGTAAAAATGAGTAATGCCGGCAATGCCGAACAGCTGCGTAATGAACGTGAAGCGAGAAAAAGCAGCATCGGCTACAAGCGCATCACCTCTTTGTTTGATGTAGGCAGCTTCAATGAGATTGATTGCTTTGTTAAATCCAGTGATTATGAAAGCGGAGTCGTTGCAGGCTATGGCACAATAGAAGGTTGCCCTGTATACGCTTTTGCTCAAAGCAGTGACTTGGAAGGCGGAGCTATGTCGAAAATGCAGGCCGCCAAAATCAGCAAAATATACGCTCTGGCAGTAAAAACCGGAACCCCTGTTATTGGAATGTACGATTCGATAGGGGGCCGATTGAGTGAAGGCGGCGATCTTCTTGCCGCTTACGGGGATATTTTGCTTAGTTCCAACAACCTTTCCGGGGTTGTTCCGCAAATTTCCGTAATTCTTGGCCCCTGCATTGGCACAACGGCCATGATAGCTGCCGGGGCAGATATTGTAATTATGTCGGACAAAGGCGAACTTACCGTTGCAACAAACGGAGAAGGCGGTTCTTCTGACGAGGCAGCGAAACTTGGAGTTTGCCATATTGAGGCGGAGGACGAGCAGAGCGCAGTTGGAATTGCGCGCAGATTAATCACAATTCTTCCGTCCAACAATCTTTCCGGAAGCGGCATTTTGAATATTCAAAGCGATAACGGGACCCCTGCCTTGACAGATGAGTCCGATGTTCGTGAGATTATTCGTGCGGTATGCGATGTAAATAGTTTTGTTGAGCTTGGCGCAAAGTTTGGAACGCCTACCGTAACCGGACTATCCGAAGTTGGCGGTTCCACAGTGGGAATTGTAATGCTAAGTGGAACGATTGATGCCGACGCCTGTTCAAAAGCAGCCCGGTTTGTCCGTTTCTGCGATGCTTTTTCCCTTCCTATTGTTACATTTGTAAATGCAGAACAGTTCAGCTCCCTGCGTGAAGCATCCAAGCTTTCCAGCTGTTACTCTGAAGCAACAAGCCCCAAACTGGCTGTAATTACCGGTACAGCCTGCGGCGCTGTTTATATAGCAGTTGCCGGAAAGGGCGCGAATTCCGATTATACCCTTGCCTGGTCAAACGCGGTTATCTCACCGCTTGCACCGGAAACGGCAGCAATATTTATGTGGAATGATCGGTTGTCCGGTTCGGAAAACCCGATTGAAGACCGTAAGAAATTAATTGAGGAGTTCAAAAGTACAAAGGCTTCTCCGCTTGCTGCCGCAGCTGACGGATTTATTGAAGACATTATTCTTCCCGAGGATACACGTTGTAAGGTTATTGCAAATCTTGAAATGCTTTGCGGAAAACGGGTAACCGGCCTCCCGAAAAAACACAGCAACCTTCAACTGTAATGTTTCAACCATATAACTTCAAATATTTTAGGAGGTCAAATCCATGAAAAATCTTAAAATAACGGTAAACGGAACCATGTATGATGTTCAGGTTGAAGAAGTAGGCAGCGGTGCAGCAGCTCCCGCTCCGGTTTCTGCTCCTGCAGCTGCGCCCGCACCTGCTGCGGCATCCGCAGCACCGGCTCCGAAGGCCCCTCAGGCTGCTCCTGCGGCACCTGCCGCAAAAGCGGAAGTACCGGCCGNNCTGATTGCTTCCCCAATGCCCGGTACCATTGTTTCTGTTAACGTTAAGCCCGGACAAAGTGTAAAAAAGAGCGACGTTCTGGTTGTTCTGGAAGCCATGAAAATGGAAAATGAAATTATGGCGCCGCATGATGCGGTTGTCGCTGCCGTTCATGTAAACAAAGGGGATAGCGTGGAATCCGGTACTCCTCTTGTTTCCCTCCAGTAAGGGGGCGTTGGTATGGCTAAGAAAATAGGAATTACCGAAACAGTTCTGCGTGACGCGCACCAGTCATTGATTGCAACCAGAATGCCGATTGAGGACATGCTTCCAATTCTCAGTAAGCTCGACAAAGTCGGGTTTTATTCACTGGAATGCTGGGGCGGCGCTACATTTGACGCCTGTCTTCGCTTTTTAAATGAGGATCCTTGGGAAAGGCTTCGCACCCTTCGCAAAAATTGCCCGAATACAAAACTGCAAATGCTGTTCCGTGGGCAGAACATGCTTGGTTACCGCCATTATGCAGATGACGTTCTGGAATATTTTGTTCAGAGAACCGCGGCAAACGGGATTGATATTATCCGTATTTTTGACGCATTGAATGATATTAAGAACCTGACGGTTGCCATTAAAGCGGCAAAAAAAGAGGGAGCACACGCACAGGTTGCTATTTCTTATACGACCGGCCCTATTTTTACGCATGAATATTACGTGGATTATGCGAAAAAGATTGAGGAAACCGGCGCGGACTCCATCTGCATTAAAGATATGGCCGCGTTGCTGACTCCATATGAAACGTACGATCTGGTGAAAGCGGTGAAACAGGCGGTTAAAATTCCGGTTCAGCTTCACACGCACTATACATCCGGTCTTGCATCCATGTGTGAGTTAAAAGCGGTAGAAGCCGGCGTTNNGCATTGGGTACTTCACATACGCCTACGGAATCTATGGTTGCCGCTCTGAAGGGAACGGAATATGACACGGGGCTTGACCTTGTTCTTCTCAATGAAATCCGTGAATATTTTATGACCTTAAGGGAGAAATATATTAAGAGTGGTCTGCTCGACCCAAAAATGCTTGCAACGAACACGAAAGCTTTGATTTATCAGGTACCGGGCGGAATGCTGTCGAACCTGCTTTCTCAGCTGAAGCAGGCAGGAAAAGCCGATAAGCTGGAAGAGGTTATGCAGGAGGTTCCGCGTGTCCGTCAGGATTCCGGTTATCCGCCGCTGGTTACACCGACTTCTCAGATTGTAGGTACTCAGGCAGTGTACAACGTTATTACTGGGGAACGCTACAAGATGTGCACCAACGAGTTTAAAGATCTTGTCGCCGGAAAGTACGGTACCACGCCGCTTCCGATTGACGACGAGTTTGTAAAGAAAATTATCGGCGACGCACCCAGGGTAACCTGCCGACCGGCCGACCTGCTGAAACCGGAACTCGAAACACTCCGCAAAGAGTGTGCACAGTGGACGGAACAGGAGGAAGACGTGCTGTCTTACGCACAGTTCCCGAAAGTTGCGACAGATTTCTTCAAAAAACGTGCGGAAAAAAAGTACGGAATTGACGGAAAGCATGCCGACGAAAATCAAATGGTTCATCCGGTTTAATAGAAATGATTGTGCAATTCAGCCCCTTTTTCGGGGGCTGAATTGTTTTACTTAAGTCAATTGCCGCCAAAGCCTTCGTCTTACGTAAGTTTTGTTTTAATGAGAAAACTGGCCTGTACAGTTTTTATTAGAACAGAATTTTTTTATTCTTAGAAAGACTTTTATTTTAAAATCAGACGATAATTGACTTTCACAATGGTTGACAACACCTATAGGAAACTGTTAAAATATATAATAATGCTCTTATGGCGATTTTTACCCAAATCACCGTTTGGCAATCTGTTTTGAATTGAGATGATAATGCGTGATTAGAAGCATGACCGGTTTTGGAAGATGCGAAGACACGATTAACGGATGCGATATAGTTGTTGAGATTAAATCGGTTAACCACAGGTATTTTGAATTTTCCTCGCGGATTAGCCGCGGGTACGGTTTTTTGGACGAGAAATTAAAATCGTACTTGCAAAGCAGGGTTTCCCGCGGAAAAATCGATGTTTACGTATCGATTGAAACGCTGGAAGATACCGATGCGCAGGTTTTGGTCAATCATTCCCTTGCCTCCGGTTATGTCAGCGCGTTGCGTGAGCTGGCCGAACGGTATCATCTTCGCGATGATATTTCAGTCAGTACGGTATCAAAATATACCGATATTTTTACGATTCATAAATCACCGGAAGATGAAGACGTAATTTGGAACTCCGTAAAATCGGTGGCTGACCGTGCAATCGATGCCCTTATTCGCATGAGGGAAACGGAAGGCGCGCGCCTGAAAGCGGATGTTCTGCAGCGCACGGAAACAATCCTGCAGCTTGTGGGGCAAATTGAAGAACGCTCGCCGCAGACCGTCATAGAATACCAGAAGAAGCTGGAGCAACGGCTTGCGGAAATGCTGACCGATGCAAACATTGAACAGCAGCGTATTCTGACAGAAGCCGCAATCTTTGCCGACAAAATTGCCGTTGCAGAGGAAACAGTGCGGCTGCGCAGCCACTTTGAACAGTGTGTGAAAATGCTGAATTCCAATGAGGCAATCGGCCGTAAGCTTGACTTTATCGTGCAGGAAATGAACCGTGAAGCAAACACAATCGGTTCTAAGTGCGTGGATTCCCAAATTGCATATATGGTTGTAGATATAAAAGCGGAAATTGAAAAAATTCGCGAGCAGATTCAGAATATTGAATAAGGATTGCTGCGGCAATAAAAGGAGATAGTATATGAAGCTTATCAACATCGGTTTTGGAAACATGGTTTCCGCCAACAGGTTGGTTGCCATAGTCAGCCCCGAATCCGCCCCGATTAAGCGTATTATTCAGGATGCCAAAGAGCGTGGAACATTAATTGACGCCACGTATGGCCGCCGTACCAGAGCGGTAATTGTAACCGACAGCGATCATGTTATTTTATCTGCAGTTCAGCCGGAAACGGTTGCCAACAGGCTCAACGACCGCGATGAGGACCTCACCGAGGAGGAGCTGGAAGAAGATGAAGAATAACGGTCAGTTGATAGTTTTATCCGGGCCTTCCGGCGCGGGAAAAGACACCATATTAAAGCGCCTTTTGGAGCAAAATAAAAACCTTAGGCTCTCAGTTTCCGCCACCACCCGCATGCCCCGCCCCGGCGAGACTGACGGTGTGGATTATCACTTTATTTCCAAAGAACAGTTCCATGCTATGCTCGACCAGGGTAAGATGCTGGAAAGCGCTGAATATTGCGAAAATTGCTACGGTACCCCAAGAGAGCCGATTGAAAACTGGATGTCACAAGGGTACGATGTGATTTTGGAAATCGAGGTACAGGGCGGCTCTCAAATAAAGAAGAAATGCCCCGACTGTGCCAGCATTTTTATTCTTCCTCCATCCCTTAGCGCACTGGAGCAGCGTTTGCGCGACCGCGGTACGGAAGACGAACAGGTAATTCAGAAACGACTTGCCACCGCACGCAAAGAAATTGCAGAAGCAGTTCACTATGATTACGAAGTAATTAACGATACCGTAGAAAATGCGGTTAATCAAATCAATCATATTATTTGCGCTGAAAAACATAAGGTATTTCGCAACGCAGATTTAATTGAAAGGATGCTAACTAATGCTTAAACCATCTGCAGACTTAATAATCAGACCCGATGAAAGCCGCTATTCCATTGTTGTAGCAGTTGCCAAGCGCGCAAGAGAAATTGCGAGTGAGGCTGAATTAAGAGGCGATATTCTACTGGAAAAGCCGGTCGATTTGGCGGTTCAGGATTTTATGCAGCATAAATATAATATTATTGAGCACGTGGAACCGAATGACGATGCGGAAGAATAACCAGTTCTTCTGAGAGGAGTCATATTCAATATGACCGTTGCTAAAGTTGCGGTAGAAAACACTGTCTATCATTTTGACAAAGCTTTTGATTACCTTGTTCCGCCCGAACTGACTGCGAACGCGCAAGCCGGCTGCCGTATTCTGGTGCCCTTTGGGGCTTCTAACAGCAAACGGCAGGGGATTATTATGGGTTTAGAGCAGCAAAATGATACGGACAAAATAAAGCCTGTATTAGCGGTGCTCGACAAGGCACCGCTTCTTTCAAATGAAGCACTTCAATTGATCTTCTGGCTGAAAGAGCACTATTTTTGCTCGCTGTTTGACGCGGCAAAACTTCTGCTGCCTTCCGGAATCAATCTGAAAATAAAGACGTTCTACGCTTTGTCCCATACTTTTGACCGGGATGCGGTTTCCCCGTTTGACGAGACCGAGCAGCAGGTTATTTCATATCTTTCTCATGCGAAAAAGCCGGTTGAACGGGAAAAGCTGTTGAAAGCAATTGGACTTGTCCCGGAATCCGCAGTACCGGAAAAGCTGTTTAAGGCAAACATCCTTGTAAAAAGCAATGACGCAGTCAGACAGATTGGCGACGCTACCCAGAAGATGGTACGGCTGTTGGAAGCCGAAGCACTTCCGAAGCTGACACCGAAACAAAAAAGCGTGTATCAGATTTTGAACGACGTTGGCAGTGCGTCCCTGAAAGAGCTTTGCTACTTTGCCGGGGTAACGCCGTCGGTAGTCGATTCACTTGTAACAAAAGGGTTGGCACAATATTATGATTTTGAAGTATATCGAAATCCATATGATGAGGTGTGCAATCCGGAATGCTGTGAGGAAATTGTTCTTTCTGACGAGCAGCAAACTGCCTATAAGAATCTGTACCGTCAATATCAGTCAGGTTCCGGCGGAGTGTCTCTCCTGTTCGGTGTGACCGGAAGCGGAAAAACCTCTGTTTTTATGCGGCTGATAGACGAAGTAAAGGGTGACGGCCGCGGCATTATTGTCATGGTGCCGGAAATTTCCCTTACCCCTCAGACCATCGCATTGTTTCATCAGCGTTACGGCCGCAGTGTTGCGGTGTTCCATAGCGGGCTGTCGCTTGCGGAACGTATGGATGAATGGAAAAGAGTAAACAACGGGGAAGCGCTCATTGCGGTTGGAACACGTTCCGCGGTGTTTGCGCCGTTTCATAACCTGGGACTTATCATTATGGATGAGGAGCAGGAATACACGTATAAATCCGAATCATCGCCCCGTTACCATGCACGCGATGTTGCAAAATTTCGCTGTGCGCATAATAAAGCCCTTTTAGTTCTTTCTTCCGCTACGCCGTCTATGGAAAGTTTCTATTTCGCTCAGAACGGGCGTTACAGTTTGAATACCCTGTCGGTAAGATATGGGGAAGCAAAGCTGCCTCTGGTAACCGTTGTAGATATGAATTTGGAGCTGGAAAAGGGCAACAATACTCTTTTAAGCTCCGAGCTTTTGCAGGCGCTGGAAGAGAATTTAAAGAACGGCAAACAATCGATTGTCTTACTGAACCGCAGGGGGTATAATACATATGCTTCCTGCAAAGGATGCGGACAGGTTATCACCTGCCCCAATTGCAGCATTTCCCTCACCTATCACACAGCAAACAACCGTTTAATGTGCCATTACTGCGGTTACACTGTACCATTTACAAAAGAATGCCCCAATTGTCACGAGGAGAAAGTGTATTATTCCGGTTTTGGAACACAGCGTGCGGAACAGCAGCTGCAGGAGCTTTTACCTCAGGCGCGGATTCTTCGGCTGGATACAGACTCCACGATGTCCCGCTTTGCGTACGAGAAAAAACTACGGCTCTTTTCCAATGGCGAATACGACTTGATTATTGGTACGCAAATGGTGGCGAAAGGGCTCGACTTTGAAAATGTCACTCTGGTCGGTGTGCTTTCGGCTGATCAAACGCTTTATGGCGACGATTTTCGCAGCTATGAGCGGGCGTTCGACCTGCTTACCCAGGTGGTAGGCCGCTCCGGCAGAGGGAAATACACCGGCAGGGCAATTATTCAGACCTTTACGCCGGAAAACAATATCATTCAGCTTGCCGCGGAACAGGATTATCTTGACTTTTATGCGGGAGAAATCTCAATTCGAAAGGCAATGCTGTATCCGCCGTTTTCCGACATTTGTTTGTTCGGCTTTGTCGGTTCCATGGAGGACAAGGTAAGAAGGGCGAGTCAGCTTTTCCTCAGCATGCTCAGTCAGCTGGCGCAAAGCGACTATTCCGACCAGCCAATGCGGGTATTAAAACCGTCGCCCGCTTTAGTCAGCAAAGTAAGCAATAAATACAGATATAAATTGATTGTAAAGTGCCGTAACAGCCGAAGGTATCGGGAGCTGGTTTCCCGCCTGTTGGTTCAATTTGCTGCAAATCGCGAATTTTTAAATGTTACGGTATTTGTTGATATGAATCCCGACACAATTATGTAAACTGGAGGTATAATTATGGCGATCAGAAACATTATAAAAGAGGGAGACCCCTTCTTAAATAAAGTGTGCCATCCCGTAGAAAAATTTGATGATAAACTGGCAACTCTGCTCGACGATATGGCAGAAACAATGGGAGAGGCCGACGGTGTGGGTCTTGCGGCACCGCAGGTTGGAATTTTACGGCGCGCAGTTGTAATCGATATTGGGGAAGGCCCCATTGAATTGATTAACCCTGTTTTTCTGGAGCAGAGCGGCGAGCAGGAGTGCGTGGAGGGCTGCCTTTCTTCCCCGGGGCAGTACGGAGTTACGAAACGGCCCATGCATGTGAAAATCCGTGCGCAGAACCGAAAGGGCGAATTTTTTGAGCTGGAAGGCGAAGCATTGATGGCTACCGTCTGCTGCCACGAAATTGACCATTTGGACGGTATTTTGTTTAAGTCCCATGTAATTCACATGTTGGACGAAGAAGAACTGGAACAATTAAAGTAACAGGGCGGTGATGGAATGCGTATCATTTTTATGGGCACACCGGAATTTGCGGTGCCATGCCTGCAAAGTATACTGGATGCGGGGCACGATGTCTGCGCGGTTTTCACGCAGCCTGACAAACCGAAAGGCAGGGGGTATACCCTTACTCCTCCGCCGGTAAAAGAGTTGGCTTTAAAATATGATATTTCTGTTTTTCAGCCCAAAACACTCCGTACTGCAGAAGCAGCGGAAACAATCCGTGGTTTAAATCCGGATGTAATCGTTGTGGTTGCTTACGGGAAACTCCTGCCGAAAGAAATTTTGGACATTCCTCCCTATGGGTGCATTAATGTGCATGCGTCTTTGCTGCCGAAATACCGCGGAGCCGCACCGATTCAATGGTCTGTGCTCAACGGCGAAAAGGTGACCGGTGTTACCACTATGTACATGGCGGAAGGGCTGGATACCGGCGATATGCTTTTGACGGAGCAGACTGAAATCGGTCCGGACGAAACCTCGGGCGAGCTGCATGACAGACTTTCCCTTTTGGGTGCCGGACTGATAGTAAAAACCCTGCAGTCGGTAAAAGACGGAACTATCAAGCGGATTCCTCAGACGGAAGAGGGCACCTGCTACGCTTCCATGCTGACAAAAGAACTGTCTCATATTGATTGGAACAAGACAGCAGGCGAGGTGCATAATCTGGTTCGCGGGCTTTCTCCGTGGCCGACAGCAAGCACAATCTTTCATGACAAAATTCTGAAGGTGCATCGCACTAAGATTATAAACGGATATTCCGGTCAAGCCGGTGAAATTGTGCAGGCAGGCGGTTTGTTTGTTGTTTGCTGCGGGCAGGGAACCGCAGTGGAACTGACCGAAGTTCAGTATGAAGGCGGGAAACGCATGAGCGGAAAGGATTTTCTCCGCGGCCATCCTGTAGAAGAAAAAACCGTTTTACAATAAAAAGCGTGGAGGTATCACAATGGGATTATACTATTACGATTATACATATTTCATTTATATGCTTCCGGCACTCATTGTTACGTTAATAGCGCAGTCGAGAGTGAAGTCTGCTTTTCGAAAATATTCTCAAATAACAACCATGAAGAATCTGACTGGCGCACAGGCGGCAGATGCGGTTGCCCGCTATGGCGGGGCCTTTGGGGTGCAGGTGCAGCAAATTTCCGGGAATCTAACCGACAATTTTGACCCGAGGAATAATACCATCAGCCTGTCGGACGATGTTTATTCCGCAACCACCATTGCGGCGGTCGGGGTGGCGGCGCACGAAGCCGGCCATGCCATACAAAATGCAAAGGGGTATTTTCCAAATAAAATCCGCTCTGCATTGGTGCCGGTAACCAATTTTGGTTCACGTTTGGCCATTCCGATTGTAATTGTCGGTTTAATTTTACCGCCTCAGTACAATGTGATCGTATCGGTAGGAATTGTATTATACAGTCTGGCCGTTTTGTTCCAGTTAATTACGCTTCCGGTTGAGTTTAATGCCAGCTACCGCGCGATTAAAGCACTGGATGAAACCGGAATTTTATATCCGGATGAGTTGGAGGGTGCAAAGGCGGTTCTCAAAGCGGCTGCTATGACGTATCTGGCTGCAAGTTTCGCTTCCATTATGACTTTACTCCGGCTTATAACAGTTGCAAACGGCAGACGGAGGGATTAATGAATACAGCAAGATCAGCAGCACTTTCCGCGTTGCTGCACGTCGATGTAAATGAAGGGTATTCCAATTTGGTATTGGACAAAACTCTTGCCGCAGTTTCAATGGAACCGCGGGACAAAGCACTTGCTTCCGCAATTTTTTACGGCGTGTTGGAACGCCGTATTACCCTTGACTATATTATTAGCCAGTTCTCCAAAACTCTGGTTAAAAAAATGTCCCCGCAAATTTTGGAAATTCTTCGAATGGGAGCATATCAAATCCTTTATCTCGAAAAAATTCCGAAATCGGCGGCGGTAAACGAATCTGTTAATCTCGCTAAGGAAAATAACCTTGTAAAGGCTTCGGGCTTTATCAATGCCGTTTTACGCTCTTTGATTCGCAATCAGGATCAAATCGCAATGCCAGATGCCGAAAAAGAACCTCTGCGTTATCTCAGCGTTCAGTATTCGTACCCAGAATGGCTGATTCAGCTTTGGCAAAATGCTTACGGTACGGAGCATACGCTTGGTCTGCTGAAAAGTTCTTTGGATAAGCCCCCTATTTTTGCAAGAGTGAATAATACACTCATTTCCGAGGAAAACTTATTGGTAAAGCTAAATGCAGAGGGGATAAAGGCCAATGCCATTACATGGCTCGACCACGCAATTGAGTTACAGCAAACCGGCTCGGTTAGTGCGTCGCCCAGCTTTTTGGAAGGATATTTTCATATTCAGGATTTATCGTCCCAACTTTGCAGCGCGCTGCTTTGTCCGTCCGCCGGGCAAAGAGTAATCGATGTGTGTTCGGCTCCGGGTGGCAAGGCGTTTACCATTGCGGAACGCATGAAAAATAATGGCGAGCTTCTTGCATTTGATCAATATAAAGGCAAAGTAAAACTGATTCAACAGGGTGCACAGCGCCTGAAGCTTTCTATTATCGATGCGGCTGTTCGGGACGCGTTAGCCCCAAAAACCGAGCTGGAGCCTGCGGACCGCGTGCTTTGCGATGCCCCGTGTTCCGGCCTTGGAATCATTCGCCGCAAACCAGAAATTAGGTATAAATTGCAGGCAGCTATTGACAGCTTACCCGATTTGCAGTACCGTATTCTGTGTGAATCTTCTAAACTGGTGAAAAAGGGCGGGATTTTAATTTATTCCACCTGTACGTTAAACCCGAAGGAGAATTCCCAGGTAGCGGCAAGATTTTTATCGGACAGCAACGAATTTGAACCGTATTCGCTTACGCTGCCCCAATCGCTTTCTCACGCAATTGAGGAACCGGACAATCAGTTTACCATGATGCCGCATATACACGGCACAGACGGTTTTTTTGTCGCTGCCTTCTATAAAAGGCAGAAGTAAGTAGGAGTGAAATTTTTGAGCCTGCAGGATATCAAGTCAATGACCCTTGCCGAAATAAAAGCCGATTTTGCCGCAAACGGACAACCGGCTTTTCGTGCTTTACAAGTTTACAAATGGCTGCATCGCGGTGTGACAAGTTTTGATGAAATGTCCGACCAATCCAAGGCGTTTCGGCAAACACTTTCCGAAAAATATTACATAGCCAATGCTGTAATTGAAAAAAAACTCGAATCCAAGTTGGATGATACGATAAAATATCTTTTCCGTTTAAACGACGGGGAGCACGTTGAAAGTGTGCTGATGGATTATCACCATGGGCATACCATTTGTATTTCCACACAGGTTGGCTGCAAAATGAACTGTGCGTTCTGTGCCACGGGGAAAAGCGGCTTTGCAAGAAATTTAAGCCCGTCCGAAATGCTGGCGCAAATTCAGGCGGCGCAAACGGATGTCGGCATTCGTATTTCCAANNGTTTCCAATGTGGTTATGATGGGCATGGGCGAACCGCTCGACAATTACACCAACGTCCTTCGTTTTTTGGAGCTTGTTTCATCAGATGAAGGAATGAATATCGGAATGCGGCATATTTCGCTTTCTACCTGTGGTATAGTAGATAAGATATATGATCTTGCGGAGAGAAAGCTGCAGTTAACGCTATCCATCTCCCTTCACGCGCCGAACGATGAAATCCGTTCGCGTACCATGCCGGTGAACCACAAATGGGGAGTAGAGGAACTTTTGAAGGCCTGCCGCTATTATTGTGAATTGACGGGCCGCCGTATCTCGTTTGAATATGCCATGATCAGCGGCGTGAACGACAGCGACGACTGCGCACGGGAACTGGCCGAACGTCTGAAAGGCACGCTCAGCCATGTAAATTTAA
This sequence comes from Ruminococcaceae bacterium UBA3451, assembly GCA_002378845.1. Classification (GTDB taxonomy): domain Bacteria; phylum Bacillota; class Clostridia; order Oscillospirales; family Acutalibacteraceae; genus Caproiciproducens. Next base: position 29,449 of record DFRY01000074.1, on the reverse strand, counting down.
TACCGGTAAATGATGTTACCGGCGCAAGCTTTCGAAAAAGCTCTGCCGACCGACTGCAAAAGTTCAGCCGAATTCTTTCGAACAAAGGAATTACCGTTACGGTTCGAAGAACCCTTGGCTCTGATATAAATGCTTCCTGCGGCCAGTTACGGCGCAGGTATAAAGAGGAGGTGGCCAATGTTGAAAGTGTACAGTAAGAGTGATGTTGGCGTCGTAAGGCAGTCAAATCAGGATGCCTATAAAACCGGAGTTTTTCCCGACCAGTGCGCCTGGGTTGTTGTATGCGACGGAATGGGCGGCGCGAACGGCGGCAATGTTGCCAGCAGTATTGCAGTGGAACGGATTTCGGAACAAATCGTTACATCCTACCATGAAGGAATATCGGACAATTCCATTAAAAACTTAATTACTTCCGCCATTTTCAATGCGAATTTGGCCGTACATGACAAAGCTTCTGAAAATTCCGAGCTGAATGGAATGGGGACCACTGTGGTTACCGCTATTGTTACGCAGGGAATTGCTCATATTGCGCATGCAGGTGACAGCAGAGCTTACCTGATTACGGCAGATGGAATTCGACAGCTTACTACGGATCATTCTATGGTACAGGAATTGGTGGCAAACGGCGATATTACAGAGCAGCAGGCAAAAAAGCACCCTCAAAAAAACATTATTACGCGCGCATTGGGCGTAGAATCCTCTATTCAAATTGATTACTGTGAAAATGAAATGAATTCCGGCGATTTTCTTCTTATTTGTACGGACGGGCTGACAAATTATGTAGATTCCGAACAGATTTATCAGCTTTCCAAAGAAATGGATGCAAATGCCTTAACAGACAAGCTTATCACGCTGGCAAAAGAAGGTGGGGGCGGCGACAATATCACCGTTGCCATAGTTGAAAACTGACTGTTGACAGGAGTTGATTTATATGGATAAATACACAGGGAAAAGACTCGACGGGCGATATGAAATACATGAATTAATTGGTGTTGGCGGTATGGCTGTAGTTTACCGCGCTTATGACATAATTGACGACCGTATCGTCGCCGTTAAAATATTAAAAGATGAATTTTTAGGAAACGACGAATTTATCCGCCGCTTTAAAAATGAATCCAAAGCGATTGCTGTGCTTTCTCACCCAAACATTGTGAAAGTTTACGATGTTAGCTTCGGTGATCGAATTCAATATATTGTAGAAGAATTTATTGACGGGATTACGCTGAAAGAATACCTCGACCAGCAGAAAGAAATCAAATGGAAGGAAGCAATCCATTTCACGGTTCAAATTCTGCGGGCGCTTCAGCATGCCCATGAAAAGGGAATTGTGCACCGTGACATAAAGCCGCAGAACATCATGCTGCTTCAGGACGGCACCATTAAGGTTACGGATTTTGGAATTGCACGTTTTTCCCGCAGCGAAACGCGCACAATGACGGACAAGGCGATTGGTTCCGTTCATTATATTGCACCGGAACAGGCCAGAGGCGACTTAACCGATGAAAAAGCAGATATTTATTCAGTCGGCGTAATGCTGTACGAAATGATTACCGGCCGTCTGCCGTTTGAGGCGGACAATGCGGTTTCCGTTGCCATTATGCAGCTGCAGGCCGACCCGAAGCCGCCGAAAGAAATCAATCCTGCTGTTCCGGACGGGCTGGAAGAAATCACTTTGAAAGCAATGCAGAAAAATCCGACGCAGCGGTACCAATCCGCGGCGGAAATGCTAAGGGATATTGAGGCTTTTCGAAGAAATCCGAGCATTAGCTTCCAATATAAATATTTTGTTGACGAAAAGCCCACAAAATACATTGATGCGATTAACACAGTAAAAAATACGGAGCAGCCCGGATACAATGATAATTACGAGTATGAAGAAGAACTTAATAAATCGGTTCCGAAAAAGAAAAGGCCGGTCGCCGTTCTGGTTATTGCGGGAATTGCAGCAGCATTTCTGATTGTTGCCATCGGTTTTGGCATTGCGGCTTTGGTTCACAGCTTTAACAGTGAAGTCAGTAATGTGTCGCTTCCGGATTTTGTCGGTAAAACATTGACGGACGTAAAGGATAATAAAGATTACCAAAACTTTACTTTTGTCACAGAAACGCAGAATGACGCAACGCAAAAAGCGGGAATCATTTTGAACCAAACGCCGAAGGCGGGCACTATGGTAAAAGCCAATGCCGAAATTACACTTGTTGTGAACGCAGGCGGAAAGTCGATTCCTTTGCCCGACCTGTCCCGCAAAACACAGGACGAAGCAATCGCCGCGCTGAAGCAGTTGAATCTGCCGTACGAAATTACACCGATTGAAGATGACGATACACCGGAAGGCTCGGTGAAAAACACGGATCCTGCGGCGGGTACGCAGGTTGTGGAAGGTTCTACGGTAATCAAAGTCTTTATCAGCACCGGTTCGGGCGACGAACAAATTGCGGTTCCGGCTGTGATTGATAAAGCACTGGAAGACGCGAAGGCGCAAATCACCTCTGCCGGCCTTACTGTGGGTGACGTTACCGCAAAAGACGACAGTGGAAAGGCCAAGGATACTGTGCTTGAAACGGATCCGCTGCCGGGTGTGAAGGTTGCCAAGGGAACCGCGGTAAAAATTGTGGTCAGTTCCGGGAAACAATCGGTGAAAACCATTCCGGTATTTGTACAGTTGCCGAAGGGGGTCACGCATGACATCGCCCTGAAAGCGTATTTGGGCAATGAACTGCAGCCGGTTAAGACCGTCAATCCTTCTTATAACGATATTTTCCAAATGTCATTCCAGGGTTCAAGCGGGCAAAAAGACTTAATTATTGAGCTGGACGGACAGAAATATAATATTTTTACTTTGGATTTTGACACGGGAGTTGCCAGTCTGACGGAAAGTTATCCTTATACCGACGCAAGCAGTCCCGACAGTGGCATACCGAGCGGCCCTATTACTCCTTCCGATTGATGAGTGTGAATAATTTGAGTAATTTAAATAATTTTATTGAAAATGGAATTATCGTGAAAGGAATCGGCGGCTTCTATTATGTGGAAGCCGCCGGTACAATATATGAGTGCAAGGCACGCGGGGTTTTTCGAAAGAAGAAAATCACTCCGTTTGTCGGCGACCATGTAAATATCAGTGTAGACAGCGAAGGCACCGGTTCCATTGAAGAAATTTTGCCCAGAAGGAATTTCCTTACAAGGCCTCCTGTATCCAATATTGATCAGCTAATGATTGTGGTTTCGGTTTGTGACCCGGCGCCCAGCCCGCTGATTATAGATAAAACAATTGCTGCTGCGGAGGATAAAGCCATTGAGCCGGTTCTTCTTGTTTCCAAAACAGATTTGCAGGATGCGGAATGGCTTCGTGAAATTTACGCAAAAACCGGCATCCCTTATTATTCTATTTCTTCGCTGACGGGGGAAGGAATTGACGAAGTTCGAAAATTGCTGCGCGGCAAAATAACGGCGTTTACCGGGAACTCCGGTGTAGGGAAATCCTCCCTGTTAAACCGCATTGATGACAGCCTGAATCTTCAGACCGGGGAAATCAGCCAAAAGCTCGGTAGAGGAAGGCACACAACCCGTCAGGTGGAACTGATAAAGCTGGGGGACGACACATATGTAGCGGATACACCCGGTTTTTCTTCCATTCAGATTGAACGTTACGATCTGGTAAAAAAAGAAAATCTGCAGTACTGTTTCCGGGAATTCGAACCTTATCTCAACCAGTGCAGGTTTACTTCCTGTTCCCATACCTGTGAAAAGGGCTGCTCGGTGTTTCAGGCGGTAAATGACGGAATCATCAGTGCCTCCCGGCACGAAAGTTATGTTGCAATGTATAATGAAGTGAAAGATTTAAAGGAATGGGAAATGAAATGAACCAATGCGTGATTATCGGTTCGGCTCCCAGTGGCGAAGATAACGTTTTTCAGGAAATAGACTGGAAAAACTCATTTGTAATTTGCGCCGACGGCGGGCTTGACCTTGCAATTTCAAAAAATATTGTTCCCAACTTAATTATTGGGGATTTTGATTCCGTACAAAGCGAGCTTCCCAATGAGATCGAGACCATACAGCTTCAAGTGGAAAAAGACGATACCGACACCATGGCTGCAATTCGGGTCGGGCTGCAGCGCGGGTTCCGGGAGTTTGTGCTTTTGGGTGCTCTGGGTGGCCGCTTTGACCACTCTTATGCCAATCTCTGCGCACTGCAGTATCTTGCAGGCCAGGGGTGTAAAGCTATGATGGCGGGGCAGGGCTGCCGCGTTTTTCTGTTAAATGGCGGAAGGCTTACCTTGAGCATGCTGAAAGGGAAAACCGTGTCTGTTTTTCCGTTTGGCACGGCTTCGTGCACAGTCTCTTACGACGGGCTGAAATATCCCCTTACGGAAACGCGTCTTTTCTCTGACTACGCGCTTGGCGTAAGCAATGTAATTCTGACGGATGAAGCAAAGATTATGGTGCATGACGGAAGCGCTTTAATTATTGTTCTAACATAATCGCACCAAATTTTCCATGTCTGAATATACTGGAATAAGACGAAAGGGAAATCGTCCTATTCCGGTAAGGCAGGTGATCTGAATGCGTTGCAGAAAAGATTCGTTTTTGGGCCGATATGCGGTTGCATTCGGAGTGGGACTGGTTTTCTCTGTTTTTTGCCCGACCGGACTGATGCTGTTTATTGTAGCATGCATCATTGTTGCGCTGGGCATAGCACTGCTAAGGTGCTGAACATAATTAGGAGGTCAGTGTCATGAAGGTTGTTGTGTTTAAGAGCCCAAAATTTTTAGGATTTTTACTACGGACTGTTTTTAATATAAAAAAGGAAAAATAAATAAATTGTACCGGCTGCTGCGGCAGCCGGTACTTTTTTTACGCTCATTAGCATAAAAAGTACAAGATTAGAATAACAATTAGGTAGAAACAGGAAAAGGAGAGAGCCCTTATGGATTATATGCTTAACCGTGAGGCATTGGCTGCCAGCGAAATTATTTACGATGGCTGCCAGGAGCAGCCTGTTGACCTTGACATCAGTCTGCCTGACTATTGCCCGGATATACAGCGCATTTTAAAATGTCAGGTTTATCCGCGAATTAATTCAAGAGGAATCACCGGCGACAGATTGGAACTGGAAGGCAGCTATCTCGTCAAAGTTTTCTATTTGGACTCCGGCGGTTTGGCTGTGCGAAGCTGTGAGAGCAACGATTCGTTTTCCACAACAATTACTTTGAAGCAAAGTGCCGACAATGCCCAGATAATGGCCTTTACCCGCGTGGAATATATTAACTGCCGCGCAACCAGTCCACGGCGACTGGACATTCACGGCGCTTTTTCCGTGTGCGCAAGGGTAATATCCCAGGGCGAAACCGAAGTTGTCAGCAACATTGAAGGCGACGAGGTTGAGCAGCAAAAACACACCATGGAACTCAATAAAATGGTGGGGTTCAGCCAGCAGCAGTTTACAGTAGATGAAATTTTGGAATTAGGGCAGGGAAAACCGCCCGCAGACAATATCATGCGCACGGATGCGTTTACATCCCTGCAGGATTTCAAAATTGTTCCGAATAAGCTGATGATTAAGGGCGAAGTTTACGTTAAGTTTATGTACGCATCCAATGAAAAGGATTCTGAACTGGAAGTAATGGAATATGCAATTCCATTTAATCAAATGCTTGACTGCGACGGCGCGACCGAAGACTGCATGTGTGACATTAAGCTGAATGTGGCAGGGATCGAAGCGCAGATTAAGAACGATTATTCCGGGGATAAAATCTTTTTCGACGTTCAGGTAAAAATTTATGCAAACGCGGCTGCATACCAGAAGTCGGAAATGACGATGGTGACCGACGCATATTCCAAAAAATATGAAATGAACATCGCCTCCAAGCAGAAAACACTGGATAACCTGGTGCAGCCGGTCAGCGATACTTACATATTCAAAACTTCCCTTGCAGCAGACGATATGTCTGTGGCTAAAGTAATTGATATTTGGAATGAAATGAGTTCGGTCAATGCCAATTTGGAAGGCGGGCAGATTGCCTATAAAGGAAAAATCAATCTTTGCGTACTGGCGGTCAACTCGGAAAACAGGCCGTTCTACTTTGAGCGTATGTCTGACTTTGAGTATTCCCGCCCGCTTGCAATCAACGCAGAAAATCCTCATTGCAGCGCGGATATTTGTGTAGCCGGAATCAGCTACCGCATTACCGGAAGCGGAATTGACGTAAAAGCCGAACTGAAGCTGAGCGCAGACGTTTACAGCCAGATCAACTTTAAGCTGATCACAGACGTAACAGCCGATGAAACCAAACCAAAGGCGCAGGATAAGTCAGCAGCGCTGAGCATCTACTATGCCGACCCCGGCGAAAGCCTCTGGAATATCGCCAGGGCGTACTGCACCTCAGTTGACGCGATTAAGCTGGAAAATGACCTTACCGGCGAATTCGTTGAGAACAGGGGGATGCTGCTGATTCCAATGTAGTATTTAGAGCGATGCAAGCTAAATAATATTTCTCTGCCTGAGGGGGAGGTAAAATGGAAGAACGCAATATTTACAGTGATATCTCACAGCGCACAAACGGTGATATATACATCGGCGTAGTCGGACCGGTCAGAACGGGAAAATCAACTTTTATCAAGAAATTTATGGATACAGTTGTTATCCCGAATATGGATTCGACCTATCAGCGGGATCGCACCATTGACGAAATGCCTCAATCGGCCGCCGGGCGCACGATTATGACCACCGAACCCAAATTTGTTCCGGAAAAAGCGGTTACGATTCATGTTGATGACAACGCTACTTTTTCGGTACGCATGATTGACTGCGTAGGTTATATTGTTCCAAGCGCGTTAGGATACATAGAGAACGATATGCCTCGTATGGTCATGACACCATGGTATGACGAGCCGATTCCGTTTAACATGGCTGCGGAAATCGGAACCAAAAAAGTCATCACCGAACATTCCACCATCGGCCTTGTGGTCACAACAGACGGCAGCATCAGCGACATTCCGCGTGCGGAATACGAGGAAGCGGAAGAACGGGTTGTAAACGAATTAAAAGAAATTAAAAAACCGTTTATTGTTCTTCTGAATTGTGTGAATCCAAATTCGGAAACATCTACCAATATGGCCATGAATCTTCAGAACCGTTACGGTGTTCCGGTGCTTCCGGTAAACTGTATGGAACTGGATGAAAGATCCATAAAAGTGATCCTTTCACAAATTCTGTTTGAATTCCCGGTAAAAGAAATTAAGGTAGATATGCCGCGCTGGCTTTCCGGTTTGGAAAAGAACCATTGGCTGCGCTCCGCAGTGTATACTTCCATTCAGCAATCCGCTTCTAAAATTTCTAAAATCCGTGAAGTCGGTTCAATTATTGACGATGTTCAGAAATGCGAATATGTAAATGGCGCAAAGACAGAAGCAATTGATTTGGGAACCGGTCATACGCGAATTATGGTTACGCTCGACCAGAATTTGTTCTATAAAGTAATGGGTGAAAAAACCGGAATCGAAATTGAAGACGAAGAAACTTTGCTCGACTGCATGCTGAACCTTGCTGAAATGAAGAAGTCTTACGACAAGCTGCAGCAGGCATATGAGGATGTTCAGGAAACCGGATACGGCATTGTAATGCCCGGAATTGAAGAACTGTCGCTTGAGGAGCCCGAAATTATTAAGCAGGGCGGCAAATATGGAATCCGGCTGAAAGCGGCCGCGCCTTCCATTCATATGCTGAAGACCAGAATTACNNGGTTCAGAACAGCAGTCGCAGGAATTGGTTATGTATCTGCTGAAGGAATTCGAAGAAAACCCCGCAAAGATTTGGGAATCCAATATTTTTGGCAAGAACCTGCATGAACTGGTGAACGAGTGCCTGCACAACAAGCTTTACCGCATGCCGAACGATGCCAGAGACAAGGTGCGCGAAACCATTGAACGCATTATAAACGATGGTTGCAACGGTTTGATTTGCATTATCCTATAAAATTCCATACATCAAAAAAAGATGGTTCGGTCAACAAAAAGGCCGAATCATCTTTTTTAGATTGATAAAAAGGCCAATAGCCATTATAATAGGGGAAACAATGTATTTAACCTGTGAAGTAAAGGAAGTGTTTTGTTATGTTTAAAATAGTTGAAAAGCGCAGACTAAATGATTCCATGACATTAATGGAAGTCGATGCGCCGTTTATTGCCAAAAAGGCGCATGCCGGTCAATTTATTATATTGCGCGTAAACGAGTTTGGGGAGAGGATCCCGCTGACCATTGCGGATTATGACCGCGAAAAGGGTACGATTACAATTATTTACCAGAAAGTAGGCAAAACAACGCTGTTGCTCGACGAGCTGAACGTTNNCGTTAGGACAGGCTTCCGAACTGGAAGGCTATAAGAATGTTGCCGTAATCGGCGGCGGCGCAGGCTGTGCCATTGCATATCCGCAGGCAAAGGCGCTGCACAGCATGGGCGCAAAGGTTGATATGATTGCAGGGTTCCGCAATAAGGATATTATTATTTTAGAAGACGAAATGAAAGCGGTTTGTGATAACCTGATTCTTACAACAGACGACGGTTCAAACGGAAACAAAGGTTTTGTCACCGACGCGCTCCGCCAAAATATTGAAAACGGTTCAAATTATGATTTGGTTATTGCAATCGGTCCTTTGGTTATGATGCGGGCCATATGCGACATGACGAAAAAATACGGGATTAAGACGATCATCAGCATGAACCCAATTATGATAGACGGAACCGGTATGTGCGGCGGGTGCAGACTGACGGTTGGCGGCAAAACAAAGTTCGCCTGTGTAGATGGTCCGGATTTTGACGGCCACGAAGTCGATTTTGACGAAGCAATCAAACGGTCAAGAACGTATTTTGATATGGAAAAAGAATCTACACGGGAATATAACTGCCACTTAATGGAGGGCGCGAAAAATGCCTAATATGACTCTCACAAAAACACCAATGCCGGAACAGGAGCCCAACGTGCGCAATAAAAACTTTGACGAGGTTGCGCTTGGGTATACACAGGAAATGGCAATTGAGGAAGCACAGCGCTGCCTGCGCTGTAAAAATAAGCCATGTGTCAACGGTTGCCCTGTCGGTGTAAAAATTCCTGAATTTATCGGGCACATTGCTGACGGTGACATCGAAGCCGCTTATCAGACAATTAAAACAACCAATTCTCTTCCAGCGGTCTGCGGGCGCGTTTGTCCGCAGGAAACGCAGTGCGAACATAACTGTGTGCGCGGAATCAAAGGGGAACCGGTGGGCATTGGCCGACTGGAGCGTTTTGCAGCGGACTGGCATATGAAAAACGGCAAGCCGGAAGAATTTCACATTGAACCGAACGGTCACAAGGTGGCCGTGATTGGCGCCGGCCCTGCCGGACTGACCTGTGCCGGCGACCTGGCCGCCATGGGTTATTCCGTTACGGTTTTTGAAGCGCTTCATACTGCCGGCGGCGTGCTGATGTACGGTATCCCGCAGTTCCGACTTCCTAAAGAAATTGTGCAAAAGGAAATATCCTCCCTGGAAGCCATGGGGGTTGAAATTAAAACCGATATGGTAATGGGCAAGGTCTTGTCTGTGGACGAGCTTTTTGAAATGGGTTACGAGGCCATCTTTATTGGTACCGGCGCCGGTCTTCCCAGCTTTATGAATATTCCGGGCGAAGCCCTTGTCGGCACGTATTCCGCGAATGAATTTCTCACCAGAGTAAACCTGATGAAGGCGTACCGCGACGAATACGATACCCCGATCATCCGCCCGAAGAATGTTGCGGTCGTGGGCGGCGGCAACGTGGCAATGGATGCCGCAAGAACCGCAAAGCGGCTTGGTGCAGAAAATGTTTATATTATTTACCGCCGTGCGGAAGAGCAAATGCCCGCAAGAAAAGAAGAAATTCACCATGCAAAGGAAGAAGGCATTATTTTCAATCTTCTTCGTAATCCGGTGGCTATTCACGGTGATGAAAACGGCAGGGTCAAGGCAATTGAATGTGTTGAAATGGAGCTTGGCGAGCCGGACGTTTCCGGAAGACGCAAGCCTGTTACAAAGGACGGTTCAAACTTTGAAATTCCCGTTGACTGTGTGGTAATGGCAATTGGAAATTCCCCGAATCCGCTGATTCGTTCCACCACAAAGGGGTTGGAAGCAAACAGCCATGGCTGCATTGTTGTAAACGAGGAAACGATGGCAACCACCCGTGACGGTGTTTATGCCGCGGGCGACGCGGTCAGCGGCGCGGCAACGGTAATTTTGGCAATGGGCGGCGGCAAGCAGGCCGCGCAGTCGATTGACCGGTACATTCAATCGAAATAATCAAGAAAAAACCGTCGCGGTTGCGGCGGTTTTTTTCTTTCGCTGGATGATCTAACCTGAAAATCAGCCAATATAATTGTAAACAAGGTCAAGTCCGGTTATGTTCCTGTTTTTGCCAACATATTATTACTTGGACATTAATTTTACAGGAGGCATAACAATGAATGACTATTATGATGAAAATGAGTATGAAAACGAGGAAGATAACGAGCAGGAAATTCAGGAGTACCACGCCCGAAAGGTCAGCTCCCGGCTTTTAACGATTATTCAGATTACTGTTTGCTGTATTATATTGCTGACTATGTTTCTGTTAAGAATTGCGGGCAGCAATGCCTACAGTATGATCCGCGGCTGGTATATAAAAAGTATTAACCAGACGATTGTTCCGGACGAACAAATACAAAATATTAAACATAATGTCATCGCGCTGTTCCCGTCAGTGTCCAACGCTCCTGCANNCGGCAGTCCGTTATTTCCCAGTCAAATTCGAATAATTCTCAGCAGGCGTCCAGTCAGCCGGAGAATGCCGGCTCGCAGCAAAGCGCTGCGCCGCCAAATTCCCAGCAGGCAGCAAATTCTCAGTCCCCCGGCTCTTTGCCGCCGGTAGAGTCACAGAAGCTGATTGGATAATGACATTTTTAATAAAAAACTGCCATGTGACCATAAGCTTCTTTTTTGTGGCGATGGTGGCATTCGTACTTTTAGAGGATAAAAGCGGGACGGCAATTCTGGCTTTTTCGGCGGCCGCTCTGCACGAAGCGGGTCATTTGTTGGTGATGTGCGTATTTGGATGCCGGATTTCGCAGGTTCGGTTTACTCCGTTCGGAATTGATATTGAAAAGTCCTGCTGCGCTGCCAGAAGCTATCAGCGCGATGCGTTGATTTCTCTTTCGGGGCCGTGTACAAACATTGCGGCGGCTCTTTTTTCCGGATTGGTGCAGTTTTCCATGCTGAACCGGTTCACTCTGATCAATTTATTTTTGGCTCTTTTTAACCTGCTCCCGATTGAACCGCTCGATGGGGGGCAGGCTTTGTATTCCATGCTCTGTACCCGGTTCAGCGCCGACCGGTCGGCTANNGCTTACGCCACTGGCTGCGGCCGGTTTTCTGGCGGTGTTTCGTTCCCCGGGGGATTATTCGCTGCTTTTGGTATGCGGTTATTTAATGACTTTGCTGCTGTTTAAGAATGGAAGATATTATTGATTTGCATTCTTTTCCTCCGGGCGGTATAATAATAAATACTTGTTTTTAAGCTAACGCACGGAGGATAGAATGATTAATAAAAAGATTGAAAAACTGCTTGCCAAGGTGCAGAAACCGGGCAGGTACGTCGGCGGGGAATTAAATAGCGTACAAAAGAAGCCGGATGAGATTGACGTTCGGTTCGCATTTTGTTTCCCCGATATTTACGAGGTCGGCATGTCCCACCTTGGAATGAAAATACTGTACAGTCAGCTTAATACCATTCCGTATGTTTGGTGTGAGCGGGTATTTGCCCCGTGGGTTGACATGGAAGAGCAAATGCGCCAAAATAACGTGCCGCTGTACGCACTGGAAAGCGGAGACAGCGTTGCGGATTTCGATATTATCGGTTTTACCCTTCAGTACGAGCTGAGCTACACCAATATTCTGAACATGCTGGATTTGGCAGGTATTCCGCTGAAGGCCAGCGACCGGCACTCGCTTTCTCAGCTTGTGGTTGCCGGCGGTCCCTGTGCCTGCAATGCAGAACCGCTTGTCGATTTTTTTGACCTGTTCTTCATCGGCGAAGGGGAAGAAGTCGATGCCGAAGTCATTGCGCTTTACCGGGAGTTTAAAAAGAAAAACGGCTCCAAAGAGGAGTTTTTAATTGCCGCGGCACAGATTGAGGGCGTTTACGTACCGTCATTGTATGATGTTTCTTACAATGACGACGGCACGGTTAACGCCATTACCCCGAAATGCGGGGCACCCGCAAAGGTGAAGAAGCGGCTTATGATCGATATGGACAAGTCGTATTTTCCAGACCGGTTTGTGGTGCCTTATATTGAAATAGTACATGACAGAACCGTTGCGGAAGTTCTGCGCGGCTGCATCCGCGGCTGCCGATTCTGTCAGGCCGGGTTTCTGTACCGTCCCTTCCGGGAAAAGTCTATTGATGTCATCGACAAACAATGCTACGATCTTTGCGAAAGTACCGGTTATGATGAAATCTCGCTCTCTTCCCTCAGCACCAGCGACCACTCTCAGCTAAACGAACTGATTGACCAGCTTCATACCTGGACTTCGGAACAGAATACAGGAATTTCCCTGCCGTCGCTGCGGGTTGACGGTTTTTCCACCGAGCTGATGTCAAAGCTGAATTCCGTGCGGCGCAGCGGCCTTACTTTCGCTCCGGAAGCCGGTACACAGCGTTTGCGCAATGTAATCAATAAGAATGTAACGGAAGAGGAACTGCTTAAAACGGTCAATACCGCATTCAGTGGCGGATGGACAACCATTAAGCTGTATTTTATGATCGGTCTTCCGACCGAAACCATGGAAGACGTAGAAGGCATTGCGAACCTTGGTCAAACGGTAGTGGATGCGTATTATGCCAACCCGAACAAACCAAAGGGGAAAAGCGTAAAAGTTTCCGTCAGTGCTTCCTCTTTTGTTCCAAAGCCGTTTACACCGTTCCAATGGGAACCGCAGGACACCATTGAAATGCTTCATGAAAAGCAGAGTCATTTACTTGCTTCCGTAAAAACGAAAAAGATTGAACCGAGCTGGCATGATGCCGACACGACGTTTCTGGAAGCGGTTTTTGCCCGCGGTGACCGCCGCCTTTGTGCTGTTTTGCTGGAAGCGCAGAAAAGCGGATGTAAAATGGATGGCTGGCAGGACTTTTTCTCGCTGCCCAAATGGTTGGAACTGTTCGAAAAGTGCGGCATTGATCCGGCATTTTATGCAAACCGCAGAAGAAGCTTTGACGAAGTTCTTCCTTGGGATCATATCGACTACGGGGTTAAAAAATCCTTTTTGATTGAGGAATGCAAAAAAGCTTATGCAGACACCACAACGCCAAACTGCCGGGAACAATGTTCTTCCTGCGGTGCAGCCTGTTTTAAAGGAGGCATCTGCTGTGAAAAACGTTAGGATTTGGTTTAAAAAAGTTGGAACTGCAAGGTACATTTCCCACCTTGACTTAAACCGGTGCATGTCCCGTGCGATTCATAAAGCAAAAATTCCGCTTTGGTACACACAGGGCTTTAACCCTCACGCTTTTATTACCTTTGCGCTTCCGCTGTCACTTGGAATCAGCGGTGAACGGGAAAGCATGGACATTAAGTTGGACGACGACAATTTTTCACGCGAAGAATTGATCGAACGGCTGAATTCCGCTTTGCCGGACGACATTCCGGTTTTTGACGCAACCGAGCCGGTGATGAAACCGGGTCAAATTGCCGCCGCATCCTATGTCATGGTGCTCGATACTGAAAATGAAGACGTACAGGACATTGCAGAAAAAATCAGCGGCTTGTTCCGTTCTGAAAAAGTAGTAGTTCCAAAGCATACAAAGGGCGGATGGATCGATTTTAACATTAAACCGTACCTTGACCGAACCGAAGTTTGCGTAAAAAATGGAGCGATTGTTATTGACGCGGTTCTTCCGGCGGGGAGCACAATAAATGTAAATCCGTCACTGTTGAATGACGCCATTAAAAAATATCTGGACCTGGATTTGTATGCCGATATGCAACGAACCAATCTGTACGATTCAGACTTTAAAATATTTCAATAAATGATAAAAAAACATTGCACCTTTCTGTGCATTGTGGTATGATATATAGGCATTTGGATACCGTCGGTTTATTTCGATGGGGTTCAATGCCCGGTTTGACCGAGACATTGAAGCGGACAGTCCTCTGCCTGCGGAGGCATGAATGTCTGAATACTAGGAGGAAATATCCATGGACGCATTAAAGCTGATTGCAGAAGATTCTGCAAAAAAAGAGTTGCCGGTGTTTGAAATCGGTGATACCATTCGCATCAACGTAAACATCAGAGAAGGCGAAAGAGAAAGAATTCAGGTTTTTGAAGGAACCGTTATTGCTCGCAAGGGCAGCGGAATTTCTGAAACTTTCACCGTCAGACGTGTTTCCTACGGCGTAGGCGTTGAAAGAGTTTTCCCGATTCATTCCCCCAATGTCAAGGGTATTGAAATCATCCGCAAAGGACGCGTACGCAGAGCGAAGCTCTACTATCTGCGTGACAGAGTCGGCAAGGCTGCAAAGGTTAAAGAACAAATCAGATAATCATTTGCACAATGAAAGGGACATGTATGTGTCCCTTTTTTGCTATGGCCGTGCATTTCCTTATATTGGCTGTGCGTTTCGCATGACCGTTTTATTATGAAAGAGGTGGCATTTTTGAATCAGAATTCAGAAGGTCAAGATATGACGCAAGCCTCCAAAAGCAGTTTTACATCCAGTTGTTTTGAATGGATCGAGGCATTGATTCCCGCTCTGATTGTAATTCTGATTTTGTTTACTTTTTTATTTCGGATAATTACTGTAGACGGCCCTTCCATGTTGCCTAATTTAGAAAATAGCAATAAAGTTCTGGTTTCCTGTGTTGACAGACACCTGTCGCGCGGCGACATTGTCGTAGTGGACGGAAAAGGAACCAGTCTTGGAAAAATTATTGTAAAGAGAGTAATTGCCACGGAAGGCCAAACTGTAAATATCGACTTTCAAACCGGCATTGTTTCTGTGGACGGCGTTGAACTGGACGAATCCGCTTACATTGAAAACGGAATTACAAAAGACCAGGGCGATATTACGTTCCCGCAAAAGGTTCCGGCCGGCCACGTGTTTGTGCTGGGCGACAACCGTATCATCTCAGAAGACAGCCGTTTTCAGGCGGTTGGTATGATTGATGAGCGTTATATTATCGGTAAGGTGGAATTGATGATTACACCTTTTTCGAAATTCGGAAAAATGTAATTTACAAGGCTATGCCTTTTTATATATAAAGGAGTTGTGTCTCCATTGAATCAAAATTCCTGCGAATGCGACAGCAAGGAAGAAGCGCCTTCGCAACTTGGGAAAAGCAGTGTTGCGAACTGTTTTGAATGGGTTGAGGCTCTGATTACCGCATTGATTACTGTCGTAATTCTGTTTACCTTTTTATTTCGTATTGTAAATGTCAGCGGGCCGTCCATGCTTCCAAATCTGAAATCAGGGGACCGCGTGGTTGTGGCTAGCTATTCTTATACACCGCATCAGGGCGATGTGGTCGTAATTACACACACCACAGGGTTGAACGAGCCAATTATTAAACGTATTATCGCGTTGGAAAATCAGGTTGTTAATATTAACTACAAAACAGGTACAGTTTCTGTAGACGGCGTAGAATTAGATGAATCCGCGTATATAAAAAACGGTATTACCACCCAGCTTTCGGATTATACCTTTCCGCTCACGGTTCCCAAAGGGCATGTTTTTGTATTGGGGGACAATCGCCCCGTATCGAACGACAGCCGTTTTACAGACGTAGGTATGGTGGACGAAAGATATATTTTAGGGAAAGCACTGTTTGTAGTATTTCCGTTTGACCGTATTGACAAAATAAAGTCATAAGTACCCGGCGAAACAATCTTCCGGGCAAAAAAGAGCAATAGGATGTATTAAAGATATGAGTGAAGCACAATCAATTCAATGGTTTCCGGGGCATATGACGAAAACCAAGCGGCAGATTGAAAAAAGCCTTAAGCTGGTGGACGCTGTCGCCGAAATCATTGACGCACGTATTCCAATCAGCAGCCGCAATCCGATTTTGAATAATCTGATTCAGTCCAAACCGCGTGTTATTCTGATGAATAAAAGCGATATGGCCGACCCCGCGCAGACAAGCCGTTGGGTGGATTATTATAAAGCAAACGGAATTTCCGCTTTGCCTATTGATTGCCGTACCGGCAGGGGGCTGAACCAATTTATTCCTTTGGTTAAGGATGTTCTGAGTGACCGAATTGCTACATGGGAGTCAAAAGGAATGGTCGGCCGCCAAATCCGGGTTATGGTAGTGGGAATTCCCAACGTGGGAAAATCTTCTCTGATTAACCGCCTTTCCAAAAACAGCAAGGCAAATGTAGAAGACCGGNNAGACCGTCCCGGCGTGACACGCTCCAACCAGTGGTTTACGATTGGGAAAGGCTTTGACCTTCTCGATACACCGGGCGTGCTCTGGCCGAAATTTGACGATAAAATTGTCGGGGAACGGCTGGCGTTTACCGGTGCTGTAAAGGATGACGTTGTCGATACGGAACAGCTTGCTTCCCGCTTGCTGGAGGTTTTGGGGAATAGTTACCCTGCGGCGTTAAAACTGCGCTATAAAATGGAAGATGAAGATATAACGGAGCTCAAGGGGTATGAATTACTGGAGCTTATCGGCAGAAAGCGCGGCATGTTGATTTCCGGTGGGGAAACCGACAGTCTGCGTGCGTCCATTATGGTGCTGGATGAATTCCGAAGCGCCAAGCTCGGCAGAATTACTCTGGAACAGGTTGGGAAATAACATGAACTGGTTTGATTACGAAAATACAGCAAAAGATAACGGATACCATATGATCTGCGGCATCGATGAAGCCGGACGCGGCCCTTTGGCCGGCCCGGTGTTCGCTGCCGCAGTTATTTTACCCGAAAACACGGTGATAGAAGGAATCAATGATTCCAAAAAGCTCAGCGAAAAAAAACGGGAAGCGCTTTACGATGTGATTACAGCCACGGCATTAAGCTGGTCGGTCGGTTTTGCCACAGAAAGCGAAATTGACGAAATCAATATTTTACAGGCAACTTTTCTGGCTATGCGCCGCGCCTGTGACGGATTGCAGGAACGACCTGATTACGCCCTTGTCGACGGCAACCGAATGCCGGCGCTCGGTGTGGAAACGCAGCTTATTATTAAAGGCGACGCGCTTTCCGCCAGCATTGCCGCGGCATCCATATTAGCCAAGGTAAGCCGTGACAGATTAATGTATGAAATCGATAAGGTTTATCCGGAATATCAGTTTGCAAAACATAAAGGTTACGGTACTGCGTTACATACGGAACTGCTGAAGAAATTCGGCCCCAGCCCGGTACACCGAAAAACCTTCCTTAAAAAAATCTTAGGGGATGGCGTTTGTGGATAATGCTTCCGGAAAATTCGGCGAAGATCTTGCTGCAAAGCATCTCTCCGAAAAAGGATATGAAATTGTGGAACGCAATTATCATTCCCGGTACGGCGAAATCGATATCATAGCAAGGGATAAAAATTATCTTGTTTTTGTGGAAGTAAAAACAAGAAGGGAAGACTTTGTCGTCAGTCCGTTGGAATCGGTAACGGTTGGGAAACAGAAAAAGCTGTATAAAACGGCACTTCTTTATTTACAGTCCCACCCTACTCCGCTGCAGCCCCGGTTTGACGTGATTGGCATTCTGGTAAAGAAAGACTCACTTACTGTCAAGGCAGTAGAACATATTGAAAATGCTTTTTCCGGAGGTTGAGACGAATGAAAGTTTTTGATTTGCATTGCGATACCATTTCAGAATGCTACCAGAAACGAAAGGCGCTGTTTGACGGTGACCTTCACATTTCTCTGCAGCGTGGCAAAAAATACTCCCGGTGGATTCAGTGCTTTGCCATCTGGATTCATGATGAGGCCAGGGGGCAGGATGCTCTGGATTATTTTGACACCATGTATAGGCAGCTTCAGTATGAAATTCAGCTTCATCCGGAAGAGGTCATGCTCTGCCGAACTGCAGAGGATATGAAAGCGGCGGAACAGCAAAAGAAAATCGGCGCAATTCTTACGGTAGAAGGCGGCGGCGCCGCCGCGGGAAGCCTTGAACGGCTGAANNGACGAACAGTTTCAGGTAATCCAAAATCGCGGCGGTCTGGTTGGCATCAATTTTGTACCGGAATTTTTAAACAGTTCCGGTGAAGCGGGTATTGACGATGTGCTTCGCCACACGGAGCACTTTTTATCCCTTGGCGGTGAAAACTGTTTGGCAATCGGAAGCGATTTTGACGGGACTGATCTGCCGAACGGCATAAAGGGTATTGAGTCGGTGGAGGAAATTGCGGAACGGATGCTGCGTGAAAATTACAGCGAAACTCTTGTTAATTCGATTTTATTTGATAACGCAAACCAATTTTTTCTTTCACTTTAATAGGAATCATGTTATATTAATAATACAAATACATAAAAAAATCGAAAGGGGAATTACCTTGAATTATAAATCAACAAGGAGCGGCAGTGTCAGCGTTTCCTCAGCACAGGCTATTGCGCAGGGAATCTGCAGTGACGGCGGACTGTTTGTACCGGAAAAGCTGCCTCATTTTTCCTATGCGGATTTGTGTGACCTGAAGCAGGGTGGGTATACGGAACGCGCTTCCCGTATCTTATCTGAATTCCTTTCCGACTTTACAGGGGAAGAAATTGCGGACTGTGTGAAGAAGGCTTATACCGGAGAGAAATTTGACAGGGANNAAATGGCGTAAGTCCCATGCAGAAACGGCAAATGAACACACAGGAAGGAAACAACGTTTCCGTGTGTGCGATTGAGGGCAATTTTGACGATGCCCAAACCGGCGTAAAAAAATTGTTTACCGACTCGAAAATCAATGCGCTTCTCGCGCAGAACGAGATGATGTTCTCCAGTGCAAACTCCATTAACTGGGGCAGACTGCTTCCGCAGATCGTCTATTATTTTTCAGCTTACTGTGACCTTATGGCAAGCGGGGAACTGAAACACGAAGGGGAACAGGTCAATATTGTTGTTCCTACCGGAAATTTCGGCAATATTCTTGCGGCTTATTACGCAAAGAAAATGGGACTGCCTATTCATAAGCTGATTTGCGCTTCCAATTCCAACAATGTGCTGACCGACTTTTTGACTACCGGCGCCTACAATCGCAGCAGACCGTTTTACCCTACGATTTCTCCGTCTATGGATATTCTGGTTTCCAGTAATCTGGAACGTCTGCTTTACGACCTGACAGGGGAAGACAGTAAAAAAGTCGCAGGTTGGATGAATGAACTTTCCTCCGTGGGAAAATATCAGGTGGATGACGGCATTCTCAATCAGCTGCACGACCTTTTTTATGCCGGTTACTGCAGTGACGAGGCAACAAAAGCAACAATCAAAGAGATTTATCATTCGGAAAATTATCTGTGTGACACGCATACTGCGGTGGCAATCAACGTATATCATCAGTATGTGAACGATACAAACGATTCCGCAACGCCAACCATTGTAGCATCAACCGCTAGTCCTTATAAATTTGCGGACAGTGTGTTAAGCGCGATTACAAATGACTATACTCAGGATGCATCGGAATTTATGAAAATAAAAGAACTTTCGGCTTTGACCGGAACACCGATCCCCGCTCCGATTTCCAACCTGGAAACGAAGCCGGTTCGGTTCCAGAACATCTGCACAAAAGGTACCATGGGCGAAATTGTGCTGAAAATGGCCGATATTAAGTAACGGTTCGAAAGAGGTTGCCATGTCACTTTTTGCTATTGCAGATTTGCACCTGTCACTGGGCTGCGATAAGCCGATGGATGTATTTGAAGGCTGGCAGGACTACACTGCCAAACTGGAAAAAAACTGGCGGGCGATTGTGAAGGATGAGGACACGGTTGTAATCGCCGGGGACATTTCCTGGGCTATGAAGCTGGAAGACACAGCCAACGATTTTTCGTTTATTCATTCCCTGCCCGGGAAAAAATTGATTTTAAAAGGGAATCACGACTATTGGTGGTCAACAAAGAAGAAAATTGACGACTACCTTCAGCTGCATGGTTTCTATTCGCTTCAAATCGTTCATAACAATGCCGTACTTGTCGGCAATACCGCCGTCTGCGGTACGCGCGGCTGGCTTTATAATTCCGAAACTGACGAAGACCGGAAAATCGTGAACCGTGAGGTTGGCCGGCTGAACACTTCCATCGACGACGCGCTGCGCCAGGGCGGAGAGCCCGTTGTATTTTTGCATTATCCGCCGGTTTACGATGAATCGGAATGTACGGAAATTCTGGACGTTTTAAAGAAACGGGGCATCAAGCAGTGCTATTTCGGCCATATTCACGGCAGTCAGGCCGCAAAGCGGGCGGTTACAGGGGAATACGGCGGGATTAAAATGCACCTGATTTCCTGTGATTACGCCGGATTCACGCCGATTTTGGTACGGTGAACAAATTATTAATATTTCAGCGAATATATAGAATAATGTTTCTACATGTGTTATAATATTTCAGATAATTTGCATTTTTGCAGGAGGAAATAAAAAATGAGTTTAAAAGCATCAAATAAGGTTGACACAAACCGCTATCAGCTTGAGGTTGCGGTCGACGCGGAAGTATTTGAAAAAGCGGTAGACCAGGCCTATCATAAAGAAAATAAAAAAATCATGATTCCAGGGTTCCGCAAGGGCAAAGCTCCCCGTGCATTTGTTGAAAAATTCTACGGCGAGCAGGTGTTTTATGAGGACGCCATCAATGCTGTGTACCCCGATGCGCTCGATGCGGCTGTTAACGAAGCAAACCTGGAACTGGTTGAAGATAAAATTGATTTTGATTTAGTTTCTGCCGGCAAAGACGGCTTGGTTTTCAAAGCAACGATTACCACAAAACCGGAAGTTGAAATTGAAAGCTACAAAGGCATGGCTGCCACTAAGAAGCCGGTTGAAGTAACCGACGAAGAAATTGAAAGCGAAATCAAAAAGGTTCAGGAACGCAACTCCAGAATGGTTACCGTAGAAGACAGAGCAGCTCAGAACGAAGACATTGCGGTCATCGATTTTGAAGGTTTTGTTGACGGGGTAGCATTCGAAGGCGGCAAATCCGAAAACTACAGCCTGACATTGGGCGCAGGACAGTTTATTCCCGGTTTTGAAGAGCAGGTTGTCGGCCATAAAACTGGCGAAGAGTTTGACATTACCGTAAAGTTCCCGGCAGACTATCAGGCAGCTGAACTGGCAGACAAAGAAGCGGTATTTAAAATTAAGCTTCACGAAATTAAAATGAAAGAACTTCCGGAAGTGGACGACGACTTTGTAAAGGACGTCAGCGATTTTGATACACTCGACAGCTATAAAGCCGATATTAAAGAAAAACTGACGGCTTCCAAAGAAAACGCTGCAAAAGATGATGTAGAAAATCAGTTGATTGACCAGCTGATTGAAAAAATGAAGGCGGAAATTCCGCAGGCTATGTTTGAAAACAGAATTAACGAGGATATTCGTGAATTCGGCTATCGCCTGCAGTCTCAGGGCCTGAACCTCGACACATACCTGAAGTACACCGGCATGGACAAGGATTCGATCCGTCAGCAGTTCCAGCCGCAGGCAGAGCGCCAGGTAAAGGTTCGTCTTGCCCTTGAAAAGATTGCTCAGATTGAAAACATTCAGCCGACTGAAGCAGAAATCGAAGAAGAATATGCAAAATTGGCAAAAAGCTATGAAATTGATGCTGACAAGGTGAAATCCTTTATTCCTCAGGAAGAGCTGGTAAAGGATATTGTTGTAGAAAAAGCAATTAATCTTGTCCGTGATACCGCAGTTATCACAGAAGGAAAAAAAGACGCTGAATAAACAGTGTCATTCCTGCCAATTATGAATTTATGTGGTTTATTGGAGGTACGCTATAATGAGTTTAGTCCCATATGTAATAGAGCAAACGAACCGCGGTGAGCGTTCCTATGACATCTTTTCCCGTTTGCTCAACGACAGAATCGTTATGCTCACAGAAGAGGTAAACGACACAACATCCAGTCTGGTAGTTGCACAGCTGCTGTACCTGGAAGGACAGGATCCTTCCAAGGACATTAGCCTTTACATTAACAGTCCGGGTGGGTCGGTAACAGCCGGTATGGCAATTTACGATACCATGCAGTATATTAAATGCGATGTTTCTACTATCTGCATGGGCATGGCTGCAAGCATGGGCGCATTCCTGCTCGCGGCGGGTGCCAAGGGTAAGCGCTTTGCACTGCCCAACAGTGATATTATGATCCATCAGCCGAGCGGCGGCGCACAGGGGCAGGCAACTGATGTTATGATTCACGCTGACCACATTATTGCAACGAAGAAAAAGCTGAACCAGATTCTTTCAGAAAAAACCGGCCAGCCATACGAAGTGATTGCAAAAGATACGGAACGCGACAATTTTATGACCGCAGAACAAGCCATGAATTATGGCCTGATCGACAAAGTCATCTATGATCATACCCGATAATGAAAAATAGGTTGGTGATGAAATGCCAAATAACGACGAGACCAAAGAAAGAGGAATAAGTTGTTCATTCTGTGGAAAACCGCAGAATGAGGCGCGCCGACTGATTGCCGGACCGGGAGTTTATATTTGCGATGAATGCATCGAACTTTGCATGTCGATTTTGGAGGATGAGAAAAACTTATCCAACCGAAAAGCAAGCTACAACGAAGCCTCAGCGGAACTTCCCAAACCACACGAAATAAAAAAGATGCTGGATGATTATGTGATCGGG
Source organism: Ruminococcaceae bacterium UBA3451 (assembly GCA_002378845.1). Taxonomy (GTDB): domain Bacteria; phylum Bacillota; class Clostridia; order Oscillospirales; family Acutalibacteraceae; genus Caproiciproducens. The sequence goes on along the minus strand of DFRY01000074.1, from coordinate 6,615 downwards.
CAGGAAAAAGCGAAAATCGCTCTTTCGGTTGCGGTTTACAATCATTATAAGCGTATTTATTACGGAAAAGACGATGTTGAGCTTACCAAAAGCAACGTGCTTCTGCTTGGGCCGACCGGTGTGGGCAAAACTCTGCTGGCTCAGACTCTTGCAAAAATTTTGGATGTGCCGTTTGCTATTGCAGACGCTACCACTCTTACGGAAGCGGGCTATGTCGGCGAAGATGTTGAGAATATTTTGCTGCGTTTAATTCAGGCGGCGGATTTTGACATTGAAAGAGCCGAACGCGGAATAATTTATATCGATGAAATCGATAAAATTGCCAGAAAGTCTGAAAATCCTTCCATTACCCGCGATGTAAGCGGCGAGGGTGTTCAGCAGGCACTTCTGAAGATTTTGGAAGGCACGGTTTCCAATGTTCCTCCGCAGGGCGGAAGAAAACATCCCCAGCAGGAATTTTTACAGATTGACACATCGAACATTCTGTTTATCTGCGGCGGCGCATTCGACGGTTTGAATAAAATCGTTGAAAAACGCACAGCGTCTTCCGCCATGGGTTTCGGCGCTGAAGTCAAAAGCAGAACGGAATTGGACTCCACTGCGTGGATGCAGGACGTTGTTCCGCACGACTTGGTGAAGTTCGGCTTGATTCCGGAACTGGTGGGCCGCCTACCTGTGATTGCAGCCCTGAACGGTTTGGACGAGGATGCTTTGGTCAGAATTTTGACCGAACCGAAAAACAGTCTGATTAATCAATACAAAAAGCTGTTCCAGCTCGACAAGGTTGAATTGGAGTTCCAGCCGGACGCATTGAAAGCAATTGCGAAAAAAACCATTGAACGCCGTACAGGCGCCAGAGGTTTAAGGTCTATTATGGAGGACTTGTTGACGGATCTCATGTTCAGCGTACCGTCCGAATATACCATTGAAAAGGTAACCGTTACTGAAGACACGGTGACCAAGGATGCAAAGCCTGAGATTGTCTATAATCCGGAACGCAAACCGGTGAAAATTAAAATAACGACTCCAAGGAAGCGCGGCCGCAAAGATACCGCGTCATAAATTATAGAATCATGGCTGTTGCAGTGTGGTAGCACTTGTTATCACTTCGCAACAGCCTTTTATGCTAAGGAGCAAACTATGAGTACAAATCTTGAACTGCAAAAAACTGAAACAAACCCGCTCCCGGTGCTTGCGCTCAGGGGACTGGTCATATTTCCCGGTATGCTGCTGCAGTTTGACGTCGGCAGGAAAAAGTCCATCCTTGCTTTATCTAAGGCCATGGAAGAAGATCAGCTGATTTTGCTTGTCGCTCAAAAGGATTTAGGGGATAACGAGCCGAGCAGCGAACAGATATATCATACCGGTGTTGTGGCTAAAATTAAACAGGTCATCCGTCACACCGACGAAGGGGTACGCCTGTTTGCCGAAGGAATGTACCGCGCACAAATCTCATCCGTAATCAGCGAATCTCCGTTTATTTATGCGGATGTACAGCAAATTGAAACGAAAGCGTATCGTTCAACTCACAAAACTGAGGCTTTAATCCGTTACACCCAGGGCCTTTTCGAAGAGTATATTCAGAACTATACCCGCATTCCGCCCGATATTGTGATTGGTGTGGTGCAGAAAAAAGACTGCGGAGAATTGGCGGATTATATCACTTCCAACATAATGCTTGACTTCGAACAGAAACAGGCGATTCTGGAGGAGCTCCACCCGGTAAAGCGTCTTGAAAAACTGAATGAAGTTTTAAAGAACGAAATTCAGGTTCTATCCATTGAAACACAAATCAGTGAAAGGGCCAGAGAACAAATTACCGTCAACCAGCGTGAATACTATCTTCGCGAACAAATGAAAGCGATTTCCGACGAGCTTGGCGACGATGACAGCCCGCAGGAGGAAGCTGACGACTTACGCGATCGCATTGCAAAAATGAAACTGCCGCAGCTGCAGAACGATAAGCTAATGAAGGAATGCGAACGTCTTTCAAAAATGCCTTACGGTTCCCATGAAGGAAGCGTAATCCAAAGCTATATTGAAACCTGCCTGGAATTGCCCTGGAATACCTCCAGTAAAGAGCATATTGACCTTGCAAAGGCACAGAAAGTGCTTGATAAGGATCATTTTGGTCTGACGAAGGTAAAAGAGCGCATTATTGAGATTCTTGCCGTGAAAAAACTTGCACCGGAAATCAAAGGGCAGATCATCTGCCTTGTCGGCCCCCCGGGTGTTGGTAAAACCTCTATTGCCCGTTCCATTGCGTCCGCAATCGGCAGAAATTATGTTCGTGTATCGCTTGGCGGCGTTCGCGACGAATCCGACATTATGGGTCACCGCAAAACATACATCGGTTCCATGCCGGGCAGAATTATTTCCGCAATGAAGCAGGCGGGCACAAATAACCCGTTAATTTTGCTGGATGAAATCGATAAGCTGGGCAATGATTTCCGCGGGGACCCGGCTTCCGCCTTGCTGGAAGTGCTTGATTCGGAACAGAATGCTACTTTCTTTGATCATTACATCGATATGCCTTTTGATTTAAGCAAGGTATTATTTATTACTACCGCGAATGATTACAGCACGATTCCCGAGCCACTGCTTGACCGAATGGACGTCATTACCCTTGGCAGCTATACGCACGAAGAAAAATACAATATTGCTTCCAAACATCTGATTCCGAAGCAGCTGAAAAAGCACGGGATCAGTTCGAAAATGCTGAAAATAACACCCGACGCACTGCATCAGCTGATTGACGGGTATACCCGCGAAGCGGGCGTGCGTAATTTGGAACGTCAAATTGCTTCAATCTGCAGAAAGTGCGCAAAAAAAATAGTCGAGCAAAGCGAAATAAAAATCACGGTAACGCCGAAAAATTTAGAAGAATTGCTTGGGCCGAAACGATTTAAGAACGACGCGCTTTCCAAAGTGGATATGGTCGGGTTGGTGAACGGCCTTGCCTGGACCAGTGTTGGCGGCGAGCTTCTTCCGATTGAAGTGGCGGTAATGGACGGCACGGGCAAAATTGAGCTTACCGGTTCGTTGGGCGACGTAATGAAAGAATCCGCACGAACCGCCATCAGCTGCATTCGTACCCGGGCTTCTTCGCTTGGTATCAGCCACGATTTTTACAATAAATACGATATTCATATTCACGCGCCGGAAGGGGCCATTCCGAAGGACGGCCCATCGGCTGGTACCGCAATTGCTACTGCCATTACATCTGCGCTTACCAACATTCCGATTAAACACGATATTGCCATGACGGGCGAAATTACACTTCTTGGCAGGGTGCTTCCAATCGGCGGGCTGAAGGAAAAAACCATGGCCGCGTACCGGTCCGGAATCAAGAAAGTGATTATCCCTGCGGATAACGTCTCTGATTTAGTGGAAATTGATAAGGTCGTAAAAGATTCTGTGGAGTTCCTGCCGGTTGAGAAAATTGACCAGGTATTGGAAGCCGCTTTAACAAAAATACCGCAGCAAAGCGCCAAGGAGCAGTCCTCACCGGAACTGCTGCCTGATTCACCGTCTCATCCCGCCATTCAAGTTCCGGGTTTAACACAGTAACGGGGGAAAGTCTGAAGAATGAAATTTGAAAATGCCTCCTTTGAATTTGCCGCCGGAAAGCTTGACCAGCTGCCGGAATCGACCATACCGGAAATTGTGTTTTCGGGCCGTTCCAACGTTGGAAAATCATCGCTGATCAATAAGCTTTTAAACCGAAAAGCGCTGGCAAGGGTCAGCGCAACGCCGGGAAAAACCGGAACAATTAACTTTTACAGCCTGAAAACCTGCAGACTGGTTGACTTACCGGGCTATGGCTATGCAAAAGTCTCCCAGTCAGAAAAACTGCGTTGGGCGGAGCTTGTGGAAGGATACCTGAGTTCACAGCGCAATATGAAATTGGTGATTCAGATTATCGACATGCGGCATAAGCCCACAGCAGACGATCTTCACATGGTTGAATTTTTAACGCAGGTCGGTTATCCGTTCCTGATTGTTGCCACGAAAAGCGATAAGCTGAACAAAACGGAACGCACAACCCAGATGGAACTTCTCCATGANNTCCATGAAATTTTTCATGACGTACCGGCACGGGTAATTCCTTTTTCCGCGGTAAACGCGGAAGGGGTGGAAGAAATTCGTTCCATTATTACTGAGCTATGCGAAAGCGAGTCCGACTCATAAGCAAATATAACATAAGAAAACGCATGTATTGCATTGTTGCTGCATGGTTGCACCCATTTTTCCCGGTTTCCGTATTAAGAATTGTACGAGAGCAAGGGGATTTGGTTGTACTAAATGCCGGAATTGTAATTTATGCGCTTTTCTTTGTTTATTTCGCTTTACTTTTATGCTTTTGCGTGCTAAAATTCTATCGGATTAAACATTTAAGGAGTGAAATTATTTGAATTCTAAAATTAAAGATGACAGTGTCGATTTTCTGTTTAAAGCGATTCTATCATTGAAAACGGAAGATGAATGTTATAATTTTTTTGAGGATTTATGTACGGTTCCCGAAATCAAGGCGATGTCGCAGCGTTTGCTGGTTGCTCACATGCTGAGCACAAAACGCGTTTACAGCGATATTGTTGCGGAAACCGGTGCTTCCACCGCTACCATCAGTCGCGTGAACCGTTCTTTGAACTACGGCTGTGACGGTTATGAGCTTGTATTTAAAAGACTCGAGGACGGGGATAAGTCTAAATGAGTTATTCTTCCTTCGCAAGCTTTTATGACAGCCTGACCTATAACGTGGAGTATGAAAAACGCGCGGATTACCTTTGCAGCTTGATTGAAAGGTATCAACATGACGCCGGTATTACCCTTGACCTTGCCTGCGGCACCGGCAGTCTGACAGTAGCACTGGCGAAGCGCGGTCTTGACGTATACGGCATCGACGGTTCACCCTCCATGCTTTCAATTGCACAGCAGAAAGCGGCGGAAAATGAACTTAATATTCTTTTTCTCTGTCAGCAAATGCAATCCATCGATTTGTACGGTACCGTAGATACGGTTTTCTGCTCTTTGGACAGCATAAATCATATAACAAATGAAAATGATGTGTTAAAAACATTTGAACGGGTATCACTCTTTTTGAATCCGGACGGATATTTTATCTTTGATATTAACACAATATATAAGCATAAACATGTGCTTGGAGATCAGGTTTTTGTTTACGACACCGACGACGTTTACTGCGTATGGCAGAACCGGTACGAGGAAAAATCAAACCGGGTCGGCATTACACTCGATTTTTTCGGGCGGGAAGGGAATGCCTATTACCGAAGCAGCGAACATTTTTATGAACGCGCTTACAGTACGGAACACATTGTTTCTTTGCTGGAAAAAGCGGGAATGGAAACTGTCGGCTTGTTTGACGACCTTACTTTTGACAGCCCGAAAGAAGAAACGCAGCGAATTGTTGTTGTTGCGAAAAAAATATAAGGATTAAATATAAATGGATAGAATGATCAGATGCATTACCACAAACGGCGGCATTATGGCCGCCGCGGTCGATTCCACATATATGGTTGCTACCGCGCAGCAAATTCATAATACCAGTGCGGTTGCAACGGCAGCCCTCGGAAGAATGCTTACGGCGGCTTCTATGATGGGTGCAATGCTAAAGAAAGCAGATGCCTCAGTTACTCTGAAAATCAATGGAGGCGGCCCTCTGGGCTCAATTATCGCAATTGCAGACAGCAACGGTAACTGCCGCGGCAGTATTGACCATCCGGAAGTGGAACTTCCGCTGAATCCGACTAACGGAAAGCTGGATGTAGGCAAAGCGGTGGGGCATAACGGGCTGTTAGGAGTAATGCGTGACTTTGGGGAAGGAACGCCTTATATTGGCCAGGTTGAAGTTCAGTCCGGTGAAATTGCGGAAGATATTACGCATTATTACGCGGCCAGTGAGCAGGTACCGACAGTATGCGCCCTTGGAGTATTGGTAGATAAAAGAGACATTCGTCAAATTTTAGCAGGCGGTCTAATCATTCAGGTTTTGCCGGGTGCTTTTGAATCTGATATTGCACAGCTGGAGAAAAACATTGCGCAGCTGGAGCCGGTTACAACCATGCTGGCAAAGGGTATGAGCATTGAGGATATGTGCAAAAAAGCTTTGGAAGGCTTTGAAATGGAAATTCTGGACGAATTCCCGGTTTCCTATGTCTGCAATTGCAGTAAGGAGCGTGTAGAACGTGCCATTGCCACGCTGAGCGCAGAGGATATTCTTTCCCTTGCCGATGAAACCGGATTTGCGGAAGCCAAGTGCCAGTACTGTAACCACACGTATAAGTTGTCCCGCCAGGAGCTTGAGGAACTTGCGAAAATATCCTCGCAAAAATAAATGGAAAAAACTTAAAAAAATTATGTTTTAGTGTTGACATTGGTTACAATATATAGTATTATATAACACGTCGCTGATGAACGCGACACACTAATGGGAGCATAGCTCAGCTGGTTAGAGCACCTGCCTTACAAGCAGGGGGTCATAGGTTCGAGTCCTATTGTTCCCACCATGGAATGGCTCGGTAGTTCAGCTGGTTAGAACGCTAGCCTGTCACGCTAGAGGTCGTCGGTTCGATCCCGATCCGAGTCGCCATTTGC
>DFRY01000012.1 GCA_002378845.1 Ruminococcaceae bacterium UBA3451 | reverse complement strand
CCTTAAGCAGTTTTCCTTTCATATGTAACAAGCCGGTATGCGCCCGGTCTGCGCCATAGATGCACCGAACCATTTCACTCCTGCCGGAACCCAGCAAACCGGTAATTCCAACGACCTCGCCTTTGCAAATTCTGAAATCGAAAGGTTTTATAGTCCCCTTATGACTTAAACCCTTTGCCTCTAAAATAATTTCTTCGCTGACAGACGTACCGCCCTCTGACCGGATGGCTGCCAAATCGTCGAAATCCTTTCCCAACATAGCTGCCACCAGTTTGACACGCGGCAGTTCATTGACGGTGTATTCCCCGACAAACTGGCCGTTCCGCAATACCGTAATGTGGTCGCATACCATGTAAACCTGCTCAAGAAAATGTGTAATAAAAATGATTCCTACGCCCTCTTCTTTCAGTCGGCGCATCAGCTGAAACAGCTTCGACACTTCGTTGTCGTCCAACGACGAAGTTGGCTCATCAAGAATCAGAATTTTGCACTTCATGTCCACGGCCCGGGCAATCGCAATCATTTGCTGAACGGCCAGCGAACAATTTTCCAGTTCTGTAGTCACGTCTACCTCTATGCTCAAGTCATCCATTATTTTTTGAGCTTTTTTATTCATACAGCGCCAGTCGATAAATCCCGTTCTGGTCTTTGGTTCGCGGCCAATGAGCAGATTTTCCGCTACCGACAGGTTCGGGCATAAATTTACTTCCTGATAAACCGTTGCAATGCCGCATTCCTGCGCCTCCAAGGTCGAGCGGTTAATTATCGGCCTGTCGATGCCGGCAATATGGATTTCGCCGCTGTCCATGGGGTAAATGCCGGTTAAAACTTTAATCAGTGTGGACTTGCCTGCGCCGTTTTCGCCCATTAAGGCATGAATTTCCCCTTTTCGCAGCGTGATTTCCGCGTGATCCAACGCTTTTACGCCGGGAAAGGTTTTTGATATGTCTCGCATTGTCAAAAGAATTTGATCTTCCATAGCTACAGCCCTTTCTGTTTGATAAGCTCCGATTGCAAAGACGTTTTCGCTTCCGTCACAATACAGTCAACACGTCCCGCACGCGATATTAAGAAAAAAGGATGGCTCTGGAAGAGGGAGCCACCCTTTTAATCCCGAGCGCACATTGCACCCTAATCAAGTAAGGAGAAAATATGTTTTAGATTAATAGCTGGAGTCAGCAACTTCCTGCGTTACATGAATTAAATCTTCTGTCACACTGGAGCCTGCATTATTCGTGTATGTAATTGTTTTCAGAAGATCTTCCGAAACATACCAAGGCTCGGTCATATATGTTTTTTGCGGAACGGTTTGTTTTGCTTCCAGTTTTTTCAGAATATCGGCGCAGAAGGGGCCTTGCAACGGATTGCACTGGAAGTCCGCATTGAACTTGCCTGCTAAAACATCGTTCAGGCCCGCTTTGCAGGCATCAAACGAAATGACAACCACCTTGCCGTTTACGCCATAGGAAACACCGGCGGCATCCATCGCATCCAGCGCGCCGAATGCTTCATTATCATTTTGGCAGACAACCACGTTGAATTTGCCCTGGTAGGATTTGCAGTAGGACTCCATAATTTTCTGTCCGCCGTCCTGAGTGAACTGGCCGTCCTGTGAATCGAGAATAGTCCAGCCGTTTGCATCCGCAATCTTTTTAAAGCCGTTTGTGCGGCCTATCTGTGCGGAGGAACCCTTCGTGCCCTCAATGACAAGAATGTTGAGGCTTGAAAGATTTTTGGCCTTTGCATAATCCTGCAGCCATGTGCCGGCCGCAAGTCCTTCATTGGTAAATTCGGAACCGACCCAGGTAACATACTTTGTGGAATCGTCAATGGTGCGGTCAATCACGATAACAGGAATTCCGGCATTCTGCGCTTCGGTCAGAACCATGTCCCATCCGGTGGAAACAATCGGGTCAATTACGATATAGTCCACCTGCTGCTGAATGAAGTTGCGAACCGCTTCCAACTGCTTGGCCGAATCGTTATCGCAATCGACAAACTGCAGGTCAAAGCCGTTTTCTTTGGTTAGGTTCGACTGAATGGATTTGGTGGAAGCCGTGCGCCAATCGGATTCATGACCAACCTGAGCAAAGCCGACTTTAATCAGTTCGCCGGACGGAGCGGCGTCGGCACTGGGTGCGGGAGCAGCGCTTTCGACAGCAGAAACGGGAACTGCAGAACTGGGGGAGGGAGCGCTTGTGTTATTGCATGCACCTAAGGAAAGAACCATGACAAAAGACAACGCCATTAGAAAAAATCGTTTCATTTTTTTACCTCTCTCTCAGAATGAATTTTGACGTCTCAAATTATAGGCATGCGCAAATCAGAAATCAAGCCGTTTATCCCCATGATTTGCAAGTTCGTATACCTGAATAATACAAATTTTAAATGGTTAGAAAAGCCTTCCGAACAACCCGGAAATCGGTTTGATTTTTTTAGAAAAACGATAAAATCAGTTGAATAATTTACGGTCTTTCCTTTTTATCTTCGGAAGAAATTTAACCAATTTAACGCAAACTTTCTGCATGTTTCAAAAATGGTATAAAAATTTATGGAACATATTAAAAAATTTATGTTTGTTTTCTCTCTGTTTTTAATATAACAGGCTGATATAATCTAAAAAAACTATACAGTATAAACAAAATAATTCCTTGATATTTTCCCCGGATGTTATAAAATATTTTTAGGATAGACAAGATACAGCAGTGTAACTTCAGGCGGGAGGCGGAAGCAATGACACCGAAATACAAACAGGTGTCTGATACCATAAAAAAAATGACACCTGACGGAATCTGCCCCGAAAACAGCCAGCTGCCGACGGAAGCAGAGCTTTCCGACTTCTTTCATGTCAGCCGCCAAACCGTACGTTTGGCGTTAGCGCTGCTGGCTGAGCAGGGTATGATTCATAAAAAGCAAGGAAGCGGCAGCCGGGTTGCCCCAGCCAACCCGGACAAATGCAGGCATAACATCGCCGTTGTAATTTCGTACACAAATGAATACATTTACCCATCCATTTTACAGGATATTCAAACTGTTCTGTCCCAAAACGATTATTCCTGCCAGATCTTTGCTACCCAAAATAAAATCAGTTTGGAAACGGAAACTTTGCAGCAGGTTCTTAGCCAACCTTTTGCCGGTCTTTTGGTAGAGGGTGTAAAAACAGCGCTGCCGAATCCGAATCTGACTTTTTATCGGCATTTGAAAAAAATAGAGATTCCATTTGTCTTTTTACACGGAAGATATACTGAATTAGAGGATGCCGTCTGCGTTACCGACGACAATTACATGGGCGGCTATCAATTGACCCGATACCTGATTTCCAAAGGACATACCTGTATCGGAGGAATTTTTAACAGTGACGACATTCAGGGGCGGCAGCGTTATTATGGCTACATTACGGCACTGCAGGATGCCGGGCTGCCAGTACCGGACGACAAGCTTTTGTGGTTTTCCACGGAGGACCGCAATTCCATTCTGGAGGACGACGATTTGACTTTGCTGAGCTATTTTGTAAAAACAAGGCTGCCCGGCTGTACGGCGCTAGTGGTTTATAATGACGAAATTGCTTATCGCATACTTTTTCTTCTGAAAAAATCCGGCTATGAGATTCCCGGCAGCATGTCTGTCGTAAGCTTTGACAACAGTTATTACTGCGGTCTATCCTCTGTTCCAATTACGTCGCTGAGCCATGAGGATAAAAAAACCGGCATTGTGGCGGCCAACCTGCTGCTCCGTATGCTCAAAGGGGAAGAAGCGAAGCCGGTTACCCTCCCGTGGAAGCTGATTGAACGCAAGAGCAGCTGAATTGAGGTGTTTTAATGAATCAGACGGTTCGAACCATATACAGCAACTGTTTGGAAGACGTATGCAATGCAACGGAGAAGAACGCCCGCCGACTCGGCTTTGTGACCCGGATGTTTACCGGCAGGCAAAGCGATGCTGAAAAGCCGCTGTTTGAATTCGACGCCAACATGAAAGCGGAACTGAACCGTCTTTCTATGCGGCATGCTTCTTCCGCAGAAGTCCGTGAAATGACGGAATGGATGCTGGAACAGATGGATGCCCAACGGGATAATCCCCGAATCAAATACGCGTTTGCCGCGGTACAGCGGCATCTAATTCCTCTGGTTCCCTGTCTTAGCATGGAAGACGCCGCCTTGTTGGCTGAACTGTTTGAACACGCCTTTCCCCGTCGGGAACGGTTTCCAAGCCATGTTGAATTGATAGCAGCATTAAGAGAACAAGCGCAAAGCATAAAAAAGCGCCGGAGCGGGTAATCCCCGTCTCCGGCTTTTTGCTGTTTTTTGCCTGTCTTAATAAACTCTGTTTTTAATGGTATCTCTCGTAATACTGAAACAGTCAAACGACGTTTCATCAATATACGAAATCTTATCCACACTTTTCCCCTGCCGGAGATTCTGAATCATCTTAGCAATATAAGGCCCTTGCAGGGGGTTACATTCCACATCCAGACTGATCGTACCCGACAGACAATCGGTAAGGCCTTCGGAAGTAGCGTCAAAGGATATTACAATAACGCCGTTTTTAACGCCGCAATTCAGGCCCGCTTCCTGTAGTGCCTGAATTGCGCCGAATGCTTCGCTGTCGTTTTCACAGTATACCACGTCAACTTTTTGGGTTTTCATCAGAATACTCTTCATTGCCTCATAAGCTTTCGGTTTAATAAAATCACCGCTTTGCTGGGCGGCAAGCACCCAGTTAGAATGCTTTCTGATTGCCGCTTCTAAAGCTTCTGTACGGCCGATTTGGGCGGTCGAACCGATTGTGCCCTGAATGTCCACAATCTGGATTTTATCGTTCGCGCGGCCCTGCTGTTTCAGCACGGAATCCAACCAGCTGACCGCTGTTTCCCCCTCTTTCAGGAAGTTCCCGCCGACATAAGCGGAATATAAATCACTTTCGTTAACGCTGACATTCCGATCTTCAATAATAACCGGAATACCTGCCTTTTTTGCTTCCTCCAGTACAGAATCCCAGCCCGACTCGACCAGCGGCGCCAGAACAATATAGTCCACATTTTGCTGAATGAATTTCCGTATGGCTCGGATTTGATTTTCCTGATTCTGCTGGGCATCATCATAAATTAATTCATAACCATTCTTTTCGCTCAGCGCATTTTTGACGCTGTTTGTATTCGTAACGCGCCACACCGATTCGGAACCGGTTTGTGAAAACCCCACTTTAATCAGCGGTTCATGACCGCTGCTGGCAGTGCTGGTTTGAACCCGACAGCAGGTCAGCAGAAGGAACATTACCAGCGACAGAAAAGCAAATATCCGTTTTTTCATGAAACCCCCTCCTTTTCTCCCGGCAGCCATTTCGGAATTCTTACCTGAATTGTAGTCCCTTCGCTCTGAATGCTGGCCACATCGAAAACACCATACGAATCGCCAAACATAAGCTGAAGTCGTTTATGAATGGCACGCAGGCCAAATCCCACCTCGCTGCCGCTGCGGATTGCACTGCGAAGCTCGGACAACCGCTCAGGCGACATGCCNNACGCTACAATCAGGCAGATACATCCATTTTCCTCCCTCCCGGTTACCCGGATGAGCCCTTTGCTGCGCTTCAGTTTAATGCCGTGATACAGGGCATTTTCCACCAAAGGCTGCAGCGTCAGCTTGGGAAGGCAATAACAGCCGAGCTCCTGTGGAATGTCAATCTGATATTCCATAACATCCCGATAACGTGTTTGCTGGATTTCCAAATAGCTGCGGATATGTTTTTCTTCTTCTTCCAAGGAGATCACGTCTTTTCCGCGGTTCATGGAAAAGCGGAAAAAGTTAGACAGATTGCTAACCATTCGGACAGACTGATCCGCGTCGCCGGTTTCAATCAGCCATATGATGGTGTCCAGAGTATTATAAAGAAAGTGTGGGTTAATCTGTGCCTGAAGGAGCGCTAATTCCGCGTTTCTTCGATGGCTTTCTTCCATTTTGTTTTTTGCAACCAACTCGTTCAAATGGGTAACCATCTGTTCAAACCCATCACTGAGCGCCTGAACCTCCAGTTCGTCGGCCTGTATGGCCTGCTGTTCCGACAAATCACCGCTGCTGATTACTTTTACGCGGCTGAACAACTCTGCAATCGGCTTCGTAATGCTGCTGCTGAGCAGTTTGGTTTTCAGCAGCAAAATCAATAACAGCAAACTTACCAGCAACAATATGCCTACCATCAGCATTTTAAGCTGGTTCATCAGTGTGAACTGCAGCGCATTGAGATGGGCAGCCTCATAATAAAGATAATCGTACATGTAAGTTTGTATTAAGCCCGTCAATATGTAAATGTTGTTTTCCAGTTCTGTTTCCCGTTCGTCAAAGTTACTGGTTTGGGCGATTTGGCTCATTTTATCTTCCAAATTGGCGCTCAGATTTAAAACACTGTCAATCGCCATAACGCTGTCTTTTTCCGTGGTGGTTTTCAATAAATTTTTGGCCAGCGTTTGCGCATTTTCCACTTCTCTGGTGGGAAGGCCATCCGAATATTGGCTCTCAATTACAAAATAGTACATTTTGGAGTCAATCTCGCTTTTAAAGTTTTGGTTAAACTTCGAGGCAGTGGTCACATTGTTCAAAATAGCATTGTAATGCTGCCCGTACCAGAATAACACGCCCATTAAGACGATGATAACCAAAACGAGCGGTATAATGATAACCTCGATTAAATTCCGGATGCGATGTTCCAGCGGCAGTTTTTCAGCCTTTTTTCGCCAGATTGGAAAGCCCAATTTTACCGCCTCCCCGAAAACTTTTCGGCGTACACCCCTGTGTTTTTTTAAAAAGGCAGCTGAAATAATGTGGATCTTTGTACCCTATTTCAGCGGGGATTTCGTTGCTGCGCAGGTCGGTTTGCTGCAATAAACGGCAAGCCTCTTCCATTCGCTTTTGCGTCAGGTACCCCACAAAGGTCTGTCCGATCTCCTGACTGAAAACCGCGCTTAAATAGCTTGGGCTGACATTGATTTCCTTCGCCACAATGTTTAAAGAGACCGTGTTTTCCCGATAATGCCGGTCAATAAAATCCAATGCCTGCACCAGCAGGTCGCGGTAGTGATTTCGGGTTTCTTTCTCCCGGATTTCAAGAGCCATAATCAGGATCTGCCGCACATTGGCCCTCGCCATTGCAGGGTCTGCTTCTTTCAAACGGATTCGGAACTCCGGCGTCAGAAAATCATCGGAACGGCAGCCCAACGCCTCGATAAATTCCAGCGCTTTCAAATAAACGGTCATTTGAAAATATTGGCTGAACATGGTAGATTTCAGCGCTTCGCCACGATTCGCACCCAACAGCTGCACCATAAACACATCCACTTCGTCAAGGGTGCCGACCGTCAAAAATTTTTTTACGAGTTCCGGATCAATGGTGGACAGCCCCGCACTGGTGTAGGTGCTCTTTTTCCAGTTTTCTAAGCTTTGGGGCGTCAATACATGTTCATTAGGGCATATGTAGCGGTAGGAAATAATTTTGTTGGCTTCGGCAAAACAATTCGAAACGGCACTCAGCCGCATGACCGGCTGACCTGCCGCAACGTGCCAATCCACTTCCCCCTCGTACTCGTCACAGCGACGGCAAATATTTTCCACACAGCCGGCGGTGCGGATATCAATCTGATCCGGATTCCCCTTCACCAGAACGACAAAAGTTGTCACATTCCATCGGAATAGAAGGTACTCCGGACAAGCCAGGAAAAACTGCACCAGTTTTTCCTGCAAGTCAGCCAACGCGTCTGTGTACCGGTTCGGATTTTCTCCCCCACGGCTGGTACTGTTGAGATAAAGAACCACAAAATTGTAGCTCTGGGCGTTGATGTCCAGATTCAGCTGTTCCGCAGTTTCATAAATCTCTGCCGCAGACATGCCGCCTGCCGCCAGCTGTTCAAAAAAACGGCGTCTGGAAAATTGCTCGTACTCCTGCGCCTCCTGCAAAAACTGCTGATAATCGTTTTTCCGTCCAACCTCGCTGTCTTTTTTTTTCTTCATCTCGGCCAGAACTTCAATCATTTTTCCTTTTGTAATCGGTTTCAGCAGATATTGTTCCACGCCGATACGAATTGCCTGCTGTGCATAAGTAAAATCGTCATAACCGCTGATAATTGCGATTTTCGTGTCCGGCAGTTCCCTGCGTACAAGCGAACTGAGGGTAAGTCCGTCCATGAAAGGCATCCTAATATCCGTAATCAGAATATCCGGTTTGATTTCCCGAATCAGCGGTAACGCCATTTCACCGTCGGCGGCGTCGCCTGTATAGGTAAATCCATACTGTTCCCAATCAATTGTATTGCGCAGTCCCTCACGCATCACAATTTCATCTTCCACTAAAAACACTTTGTACATAATACCCCCACTTCCACTGAACCGCCGTACTTTTATGATTTTTTATCCTGTTCTTCTCATTGTATTATATCACTGAAAATCAAAAAAAGCTTCTATAAATTTGGGTTATTTTGTCAAAAATGATTTTTAAGAACCGGATGAAAAACAGTTCAAGGAAAGCTCCGAATCTGGGTTCTGCTCATTGTAATTTCGGCCCATTGTACCGCCCAGCCCCGGCAAGGAGGTTATGAAAAAAGCAATCGGAGCTGAACCTTCGCGGTTTAGACCCGGTTGCTTTTTCTTTGCCTACAACGCTTTGCCGATTAGAAAAGATTCCCTCGCATTGACCACGGAGGAATTATACGCAAGCTGCCTTATTCGATAATTTTGAACTTTATCATACTGTCAATTGAAGAAAGAATTATCTCTTCATTAGTTGCAGTCGGCGACCACCCCAATATCTGCCGGGCCTTGGCGTTGCTGACATTGCGGTTCATCCTTATTAATAAAACCGCTTCTTTGGCCTGCCTGCTAAATAAAGCCGCTAAAGACAAAAGCCCATTCGGTATTGTTTTTGTAGAAACTTTTTCGGCAACCTTGGGCCTTTTCTTTTTTATGAGCGCTGCAATTTCCGGCATGGATATTTTTCCGTCTGCCGTAGCGATAAAGCGCTGTCCGTTTGCACTGGGGTTTGTCATTGCACGAATATGCAAATCGGCTACATCACGGACATCAACAACGTTTAATGAAAATTGGGGAATTGCTTTCATCGATCCATTTAATAAATTTTTCAGAATTCCAAAGCTCCCGGAAATGTGAGCGCTTAATGACGGCCCTAAAATGGCGACCGGGTTAATCGTAGCAAATTCTAAATTACCGCCTTCTTTCTTAATAAAATCCCATGCGGCAAGTTCTGCCAATAGTTTGGATTTTTCATAGACCGACAGTCCCTTTTCATTTGGGTCCGTCCAGTTCTTTTCTGTTGTAACGGTATCCGGATTTTTATTGCTGAAACCGACTGCGCCAAAATTAGAAGTCATTACCACACGCTTTACGCCTGCATTTCGAGCTGCCTTCAGAATACGGATAATGCCTTCTTTCGCAGGCCGAATCGCTTCCTCTTCCTCTTTCGGTATTGTCATAAAAACCGGGGACGCCACGCTTAAAACGTACTCACAGCCTTTCATGGCTTCGTCCCAGTTATCATCTTTTGATAAATCCGCCTCAACAAATACAAGGTTGTCAATTGATGTGACCCCGTTCGATTCCAATGTATCAATTACCTTAGATTTACTGCTTAGGGAGCGAAGTGTGGTTTTTACATGATAACCTTTTTGTAATAATTGAACTATTATATGTGCACCAACATAACCGGAACCGCCCGTGACCAGAACCATATTTGACATATCTTATTTCCTCCGATTTCTAATCATACTTGAAAACCTGAATTTTATGATTTATACTTATGTTAATACCTAGAGCTATGTCTAGGTCAAGCTTTTTTACGATTAAATTTTAAGGAGATTCTAAACTTGACTTATTCTATAAAAGATGTAGCAAAAATATCGGGTCTTTCCATATTTACCATTCGTTTTTATGACAAAGAGGGGTTGTTGCCTTTTGTCTCACGAAATAATGTGGGAATTCGGGTGTTTACCGATTCTGATATTAACCAGATAATGACGATTTGTTGTTTAAAGAATACCGGCATGCAGATAAAAGATATAAAAAAATATATTGATTACTGTATGGAAGGCGCTGAAACGATTGATTTTAGAAGAGAATTATTTGAAGAGCATAGAAACGAGATTATAAAACAGATTAATGCTCTGAACGAAAATCTTAAACTCATCGATTCAAAACTCAAGATTTACAGTTCTCCTAACGCGAAGGAAATCATTAATAAGCAACGACAAATAGTCGATTATGAAAAACGCAGAAATGGGCTGCCTAGCTGTTATACGAACCTGGCGGACGAGCTTTCAAAGGATTGAGTTTTACAAAGCACTTTTTATAGAAAGCTTATTCAACTAAGCAGTGATAAAAGGGGGTGAAAAGGTGAACCGGGTACGGTCTGTAGCTCCGATAACTGTCTGCCTATTATACGCGCTTTATCCGATTTGCAGGATAATTAGCGCCGTATGCGGATATGATTTTACGCTTCGTAATTACCCCGTATTCATTGTAGCTTTAGCTGTTGTTTCAGTCATTGCGGCTGTACTTTTACTTTCACGAAAAATCTTACTGACCAAGGTTCAGGCTGTATGTTCCGCTTTGCTCCCTCCCCTGTCTGCCATAAACGGTTTATTTTTAATGATAGACAGCCGATGGAATGCAAGCGTATTATTTGCTCTTGTCTGTTTTGGCTGTTCTGTTCTAATCTTAGTAAACTTTGCACAACCTAGGCCTTTAAAAATCATTTCTGCAATTTTGTCTGTTTTACTTGTATTATTTTTACTGCTTTCTGCATTGATCCTGCATGTCTTTGTAAACTTTGTAAACAAAACTATCGTAAAGACTGTAACCTCGCCTCAGAATACGTATATTGCCAAGGTTATCGACAGCGACCAGGGTGCGCTGGGCGGCAATACCCTTGTAGATGTATGGAACTGCGAAAAAACAGTCGACCTGTTCCTCTGTAAATTTTCCAAATCGCCCATCCGCGTTTATACCGGGAAATGGGGTGAAGCGGAAAACATGCAAATAATCTGGAAAGAAGAACATATTTTAAGAATTAACAGCAAGGAATACGAGATAAACGTTTAAACAGCCTGACAGTATTATAATAAGCATTCATAATTCCCTGCTGAAATTGCAGCAGCATACCGGAAGAATAGTTTATGTTCATGTATCATGAATACAAATTGAACGTAAAAAGTCTTTTTCCGCAGAATTGGTTAGCCGGTGGCTGCTGTATTTACCTGTGGAAAGTGATATTCGTACCGCAAAGTGGCGGTCACCGGCATTCTGGCAATTAATTTTTTACGAGGTGTTTTAATGAAAAAGAAAAATATAATTATTATCATATTGATATTGGTATTCCTGTTTTGTGCGGTTGGACTCTATTACTTGCACACAAATGCCGGAAAGAACGAAAATCCGTTTAAAATTGCCGTTAACAGCAATGAACTGCTGACCGAATCGGAAGAAGGTTATAATTCCATAAAAATATATCAGCAGAACAATCAGGTCATAGTAAACGCAAAATCGGAAGCGGCTTTTTTTGATGGAGCTCAATTTACAGTAGCAACACAGGGAAAAGCAAACCCTTCGGATGTGAAAATTACATGGACAACTTTAGGCGGCGGAACGGAAGAAACAGAAACCAATAAAAGAATTATAGCGGAAATAAAGATTCAACAGGGTAAAAAACTGATTTTCGATAAAAAAATCAATTTTATGAAAAAGGCATTTGATGCGATTGAAGACGTACTAACTAAAAAATAAAGCAACCTTTAAATAATAGTTGCGAAACGCTCT
>DFRY01000023.1 GCA_002378845.1 Ruminococcaceae bacterium UBA3451 | reverse complement strand
ATCAGAATTGGGCCGGTCAGTCCGACGATGCTGCCGATTGCGCTGAGCAACAGGGCAAGAATCATGCCTTTTTTATAGCGGCTCACATAAACCATGCATTTCTTCAGGTTTTCAAAGTTAAATGGACTTTCCAGGTCTTCGTCCACATCAAACCGATTACGCGCCAACTGCCTCGCCCCCTTCTTCCGCGTTGTTTTGCAGCGCCCAAATATCATAATAATAACTGTGGTTTTTCAAAAGTTCTTCATGCGTTCCCTGCTCCACAATTTTCCCCTGGTCCAGAATAATAATTCGGTCTGCGTCCTTCACAGAAGAAACACGCTGCGCGATAATGACCTTGGTGCAGGGGAAATCAAGCTGGCGAAGCTGTTCCTGTATGTACTGTTCCGTTTCCATGTCGACCGCCGAGGTGGTGTCGTCCAGAATCAGAACGGAGGGGTTTACCGCCAGTGCGCGCGCCAGCGAAATGCGCTGCCGCTGCCCACCGGAAAGCCCGACGCCGCGTTCCCCGATTAAGGTGTCGTAGCCGCCTTCCATGTGCTGCACGAATTCATCTGCGTCGGCATAAACGGCATATTTTTGTACCTCGTCAAACGACAGTTCCGTATCGCCGTAAGCGATGTTTCCCTCCACCGTGTCGGAAAACAGGAAAACGTCCTGCATGGCCATGCCGATGGAGCTGCGCAGTGAGGAAAGAGTAATGTCCTGTACGTTTTTGCCGTCCAAAAGTACCTCGCCGCCGGTTGCGTCGTAAAAACGGGTGATCATGCTGATCAGCGTGGTTTTTCCCGAACCGGTCGTGCCCATCACGCCAAGGGTTTTGCCCGCTTCAATATGGAAGTTCACATGGTCAAGCAGTACGTTTCCGTTCGTTTGGAAGGAAACGTCCCGGAATTCCAGCTCGCCGTCCGGGCGATGCTCCAGGTTCTTGGCACGGCTGCGGTCCACAATATTGGGCTGGGCGTAAAAAATTTCAATTATCATTTCGCACGAAGCAAAAAAGCGCTGAATGTCGTTCAGCAGCATACCAAGGTTGCGCAGCGGGTTTGCCAGCGCCCAGGTGAGTGAGGAAAACGCGATCATTTCGCCTGCAGTTAGCTTATTGTTCATCATGAAATAGCCGCCCACCAAAAGGGAAGTCACGGTCAGCGACTGCGAAAGCAGGTCGAGCATCGGCTGAAACTTGACCCCCACATACGTGGTTTTCAGGTTCATTTTGCGGTATTCTTCATTCTTTTCCTCAAACTTCTGCTTTTCGTATTCTTCGGCCGCAAATGCCTTTACCACACGGTTGCCGGCAATGTTTTCCTGTGCGACGGTATTTAATTCCGAAAGCTTTTCACGCAGGGTTACATACATCGGATTAATGATTTTTGAAAAAATACGGGTAATAATGAGGATGAACGGCGTAATCGCCGCCAAACAAAGCGTAAGCTGCACATTGACCGTAAGCAAATAAAGAATTGTGACGACAAAGATTACGATGGAATCCACAATATTGTACGAAATCCATGCCGTGGAATGGCGGATCAGGTCAAGGTCGTTGGTCATGCGCGTCATTAAATCGCCGGTGCGGATTCTGCCGTAAAAAATGTAATCCTGGTTCTGAATTACTTCGTATAGGCGTTTACGCACGCTGTCGAGCATGCACTGGCTGTTTTTTTCCAGCACCACGACCATAATGTAGCGTAAGGTAAGCCGAACGATCTGCACAGCCATCATCAGACCCAACAGAGGCAGAAGTTTCGTTGTGTTGTGTGGAGTAATTACGTCGTCGATCAGCTTTTGTGAAAGCATGGGGTTGATAATCAGCATAGAGGACGTGACAGCGGAAAGAATCAGCCCCACAATTAACAGCGACCTTCTTTCACCCATGTACTTCCATAGCCATTTTAGTTTGAACATAATATCACCTGCCGAAATCACCGGTTATTTGCCGGAAAGTTTGCGTACCCGTTTTTCCGTTTATTGACGGAACGGAAAATTTGCTTTAAACTCGTATAAGAATTTATACTTTAAAAAACCGATACGCTTAGGATTAATCCATTATAGTTAATTCTTCGTGCTTTTTCGTGTCATCTTTACAGGTTTTAGTGACAATAATTGCTGATTGTGAGGAATCGTTATGCAGGAATTCTATGAGACTTATCGCGATGATTTTAAATACCCATCTTTTTGGCAGGATCATAATATAACCTGCGCGCCGCATTTTCACAGCAGCATTGAGCTGATATATGTTACGGAAGGCAGTCTGGAAGCCGTATTGGAAGGCAAACATTACACGGTGGAACAGGGCCAGATTCTGATTTCCTCCAGTTATGCCGCCCACTATTTCACCCGGGAGCAGCAGTATTGTTCCATTGTGCTGATTGTTCCGCTGGACTTTATTTCCTCTTACAGTACGGTACTTTCGAAAAAGGCCTTTTCCGACTGCGTCTGCCGGGATGTGCAGGCAAACCGCGAAATTCTTCATTGTTTAAGGCATATTCTTTCGTATGAAGACTGCGAGCCGAGCACCGCTAATATTATTAAAGGCTACATTTATGTCATTCTCGGTTTGCTGGTGAACAGCGTGGGGCTGTCGGACTCCGCAGAGCAGGACAACTCGCTGTCAAAAGATATTCTGAAGTACCTGCAGAATAATTATCTGTCTGAAATTTCGCTTAACGGGCTTTCCCGTGATTTTGGGTACAGCAATTACCGGTTTTCCCATATTTTCAGCACATATTTCGGCTGCAGCCTGCCGGAATACGTGAATACGCTGCGCGCACGCCACGCGGCAAACCTGCTGATTGAAACCGAGGCTCCGCTGATTGAAGTCGCGATGAATTCCGGTTTTGAAAGCGTGCGCACTTTTTACCGCACCTTCAAACGCTGTTTTGATGTAACGCCTTCCCAATACCGCGGCAATTTTATTGCGAAACAGCGCACAAGAACGCAGCGAAGGGTTTCGGGGGAGTAGGAAAGCTTGAAAATATTTTACAGAACGGAATTCTGTGCCGGTCATTATGGCATAATGATAAAATCTGAATGGAACAGGACGGTTTAAATGCAGTTTTTTAAAATAAAAGTTTACCGAAACAATTTTATTATTTATATTTCTTCGCTGCTGCTCATCTGTATTGTTCTCGGAACATCACTGTGCGGAGTGGTAGTAAATGACCAGGTGCAAAGAAATGAAAATACAGCTATGAACGCGTTCAATCGGATTGAAGCGAATTTGGATTTAGTTGAAAATAAAATTGATAATTATATTTTATATCTTTATTCCAATAAGCAGCTGCTCCGCGACTTTACCTGCTTTTTTGGGAACGATGCGGAAACTTACCTGACAAAGCGGCTTGACAGTTCGGACGGTACCACTCAAATCAGTTCAGTGCTGGACGATTTACAGCGGTTTGTGTTTAATAATCAGTATGTGGTCAAGGAAGTTGCCTTTCAGGCGCCGGCTAATATGAACCTTATGTACTTTATGGAAAATCAGGGAACATCTTTTCAATTTACCGTACCCAACGATTCCCCGCTGATTCTGGAAAATAATATTTCTTTCGGTTATATTTATACCAAAGAACTTACCAATCCGCAGAATATCAATGCGCCCATGGGGGATATTCGTTTTGTCATCGACACCGACAAGGCGATTGCCGGTTCCGTAAATTACGGAATCGGCAATTCGGCGGTCATGAGCGCAAACAGCAGCCTGTATTACCCGGCTACGCAGGACGGCAGGCTGAAAGACGAATTTCAGCGGATTTACGCGAAGGGCAACGTAAGGGGAACCATCCATTCCGGCTTTATCAACACGCTGTATTACAGCGTGTACACATCGAAGGCGCACGGCTTTAAATTTGTTTCCACGGTGGACACGAACACGATTATTGAAAACAACAGGCCGCTTTTTATCCTGATTATCGTCGGCACCATTCTGCTTTTCTTAGTAATGTCCGTTGTGATTGCCGCTTTTATGATACGCGACGCAAAGTACCTGAACCGAATTCTCGTTACTATCGGCACGGCAAAATCGGGAACCTTCAACGCGGTGCAGCTGGGTAGCCGCAACGACGAACTGCGCATGATTGCCGAGGAACTGAACGAAATGTACGCGCAGCTCAATCACTATATTGAAACGGAATACAAACTGAAGCTGCAGCAGAAGGACACGGAAATGAAAATGCTCCAACGGCAGGTAAACCCGCATTTCCTGTATAATACCCTGGAAATTATCCGTTCCTGCGCACTGGTTAACCATGACGAGCAGGTTGCCGATGCCGTTTCAAACCTGGGCGCCATGTTCCGCGACGTAGTAAAAAAGGAAGACGTCATTACCATCGGGCAGGAAATCGAAATCCTTACGCGGTACCTGAAAATTATGGAGTTTAAATTCTCCGGAAGTTTTTATTATCAGATTGACATACCGGAGGAAATCAGCGCCCTGAAAACTGTAAAGTTCTGGCTTCAGCCGCTTTGTGAAAACTTCTTTGTTCACGGCTACGACAAAAGCAGCGAGTTTAACCTGCTGATTGTCAGCGGAAAGGTGGAGCCGGACGCTTACGTCATTGAAATTACAAACAACGGGGAGAAAATTGAACCCGAGCTTTTAAAACAAATTAACCTGCAGCTTCAGGACGGAACGGAAGACACCCGAAAGGGAATTGGTTTAGCGAACGTAAACAGCAGGCTGCGCTTTTTTTACAACAATCAAGTTGCCATGACCGTTTCCAATAATGCGGAGGCGGGGGTAACGATTTCCGTTCGAATAGAGAAGGAGGGTGTAAATGTACCGTCTGATGATCGTTGACGATGAACCGAAAATCATAGAGGGAATCAAGCTGATGCTGAACTGGAAGGCGTACNNTTGTCACCGCGACACGCTATGACGAGGCCGTTCAGAAGGCGATGGAGTTTAAGCCCCATATTGCCATTGTGGACGTATGCATTGACACGGCAAAAGGGTACGACATGATTGAATCGCTGAATGCGTTTGCTCTGCCGACCAAATACATTATGGTGAGCGGTTACGACGAATTTGAATTCGCACGGAAAGCCATTCACGCGGGTGCGAAAGATTACCTGATGAAGCCAATTAATCAGGAGGAACTGCGCCGTGCGGTGGAAAAGATTATTGTTGAAGATTTTAACGGAACCATCCATGCAGGTGCCGGCAGTGATGAAAACGTGGACCCGGTACTCATGGTGCCGTACTCTTCGCTTTCCAATTTGACCGGAAAAGTAATTTTGATGGTAAAAGGCGAATACAACAAAAACGTAAACCTGAAGGTCATTGCCGACCGTTTTAAAATGAACAGCAATTATTTGGGACAGATTTTTCTAAAGGAAACCCACCTGAAATTTTCCGAATATCTTATGGCGTACCGCATGATTCAGGCATGGGCGAAAATTGAAAATTCCACGGAAAAAATCTATAACATCGCGCGGGAGGTCGGGTATTCCAATATCAACTATTTCTACACGCATTTTAAAAGCTACTTTGGCATGTCCCCGTCAGATCTTCGTAAAGCAGAAGAACCGGGCGCACAGAACAGGCCGTGATACAAAATGATATTTCACTTCAAGTCTTTTTGTAGTGTAAAATAAGCTTTTTTATGTGGTTCTGTCCGTTTGTTTTATGTTATAATTTTGATAGTGAAACATTTTCCCCGTCAAAATATTCGTTCTAGTTAAGAAGGGTTGTCATGAAGTTTAAAAAAGCGATTTCCGCGTTGCTCACCGTTTCCCTGTTGGCTTCCGCAGTGCTTACGGGATGCAGCTATAATAACAATAACAACAATAATCCGGTTTCCAGTAATGCGAACAGCGTCAGCTCGGTACCGGACGGTTCGTCTGAGCCGGTAAACCTGATTTATTATACCATCGGCAGTCCGGACAGCGACCTGCAGAAGGTCAACGATGCACTCAACGAACTGCTGAAAAAGAAAATTAACGTTACGGTTCAGTACAATAAAATTCCATGGAACGATTACGGAACCAAAATTACCGCGCTGGTCAGCAGCGGGGCAAACTTTGACATTGCTTTTGCAAGCGCTTCCGACCAGGGCGACTATGCCGGCAACGCGCTGAAAGGGGCCTGGCTTGACCTGACCGATTACCTTCAGGACGGGGGGAAAGCCACCTACAGTATGATTGACCCCCTTTACTGGGCGGGCGCAACCATTAACAACAAGATTTACGGTATTCCCACCAACAAAGAAATTGCGGTGCCGGAATGGTGGATGTACTCCAAAGAACTGGTGGACAAATACAAAATCGATATTACAAAGTACAATTCTTTGGAATCGCTGGAACCTCTTCTGGCGATGATTAAAAAGAACGAACCAAATTGGCTGCCGATGGAGCTGGACAAGAACTCCAACAACTTCTTTTCGCTGGACGGGTACGAATATGTTATCAGTAAAGAAATTCCGCTGATGGTTCGATCGGACGACCCCAACATGCAGGTGGTCAATATTTTCGACACCAAGCTTGCCCAAAATACATTGGCTACCCTGCGCCGCTATTACAAAGCAGGTTATATAAACGAAGACGCCGCCATAAAAGAAAGCCAGAACATGGAAAAAGGAAAAAAGGTGTTTTGGAAAGAGGCGGGCGTCGGGCCGTATTCCGACGCAAGCTNNGACCGACCGCGGGTACCCGCTGGTTGCTCGGCAGATTTCCAAAGCAACCGTTACCACCGAATCGACACGCGGCGGAATGATGGTCGTTAACTCCCGTACAAAACATCCGGAAGCGTGTATGCAGTTTTTAAACCTGCTGAATACCGACCCGGACGTGCGCAACCTGATTAATTACGGAATTGAAGGCCTACATTATAGACTGACGCCGGACAAACAGGTGGAAAAAATCAGCGACGCTTACTCCGGCGTGCAGTACACGCAGGGCAACGGGTTTATTTTGAATACGGTGGTCGGCGACCCGAAGGATAAATGGGATAAATACCGCGAGTTCAATAAAACAGCGGTAAAATCCGAAGTGCTCGGCTTTACGGCGGATACGTCAAAAATAAACGGGCAGATTGCCGCCATTACGCAGGTGTGGAATAAATATTATTCCTGCCTTATGACCGGGAGCGTGGACCCGGACGAGCAGCTTCCCAAGTTTCTTTCCGAACTGAAAGCGGCCGGCATCGACGGGGTGCAGGCAGAACTGCAAAGTCAGCTCATTCGGTGGAAAGCAGGCACGAAAAAATAACAAATCCGGCATCGCTTTATGGGATGCCGGATTTTTATACATAGGCGGGTTATCTGTGATTGAATTTATCGGGCGTATTCGCCCAATCATTGCAGTAAAATCCAATAAATGTCATATTTTGTATTGAATAACAAAGTTTCGGTTGCTATAATATTTTCTGAAATCGTTAATTTCACAGTAGAAAAAATTCTGTTCGGAAACGGGTGGCCAGCGGTAACTGTGTGCCCAGTCAGGCACCCAGTGGAACGGCTTCTCCGGAATTACCCTGGAATACAGAAGCAAGCTGTAAGGAGCGTAACGGGAATGGAAAAAAGCAGTCGGATAGTTTTTATTGGAATGGTAGGAGTTTTTGCAGTCATTGTAACGTTGAGCATATTTTTTCTTTCCGGTTTTGAAAGGACGGTAATTAACGGGTGGGCTCTTTTCTTTGTTCTGCTGTCTGAATTGTCCCTGTTTGGCGGATTGGCTGTTCTTGGCAATATAAAATCCCGTTTTAGCCGAACTGCCGCCATTACCGGTATTACGGCTGTACTGTTTTTGTACCTGATGGTTTCGGTTGCCAGCTGTTTTTTTGCGGAGCTTTTTCATGGCGATTTAAATGCGTTTCTTACGTTTGAGTTTACTGCCATTGCGGCGGCCGCGGCTGTTATTGCGTTAATTCTCGTATTTTTTCATCATTTTAACCTGGCTCACCGCAAAGCTACGGGCAGCGGGGAAATCATCCAGCTTTGTGAGGACAGGATTTACAATTTACTGGCGGGAAAAAAGAATCCGACTTTTGAAAAGCCGCTGGTTTCGTTGTATGAAAAGATTCGATACAGCGATAAAATCGGGTCCAGTTCCGTTGACGGAAAAATTGTAACGCAAATCTCGCGTCTGGAACAGTATTTACATAATGAGGGCAAAACAGAGGAAGTAAATGAGATTATCAATGAAATTATCGCTTTGATGGAACAGCGCAAAATGGAAATTTCCATGTTAAAAAGAGGTCTATAAATTCAAAAGTGTAAGAAAGCAGCCCGGCAAAGAAATTTTTGCCGGGCTGCTTTCTTATTGTTCGGCGGGGAAACCGATGACGGGACTATCATAGAAAAATACACTTTTCCTGCAAGATAAAGAATATACAATTAAAATACACGATGATAAAATATTTCTATACAAATTGAATTGCGGGTGTTTTCACGATACACCCCGAAAAAATAGAAATAAAAATAGGGAGGCAAATAACTATGAGTTATCCAAAAATCGGGATACGTCCAACCATTGACGGACGATGGGGCGGCGTACGGGAAAGCCTGGAAAAACAGACCATGGGCATGGCGAAAGCCGCGGCAAAGCTGATCAGTGAAAATTTGAAATATGCAGATGGCACACCGGTACAGTGCGTCATTGCAGACACCACCATCGGCGGCGGTGCCGAAGCAGGCAGATGCGCCGAGAAATTTGCGGTGGAAAATGTGTGCGGTACCCTTACGGTAACGCCCTGCTGGTGCTACGGCAGCGAAACAATGGATATGGACCCGCTCACCGTAAAAGCGGTTTGGGGTTTTAACGGAACGGAAAGACCGGGCGCGGTTTACCTTGCGGCGGTTCTTGCGGCACATGCCCAGAAGGGCCTGCCGGCGTTCTCTATTTACGGCCACGACGTGCAGGACGCGAACAACGAATCCGTTCCGGAAGACGTTCAGGAAAAAATCCTGCGCTTTGCAAGATGCGCGGTTGTAGTAGGCCAGATGAAAAATAAGGCTTATGTCAACTTCGGTTCCATCGCAATGGGGATTGCCGGTTCTTACTGCGACGCCGGATTCTGGCAAAAGTATTTCGGCATCCGCGCAGAGTGGGTTGACATGACCGAAATCCTCAGAAGAATCAAGCTGGAAATTTACGACCACGCGGAATACGAAAAAGCGCTCGCATGGGTAAAAGAATATTGCAAAGAGGGCTTTGACAAAAACGCGGGCAAAAACTTACCCGAAATTATTACAAAGTCCAAGGTTGTTCCGGCAGACAAAGACTGGGAATTCATTGTAAAGCAGACTTTAGTTGTAAGGGATATTATGCTTGGCAACGAAAAGATTGACGAAATGGGCTGGCATGAAGAAGCTTTGGGCAGAAACGCCATTGCGGGCGGTTTCCAGGGCCAGCGCATGTGGACGGACTGGCTGCCGAACGGCGACTTCATGGAAGCGATTCTGTGCAGTACATTTGACTGGAACGGCGCAAGAAAACCGCTTGCGTTTGCAACAGAAAACGACACTATGAACGGAGCAGCCATGCTGCTTGGCTCGTTGGTATCCAACAAAGCGCCGCTGTTCTCCGACGTAAGAACATACTGGAGCCCCGAAGCAGTGGAACGCGTGACCGGCAAAAAGCCGGAAGGCATTGCCGCAAACGGCTTTATCCATTTAATTAACTCCGGCGCAACCGCGTTGGACGGCACCGGTGCCTCCAAGAACGAAAAGGGCGAAGGCTGCATGAAGGAATGGTGGAACATGACCGATGAGGACATTAAAGCCTGCCTGGCAGCAACCGACTGGGAACGCGCGGACTATGAATACTTCCGTGGCGGCGGATTCTCCTCCCACTTTAAGACCGACGCGGAAATGCCGATTACCATGATCCGCATGAATATTGTGGACGGTATTGGCCCCACACTGCAGATTGCCGAAGGCTACACCGCAGTGCTTGACCCGGAAGTACACCATATTCTCGACATGAGAACCGACCGCACCTGGCCGACTACCTGGTTCGTGCCAAGACTGACCGGCAAGGGCGCGTTTAAGGATGTTTACAGCGTAATGGCAAACTGGGGTGCAAACCACGGCGCCAGCGTTTACGGTCATGTGGGAAAAGACCTGATTACTCTGGCCAGCATGCTGCGTATTCCGGTAGCCCTGCATAACGTGGACGACGACGAAATTTACCGTCCGCATTCCTGGGCAGCATTCGGTACCAAAGACCTTGAGTCCGCTGATTACAGAGCCTGCGAGACTTACGGCCCGCTCTATAAATAATCGATTCGCGCTTTCTTGATATAAACGACAGGGGCGGAATCCGTTGTGCCCCTCGTGAAAAGGGGTACCGGATTCCGCCTTTTATAGTTCATTAGGAGGAGAAATAAATGTTAAAAGGAATTCCCAGTATTCTTCAGCCGGAGCTGCTGAAAATTCTGATGGAAATGGGCCACGGGGATGAAATCGTCATTTCTGACGGCAATTTTCCGGGTGCCGCAAATGCACAGCGTTTGGTGCGCTGCGACGGAAACGGCGTGCCCGAGGTGCTCGACGCTATCTTAAAGCTGATGCCGCTGGACTCTTACAGCGAAAAACAAATTGGCCTGATGGAAGTGGTTCCGGGCGACCCTTACGTACCGGTGATTTGGGACGACTATAAAAAAATTATTGAAAAATACGAGCCCGAAAACAATAAAATTGAATATGTGGAGCGTTTTGCGTTTTATGAAAGAGCAAAAAAAGCGTACGCAATTGTTACCACATCGGAAATGGCGCTTTACGCAAACATTATTTTGCGCAAAGGCGTAGTAACCGAATAAGTTTGAAATTTAATACGGCAATTGAATGCCCGGCGTGCCAGTACAGTTGGTGCGGCGGGTATTTTTTGCAAAATCGTAAAATTTTATATTCTTATTGAAAATTTTTCTGTTGCATAATACCGCTTCAGTATGATATTATGTTTTCGATTTTTAAAGGAACCTTATTTTGCGAAAGCCATAAGCCAAACGATGCAGGGAGGGATCACAATGAAGCTTCTTATTGTTGATGATGAATCCACAACGCGCAACGGGCTGGTAAAGTTTATTCCCTGGCAGAAGCTTGGAATTGACCGGGTGGAGCAGGCGGAAAACGGCAGCGAAGCTTTAAAAATGGCAGAGCAGGAGCATTATGAAATTATTTTGTCCGACATCCGCATGCCAAACATGGACGGAATTGAATTTGCCCGCAGAACAAAAAAGATTTTGCCCGAATGCAAAATCATCTTTTTAAGCGGATATTGCGATAAGGAATATTTAAAAGCGGCGATTGATCTGGGCGCGGTCAGTTATGTGGAAAAACCGATTAATATTGCGGAAATTTCCGGTGCTATCCGAAAAGCGGCGGAAGAACACCGCAGCGGTCGGGTTGAGCAGGAAAAGCACCGTGAACTGCGCCGTGTAATTACGCAGGACATTACACTGATCAAAAACCGCATCCTTCAAAGTCTGGTTCGGCCCGGCTGCAATATGGGAAGTGTTCGGGAATGCCTGCGCATGATTGGCGACGACTTCCCTCGTACGGGCTGTTTTTTTATCGTATCCGTAAAATTACATATGAATTCAGGAAAGTCCGACCTTAGCGAAGCATGGAATAAAACGGCCGATTGCTTTCGCTCGATTCATCACATTGAAATGCTGAAAGAGGAAAATCAGTGCATGCTGGTGTTGTGCGAGGATTCCATTCACTGCCAGAAAAGCGTAAAACAGGCGTTTGGGCAGGTAAGGGAAGCTTTGGCGTTTCAGGGGGGAACGGCATTTTTTGCGGTCGGCCAGCGCACGTCCACATTGGACACAGTCTATAAATCATACCAGACGGCGGAAATTTCCATGCAGCGGTTTTTCTTTTTAGGGTACGATCAAATTGTATTTTACAGCATTATGCCTCCAATGGCCTATAAAGCCGATGAATCGCTTTACAAAAGTTTTACACGGAGCCTTGTTGAACCGGACCGGGAAGAGGCGCAGGATTTAATCAATTCCCTGTGCAGTGATCTGCTGAAAAACCAGTCCACCATGGTAAGCAATGTAAAAAGCATCTTCAATACCCTCCTGTTCGGTTTGCTGGGGAAAGCGGAGGAACAGAAAATTTCGCTGGATGATTTCGGGGGAAAGGGGCAGGAATTCGTTTGGGACTGTGTTGGCAGGTTCGAAACACTGGCGGAAATGCAGCAGTTTATGCTGAATAAACTGAATTGCTATTTTGAGGAACTGGAAAAGCGCAGTACCGGAAATCTCGCTATTTCCAATGTAATCAAATACATTAATCAGCATTATCAGGAGGAAACGCTCACGTTAAAGCAGATGGCGGATTCGGTGCTTTTGACTCCCAATTACCTGTCCTATTGTTTCAAGAAAGAAACGCAGAAAACCGTAAGCGAATACATTGCCGAAATTCGAATTCAGAATTCCAAGTACCTGCTGCAGAACCCGCAGTTAAAGCTGTATGAAGTGGCAGATCAGGTGGGGTACAGCGACGCGAATTATTATGCCAAGGCATTTAAAAAGTTGGAGGGAGTCACACCGTCGGAATATAGGGAGAAGCATGTGAAATGAAACGGGTTATTACGGGGGTAAGGCGTTGGTTCGCCGATTCCCCCATGAAGAAAAAGCTGATGGCCTCTTATCTTCTGCTGATTTTCCTTCCGCTTGCCGTTCTAACTTATATTTCGTACACCAGTGTTTCAAAAGAATTCCGCAACCAAATCATCTATTCGGCCAACCAGTCTTTCGAACAGGCGAATAATTTCATACAGAATAAGGTGCAGTCCTCCGAATATGCTTCCGATATGGTATACATCAATTCGGACATACAGCATATTCTTACGAAAAATATGGAGCCGAAAAAGGGCGACATCATTCAGCAGCTGAACGACATGAACATGCTGGAAAAATCCATGTACAGCATTACGGGTACGAACGGAATTTACAGAATGTGCCTGTATGTGGACGACAGCCTTGTGTACGCAAAGCAGGACATTAATTTTGCCGGAATGCGCAGCCTGCAGAATACGGCCGCTTACAATAAGCTGATGCAATCGAAGGAAAAGGTGACATGGATGCCGCCGGAAGATGTGCTGGTGCAGAACCGGAACGATATTGATTCGGTTCGGGTCATTCCGCTGCTGCGAAAAATATGGAATGTGGACGATATGCGCCAGTTGATTGGCGTGGTAAAGGTCTGCCTTTTGGAAAGCGATGTAAAAAATATTTTGATTAAGTCCAATATTACCCGGAATGGAGTCGTGTTTTTACAGAATGCCCAAGGGCAGCTTATTTGCTGTTCCAATGACGAAATGCTAAATCAGCTGGATTTGCAGAAAGAAATGATCAATCCCACCGACATGGAACCCATTCAGTGGGAAAATATGTATTTTGGCGGCAGCCATTACATTGTTAACGCGCAGGTGGTACAGGACACGGACTGGACGCTGATTGCGGTAATTCCTTACGATGAAATTTTATCGCCCGGCAACGCCATTCGTTTGACTATGATTTTGGTTATGCTGGCTATTGGGCTGATTGCCTGCCTGATTGCGGTGTTGATTTCCACCCCGATGACAAAAAAACTGTCCGTTCTGTCCAGAAAGATGAACGCGGTGGAGCAGGGCGACCTGAATGTCAGCGTAAAGGTGACCGGGAACGATGAAATCGGGCATTTGATGAAAAGCTTCAATTACATGGTTCGCCGCATAAAAACACTGGTCGATGAGCAGTACAAGTTGGGGGCGGAAAAGAAAAACGCTGAGCTGAACGTGCTGCAGGCACAGATTAATCCGCATTTTCTGTACAATACCCTTGACCTGATTAACTGGAAGGCAATGGAATACGACGCCTTTGAAATTTCAGACATCGCCCAGCTTCTCGCCAAGTTTTATAAATTAAGCCTGAATAAAGGAAAAAATATTGTTACCGTTCAGGACGAAGTGGATCATGTGAAAGCGTATATCCAAATACAAAATTTCAGGTACAGCGATAAAATCAGGCTGGTGGTGGAGCTTTCGCCGGAAGCCGCCCGCTGCAAAATTCTGCGGCTTATTCTGCAGCCGATTGTGGAAAACGCCATTCTGCACGGAATTTTAAAAAAAGAAGAAGGCCTTGGGGGAACCATATGGATAACCGGCAGAATCGAGGAAGAAAATTTAATTCTGACCGTACGGGACGACGGGGTAGGAATGAATGAGGAACAAATGGAGCGCATTACCCGTCTGAATGGAACGGAAGGCGACCATGGCTACGGGGTGTACAATACCGATACCCGCATTAAACTGCGTTACGGGCCGAAGTACGGCTTGCTTTACCACAGTACAGCAGGCGAGGGAACGACGGTCGACATTGTCATTCCGGTCGACTGTGAGGAAGAGTAACAATTGCAATCAAAAACGCCCTGGCTCTGTTTTTCGGAGCAGGGCGTTTCTTTGCTGTATAACCCCCGAATTTGTAGAGTCTAAAAAAGAAAGTTTGTCCTTGTCGAAAACGTATAAAATTCCTTAATATCGTAATTGGAATATATATACTATTTTCGCTTTGTGGAATAAAATAAAACTGCAGTTGAACAATACCGTTTCACTTTAAGGATGCAGCAATTTACAAAGGAGGATACTGAATGAAGAAAAGCGTCTTAGGCGCGATGAAAATACAGCGGGGCCTTTTTGAGCTGGAGAAAAACAGAACTCTTTTTCTTATGATTCTTCCGGCTTTGCTCCTGATTATCGTCTTGTGTTACATACCAATGGCCGGAATTGTTCTGGCCTTTAAAAATTACCGGTTTGATTTGGGAATATTCGGCAGCCCATGGGCAGGGCTGAATAACTTTCGGTATTTTTTTATTTCCGGCACAGGGGTGCGGGTTACATTTAATACGATTTTTTTCAATCTGTTTAATCTGATAACGTCGCAGCTTCTTGCGGTAATTCTCGCCGTAATTTTTAATGAAATCCGACTGAAATATTTTAAACGGATAACCCAGTCCGTTATCTTTCTGCCGTATTTTATCTCCTGGATTATTGTCGGCGCGTTTGTCTACAACATTTTCAATTATGAATCCGGAACCATGAATACGGTATTGAAATCGTTGGGTGCAAGCCCGGTGGATGTGTACAGCCAGCCGGTTGCATGGATTTTAATTATTGCGTTTTTTAATTCCTGGAAATGGGCCGGGTACAATTCGGTCATTTATTCGGCGGCCATTACCAATGTGGACCCGCAGTGCTACGAAGCGGCGGACATTGACGGCGCCAACGTGTTCCAGAAAATCCGGTATATTTCCATGCCGTCTCTTCGCCCCACCATCATAACCATGCTGCTTCTGAATGTGGGCAGAATATTGCGCGGCGACTTCCAAATGTTTTATCAGATTGTGGGAAATAACGGGCAGCTTTTCAACGCAACCGACGTAATCGACACGTTTGTGTTCCGCTCACTGGTCAACGGCGGCGACATCGGAATGACGGCGGCCGCCACGTTCTATCAGTCCTTCCTTTGCTTTATCATCATTATGGCGGTCAACGGAATTGTGCGGAAGGTCGATTATGATAACGCACTGTTCTGATTTTCATTTTACTAAAATTTACAGGGTGCGATTTCACAAGGAGGGTACTTATGCCTGCTGCAATTATGAAAATGAAAGTGCAAATATTAAAGAAAAAAAGGGTGAACAGCCGGGGAACGTGGATTCTGTTTAACCTGATTGGTTATACCTTTGTGCTGATTGTCGCGCTGCTGTGCCTGACTCCGTTTATCATGCTGATTTCCGGTTCGTTTACTTCCGAGCAGGCCATCACGAACTACGGGTACGGAATTTTGCCGCGCGATTTTAATACAAAAGCGTATGAACTGCTGTTCCGGTACCCCCAGGATTTGCTGCGGGCTTACGGTGTGACCATCTTTATTACTGTGGTGGGTACGGGAGTGGGGCTGTTCGTTACCGCTATGGCGGCCTATGTTTTAAGCCGCAGGGATTTTCGGTACCGAAATCAAATGGCGTTCTTTTTTTACTTTACCACGCTGTTCAGCGGCGGAATGGTTGCAATTTACATCTTTTTCATCCGTTACCTTTATTTGAAGGACAGCTTCCTTGCTTTGATTCTGCCGTTAATGATAAATGTTTTTTATCTTCTGATTATGCGTAATTTTATCGGCGCGATTCCGGCTTCGATTTCCGAATCGGCCAAAATCGACGGTGCAAACGATTTTATTATTTTCACAAGGTTGATTCTTCCGCTTTCCAAAGCGTCGCTTGCGACCATCGGGCTGTTTTTGGCGCTGGATTATTGGAACGACTGGTACAACGCCATGCTGTACCTGACGGACTTTAAAAAATATCCGCTCCAGTATTTGCTTTATAACATGCTTTCGCAGACCGAAGCAATGAACCGGGTGTCGGCGGCTTCTAACATTGCAAAAAGCAGCCTGCCCACACAGTCGCTCAAGCTGGCCATGTCCGTCATAGCCACGGGGCCGATTGTTCTGGTGTACCCGTTCGTACAGAAGTATTTTGTAAAGGGAATTACCATCGGTTCAGTAAAAGGCTAAATCATTGTATCCCAGTGATTTATATAAATTTTTAAGAGGAGGATTTTATGAAAAAGGTAAAAAAAGCGTTCAGTTTTGTCGTTGCCCTTGTTCTGATCGTCTTCACCGCTTTTTCCGGATGCAGCAATGCCCCGGCGCAAACCAGCGCGGCTCCTGAAAGCAAAGCCGAAACGGCAAGCCAGGCTGCACCCTCCGAAACGCCCAAGGTCGACACCTCCAAAGAAGTGGAAATTGTTATGTATGTTCTTGGCAGCCCGTCCCGTGACCATGACGAGGTCATGAAGCTGTTCAATGAAAAGGCGAAAGCCGATTTGAACTGCACCTTGAAAATCAATTACATCGGCTGGGGCGATTTCACCACCAAATATCCGCTTATCCTTTCTTCCGGCGAACCGGTGGATTTGATTTACGTTGCGACCTGGCTTAATTTCAGCCAGCAGGCGCAAAAGGGTGCGTTCCTGCCTGTGGACGATCTGTTTAAGACTTATGCGCCGCAAAGCTATGCCTCCGAAAGCCCGCAGGCGCTGCAGCAGGCAACGGTTGCCGGTCACCTTTACGCAATGGCGCCGAACCATACTTCTTACAATACATACGGCCCGATGTACCGGGGCGACCTGCTGAAAAAGTATGGAATGACCTCGATTAAAACAGTAGATGATTACGAAAAATACCTTGAAAATGTTGTTAAAAACGATCCCACCCTTGACCCGACCGGCATGAGTGCGGACGTAACCCATATTGACACCATGTTCACTGCATCGCAGGGGCTGCATTACCTGACCGGCGACATTATCAACTGCCCGTTCTGGGTGAAAATTGACGATCCGGATGGAAAAGTAATCAATATTACGCAGGTAAACGGCATTCAGGATATATTTAAGCGCCTGAAGAGCTGGTCTGACAAGGGTTTCTGGCCGAAGTCTGTTCTTTCCAACAAAGACGCGGACGCTTTCCGTAACGGAAAAGCCGGTTCGAAGATTCATAACATGGATACCTGGATCGGCGATTACCGCATGCTGGAAAACGTCGCTCCGGGCGCAGATGCCCAGTACACCAGCTTCGTTCCGGTTTACCCGCTTTCCTATATGCAGGACGGCATGGCGATTCCCGCTTCTGCAAAGAATCCGGAGCGCGCCATGATGCTTCTGGAAAAAATCAGGAACGACCAGTCTTACTATAACCTGCTTACCTACGGTATTGAAGGCAAACACTACAAAATTACAAATAATCTGATTGAAACGATTGATAAAGACGGCTTTACACAGGAGAACGGTACCTGGGGCTTCCGTGACGACAAGTTCTTTAAAGATGCTGTTGGTGCTCCGCCGAATCTTGCAGATTACAGGCAGCAGCTGAAGAACAGCGCAATTGAGAATATTTACACCGGCTTCTCGTTTAATTCCGACCCGGTGAAGAATGAATATGCTGCAATTCAAAATGTCATGACGCAATATTACGTACCGCTGAAACTGGGGTATGTTGACCCGGTGCAGGGCTTTGAGCAGTTGAAACAGCAGCTTAACGCCGCGGGTCTGGATAAAGTTCAGGCGGAGCTGCAAAATCAGCTGACCGCTTTCCTGCAGGCAAACAAAAAATAAAAAATCTGTTTTAAAGACTCGGGGAATCAAACGATTCCCCGAGTCTTTCTTTGTTCTTTGGCAAATACGTTTTACAGGAATTGCGGATTGGTCGAATTTGTTCCTGATTTTGAGAAATAATAACCCCTGACATCCATTTTAAAGCTGAATTGGGCTATTCCGGATGCCGCGTTGGGAGAAGGGAATATGAAAAAGAAAAAAAAAGGGCTGTCCGCATGGCAGCTTACCATGATGGCATTGGGGACGGTGATCGGAGGCTCGTTTTTTCTGGGATCATCTGTGGCAATTCACGCGGCGGGGCCGGCCGTAATTATATCGTATGTGTTCGGCGGAATACTGGTTTATTTTATTCTTTTTGCACTGTCGGAAATGACTGTGGCAAATCCGGATTCCGGTTCGTTCCGTACCTTTGCCGCACAATCCTTCGGGCAGGGTACCGGTTTTGTGGTCGGGTGGGTGTATTGGACGGGAATGGTACTGGCTATGTCCAGCGAATCGACAGCGGTTTCTATTCTGGTACGGGANNGATCCATCCCGCTGCTGGGCAGCGTGATAATTGTTGGGGTTACCTTACTGAATTTGCTGGGCGCCGATAAATTAAGTAAGCTGGAAAGCGGGCTTGCCGCAGTCAAACTGCTGGCAATCGTTTCGTTTATCATCATGGCGGTTTTGCTGGTTATAGGCTTTTTTCCGGGAAGGCCGGCAGTTGGAAACGGTGCGTTGGGCAGCGAAATATTTATTCCGGGCGGCATAAAGGGCGTAGCAGGAAGTATGCTGATTGTAATGTTTTCCTACGCCGGTTTCGAAATTATCGGACTGGCTTCTTCAGAAGCGGAGAATCCAAAAGTCACGGTGCCAAAGGCGATTAATTATACGGTCATCGGTTTGGTCGGGCTGTACATTTTGTCGGTTGCCGCCATTCTTCCGCTGATTTCTACTGCGGACATCAGTGAGGACATGAGCCCTATGGTTGCTGCTTTGAACCGAAGAGGAATCACTTGGGCGGGAACCGTCGTAAACATCGTTTTGATTACAGCAATTCTTTCCACCATGCTGGCCGCCATGTTCGGTCTGGGAAGAATGATGCGTTCTTTGGCGGACGAGGGAATGGCACCGGACTGGCTGGAAGATAAAAAAGACGTTCCGTACCGCGGAATTCTGTTTTCCGGTGCCGCCATGCTCGTGGGCCTTGGGTTCGGTCTTTTGTTTCCAAAAGTGTATTTGTTTTTAATCAGCTCCGGCGGATTCGCGCTTCTTTTTACTTACGTGGTTATCATGGCGACGCATATCCGATTTCGGATTAAGAACGGTTGCCCGCCGGACGGGAAATGTCAGCTTTGGGGGTTCCCGTACAGTTCGCTGTTTGTTTTGCTGTCGCTGATTGCCACCATTGTAAGCATGCCGTTTGTCCCCGGGCAAACGTCCGGATTAATCGCGGGTGTAATAATGGTAATATTTTATTCAGTGAGCTATATATTCGTCCGAATGTACCGCCGTTCCGGAAAAGGAGCCGCGGTTCGGCAAATTCTGCGCAGTCCGAAATACCGGACGGAGTTTTCCAATGAACTGGGGAAACATCCGGAGGAAGAAATAAAGGAAAAGGACGAAAAGACGCCGCCTTCCAGTCCTCCCGAATAATGCAAAAGCTCCTGCCGCAAGTAACGGCAGGAGCTTTTGCATTACGAAATTAACGAGAATGGGTAAATTGAATGCAGGAATAGCCGGCACATTATTTTTCGAAAAGCTGCCGTAACGTTTCGTCAATGACAGCGGCGTTGCCGAGCGTATCCTCATACGTAATCAAAGGAGCTCCCTCACCCAGAATAGCTCTTCCGAACTGCTCAATTTCAAGCATATAGTTGTCGGGGCATTCCACGACAAATTCCTCCGACTTTTCTGCGGTTTTTACCTGAATTTTGGTTGTTCCCTTGGAATTGAATTCAAACGGAACGGTCAATATTCCTTTGTCGCCCACCACCATATAACCGCAGTACGGGAAAACATTGAAGCTGCAGTGTGAAACTGCCTTCAAGCCGTTTTCAAATTCCATAACGATGGTGCTTTCCCGGTCTACGCCAAACTTTTCGCTGACTTTACCGGTAGCGGAAATTTTAGTTGGTTCGCTCCCCGCAAGGTAACGGATTAGGTTCAGGTTGTAACATCCGATGTCATAGGTTGCGCCGCCGGCCAGTTCCTTTGACAGGCGCACATTCGCTTCATTCTGTAAGTTGTATCCGTAATGGGATTCAATCAGCTGAAGTTTCCCCAGAATACCGGAATCCACAATGCTTTTTGCCCGAAAAGTGAGGGGGCTTTGACGGTAAGCGAATGCTTCCATCAGCAGAACGCCGTTTTTATCGCAGGCTTCCTGCATTTGCTTCGCTTCCTTTTGTGTTGCGCCGAGCGGTTTTTCACAAAGAATATGCTTCTTTTTTTCTGCTGCCTTCAGTACCCATTCAAAATGCAAGCCGTTTGGCAGGGGAATATAAACGGCGTCCACCTTCGGGTCATCCAGTAGGGCTTCATAGCTTTCGTAAACGACTTCCGGCTGGAACTTCTGCTGAAAGTTCGTCAGCTTTTCGCCGTTACCTCTGCTGGCAATAGCGTATAGCACGGCATTTCCGGCTTTTAAAAGCCCCGGAATGACTCGGCCTTCCGCAATTCCCGCACAGCCAAGAACACCCCAGTTGATTTTCTTTTGCTGCATTTGTTCCATGTGGTTTCATCCTCCCATTAAATTTGAAATCCTGTTTCTTCGAAAGGAAAACAGGATTTATCTTGCTGCGGTGTAAATGTCAACAATCTTCGGTTTATCCAGTACGACTAGCCCGCCGATGGTGCGGCGGCCGAAGAACGTGCATTTTTCGGCAATCTCCGCAATTACTTCGTCGGGAATTTTTTTGCCAATCAGCTCGGTTATGGTAATGGGCATGCCGATGGAGGAGAAGTATTCTTCCGTGGCGCAAATTGCCTGCAGTGCGGTTTCCTCCGGGTTTTTATAGTTGAGCGCAAGGCCGAACACATTTACTCCGTACCGGGCAAAACGCATGATGTCCGCTTTGTAAACATAGCGGGCCCAGGCGCCCCACACAGCGGCAAGCCCCGCTCCATGAGAAACGTCATAATATCCGCTCAGTTCATGTTCCAACTGATGCGGCGCCCAGTCGCCGATTCGGCCAAGGCCGGTTAAATCGTTGTGGGAAAGGCTGCCTGCCCACATAATTTCGGAACGCGCGTCGTAGTTTGTCGGGTCCTTCATGGCGACTTTGCCGAACTGAATCACGGTTTTCAATACTTCTTCCGCAATGCGGTCGGTCATTTCGTTGCAGCCGCCGGGGGAAAAATAACGGTCCAGCGTGTGCATCATAATATCTGTGATTCCGCATGCAGTCTGGTATGGGGGCAGAGTATACGTAAGTTCCGGATCCATCAGCGTGAATTTCGGGCGGCACAGCGGGTGGCCGTACCCCCGCTTGATTGCGCCGTTTTCGTTGGTGAGAACGGTGTGCTCGCTGGTTTCACTTCCTGCTGCGGCTAACGTTACGATGTTTGCCGTGGGAAGGCTTCCGGTCGGTTCGGAAATTCCGTCGTATAAGTCCCAAACATCGCCGTCGTATTTCACACCCAGCGCAATGCCTTTGGCAGAGTCAATTACGCTGCCGCCGCCGACCGCCAGAATAAAGTCGACGTTTTCCCTGCGGCACAGTTCAATTCCTTCCTTTACCAGCCCAAGCCGCGGGTTCGGAACCACGCCGCCCAGGGTGACGAATGCAATGCCGGCCGCGTTCAGCGAAGCTTCGACCCGGTCAAGCAAACCACTTTTCCTTGCGCTTTCGCCGCCAAAGTGAACTAAAACCCGGGAGCCGCCCCAGGCCTTAATTTCCGCACCTACTTTGGTTTCTACGCCTTTGCCGAAGAGCACCTTTGTAGGAGAATAAAATTCAAATTGATTCATTGCTGTTTCCTCCCGTTTTTGTTCGTTACTGCAAATTTACCCTCGCTTATTTTGCTGTTGACATTATAGCATTGGGGAGTATACAATGTAAAGTAGTTACATTTACGTCATATAGTTACATAAAAGATACTATTGGACAGTTTAGGAGATGTTTGGTTTGAATTCAGAGTCAGAAGTAGCCATAACGGAAGTGCTTGAGGGCAATGCAGAGTGCCCCGAAGATGTGGAATGCTCCATAACAAAGGCGCTGGACGTTTTGGACGGCAGATGGACTTTTTTAATTATCCGCGATTTAATTGAGGGTACCAAGCGGTTCGGCGAACTGCGGAAGTCGCTGGAGGGGGTCAGCCCCAAAACCCTTACGGTGCGCCTGAAGGAACTGGAGAAAAACGGTATTATCGAACGGACGGCTTATGCCACCATTCCTCCGACAGTTGAATATTCCCTGACTGAAAAAGGGAAAAGTCTGAAACCGATTATTAAGGCAATGAAGCTTTGGGGTGCGACCTGGGGCTGAAGCCGGGTTCCGAACCGTAACAACCGGACGCCAATACGGAATTTTCAGCGAAAGCCCTGCGCTTAACGGCGCGGTGGCTTTCGCTTTGTAATGGGCGGGTGTTTTTCTGCTTGGAAAAGGTAAAATGATAAGAGAAAGAAGCTAATTGCGGATGAAAGTACAGAAATGGGTGCAGTCGGACCGGGTACAGGAAGTGCTTTTGCTGAGCGTGGTTACGTTTTTCTGGTTTTCCCAGTATGTTTATGTTCCGTATCAGGCGGCGTATTTGGCTTCCATTGGGGTATTGCCGTCGGTTGTGGGCATTGTGGTGGGGGCCTATGGCTTTTCCCAGTTTGCTCTGCGGCTTCCGGTGGGATTAATGGCTGACCGGAAAGGCAGGCACAAACCGTTTATCCTTTTGGGCGTGGTGGCCTCCGGCTGTGCGTCTCTCTTCCGTATTTTTCTGCCGAATGAAATCGGGTTTCTTACCGCAAGCCTGTTTTCCGGTTTAGCGGCCGCCATGTGGATTTCCTTTATGGTTCTGTTTTTTACTTATTTTCCGAAAGGGAAACTGCAAAACGCCTCCGGGTTAATCGTGGGGGCTAATAATTTTGGAATTCTGGCCGGGTTTGTCACCGGAACGCTCCTTTACCAGCACCACGGCATGAAGCTGCTGTGTGAATTGGGGTTTGCTGCCGCGCTTCCTGCTTTTTTACTGGCGCTGTGTATTCGGGAACAGCGGCAGGAATTCGAACCCTTTTCCGTAAAACAGCTGGTTACGGTGTATGCCGACCGGCGGCTGATCGTGTTTTCGCTGCTGGCGCTGATTCAGCAGGGGGTGCAAATGTCCACCTCTATGTCGTTTGTTACGCAGGCAGCTCAGGCGCGCGGTGCGACCAGCCTGCAAATTGGGATTTGCTCTATTATATATATTTTGGCGGCAGTCCTCAGTTCTTACTATGCCGCTTCGAAATCGGCACAAAAGCGGGGTGCCCGGTTCTGGATTCCCGCTATTCTGGTCTGCCTTGTTCTGTACTGCGTTTTGATTCCCAACCTCCCGTCGGTGGAGTGGATTTATGTTGCGCAGATTCTGTCCGGGCTGTCAACAGGAGTTCTGTTCTCGTTCTGTAATTCTGAAGCGATGCAGTCGGTTCCGGAAGGGAAACGTTCCACCGCAATGGGATTTTTTCAGGCGGTGTACGCGGTCGGCATGACCACATTCCCGGTTTTGACCGGGGCTGTGACCGGGGCGTTCAGCCTGCGCAGTGCGTTTTACGGCTTGGCTGGGGTTGCCGCTGTCGGCCTGACCGGCGCCCTGCTGTATTACCGTGCCGCCGGGAACGCCAAGGAAAAAGGAGCGCAAAGCGGCCGATCCTCAAATCAAAAAAAGCTTCCGTCGTGAGGACGGAAGCCTTTCGCTTTAAAATGCGGCTTTATTTCACAGGTTTGGTCAGTGCGGCTGCAGCTTCACTGATTGCGGCGATTTTATAATTCTGATTCCATCGGTTAACGCCGACATAATCGAATATGTTTGCACGAAGATGGCGGCACAGGCGTTCCATTTGCTCCAGACAGCTAATCATGCCGTTGCCGGAGCCGCCGGGGGACGCGATAAGCAGAACCGGTTTACCGGCCATTGCGCCTTCGTCGCCCTTCATCGCTTCGCAGCGGCGGAAACGGTCGAAAAACGCCTTCATTATTTCGGTCATGTCGCCCCAATAAACGGGGGTGTCCAGAACGAGGGCGTCGGCATTGGCGATTTTTTGCTGAATTACCGAAAAGCCGTCGTCGCCGAATGTACAGGTATGTTCCGCGCGGCAGGCGCCCCAGCCGTCTGTGCACATGGCACAGCGTGTCAGTTTATAGTCGCACAGGCGAACAACTTCGCACTCCGCGCCGGACTTTACCACTCCGGCCTGGGCGGCGTCCACACAGGAACAACATAGGCCTTCGTGCTTCGGTGTTCCCGATAAAATGAGTACTTTCATCTGAATCTCTCCTGTTTCTGAATTTAGGTTCTATTCTATATGTATTCTTTTCCAAGTATAGTAATGTTTTTTCAGAATAGCAAGATGTTCTTTCCTAATGAGTTAGGAATACAGGGATTCGAAGAAAGAGAAAAAGCACATTATTTCTTTTATAAATTAGAATGGGTGATAGATTGAAAAAGCAAAAAGCGGCGCTGATTTGGCGCTTTTTGAAAAGCAGCGTGGGAA
The DNA here is from genome assembly GCA_002378845.1 of Ruminococcaceae bacterium UBA3451. Lineage (GTDB taxonomy): Bacteria > Bacillota > Clostridia > Oscillospirales > Acutalibacteraceae > Caproiciproducens. The sequence continues at coordinate 50,047 of DFRY01000023.1, read as the reverse complement.
TTTTCGCCTTGGCGCTTGTTTTTTCCATGCTGAATACCGCGTTGAACGCGGTTACCCCGCAGGTGATTCGTGTGGCGGTGGACTCCGTGATCGGCAAGCAGGCGTACAGCCTGCCCCAGTGGCTGATTTCTGCGTTTTCACTGGAAGCCGCCCGCAGCGACCCGGCACGGCTGTTGCTTGCTTCGGCAGGGGTAATTTTGGCGGTTTCGGTGCTGTCGGGTATTTGCAGCTATTTCAGTACGATGGGCGTGTCAAAGTCATCGGAAAACTTTGTAAAAGCGCTGCGTGACGAGCTGTTCGGCCACATTCAGCGCCTTCCCTTTGCATGGCACAGCCAAAATCAGACGGGCGAAATCATTCAGCGCTGTACGTCGGACGTGGACGTAATCCGCAATTTTGTCAGCAATCAGCTGCTGGAAGTTTTCCGAACGGTATTTCTTATTGTTTTGTCCATGGGAATTATGTTTTCCATGAACGTTAAAATCTCGCTGGTTGCGCTTGCGTTTATTCCGGTTGTTGTGATCTATTCCAGCGTTTTTTATTCAAAAATTGCCAAACGGTTCCGTGTGGCGGACGAAGCCGAAGGGGAACTGTCCTCTACCGTACAGGAAAACCTGACCGGGGTGCGCGTGGTGCGCGCCTTTGGCCGTGAAGGGTTTGAAATTGACCGCTTTGATGAACGCAACGATAAATTTGCAGGCCTCTGGATTCGCTTAGGGCGGTTAATGAGCGCTTACTGGGGGATCGGCGACCTGATTACCGGTCTGCAGATTCTAACGGTTATCGTCATGGGTGTCATCGAGGCGGTAAACGGCAGAATTACGCTGGGCGAATTTCTCGCGTTCGTTTCCTATAATGCCACACTGGTCTGGCCAGTCCGTGGACTGGGGCGTATCTTGTCCGAAATGAGCAAGGCTGGCGTTTCGATTGAACGTGTTGCGTATATTCTGGAAGCGCAGCCTGAACAGGACAGTGCGGACAGCGTGGAACCGCCCATGAATCGGGACATTGGGTTCCATCATATTAATTTTACTTACGAAGGGCAAAAGCCGGTGCTGCAAGACATTGATTTTACCATCCGGGCGGGCAGCACGTTCGCTATTCTGGGCGGAACAGGAAGCGGAAAATCGACGCTGATGCACCTTTTGGATCGATTGTACGATTTGCCGCCCGAATGCGGCAGCATCACCGTAGGCGACGTGGATATTTCAAAAATCAAACGTTCCTATCTGCGCAAAAATATCGGGATGGTACTGCAGGAACCGTTTTTGTTTTCCCGAACCATTGAGGAAAACATCCGCGCCACACGGCCCGGCGCGACTAAGGAAGAAGTGCGCCATGCCGCGCAGATTGCCTGTGTGGACGACGCCGTGGAGGACTTCTCCAACGGCTATGAAACTATTGTGGGCGAACGCGGGGTAACATTGTCCGGCGGGCAGAAGCAGCGCGTGGCCATTGCCCGCATGCTGATGCAGCAGGCTCCGGTTATGGTGTTTGACGATTCTCTTTCCGCGGTGGATTCGGAAACGGACGCGCAAATTCGCGCGGCGCTGAAAACGAATCTGGGCAAGTCCACGGTAATTCTGATTTCGCACCGAATTACCACTCTGATGCAGGCCGATCGGATTCTGGTGCTGGATGACGGCAAAATAGCGGAGCTTGGCACTCATGAGGAACTGATTCACAAAGACGGAATCTACAAAAGTATTTATGATATTCAAATGAGCAGCGACGACCGGAAGCTGTTGGAAAAGGAGGTGGACTGATGGGTTACGATGAACAGGAGTACTTAAGGTCGTTTGACTTAAAAATCTGGAAAAGCATTTTTGTGTACTTAAAGCCGTACCGGCGCACGCTGATGATGGTTGTTATTTTAAACCTGTTTTGCGCCGCCGGGGACATTGCGCTGCCGCTGTTCCAGCGGTACGCCATTGACCATTTTATTCAGCTGCGTTCTACGCAGGGACTGGTTCTGTTTGCCGGTGTGTATGCGGCGGCGATTACCCTGCAGACGGTTTGCGTTATCATTTTTACCCGCGGTTCTATGCGGATTGAAATGAATTTGGGGCGCGATTTGAAACGTGCCTGCTTTGTTCACTTGCAGACATTGTCTTTTTCGTATTACAACGTGACGCCGGTTGGCTACATTCTTTCCCGCGTTATGAGCGACACAAACCGCATTGCGGGCTTGGTAGCATGGAACTTTTTCGACATTCTGTGGTCGTCGGTTTACGTGCTCGGCGTATTTGTCGCCATGCTGGTGCTGAACGCAAAGCTGGCGCTGTTAATCATTTTGGTGGTGCCCGCCATCGCGCTTCTCACATTTTATTTTCAAGACCGTATTCTTGGCTGGAACCGGCGTGTGCGCAAAATTAATTCCAAAATTACCGGCGCGTACAACGAAGGAATTATGGGTGCGAAAACCTCGAAAACCCTGGTGATTGAAGAGAAAAATTTTCAGGACTTTACTGATATTACGAAGGATATGCGCACATCTTCCGTCCGGTCGGCCCGGCTGAGCGCCGTTTACATTCCGCTGGTGCTGTTCCTCAGTTCGATTGCTACCGCGGTGGTGCTTGCCCACGGCGGCAATATGGTGCTGCAGAATATGCTGCTGTTGGGAACACTGTCTGCTTTCACTTCTTATGTGGTCGGTATTTTTGAACCGATTCAACAGCTGGCGCGCAATATTGCCGACGTAATCTCCGTTCAGGCAAACATTGAGCGGGTGACCGGCCTGCTGGACAAAGAGGCGGATATTGTAGACACCCCGGAAGTGATTGCAAAGTATGGCGATTCGTTCCACGCCAAAAAAGAAAACTGGGAACCGATTCGCGGCGACATAGAATTTGAAGACGTAAGCTTTCAGTACCCGGACGGCAATGAAGCGGTGTTAAGTCATTTTAGCCTGAAAATCCCCGCCGGAACCACCGTGGCGATTGTGGGGGAAACGGGTGCGGGGAAAAGCACGCTGGTGAATTTGGCCTGTCGCTTTTTTGAACCGATNNCCGAATACTGATTGACGGCCGCGATTACCGCGAACGCAGCCAGCTTTGGTTGCACAGCAACATCGGTTATGTGCTGCAAAATCCGCATCTGTTCTCCGGAACGGTAATGGAAAATATCCGTTACGGCAGACTGAACGCGACGGACGAGGAAGCAAAGCGTGCGGCAGAGGCCGTAAGCGCCGACACGGTGGTCGAAAAGCTGGAGAACGGGTACGAAAGCAGTGTGGGGGAGGGCGGTGACCGCCTTTCTACCGGAGAAAAACAACTGATTTCTTTTGCCCGCGCCGTTCTGGCTGATCCGCGTATTTTTGTTCTGGATGAAGCGACTTCTTCCATCGATACCCAAACGGAACAGCTGATTCAGGCGGCAATTTCCCATTTGCTGAAAGACCGCACCTCCTTCCTGATTGCACACCGGCTGTCTACCATCCGTCAGGCCGATTTAATTCTTGTGGTACGCGACGGAAAAATTATTGAGCAGGGCAAACATAAGGAACTTTTGCAGAAACGGGGCTATTATCATACGCTTTACAGCCAGCAGTTCGCGGAAGAATCTGCCATGCGCGTGCTGAAAACGGAAGTATAAAGAATAACAGAAAACCCGCCCGAGAACATCGGGCGGGTTTTTATTCGGGTTGATTCTGTTACAATAAAACACTACGGTCAATTACATTAATTTTAGTTTCGGTTCGTAACCTTAATTTGCAGGCCTTCCATCACGTCAAGCGCCTTTTCGTTCAGGCCGTCGTCGTTGCTGGCTGTGCAGGAAGCGTCCACAATAATTTGTGCTTCCGGCAGCGCCGCCTTGGCCAGAACCGCGTTGGAAATGACGCAGATATTCGAAACAACGCCGACCAGTTCCACGGAATCATACCGGTTTTCGGCAAGGTACCCGGCCAGCTGCAGGGAGCCGAACGTCGGCTTTTCAAAACAGCGGGTAGTTTCGTCGCAGCAATCTGCCGTTTTGCCGTACAACTGCCAGCCTGGGGTGTTTTTCAGGCAGTGGGGCACGGGCAGGTTGCCGCCCTCCTGTGTCTGCATGTAATTTTCCCCGTGTGTGTCAAACGTAAATACGACTTCGTCTCCGTTTTGTTTGTATTCCTCGATTTTGCGGACAATACGCTCGTCCAGCGATACCGCTTTTTCAAATCCAAGGCTTCCGTCAACAAAGTCATTCTGGTAATCCACAACTACCAATATTTTTTTCATGATTCCGTCCTCCTTTACAACGTATAAAGTACAAAGTACAAAGGCAAATAATTGGCTGATTTATAACGAGTCGCCCCGTTTTTGCTTAATGTATGCCACGAAATCGTCCACATTCAAAAAAACTTCGTCATACCCCAAGCTGTTGCACAGCTGGGTTACGTGGGGCGGTTCCAGGTAAGCCTGTTCCAGTTCGTCCCGTTTGGAAAAGACCTCGGCAGTTGGGCCGTCCAGCAGAACTTTTCCTTTGGCAAACACAATGGTGCGTTCAAAGCATTCGGCTACAAAGTCCATATCGTGTATGATTGTCAGTACGATTTTTCCTTCGAATTTCAGGTTGCGGATGATTTCTTTGATTTTTTCCTTGGCCTTGTAATCCTGCGCAATGGTGGGTTCGTCAAAAATAATCACGTCGGTGTCCATTGCCAAAATGGAGGCAATGGCAATCAACTTGCGTTCGGAAAGGCCCATATCATACGGGTTTTCTTCGGCGGTATGCTCCAGCCCGACCATGGCAAGCGCCTTTTTGGAATGAAGCCGTGCATCTTCCTCGCTCATGCCAATGTTCAGCGGGCCGAACATAACCTCGTCGATTACCTTATTCTTAAAGATTTGATCGTTCGGGTTTTGAAATACCAGTCCAATATGCTTTGATATTTGAGCGACGGTCAGTTCCGCAATATCTTTGCCGTCCAGCAGGATTTTTCCCTGCTCCGGTCGTAAAAGGCCTTTCAAAAGCTTTACAAAGGTGGTTTTTCCCGCGCCGTTCTGGCCGATAATCGCCGTGGTGCGCGTGTCGAGCATTAGGTTGATGCCAGATAGAATCGGCTCATTTTTGGTATAGGAAAAGTGCATGTCCTTGATTTCAATGTTTTTCATAAGCTGATTCCTTTCCCAAGAAGGTGCATGGCATCCTTTGCTTCCCGCAGGGTAACAGGGTAGCAGTCCGTACTCTGGTTTCGAATTCCAAGGCTTTTGCAAATGCGGGTAAACGTCGGCGCATTTACGCCATATTGCTCCAGGTCATCCATGGAGAATATTTTCTGCGGCGTGTCAAAGGCGATTAAATTACCGTCGTTCAGCAGCATAACTCGGTCACTGTATTCCGCAATTTTTTCCATTTTGTGCTCTACCATAATAATGGTTATGCCTTCCTGGCTCAGGCTTTGTACCGCACGGAACACTTCCTCGCTTCCCTGGGGGTCAAGCTGCGAGGTGGGTTCGTCCAAAATAATGACTTCGGGCCGCATGGCGATGATGCTGGCAATTGCCATGCGCTGCATTTGACCGCCGGAAAGATCGAACGGGTTGCGGTCTTTGTATTTGTAAATGTCCAGCAGGTTCAGCGAATAATCAATGCGTTCAATCATTTCCGGGCGGGGCAGCCCCATGTTCTCCAAACCGAACGCAATTTCTTCGTACACGGTCAGTTTGGAACCGGTAACCTGATTGAACGGGTTCTGGAATACAATTCCTACTTTTGTGCAAATGTCGCTTACGCTGAGTTTGGCAACTTCCATAGTGTCAATGAATACCTTGCCGCCGTATGCGCCTTTGTAAAAGCTGGGGATAATTCCGACCAGCGACTGGCAAAGCGTACTTTTTCCGGCGTTATTTTCGCCGATAATTCCGATAAATTCCCCCGGCTTTATAGAAAAAGAAATATCTTTTAAAGCCAATTCCTTGGTAAGCGGATACCGGTATTTCAGGTGTTCTACTTTTATTTCAGCCACAACAGTACCCTCCAAGCCAATGATGCAATCAAAATAACAGCCAGCGCAATTCGAAAAAACGTATCTGTGCGGGAATTGCGCGCCTCGGTCAGGAACGACTTCTTCTGTTTGGAGTCAAATCCGCGTACCTCCAGCGCAATGGCGCGTTCCCTTGTGCTGATCAGGGAATTCATAACAACCGGGGAAATCAGCGGGAAAAACGCTTTTATGCGGGTGGACAGTTTTCCTTCGGTTTCCATCCCGCGGGAACGCTGGGCGTCGGTAATGGTGGCCATGGTTTCGGTCATTTGCGGAATAATCTGAAAGACGGAGCTTAACACATATCCGATTTTCGGGGAAAGTCCCATGCGGACAAAGGTTTCGACCATGTCTGACGGCTTTGTTGTGAGCACCAGGATGGAAAAGCTCATCAAAATGTTGATGACGTTCAGCATAATCCCCAGCGCGAACAGCAAACCCTCTTTATAAAATACGACCGAACCCAAAGCAAAAACCGGCGTTGCGTTCCCCTGCCTGAAAATACCCTGAATAATGACAACCGTAATTAAAATCAGGCCGGAAAAACCCAGCATCGGTGCAGTCCGTTTTAAAACCTTGCCCATAGCCAGAATGACGATGCTGACCAGAATGAATACCGCCGTGGCAATTTTACTGCCCAGCAGCAGCGGGGCAATGTTGACCGCGACAATATACAGTATTTTGCTTAAGGGGTCCAATCTGTGAATTGCCGTATTTTTATCCTGATATAAACTAATGCTTTTCATAACGTTCACTTCCTGATTGTAGTTTAAGTGAATGGTTTGGCGGTTCTATTATACCACCGATTAAGAAAAGTTTGGAGCGGCTTTTGCGCCGCCCCAAACGTAGAATGTACGTGAATTAATCCAGACTCTCAATTTCCTGATCGTTTCTGTACAGAATGGTAAGTTTTTTGGGCAGTGCTTTGAAAATACCGAAGGCAATAAGGGTGACCGCGACTTTATCCGGAATATCTACAACCAGTTCGTCCAGGCCGGAAGCAAGCCACATGGGGAAATTGTTTGCGGTGCACCAGGTAAACAGAGCGTCGCCCCACAGGTTGCCGGTTTGCCCGCCGTACATGCCGATGTTGATCGGGGTGGAAACAACGGTGGATACCAAAGCAATGACAAGGCCGGAAAGAATTGCGCCCACAACGCCTTTGATTTTGCCTTTATAGGCAAAAATACCGGCGGCAAGACCGATTGCCACGCTGGAGATGGCGTAAATAAAGGATACCGGGTCGAGGGTGAAACCGTAAATAATGTTGTTGATTGCGCCGCACAGCGCGCCGACAATCGGGCCTGCAAGGCATGCCGCGAGGATTGTGCCGATGGAGTCCAGCCACAGGGGGAGCTTCAGCGCACCGGCGAAAAGCTTGCCGATGTAGTTGATTCCGACCGCCGCGGGGATGAGAACCAGAGCTGCCGTGTTGAGTTTGAGCGACCACATGCTTTTCTTTTTCATGTTTTTACCATCCTTTTTATAAATTTTATGAAAGTCAATTACGGGAAACGTTAACTGAAAGGAGAAAACGTTATTCCTGTTTGGAACTGACTTTTAAAATTGCTTCCAGTGCCGTCAGAATTTCGTGCTCTTCACCGACTTTGGTCAGGCTTTCGCCACCCACGTAACTGTTGATTCCGCTTTCCAAATCGCCGCTGCTTTCCACCACGGTGTTCAGTATGGACGCAGTTTGCACACCGCGCAGCGCGCCGATAACAAACAGCGCCGCCGTTTCCATGTCCGCGCCCAAAATTCCTTTGGAAGCCCAATAGCGGTCAATTTGTTCTTCTTCATCCGTATAAAAGCTGTCGTGGCTTCTCGCCCTTCCCACATGACAGCGGTAGTTTTTCTCTTTTGCGGCTTCCATCGTGGCAAGGAGCAGTTCGGTGTCCGGTACCGCGGGATAAATGGCGTCGACATAAGTTTTTGACGCGCCGTCGTCCCGTACCGCGCCGTTGATGAGAATAAGGTCGCCCAGCTTGATGTTCGGCTGCAGCGCACCGCAGCTACCGATGCGGATCATCGCTTTTACGCCGATGTTGTGCAGCTCTTCCACGGCAATTCCAATGGATGCGCCGCCCATACCGGTGGAAATCGCCAGAACCGGGACGCCCTTGTAAAAGCCGCGAATGCTTTTATATTCCCGATTGAACCCAATTTCGGTCACGTCGGTTAAATATTCCCGGATCCGATCTACACGCGCCGGGTCGCCCGGCAAAATAGCATAAGGCGCGCTGTCTTCCATTGCGCACTGAATGTGCGGCTGTATATTTGTTTTGCTCATTTTATTCCTCGTCTCTGCTGTGAATTCCCCAATGCAATTACGGTTATTTTTTGCTTTTTTCCAGCTCTTTTTGCATCAGTCCAATATTTTTTAATACAATAGAGCCGTTTACAATATCCACAATCTCTTTTTCCTTCAGTTCCTTCAACACCCGGTTTACGCTGCGGCTGGTAACGGCAAGGTAACTGCTCAAAGCGCTTTTGTTAAGCATCAGCTTTTGATTTTTGTCTATGTAATCGTGCTGCTGTGCACACTGCAGCAAAAATTCGCACAGACGGTATTTCAGGCTGTAAAACGAGTCCGCCGCAGCTTTGACCGAAAGGGTGTAAAACTTGGAGCAAACATTGCGCAGCAGCAGATTTTCAATGTTTCGGTCCACTTCCATCCAGCGCAGAAAGTTTTCACGTGAAATTTGCAGCAGCCTTACATCCGTCAGCGCGGTCGCGCTGCAGCAATATTCCATCCGGTCGAAAATTTCAAGCTCACCCAAGTAGTTGCCTTCTTTGTAAATCGCGTGGGAATATTGCTTTCCGTCTTCGGAAACGGTGTTTACGTCTACCAGACCGCTTTCCAAAAGGTAAAAGTCAGTACAGGCTTCGCCCTGTGCAATAATTTTCTGCTTTTTCCGGAAATTGATTACGGACCAGCACCGCAGGATTTGATACGGGCAGTTTTTCAAGTACTCATAGATTAAGGGATTGTTTTCGATAATCGCAATGAGGTTGTTAATGTTGTCCATAAATTTCTCCTATATACTAAGATATTTTATCTAAAAATATAAGGACGGTTGTCCTCGTTTTGCCCGCAGAATGAAATTAATCGACAAAAAAGCACGAATTTCAGGAAATATGTCCTTGTTTTACGCACAAGGTTCTTTCCGTTCGAATAAAGCAAAACAAAACGGTACCTCGGGGCAAAAAATATTGACCGGACAGGAGGGGAGGAGCGGAAACCTTCCTGCTGTTTGTCAACATTATAATGCGTGGCACAGCGGGTTACAAGCCGTTGTAAACACAAAATTAAGAGCTTGGCAGCGTGCGGATTTTTGTAATGTCAGCCGGATGAAAACAAATCGGGTTGACATGCTGCGCTTTCTTATGGTATTCTTCAATCAGTAAACCGAAAAGTTCGGGCCTTCGGGTTTGTTCTGCCGGCAAACCGTGTAACACAACAAAGTAATCGTACTGAAACCGCAAGGGTTTGCCCCAAGCGATAAGGCGAGAGAATCGTAAAAATTTGCCGATGCAGGCTTTGTGCCCGCACTGGCCTTTTTGCTTTCCCTGTGCCGTTTCGGTACAGGGATTTTTTATTTCGGTCGAATTTCATCCGGCAGGAAGTGAAAAGGAAGTGGAACGAATGGATACCAGAGTTGCCTTAATCGGGATTATTGTGGAAGACACGCAAAACATTGAAAAGCTGAACTCGATTCTTCATGAATATGCTGCGTACATCATCGGCCGCATGGGCGTGCCCCACGCCAAGCGCGGCATTTCGGTGATCAGCATTGTGCTGGATGCGCCGAACGATGTCATCAGCGCCCTTTCCGGTAAAATCGGCATGCTGCCGCATATCAGCGCCAAAACAATTTATTCCAAAGTGACGGAAGCCGGTTCCGAAAAGAAAGGCGGAAACGGGTGAAGCATTTAATCGACCGGCTGGAAGCAACCGGCTCCTTAACCAAAGAAGAATTTGTCCGTCTGCTGAATCAGGGAACGCCGGAGCNNAAATCCCGTAAAACCGCACAGGAGCATTTTGACCGCAGAATTTATACCCGCGGGCTCATCGAATTTACAAACTATTGTAAGAACGACTGCTTTTACTGCGGTATTCGTGCCGGGAACCGCAAAGCGGAGCGGTACCGCCTGACGAAGGAACAAATTTTACAGTGCTGTGCCCAAGGGCATTCGCTCGGCGTTCGCACTTTTGTGCTGCAGGGCGGGGAAGACCCGTATTACACCGATGAAATGTTGACTGAACTGATTGCGCAAATAAAAGCCGGTTACCCTGACTGCGCGGTAACACTTTCGCTGGGCGAGAAAAGCGCAGCTTCCTATCAGGCTTATTATGACGCCGGGGCAGACCGTTACCTGCTTCGCCACGAAACGGCGAACGCGGAACATTACGCAAAGCTTCACCCGCAATCCCAAACATTGCAAAACCGCAAACAGTGCCTTTGGGAACTGAAGAAAATCGGGTATCAGGTGGGAACGGGCTTCATGGTCGGTTCCCCGTTTCAAACCGCGGAGCACCTTGCGGAGGATTTGCTGTTCATCAAGGAACTGTCGCCCCAAATGATCGGAATCGGGCCGTTTATTCCGCACCATGACACACCGTTTGCCCAGGAAAAACAGGGCTCGCTGGAACTTACCCTGTTTCTCATCGGCCTGCTTCGCCTGCTGGTACCGAATGCGCTCATTCCCGCTACGACCGCACTGGGCACCATTGACCCCCTTGGCCGCGAAAAGGGAATTCTTGCCGGTGCAAATGTGGTCATGCCAAATCTTTCGCCTGTAGGAGTGCGAAAAAAGTACGAACTGTACGACAATAAAATCTGTACGGGGGAGGAAGCGGCGGAATGCCGGTTCTGCCTGCAGAACCGCATGAAGAGCATTGGGTACGAACTTACTGTGGATCGGGGCGATTTTCAGCCCTTGCCCGCACGTTAGAAAGGAACCGTTATGTACAATGTAATGTCAACGAACGCGGAGGAGTTTATCAATGATGAAGAGATTCTGGACTCCGTCGCGTATGCACAGAAAAATAAAAGTAACCGGGAATTAATCGAATCCATCTTGGAAAAGGCAGGGAACTGTAAAGGAATTTCCCACCGGGAAGCCGCCGTCCTTTTGGAATGTGACCTGGAGGATGAAAACGAGAAAATGTTTCAGCTTGCGCGCGACATCAAGCAGAAGTTTTACGGCAACCGCATTGTAATGTTCGCGCCGCTTTACCTTTCCAATTACTGTGTTAACGGCTGTGTGTACTGCCCGTACCATCACCAGAACGGGCATATTCCCCGCAAAAAACTGACGCAGGACGAAATTCGAACCGAAGTCATCGCGCTGCAGGATATGGGCCATAAACGCCTTGCTCTGGAAACAGGGGAAGACCCCGTAAACAGCCCCGTTGAATATGTGCTGGAAAGCATTCGCACCATTTATTCCATTAAACATAAAAATGGCGCTATCCGCCGCGTGAATGTGAACATTGCCGCGACTACGGTGGAAAATTACCGCAAATTAAAGGAAGCCGGAATCGGCACTTACATTCTGTTTCAGGAAACCTACCATAAGAAAAATTATGAGCAGCTCCATCCCACCGGCCCAAAGCACAATTACGCGTATCACACGGAAGCGATGGACCGTGCGATGGAGGGCGGAATTGACGATGTGGGCATTGGTGTTCTGTTTGGGCTGAATCTGTACCGTTATGATTTTGTCGGCCTTCTGATGCACGCGGAGCACCTGGAAGCCGCAATGGGAGTTGGCCCCCACACCATCAGCGTACCGCGCATCCGTCCGGCGGACGATATTAACCCGGATAATTTTTCGAACGCGATTTCCGACGAGATTTTTGCGAAAATCGTAGCCGTGCTTCGTATTGCGGTTCCGTATACCGGCATGATTATGTCAACCAGAGAATCGAAGGTTACACGGGAGAAGGTGCTGCAGCTTGGAATTTCCCAAATCAGCGGGGGTTCCCGTACCAGTGTCGGCGGGTACGCCGAACCGGAACCGGAAGAAGAAAGCTCCGCACAGTTTGACGTTGCCGACACGCGCACGCTGGACCAGGTGGTAAACTGGCTGCTGGAGCTTGGCTACATTCCCAGCTTCTGCACCGCCTGCTACCGCGAGGGCCGCACGGGCGACCGCTTTATGCAGCTTGTGAAAGCGGGGCAGATTGCAAACTGCTGCCAGCCGAATGCGCTGCTTACGCTGAAAGAATATTTGGAGGATTACGCGTCGCCGGATACAAAGAAAAAGGGCGAAATGATCATCCGCGAAGAAATGACCCGTGTGCCGAATGCTAAGGTACGGGAAAAAGCATTGCAGTATTTGTCCGAAATTCATGGCGGAAGCCGTGATTACAGATTTTAACCGTAAGGAGAAAGAACATGAGTTTACAGGATACCCCCCGTTCCAACCGGCTGCACATCGGTATTTTCGGCAAACGGAACAGCGGAAAATCATCCCTTATCAATGCGCTGACCAACCAGACCATCGCCGTTGTTTCAGATGTTGCGGGAACGACGACGGACCCCGTTTATAAATCCATGGAAATCCACGGAATCGGCCCCTGCGTGTTTATCGATACCGCGGGTTTTGACGATATCGGTGAAATCGGAAAGCTGCGTGTGTCGCAAACCCGAAAAGCAATGGAGAAAACCGACATTGCCCTCATGCTGTTTTGTGGCAAACCCGACCCGGTGGAACTGGAATGGGTTAAAACACTGAAAGAAAACCGGATTCCTGTTCTGGGCGTTATCAATAAGGCAGATGTTCTGGACAATGCCGAGGAAGTTCGGCGTTCGGTGGAAGAAGACTGCAAAATTCAGGCGGCACTGGTCAGCGCGCTGACCGGAGAAGGCATTTCTGAAGTGCGCGAAGCTTTGATTCGCGCGCTTCCCTCTGACTTTGAAAATGAAAGTATTACCGGCAGGCTGGCGGGCGAAGGCGACACCGTCCTGCTTGTTATGCCGCAGGATATTCAGGCGCCCAAAGGGCGGCTTATTTTGCCGCAGGTGCAAATTTTGCGGGAACTGCTGGACAAAAAATGTATTGTACTGAGTGCGACTACGGATAAGCTGGAACAGGCTCTTGCCAGCCTTTCCCGGCCGCCGAAGCTGATTATTACCGACTCGCAGGTATTTAAAGCGGTTTATGACAAAAAGCCGCCGGAAAGCATGCTGACTTCTTTTTCCGTTCTTATGGCGGGCTACAAAGGGGATTTGGAGTATTTTGTGGAAAGTGCGAACGCGATTGAGCGCCTTACGGAAAATTCCCGGGTACTGATTGCGGAGGCCTGCACACACGCGCCCCTTGCCGAAGACATCGGCAGGGAAAAAATACCGAGCTTTCTTCGGGAACGCGTCGGTCAGGGACTGAAAATTGACACGGTCGCGGGAACGGATTTTCCGGAAAACGTGGAAGATTATGACCTGATTATTCATTGCGGCGGGTGCATGTTCAACCGGAAATATGTTTTGTCCCGCATGGAAAAAGCCAGAAGAGCAAACGTACCCATGTCAAATTACGGTGTGGTAATCGCTTGGCTGGCCGGAATTCTGAATAAAATTGATTTGCCGTAAAAGAATAAATTACATTCAGCAATGTGTTATATTGATGAAAATATTACCTGCTGGGAGGCGGAAAGCAATGAAATTTTGCTGGAGCACATTAATGGTGAAAAACCTGGAGGAATCTTTAAACTTTTATCAGGGTATTGTCGGACTGAAACTGGAAAGAAGATTTCCTGCGGGACCGGACACGGAAATTGCATTTTTAGGGGACGGCGAAACCAAAATTGAGCTGATTTGCAATACCAAAAAAGCGGAGATTAACGTTGGTACAGACATTTCCTGGGGATTTGAAGTGGAATCGCTTGATAAAACAATGGCATTGGTCACCGAAAAAGGTTACACAGCCAGCGACCCGGTTCAGCCAAACCCGCACACCAAATTTTTTTATGTAACTGACCCGAACGGGTTAAAAATCCAGTTCGTCGAAAATCTTTAAAGCAGAAAGCATCCTTTCGGGGATGCTTTTTCTTGTTTCCTGCGGTCCGTACAGAATAGAAAAAGCAAAGAATTTCATTGTATGCAGGGGCCTTTTTCTATTTTCATGCTTTACAATTTATGGTAAAATAGAAAAGAAATTGTAAATATATGGCGAATTGGTTTGTACCGGAGGAGCAGGAAAATGTTGATCAGACAATGGAAGCGACTCAGGAATTTTTTTACCGTAACGGTGCCGGAACGGAATAAAATAGAGTTCAAAATCAGTGTCGCAAAAAGCAACCTGGTTCGCGGGAAGATTACGGCATTGACCTTTATTGTGCTGGAGGTTGTTCAATTTATCTCCTTATACGTACGAAATGGAGGCGACTTTTCCCGGCAAACAGATTTGTACCGCGCGGAAATGTACCTTAGTATGAGCGCAGTAATGGTTTTGTACGTGCCTGTTTTTTGCCGGTTGGAGCGAAAAGTGTCAAGGCATTTGTCGGCCATTCAGGCTGTCGGGGTGGCATTCGGGGTGTTTTTATTAAGTTGGTGCGCGGGTCTTTCCCTGCTGGATCAGCTGTCTTACGGGCAGATTGTCGTGTATTCCGTCGCAATTCTTTGTGTGGCAATGGTGCCGATTTATCCGCCCCGTACTCTGCTTTTTATTTTTCTTTCGGTGCAGACAGGGTTTGTTCTGCTCATGCCAAAATTTCAGGCTTCAAGCAGTATTCTATACGGAAACATTATGAACAGCACCTCTTTTATACTGCTTGCCTGGGTTATTTCCTGCATGATGTACCAAACGACAATCCATAATTTCAATAATCAAAAGCTGGTGCAGGAAAGAGGAGAGCAGCTGAAAGCGGTCAACGAACAGCTGGAAGCGGTCAATAAGAAATTGGAGAAGCTCTCTTGCACCGACGGTTTGACCGATGTGTTCAACCGTTCTTTCTTCGACCGGACGCTGGAAGCGGAGTGGGATCGGTGCAAACGTCATTTTATCTCACTGTCGCTCATCATCGTGGATATTGACTTTTTTAAGGAATACAACGATAATTACGGGCATCCGTCGGGGGACGCATGCCTGAAGCAGGTTGCCGCCGCACTTGCGGCCTGTGCGCGGCGTTCGTCCGACGTAGTCACCCGTTACGGCGGCGGTTAGTTTACCGTTATACCCCCCCATACGCAAGCACAGCGCGCGCAGGAATTGGCGGAGCAAATTGCGGAAAAGGTCAGGGCGGCGGAAATTTCACATGCGTATTCCTGTGTTTCTAATTTTGTCACCCTTAGCATGGGTATTTTTACGATGGTTCCGTCAAGGAAAAGTACGGTGGAAGAATTTATTCGAAATGCGGATCGGGCACTGTACGAAGCGAAAAAGGAACGGAATAAAATTTGTATGTATCAGTGTCAGGATGAAGAAAGTGACTCTGCGTACTCGGCGAAATATCTTGAAATTGACATGAAATAGAATATGAGGTAAAATTAAGTTGTATACAATCATAGTGGATCACTAGGATTCTGAACAAGTCTGGAAACAGAATCTAACGTACGCGGCCTGGGTGCCGGAAAGGATGTCGGGAATGGAAACTTTACGACTTGGACGAACCAACATCATCGCTTCCAGAAGCGGATTCGGGGCTTTGCCCATACAGCGAATCGGCATGGATGACGCCGCAGCACTTTTGCAAAAGGCATATGACGGCGGCATTAATTTTTTTGATACGGCACGGGCATATTCCGACAGTGAAGAGAAAATCGGCCGCGCGCTTTCCGGTGTGCGGAATCATATTTATATTGCCACAAAAACCATGGCGAAAGACAAAAAGTCGCTTCTTAGCGACCTGGAAACAAGTTTACGGTTACTGAAGACCGATACCATCGATATTTTTCAGCTGCATAACCCCTCCGTTCTGCCGGATTACGATGATCCGGACGGGCTTTATCAGGGACTTGTGGAAGCGAAGCAAAAGGGATATGTCCGTTTTATCGGCATTACGAACCATCGTCTGAACCTGGCGCTGCAGGCAGCCCGTGACAAGCGGTACGACACCATTCAGTTCCCGCTCAGTTCTCTTTCGGCAGATGAAGATTTGGAATTGGTTCGGCTTTGCAAGGAAAACGACATCGGCTTTATTGCGATGAAGGCCATGTCCGGCGGGCTGATTACCAATGCCGCAACCACGTTTGCCTATTTGCGGCAGTTTGACAATGTGCTGCCCATTTGGGGAATGCAGAGGGAAAGCGAACTGGATGAGTTCCTTGCCTATGAGAAGCAGCCGCCTGTACTGGACGAAGCAATGCGCGAGATTATAGCAAAAGACCGCAAAGAGCTTGCGGGATCTTTCTGCCGCGGCTGCGGTTACTGCCAGCCTTGCCCTGCACAAATTCCGATTGAAACTGCGGCGCGTATTTCATTTTTGCTTACCCGGTCGCCGTACCAGAACTATATGACGGATGAATTTAAAGAGAAAATGGAGCGGATTAACGACTGCATTCATTGCGACCACTGTAAAAATCATTGCCCGTACGGGCTCGACACCCCTGCTTTGCTGCAGTATATGCTGGGTGAATACAATAAATTTTATGCCGTTCATAAAGCATAACGCGGTATAGCAGGCAGACTGTAATAGAATAATAAAGTTAAGGTGAAATTTTGGAAAAAACTCTGGTTTATATTGGTTCTTATTCCTCCGAATCGGGGGAGGGAATTTACTCCTTTAAATTTGACGGAATAACGGTTACCCCTTTGCACGACCCAATTGCTGCGCAAAACCCGTCGTATCTTTCGCTGAGTGCCGACGGGCGGTTCCTTTACGCGGTGGCGGAAACGCAGATGTTTCAGGGGGTATCCGGCGGTGGGGTGGCGGCATACCGAATAGACGGGGAAGGCAGGCTTTCCCGGATCAATGCCCGACCGACAAATGGGGATGACCCCTGCTACCTTTCCCAAAATAAAGCGAATACGTACCTTTTTGCCGCCAATTACAGCAGCGGAAGTCTGGCCGCTTTTTCACTGGGAAAAGACGGCGCGGTTTCCGCGCAGACCGCGCTGGTTTCCCATATGGGTGCCGGCCCGAATCGGGAACGGCAGGAAAAACCCCACGTTCATTTTACAGACTTCACGCCCGACGGGAAATACCTGTGCGCCGTGGATTTGGGCACAGATACCGTTCAATTTTATCGGTTGAAGGAAGAAAACGGGGAGCTTTGCGAAGAAGAAAGCCGAAGGGTGACTTTGCGCCCCGGTTCCGGGCCAAGGCATGTGGTGTTTGGGGAAAACGGACGGTTCCTTTATGTTGTGACCGAACTGAGTTCCCAATTAGCGGTATTCGAGCTGGAAAACGAACACTATGTTTCTCGGCAGTACATTTCAACACTGCCCACGGACTTTAAGGGGGAAAACACCGCCGCGGCAATTCGAATGTCGCCCGACGGCCGGTTTCTTTATGCTTCAAACCGCGGTAATGACAGCATTGCCTGTTACCGAATCGGCAGCGACGGCCTGCTCACCCTTTGCGGGATTTATGCAACGTTGGGCAGCGGCCCGCGCGATTTTGCTATGGATCCGGAGGGACGTTTTCTGCTTGTTGCAAATGAAAAAAGCAACGAAGTTGTAGTGTTTGGCAGGAACGAAACCACCGGGGCACTCACCCCGGTCGGATCTCCTGTTAGCGTTCACAGCCCGACCTGTATTGTATTTTTTGCGCCGGACTGCAGACCGGCGGATAAAATAGATGTTGTTTACCCCAATGATTGATCCAAACTGGAGGTTTATGTAAATGAAAGTATTATTAATTAACGGAAGTCCCAGGGAAAAGGGCTGTACTTATACCGCATTGTGCGAGGTCGCGGAGGAAATTGGAAAAGCGGGAATTCAGACGGAAATTTTCCATGTCGGGAAGCAGCCTATTCGTGGTTGCACTGCCTGCGGCTGGTGCAAAAACGGGGAAGGCAAGTGCATTTTTACGGACGATGCCGTGAATATTGCATTGGAAAAAGCGAAAACTGCTGACGGTTTTATTTTCGGTTCCCCGGTTCATTACGCGGGTGCTTCCGGTTTTATTACCTCATTTTTGGATCGGTTTTTCTACGCGGGAAAAGCGTATGCCTATAAACCCGGTGCCGCTATTGTAAGCTGCCGCAGAGCCGGTTCGACCGCGGCATTTGAACAGCTGAACAAATACTTTACCATTTCCAACATGCCGGTTGTATCGTCCCAGTACTGGAACATGGTACACGGCAATACTCCGGACGAAGTACGGCAGGACTTGGAAGGGATGCAGACCATGCGCACTTTGGGCAAAAACATGGCATGGCTTTTGAAATCCATTGAAGCCGGCCGCCAGGCAGGCATTACGCTGCCGGAAGCGGAGGAAAAGCAGCATACAAACTTTATTCGCTAATCCGGAATAAAATTGAATCATGGTTCATCCATCAACGGATAAAATTTAGTTTGGCAGGGATTACCCGGGGCATTCAATGCTCCGGGTAATTTTTTTGTAGTACGAAAACCCCCGGCTCTGCCGGGAGCTTAAAAAAGCTTTCGCGTTGAGTAAAAATGGAAGCTGAACCTTATCCACAATCCTGTTGAGTGCATTTTAAAGCAACATAGGCGGCTTGCATGAAAAGCGAAGGATTTAGTAGGAGGGCAGGGGGTGAGGAGTGCCGTTGCAAGCGTAAGCCCCTGAGCACCTTGAGGCGTAGCCAGTAAAACCGGGCTTTGCCCGAATATGAAGCCCCCCGGCACAGCCGGGGGGCAACTATTATCCGGAATGTCCGACAATTTCTTATTCAGTCAGAAACCGGTCAAGAAAACGCTTGAATGCCGCCGGAACGGTGTATGTTTCCAGCAGTTCCCGGCGCGTAGCCCAGGTTAGCTCCGGATTATTCGGTAAGTCCACGACAAAGACAAGGTACCCTGTCATGTGCCATTCAATGTGCGAGAAAATATGCTTTGCTTTTGGAAGCCGTTTTACGGAAAGAGGAAGAATTCCCTGCTCTTTTAAAAATGTTTCCGCCTGCTGCGGGGAAAGGGCGCCGTCCGTGTTTGGAAATTCCCAAAGCCCGGCGAGCAGGCCTTTGTCCGGCCGCCTGTGAATGGCGGCTTTTTCTTCGCCGTTGTTGTCGCTTACCAGCAAAAACACAGTGCGCGGCTCAATTTTGCGCTCCTTTTTTGCCTGTTTTACGGGCAGTTCTTCCTCAATTCCCTGCGCGTGGGCGGCGCACAGCGTTTGCAGAGGGCATTCAGCGCATTTCGGCGCGCCGTTTGGCAGGCAGATGAGCGCACCCAGTTCCATAAGCGCCTGGGTGAAGTCGCCCGCGTGCCCTTCCGGATAAACCGCTTTCAATTCCTGTTCAATTTTTCTCTTAACCCCGGTTTCACTTACATTTTCCCGGCTTACGGTCAGGCGGGCGACCACGCGCAGCACATTTCCGTCCACCGCGGGGGCGGGCTTGCCGTAGGCGATGGAAGCGACCGCGCCCGCGGTGTAGGCACCGATGCCCGGCAGTTTAGCCAGTTCCTCCGGCTCGTCGGGAAGAATTCCGCCGTAGTCCCGCATTACAATTTGCGCCGCTTTTTGCAGGTTGCGCACGCGGCTGTAATAGCCAAGCCCCTCCCACAGCTTCATCAGCTGCGCTTCGGGCGCTTCGGCCAGCGCCGCAAGGGTGGGCAGTTCTTCTGTGAACCGCTCGAAATAAGGCTTTACCGCTTCCACCCGCGTTTGCTGCAGCATAATTTCCGAAACCCAAACACGGTAAGGGGCGGGCTCGTCACGCCACGGCAGCACGCGCGCGTGGGAAGCGTACCAGTCAAGCAGGGGCTGAACAATGGAAAAGAAAAAATCATTCATGTATTATACTGTCTCCGCAATCCGCGTCACGTCAATTCCGCGCGGTTCCACCGGGGTGGAAAAGACGATCTGCGTTGATGTATTTCCGAATTTCTGCAGCTGGCCGATGAAGGAATCCAGCTCCATCGTGCTGTGGTAAGCGACCTTTATCAGCATGGAGTAGCTCCCCGTAACGCAGTTGCATTCAATTACGTTCGGGCATGACGCAATAAACGGATAAAATTCCGGCTTTTGATTCGGTGTCATTTCCAGATTAATAAATGCAGAAATATGATACCCGAGTTTAATGGGGTTTACAACCGCCCGGTAGCCGCTGATGATACCCTGCTTTTCCAGCTTTTCAATTCTTGCCGAAATGGCAGGGGAAGAAAGGAAGACTTTCTTCGTCAGCATTTTAATGGGAATCCTTGCGTTCTCCTGAAGGGCCGCAACCAAAGCGGCGTCAATTTTGTCCATTCAAATCACCTCTGTACAGAATACATACCGGACGGATGTCCGGGTAACAGAAAGGGGCATGAAGGAAAGTTCCTTCATGCCCCTTTGCATCTATCTAATCCTATTATAATTAATTTTTTAAATTAATCAAGGGGCGAAGCGAAGAAAAATTAACCGGAGGGGGGCAAGTCCGCGCCGCAACCCTGCATTTCACTACAAAAAGAAAGAAAAACGGGCGGAAACCTTTTTTCGTTAAGTTAGAAGACCGCAAATAAGTTTTTTCTATGGAAAGCGGCGTTATCTATTTACCTTTTTTATTTTGCGTGTTATTGTTTCCCACATGAGAAGCAACAATTGTAAACGGTTTACAAAACAGGAGGAAAACGGAATGGACTGCTATATTAATCCCCCCATGAATAAATTTTCCGACCGCCCCGACCGGGTTGTCATCCGGCGGCAGCAGCCATGCGTTTACCGGGAGAAAATCAGCGAACCGGACCGTTTTGATCCGACGCTGGACATTACACGCCCCTCTGCTTTCGGAAGACCGGACCGGAAGGACCGGATGTAATTTATTTTTCTTTAATGGCGCCGCTGCGGTAGGCACTCAGCAGGGCGGAAAGCTCTTCAATCTGTGCGGAAAGCTCGGCGCCGTTGTCGGTGTCCGCAACCGTTACGCGCTGCTTAATCGCCTCCACCACCATTACCTTGGGCGAATTTTCGCAGGTATTGCAGCCTGCCTTAAGGGGTTTGTGCTCTGCCAGTGCAAGGTAACGGGAATTTGCAATGAATGTATAACCGCCGATTCCCGTCTGGGATTGGTACGCCTTCGAAATTCCGCCGTCAATCATAAACAGCAGCCCGTCGCCTTTTACCGGGCTTTCGCCTTCTTTTAGCCGCACCGGAACGTGGCCGTTAATGATATGAGAGGCAGTCGGGTTTAGCCCGAACTCCCGCAGAATCATTTCACAGGTTTCCCGGTGCTCCATATAGGTATAATACGGATTCATTTCTTCCCGGTGTGTCGCCTTGTCGGCGATAAAGTACCGTTCGAACGCGGCCAGCTTTGTTTTACCGAACAGCGGCGATTTTGCCCCGCACCACAGGTACCACATAAAGTCGCGGGAATCACTGCGTTCCGGTGTGCCGTACGGCGCGAAATAAGCGCTGCGCACCACACCGTCCAGGTGCTCCAGGTATTCCCGGCCGGAATGGCTTCCGGTACCGAAGTCAACCGCGTCGAAACGGCCGTCAGCCGTCAGCGGAATGCACCCGTGGTAAAGCAGATTGGAATTAATGCGCAGGTACATGCTGCCGTGGGAGTACAGGAAACGGATGTGTTTTTCCAGCCGCTCGCTGTGGCGGAAGGACGCGGCAATGGTTTTCATCAGTTCCGTTTCCGCGTGGGTCAGCTTCAGCGGATCTTTTGGATCTACCGTGGGGAACCGCGTGTCAAGCAGGGGGTAATCCTGACCGCCGAACCGAACCGTTCCTTTATCAAAATCAATTTTATCCAGAAGAATTCGGTCGTCCATGCGGTATTCGGGGTGCATCCGAATCAGCTGCCCCTCCACTTTAAACTGAATGACCGCCATGGCCTTGTGCATTTTCGCGGCAAGCGGAATGTCCACAGGGTCATATTGATTTTCGTCCAGAATATGCGGAATAAACACTTCGCAGGGGTCGTCGCGGTAAGTGTGCTCGGCAAAAACCGAAAGCGCGCGCAGGTTGATTCCGTAGCCGTCCTCCAGCAGGTCAAAGTTGTTATAGCTTACGCCCAGCCGGATGACGTTGGCAATACACGCCCAGTTTCCTGCCGCCGCGCCCATCCAGGAAATGTCGTGATTCCCCCACTGAATGTCTACGTCGTGGCACTGAATCAACGCATCCATAATTGCGTCGGCGCGGGGGCCTCGGTCAAAAATATCACCGATAATATGTAGCTTGTCAATCAGCAGCTGCTGAATCAGGTAGCAAAGGGCGGTAATAAATTCTTCGCTCATTTGTGTTTCCACAATGGTTTTTATAATTTCGCTGTGGTAGTGCGGTTTATTGCTGGCTCCGTCCGCGTGCAGAAGCTCATCAATGATATAAGCAAAATTTTCCGGAAGCTTTTTGCGCACCTTGGAACGCGTGTATTTAGAGGCGGCTTCCTTGCAAACCTCCACAAGGCGGTAAATGGTAATACGGCACCAGTCGGCAAACGTGCCCTCGTTCTGTTTTGCCGCGTTCAGTTCCGTTTCGGGGTAGTAAATTAATTTGGCAAGAGCGGTGCGCTCCCCTTCGGAAATAGACTGTTCGAACAGTTCGTCAATTTTTTTCCGCACTACGCCCGAAGCGCTTTTCAGCTGATAAAGGAAAGCCTGGTGTTCCCCGTGCAGATCGCTGAAAAAATATTCCGTGCCCTTCGGAAGGCTCATAATGGCTTTCAGGTTAATCATTTCGGCGGCAACCGCCTGTGCATTGGGGTAGTCCTTAGAAAGCAGCTTTAAATAGCGTTCATCAATCATGAGGGTTCCTCCTGATGTTGGTATTTCTCCGTTCCGTATTTGTTACGCAAACACATCTTTTTTATTATATAATAAAAAACCGGATATTTAATGTAAGAATGCATGATTTTATCGGAAATTATTTTCGGAATAGGAGTATTATGGGAATTTATTCATATTGAGTATTGAAGCGTTTCGAAAAAATTTTCGGTAAGGAGGCTGTCCGACTGGAATTTTTGAGACACTTTTCCAATTTACAAGCAGGAAAAACAGGCTGAATTAAATCTAAAAGTGAATATTAATTCGAAAAATATTCTTTTTTCGAAGCGAATAAAAAGGCCGGGCAGGTGTAAAAGCACTTACCCGGCCTTTTTGTAATCATAAATTCTGCAAAATTCAGGAGAATAATTTTAAAATCGTAAAAAAATTAATTGTTTTTTTATGGAAAAGTGATATAATAACATTGCTTGTTTACAAATTTTGACAGTTTTACATTTCTAAAATCTAAATACTGCCGATGTGGGAAAGGGGGGAGGGCTTTGTGAAGACTCGGAATTACCTTGCGACACTTCTTTCGGTTATTTCGATCATTCCGATTGGTTTGATTATGCTGTTCAGCGTAGCTTATTTTGGACGGAATGCCGCCCAAAGCATGCAGGAAAACATGGAAAGCACAGCCCGCCTGACCGCCGATAATATAAACCAGTTCTTTTCCCAGCGAAAAATGGCGCTGGAAGTCGCCTCCCATTTATCAGACGTAGAACAGCTGCTGCTGGATTCCAATACGGGAGCAGACGGCGGGCAATATGCCGCGGAACGAAGCAACGTGGTGCAAACATTCAAAACCATGACGGAAAAGCAGACGATAAAAGGCGAGGGGAACCCCAAAGGTAATTTTGTCGTCAGGACTTCGCTGGTCAATCTTTTCGGAAAAATTATTGCCTCCGACGACGGCAGCCTGATTAACCGGGGCTCTTTTTTAAAGGTGGACATGCAGACCGTCCCCGCTTACGGTTTTTACATATCGGACGTGATGCAGGATTCCGGGTTTATTGACGGGCACAAATTTTTTGAAATTGCGGTGCCTATTTATCAGGACGGCGTGTACCAGGGAGCTATCCAGTCCTCAATCGACATGTATTATTGCGACCTTCTGAGCAAGCAGACCTTTATGAACACCGGCCACACCGTTGTAATTGACGGCTCCGGGAATATTGCCGCCACTGACCCGAAGGACGAGCTGGGCCATTCGGTAAGCAATATTAAACAGGTGGCGTTTGATGATACTTTTTACCAAAATATCTGGCAAAAAATTGATTTCCATGCGGCCCCCAGCGGACTATTAAGCTTTCGGGAGGGAGGAAAGCAAAAATCCGCGTATTACTCTGCTATAACCGGGACGGACTGGGTCATTTTAAGTATGGTTTCGCAGTCCGAACTGATTGACCCGATTAAAAACATTGCCAAGTATTACGCCGGGGCATTGCTGTTGTTTGCCATTATTTTAATTTATATCTCTTATGTTGCCGCAAAGCGCTTTTTAAACCCGACCCGCGACATGTGCGCCGCGTTTATCAATGTGAAACAGCGCGATTACACGGTGCGTCTGCCTGAAAAATATAAGGGTGAATTCGGAGAGATGGCATCGTCCTTTAATCATTTAGTTGAAAAAATACAGGAAGACACCGAAGAACTGAAGGTTAGCGAAGCGCGTTACGCGCTGATTATGCAGGAGACCGACCAAGTTATTTTTGAATGGGATATTATGGAGAATCACCTGTACCATACCGTGCACTGGACCAATAAATTCGGGTTCAGTCTGGCGGTAGAAAATCCGGGTTCGGAAATTCCGGATTTTGCCCCGGTACACCCCAACGACAAACCGCTGGTTAACGCGTTTTTCTGGGACACCCGAAAGGGAATTCAGCCAAAACCCATTGATGTGCGCATGAAAACCATCGACAGCAAATATGTTTGGTGTACGGTAAGTGTAAAGGTGATTCGGGATGAAAACGGCAGGCCGTTCCGTGCCATTGGGTTAATCAGCGACACCGACCACCAGAAAAAGATGATTGAGCGGCTGGAAAGCAAGTCCAAAACCGACCTGCTAACCCAGCTTTACAATAAGGTAACTACCGAAGCGATGATTGAAGAGTACCTGAGCAGTTCCCCGCCGGAGGAATGCCATGGCTTCATTATTGTGGATATTGATAACTTTAAAGGAATTAACGATACGCTGGGGCATATTTACGGCGACAACGTACTGAAAAAGGTTTCGGCGCAGATTAAAGATTTGTTCCGCACCACAGACATCGTCGGCCGCGCGGGCGGCGACGAATTCGTTATTCTGGTAAAGGATATGCCGGACGAAGACCTGCTGAAGGTCAAGCTTAACGACATCTGTGCAATTTTCCACCATGCATACACCGGGAACAACGACGAGTATAAAATATCGGCAAGTGTGGGCGCAGCCATGTTCCCCAATGACGGCACTACATTTGAGGAACTGTACCAGCATGCCGACGCGGCGCTGTACCGTTCCAAAAAGGCCGGTAAGGACCGTTTCAGTCTGTACTGTGAAGGCCAGTTGAAACATTTGTCCTGATGGAGCGCAGGATTCAATCTATTATATAATTTGAGCAAGGAGTTCCCGACTGTTGCGGGGGCTCCTTTTTTGACGGAGCTTAGGGCAAGGGAGAATTCCAACGGAACAGCCCAAAAAGAAGCACAAAAAAATTGCCGTCAGGATTTTTCCTGACGGCAATGGATTGATTGGAATCAATTTAAACCTGGGGATTATACGGAGCCGGCGAAATAAGCCCGAGTTCCGCGGGATTAATCTGGTTGGTTTGAATCGCGCGGTCACGCAGGTAAATATAAAGCTCCGTAATCGTTGCCTGATAATAAGGAATCACAAAAAGGAGGCCCACGCCGAAGCAGATTGAACCAAGGATGAACCAGCCCAGGAAGGAAAGGATCAGCACAAAAATCGCGCCTTTTTCTCCGTTTGTCATAATGCGGCTGATTTGTCTTGCCCGGCTTCCGGGAATGTCTGGGTTATCCGCCAGAATGAAAGGAACCATGGAATACTCCAGTGCTTTCACAAGGCCCGGAATAACGAGAAGCAGGCTCCACAAAAAGATAAACAGTTCCGTCACAAACATGGCCCCCACCCCGTTCAGGTAGTTGCGGCGGAACCCGCTGAACAGCGTGTTCAGGTCAGTTACACCGAAATGGTTGTGAAGGAAGAAACGTGACATACCGATTGCAATCGGCAGCGTGATGAAAACATCAAACAGAATATTGCCGATACTTATCAGATTCATCATGCCGCTCTGCGCCGCAAGCAGTTCCATCGACCTGGCTGCGCCGCTCAGCGCATCCCGGTAAGAAAGGTTATACGGTGTGGTAACAATGGAGAATGCACCGCCGATAATAACAGCAAGGATGCACACGCCGAATGCAGTCCAGTAACGGCCCTTTAAAGCAAGTTTTGCGTTTGACTTCAATATGGCTCTGTCCCACATAAACAATATCCCCCTATATGCCTATATTTCGGGAAAATAGTTATCCGGCCGCCGCATATTTGGCGCGGAGACAAAGCCGAAAACTGCCGCCCTTTAAGTATATGCTCAATAAGAAAAAATATTAGCGTGTCAAATTAATCAATCGGATCGTCGTTCCACGCGTACATTTTGCGCAGTTCCTTGCCAACTTCCTCCAGCTGATGGCTTGCGCCGATGCGGCGGCATGCGTTGAAGTGGGAACGGCCGTTTTTGTTTTCGGCAATCCACTTGGTGGCGAAGGAGCCGTCCTGAATTTCGGAAAGAATCTTCTTCATTTCCTTCTTGGTTTCGTCGGTAATCAGGCGTTTTCCGGTTTCGTAATCGCCGAATTCCGCGGTGTCGGAAATGGAGTAACGCATGAGCGAGAAACCGCCGCGGTAAATCAGGTCGACGATAAGCTTCATTTCATGAATGCACTCGAAGTAAGCATTTTCCGGCGCATAACCGGCGTCTACCAAAGTTTCAAAGCCAGCCTGCATCAGGGCGGTTACGCCGCCGCAAAGCACAGCCTGCTCGCCGAACAAATCGGTTTCGGTTTCAATTTTGAAGGTGGTTTCCATAATAGCCGCTCTGGCTGCGCCGAGTCCCGCACCGTAAGCAAGGCCGAGGTCGGTTGCATGGCCGGTTACATCCTGTTCCACGGCAATCAGGCACGGAACGCCTTTGCCGGCAACATATTCGCTGCGCACGGTGTGGCCCGGGCCCTTCGGGGCAATCATGAATACGTCAACATTCTTCGGCGGCTTAATCTGGCCGTAGTGAATGTTGAAGCCGTGTGCGAATGCAAGCGCTTTGCCTTCGGTAAGGTAAGGAGCAATGTCGTTTTTGTACATATCAGCCTGGCGCTCGTCAGGAATCAGAATCATAATTATATCGGCAACCTTAGTCGCTTCGGAGACGGTAAGAACTTTCAGACCGGCTGCTTCCGCTTTCTCTTTGCTCGGGCTGCCTTCGTAAAGACCGACAACCACATTGACACCGCTGTCGTGAAGGTTCAGCGCATGGGCATGACCCTGGCTTCCGTAACCGATAATGGCAACGGTTTTACCTTTGAGCAGGTTGATGTCGCAATCTGCCTGATAATAAATTTTTGGCATTTCATTTTCCTCCTTGCCTTGTGGCAAATTTATTAACTAACTCTCAAGCCGCACGGCGGTTTAAGGGGTTGGTTTTTGGTTTTAAGTCGTTTGTTTTTTGGCGGTTGTCGCGCCTTTTTCAATTGCAAGCGTGCCGGCGCGGACTATTTCCTTAATACCGTACGGCTTTAACAGACTGATAAGCGTTTGGGTGCGCTCGTCGTTGTCGGTAAACTGGAACGTAAGGGAAGTGGTGGCCACGTCGACAATCTGTGCGTGCATCAGTTCCGCGATTTTCATAATTTCGGCACGCTGCTTGGTGTTGCAGCTAACCTTAATCAGTGAAAGCTCGCAGCTGATAAACTGGTTCGGTTCTAGTACCTTAACCTTAATTACGGGAATTAGCTTGTTCAGCTGTTTTTCTACCTGTTCCACAATATATTCGTCGCCGTTTACCACAATGGTAATGCGCGATATGGCGGGATCTTCGGTAATGCCCACGGCAAGGCTGTCAATGTTAAAGCCGCGGCGGGCAAACAGGCCGGACACTTTGGACAAAACGCCGGGCTGGTTTTCAACTAAAACGGAAAGCGTATATTTCATTTCTCCGCCCTCCTATATGGTCGGGGCGTCGGGGTTAACCCGGCACACCAGAATAAAAGCTTTTTCGGAAGCGAACATCTTTTTGGCAAGCTGTTCCGCCTGTTCGTTGGAGTCCGCCATGGCGGCGTCAATGCCGTAGGCAGCGGCCAGCTTTACAAAGTCGGGGCTGCCGCCCTCCAGCGTGGTTGCAATGAAGCGGCTGCCGTAAAGCCTGCCCTGAATTTCCTTAACCATGCCCAGGCGGTCGTTCTGCATAATGATGATTTTTACGTTTACCTGATTCTGGCAAAGGGTGCCTAATTCGCACATCGCCATTTGAAACGAGCCGTCGCCGCAAAGGCACAGTACCTGACGGTGCGGCTTGGCCAGTTTGGCCCCGATTGCCGCGGGCAGCGCGTAGCCCATGGTACCCAGCCCGCCCGATGTAAGAAAACGGCCTTCCTTTACGTTGAAATTGCGTGCCGCCCAAATCTGGTTTTGCCCAACGTCGGAAACCAGAATGGCGTTGTCGTCCATCATGCGGGAAAGCGCGCGGACGAAAGAGCGCGGCTCCACAAAACCGGTGCCGTTTTCCGGCTGCCCGGCGGGAACGTAATCCGCTTTATACTGCAGTACACGGTGAATCCAATCCTGCGGAACGCGGTTTTCAACTTTGTCCGCAAAGTCGCGCATGACCAGCCGAATGTCGCCGACAATGGGAATATGGGCGGTCATATTTTTGCCGATTTCGGCAGGGTCTATATCAATATGTATGATTTTTGCTTTTTTCGCCATCTGCTTGGGCGCGGATACAGCACGGTCGCCCACGCGCGCGCCGCAGAGGATTACAAGGTCGGCTTCCGCCATGGCGCGGTTTGCGTTGGCGTGGCCGTGCATGCCGATCATGCCAAGGTACAGGCGGCTGTCCATTGGAACCACGCCAATGCCCATCATGGTGGAAACAACGGGGATACCGCTGTTTTGCGCAAACGCGACCAGTTCGTCGCGTGCGCCGGCAAGAACCACGCCGCCGCCGCAGCAGATAATCGGGCGCTGTGCCTCCTCAATNNCAGTGCTTTTTTGATCTGCATGGCGTGTCCCTGCGTGCGGGGCTTGTATCCGATAATGTCCGCCTTTTGCGGATACACAAATTCGGGTACGGTGCTTGTCTGCATATCGACGGGAACATCGATCAGAACCGGGCCGGGGCGGCCGGTGGTGGCGATGTGAAATGCTTCTTTAAAAATCCGCGGCAAATCCGCGGCGTCTTTTACAAGGTAAGAATGTTTGGTAAACGGCTCGCAGGCACCGGTAATGTCCGCTTCCTGAAATACATCGCGGCCGAGCAGTTCCGAATTGACCTGCCCCGTAATGGCAATCAGCGGAATAGAGTCCATGTACGCCGTGGCAATGCCGGTAATCAGGTTCGTNNGCCCGGCCCGCTGGTGGCGATGCATACGCCGGGGTTTCCGCTTGCACGGGCGTAACCGCTGGCTTCGTGTGCCGCGTTTTGCTCTTCGCGCACCAGTACGTGCTGAATTGACGAGCGGGATAGGAAATCGTAAAACGGACAAATTGCCGCACCCGGGTACCCGAACGTAATTGTCACGTTTTCATTTTCCAAACATTTTACCATGATTTCTGCTCCGCTGATCAAAACAGTTCCCCCTAACTTATCTTATCTTAATTTTCAGGTATTTTAAATATTATAAGAGTTTTGCCAACCCCAGTCAATGCTTTTTATCAATTTAAATTGCTAAATCTTTGAGTGCCTGCGCGGCCTGTGCCTTTTGCCGGCAACCGCACGGTAGGTGGCTGCCCCCGCAATGCTGAGTACCCCAACCACCGCAAAAATAGCCGCGGCCTGGCCGTAATCCCCGGTTCCAAGCGCATGGCCGCCGAAGGAACAGGCAAGCAGCGCCGGCGCCCGCGCCAGCGTGGAAATGAGCAGAAAACGGCCGAATCGCTGGGGAACCAGCCCGGCGGAAAAGATAAAAATGCGTTTGGGTGTGCCGGGAATCAGAAAGACAACCCAGGTCAGGGTGTTGCGGATTTTATCATCGTGTAAATATTTAACATGCTGTTGTTGTGCCGGAGTAAAAAATAAATTTACCACCCGGCGGCCAAACATTCTGGTGAAGTAAAAGATGGCCGTGGTGGAAATTAACACGGAGCCGACGGTGAGCAGCGTTCCCTGCAGCCGGCCGAATACGTACCCGCCTGCCGCGGCGGTTAGTTCCAGCGGAATGGGAAGAAAGCCCTGCATAATTTGAATGCCAAGAAAAGCGAACCGCCCCATAGGGCCCTGCTCCTGAATAAAGCGTTCCAACTGGGCGGGGCTGGAGGCAAGCAGAAAAATCGGTTTGCACAGCAATACGGAAAACCACAGGAACAATGCGGTGCCAATAATTAAAATTCCGGTGCCCAACAGCTTGTCGCGCAGGGAAGTATGCGCGTTTTCCGGTAGGTCTTCAGCGGAAATACGCGCGTGCGCTTCGCGCTGCTTTTGCGCTGCCCGCTGTGAGGAGGTGTGTATAATTTTCACGCGTCATCACCTGCTTCTTTATTCTGTATCAGTATATCATATGTAAAACGCGAAACCGGCATGTTTTAGTTTTTCGGCGCAATAAAAAAACAGGAGCCGTACCGCGCGTGGACAGCTCCTGTTATTGCAGAAATCGTTTGTTACCAAAGAAAGGGAATTACCCGCCAGGTTTGCTTTTCATAGTCGCGGTAAGCGGAGCCGAAATTTACTTCCAGCATGGTTTCCTCCACGCGGATGCGGTACCCGTAAACCGGAAGCAGAATTAATATTGCCAGCGCAATGGAAAAGGGCGAACGGAAACAGATTGCTATGCCCAAAACGGTCAGCATGCTGCCGGCATACGCCGGGTGGCGCAGGTGCCGGTAAGGCCCGCTCTTTACAATTTCCTGCCCGGAGCGCACCTGCACGTTGAGGGTAAAAAATTTCCGCAGCGTCCATACGGAGTACAGCCGAAGCCAAATTCCGGCGGCAGTCAGAACAATTCCGACCCAAGCGAAAAACAGCGGCAGAAGAAAGGGGAGCGCCCGCGCGCAAATGGGGTCGAGCAGAATAGAAGCCCAGAACCCCAGAATAATAATAACCATGGAGCCCTTGTCCCCGTTCTGCTTTTTGCCCGAAGCTTTGCTTCCGGTCAGCTCGGAATAGAGAAGCACCCAGGCCTCCGCAAACAGCGCGGCAAGAAATACCGCATTAAAAACGATTTTCAGGGTTAGCTCAGGGAAATATGTGCTGCCGAAAATAAACAAGAGAATTCCTTCTTTCGGTTATGTTTCCTTCCAATCTTTGACTGAAATCATTATAATCTGCCTGCGGCCAAACTACAAGTAAAACAGCGGAAAAGCAGCGGCATGCAGAAAAACACCCCGGCTCTGTATGCGAAAAGCATCTAAGACCGGGGTAAGTGAAAACTATTGTAAATCCGCTTTTACGCGGTGGAGTTCATCGTAATGGCTTAGCTTTTTATTGACCACTTTTAAAAGCTTTTTGTATTCGTTGATGTGGTTTTCGATAATTTCCTTTTGGCAAATGATGATCTGGCGGCGTTCGGGAATGGTGTTTTCCCCTAAANNTGATATATTCAATCGACATGCCGGTGGCACGCATACAGCATACAATCTGTATCCATTCCAGGTCGGTTTCGCTGTAAAGCCGGTGGCCGTTCTCCTCCCGGCGAATGGAGGGCAAAAGCCCTTCCTTTTCGTAAAACCGAAGTGTCGGAGCGGTAATATGAAATTTTTCGGACACTTCTTTAATCGTATATCCCATAGGAACCATCCTTTATCTTACTGATGTTCCTTATTATAATACTTAAAGTGGGCTCGAATCAAGGCTTTCTTTGAATTCCCTCTTGACTTAAAGTTTACTTTAACATGTATACTTACTGAAAGAACGAAATAACCCGAGTTAAGCAAAAAGAACGGAGTGAGAAATTTGGAATATACGCAATACGGAAAAACCGGTTTGAAGGTTTCGCGGTTCGGCCTTGGTTGTATGCGTTTCCCCAAAGACGAAAAGGACGCCATTGAAATGGTACGTTACGCCATTGACCACGGCGTAAATTATTTGGACACCGCATATGTGTATGAGGGCAGCGAAGTGATTACGGGAAAAGCGCTGAAAGACGGCTACCGCAGCAAAACGTACCTTGCAACCAAAAGCCCGATTTGGAAAATTACAAAGCACGAAGATTTTGAAAAATGTCTGGATGAAGAATTGGAACGTCTGGGCACCGACCACATCGACGTGTACCTGCTCCACAACCTGTACCCGGACAACTGGGAAAAAGTAAAGCGGTTTGACGGCTTTACTTTTTTGGACAAGATGGTCGAAAAGGGAAAAATCGGGCATAAGGCGTTTTCCATTCACAGCACGTTGGAACATTACAAGGAAATTGCCGATGCATACGACTGGGAAATGTCGCAAATTCAGCTGAACATTCTGGACGAGCACCATCAGGTCGGCGCGGAGGGGGTAAGGTATGCCGCGCAAAAGGGAATGGCTGCGGTCATTATGGAGCCGCTGCGCGGGGGAACGCTTTTGAACAACGTTCCCGCTGAAGTGCACGAACTGTTGGAACAGTACCCGGAAAAACGCTCTTTGGCGGAATGGTGTTTCCGCTGGCTTTATAATATGCCGGAGGTTTCGGTTGTTTTAAGCGGAACAAGCAGTCTGGAGCAGCTGAAAGATAATCTGCGTATTTTTGATGAGGCAAAAGCCGGCGTTATGAGCGAGGAGGATTTGCAGTTCATCGCACAGATTCGCGGGGTTTACGAGTCCAAACGGAGCATTGGCTGCACCGGCTGCCGGTACTGCATGCCCTGCCCGAGCGGTGTAAACATCCCCGAAATTTTTCGGTTATATAACAGCTATCAGCTTGCCAAGCCAAACGTAATCGACCGGCTTGTGTACCAGCGCAGCTTTGTGCCCGAAGGAACCGGGGCGGACCAGTGTGTTTCGTGCGGACTTTGTATGCAGCACTGCCCGCAGGAATTAAAAATTCCCGATTTGCTGAAGCTGTCCCATGAAGAACTTGCGGAAGATACAGCTTCGTTTCTTAACCGGCTGACAAAGTAAAAAGAAAAGATGCAGCTTCGTTGCAGCGCACAATGGGGCTGCCTGAAGTTTTATCGGTGATAAAAAAGGACCGCAGTTCAAGGAACTGCGGTCCTTTTGGCTGATTCAGGCAATTTATTGAAGGGGGGCTGTTTTGCTTTTGGATTTAAAATTGAAAATAGTGCGGAAGAGTAAGATCTTGTATCAGTCCGAGCTGTGTTGGCTGCCATGCCAGCTGCTCCCTTGTAAGCTGACTGGAAGACGGAATATCCATGGAAGCAAAATTTGTGAACCACCCAAAATGATTTGCGGCTTCCCCGGGTGTTATGCTGACAACCGGTACATTTAACTGGCGGCCGATTACAGCGGCGATTTCCCGGAAGGGAATCCCTTCCTCTGCAACCGCATGGTAACGGCTGCCCGCGGTACCTTTTTCAAGTACAAGCCGGAACAAACGGGCGGTATCGAGCCTGTGTACGGCCGGCCACCGATTGTTGCCATCGCCGATATATGCGGAAATTCCCTTTTCCTTAGCCAAACTTATTAATGTGGGAATAAAGTTATGATCCCCTTCCCCGTGAACCGTTGGTGCTAAACGGATTACGCTGGTTCGAACGCCGTTTTCTCCGGCCGCGACCGCCGCCTCTTCCGAAGCTGCACGGGGGTGCGCCGCCGGCCCGGAAGTCGGAACGGTTTCCTCTGTTACCAAATGCCCCTGCGGAAGAATTCCGATTGCCGAAGTGATAATCAGAGGACGGTCTGAACCGGCCAATACGTTTCCAAACAGTTCAACAGCGCGTTTGTCGGCTTCGCAGTTGGCTTTAAACTTTGAAAAATCATGGTTAAAAGCTGTGTGAATTACTCCGTCTGCGCCGGCTGCTCCGTTACGTAAGCTTTCAAGGTCATCAAGGTCGCCTTTTTGCACCTGTGCTCCGGCTGCAATAAGAGACTTTTCGGCTTCGTCTGAGCGCGCAAGGCCGGTTACCTCGTAACCAGCATGAAGCAATTCCTGTACAACCGCCGACCCAACAAAGCCGGTTGCGCCTGTTACAAATATTCGCATAAAAATTCTCCTTTTCCTTCTGTTTTTACGGTTTCCGTCAGATTGTCCCTGTTGGCTGTAAAATACTTCCGAACGGGGAAAAATCTGCAATCTTTTATAAAATTCATTCACCTAACGGCTTTACGCTGGCGCCCAAATAGAAACCGCCCGGCAACAGCGCGTTCGTCCGTATTTGTGTGATTGTATTCATTATATTGGATTCCGCAGGAGGATGTTTGCCTCAAATTTTTCTCTTTTTGCCTGATTCTCCAAATTATTGATAACGGTTGATTTATATATCTAAACGATATATAATGTGTACATCTTTTAGATATTGGTGGTAAATTTGATATGATGAATGAACTTTTTATTTTAGGGGAGTTAATGGAAGGGCCGCAAAGCGGTTATGACCTGCATCATGCATTACAAACCTCGTTAGGCCGTCATCGTAAAATCAGCTACGGCGTAATTTATCCTCTGCTTGAAAAGCTTGAAGCAGAAGGCCTTTTGCAGATGGTTCCCATTGAACGGATGGATGGAAAAAACAAAAAGGTTGCCACAATTACGGAAGCGGGGAAAAAGCGTTTTTTTGAATTGATGGAATTGCCTGTTCCGAACGGCGCGCACAATGACGACATTTATTTGATTAAGCTTGATGTGATGCAGCACCTGACCTTAGAGGAACAAATCCAATTATTAGAACAATTCTATCAGGAACAAAAAGAGATTATCGAAAATACGCAAAACGCGCTGAAGAAATTATCGGATGAAAAGTCAAAGGACCACTGGTATGCAAGTAAAAAGTTCGAACTGCGGTTGCGGCAGGCTCAGGTCGCAATTGAATGGATTGACAAATTTAAATATGAATTGAGGATTGGAACAGGAATCGAATGAACAAAGAAATAAAAATCGCGTTATTAATGGCCGCCAGCCTGCTTATGGAGATTTTGGACGGCACAATCGTAACTACCGCATTACCTAAAATGGCGCAGTATTTTCATACAAGTTCGGCAACAATTGCGTTGACCGTCAGTGTTTATTTAATCACGGTCGCTATTTTTATCCCGTTAAGCGGATGGATGGCGAACCGGTTCGGCAAAAAGAAAATTTGGATTCTTTCAGTAATCCTCTTTACCGTTACCTCGTTAGGGAATGCGTTAGCGTCGAATTTCGTAATCCTTTTGGTAATGCGAATTATACAAGGGATTGCAGGGGCTTTGATGACACCGACGGCAAGACTGATTGTATTGGAAAAAACGCCGGCATCCCAGCTTTTAAAAATGGTGAGCTACTTGATTTGGCCCGCGTTGATCGCGCCCGCAATCGCGCCGATGGTGGGAGGATTTATCGTTACCTATTGGAGTTGGCATTGGATTTTCCTGATTAACATTCCAATCGGTTTAATTATTGTATTATTCGGAACAAAATTAATTGACGCAGATCCGATCAGTGAAGCACCTGCCTTTGACGTAGTAGGATTTATAGAAGTTGCATTGGCAGCCGGAATGGTTTTAACAGCGGCAGAGCTGGCGACTCACGGAAGAAACTATTGGCTGGGTGCTTTCGGGTTGTTTATCCTCGGACTGATGATCGGTTTTGTTGTTTACCGGCATTTAAGAAAAAGTTCCGCTCCATTATTTTCGCTTAATGCGTTGAAAATGACTTCTTTTCGAATCTGCCAGACAAGCGGTTCCGTTTTGTGGTTATGCGTTGGGGCGTTGCCTTTTGTACTGACTATTTTTTTGCAAACGGTATTTCAATGGTCCGCAGTAAAAGCAGGAAGTTATGTGCTGTTTATTTTTGTCGGAAATATTGGAATCAAACCATTTACCAATTCCATTATCCGCAAATTAGGTTATCGCGGCGCGTTATTTTCAGCCTATGGAATGGTTTTTGTCACGTCAATCGCGTTGGCTTTCATCCAACCGAATACCGTACCTGTTTTAATCATCCTTTTGGCCTTTATTTCAGGGGTAGGGCGTTCGCTTGCTTTAACGGCTTACAACGGTCTGAGCTTTTCTGAAATACCGCCTGAAGACCGGAACAGTGCAAATACGTTGAATTCTGTTTTACAAACGTTGGCGCAGGGACTGGGAATATCGCTTATTACGGTTGTGGTAAGTGTATTGCAATTTTTTACCTCTGTTACAACAGCATATGAACTGGGATTTATTTTTCTCGGTTTGTTGATGATATTCCCGGTGATTGAAACACTATTTTTACCAAAGGATATTGGTCAGGCCACAATCGGCTGATGATACCCGGTGAAAGATGGAATGAAAAAGACTTACGGTTAAACCCGGACTGAATAAATGGATAAGGAGTCATTTCAACATGAGCGTAACAAATGAAAACTCTGTTTCTGCAAAGCCGGACAGTATTACGGATGAGTTCGATGCTCAAATGACTCGGCTGGCAAGCCTGTTATACAGTTTCACTTCATATGACGGTATTACAAGCTTGTCTATTCCCGGTTTGTATATTGCCCGTTATTCAAATATTGAATCTGATTTTATAAAGACGTTCTATTCCCCCTCGTTGGGTATTGTGGCTCAGGGGGCAAAGTCCATTACAATCGGGCATGAAACATACCCGTTTTGCAGAAGCCAAATGATGATGCATCCGGTTGCCCTGCCGGTTGCTTTAAAGGTCACAAACGCAAGTAAAGCCGAACCCCTTCTTACTGTCAGGCTGGACTTGGACCCGCAGAAAATCGCGGAGCTGGTATTAAAGATATTTCCCCATGGACTTCCGCCTGTGAGCGGAAGAAAATCGGGTTATGTCGTGAATGCCGACGAAGCCATAATTAACGCGGTAATAAGACTGATGGAATGCCTGCAAAAGCCGGGTGACGCCGAATTGTTTGGCCCGCTTATCATAGAAGAAATCTTAATCCGTCTTCTTCGCAGTCCCATTGGCATCCATGTAGCAGAAATGGGTTTTGCGGACTCCGGCGTACATCATGTTGCTGACGCAATTGACTGGCTGCGAAAAAATTATTCTCAGCAGGTAAAAGTGGCGGAACTTGCCGACCTAACCCATATGAGCATATCTTCTTTTTATGAGCACTTTAAGGCGGTTACCTCCATCACGCCGATGCAATATCAAAAAGCGCTCCGTTTACAAGAGGCGCGGCGTTTAATGCTTTCTCGCCAAATGGACGCAACCACTGCCTGCAGAATGGTGGGATACGTGAGCGGTTCGCAGTTCAGCCGTGATTACAGCGGCTTTTTCGGTGCCTCGCCGGGGAGGGATATTGCCCAGCTACGCAAATCATCCAGAGTGTAAAATTAAAAAGTGCGGAAAAGTGCAGTATTGCCGTTGTAAATGATACAAACTGAAAAGCGGTCTTGCTCTTGTTATTCAGAGCAAGACCGCTTAATCGCATGTTAGGAGATTTGGGTACCATGTAAAAGAAGGCGTTTGGTCCGGGTAGGCCGTGCCGAATCCTATTCCTCAAAATCCGCATATTCGGGATACTTTGTAAGGAATTTATGATTTGCCGTTTCCATCTGCTGAAAATATTTTGCGTAAGAATCGCTTAACTTTTTCATTGCAGGAAGAAATACATGATAATATCCGCTGGTCTGGTTAAACTCTTTCAGCATTTCCTGCATTTTGAAAGCGGGGGAATTTTTATATTCGTCCGATTTTTTATAGTTCAAATACCAATCGAGCGTTTCTTTGTTTTCAGCAAGGTACTGTTCGGGATTTTCGACAAGTTTTTCCGACTGTTCGGTCATTTTAAGTATCGCTTCCGTATTGACTGTACGAGTGCTTTCATCCAGATAATTCTGCACTTCCTCGGGGAAAGAAAGGGTTACAGCATCGTCAAGAAACTTCAGAATTTCATCATAAGCGGATTGCTGCTGCGTAGTGGTAATCGGTTCGTTCAAAAACCGTGCAAAATACAGGCAGAGAAAACGGCCGTAATACCCCGGAAAGGCGTCCAAAAGTTTATCGGTTACGGTTTTGTTCTGTTCAATTGCATTCAGCGCGGCTTCTGTTTCCGCTGTGCCTGTTCCGGAAATCAGGCGGTCAAGTACGGCTTGTTTTGTCTGTTCTCTTTGTAAATCCAAATTTTTTTGTACTGCCAGCTTTTGTAACACTCCGCCTGTTTCATCTGCGAGTACGGACCGGATTTCTTCAATACCAAGCCCAAGCTTGCGGTAGACCGATATTTTTTTCAGAAATTCGACATCGTGTTCCGTGAAATTCCGGTAGCCGTTTTCTAAGGTTTCGGGGTTGGACAAACCTTGGCTGATATAATATTCAATCGCTTTTTTGGTTAGTCCGGTTATTTGGCACACTTCATGAAGGAGCATTTTATCACCTCGAATTTATCATAAGCCATACCCCAAGGGAACAGTCAATAGGTAAAATCCATTTTTTCATTTATCCATTTTGGCAATCATTCTCAATCGCCTCAACCCGAAACACAACCGGCCGGACGCCGTCGGTGCAGCAAAGAATTTGTGAGCCGTTTTTTCTGTACCACGGGGTAATGCCTTCCGCAGATAACATGCTGATTCCGCGGTAGAGGTCAATCCAGGCCCAGGGGCAAAAGCCGGCGGGCATTTGAGCGCCGCCTTCGTAAATGAATTCATCCCCCACATTTAAAATCGGGCATGGGCCTGCTGC
Source organism: Ruminococcaceae bacterium UBA3451 (assembly GCA_002378845.1). Taxonomy (GTDB): domain Bacteria; phylum Bacillota; class Clostridia; order Oscillospirales; family Acutalibacteraceae; genus Caproiciproducens. The sequence continues at coordinate 11,289 of DFRY01000023.1, read as the reverse complement.
TTTGCCGTCAGCCAGATATTCCTCTGCAAATTCCGAGTAAAACTCTTTTTTTATCACAGTTATTTTTACGTTTTTCACCGTTCTTCTCCTCCCTTTATGCGACAATATTTCCTATGACATATTATAATCCAATTTATACGATATGAGAAATATATTTTGCGTGAAAAGTTTTTTGCCGCAATATGTTATAATTGATTCAGAAAATACAGGAGGGGTAATTATGATACTTCATAGATGCCCTTGGTGCTAGGAAAGGCTTCCGTTCCATATAGACATTGGCCCGCTTCTTTGGAAGCCGACAGGCCCCGACATTTGCCCAAAATTCAAAAGGCCGTACACTTCCCGCATTAGTCGGATGAGTGCTGTTCTTTTGGCTGTTGCACTGGTAGCGGCAACTATTATTCGTTTCTATAATAAAGCAAAAGCGGGTAATCCCGTTTTGGATTGGATTTTGGGAATAACAGGATTAATCATGCTTGCCCTGGGCACGGCGGTGTTTTTGCGGCTGCCATATGCCCGTTTTTATAAGAAAAACGAGGGGAATGTTTGTACCGGACGTTCTGTGCAAGTGAATTTGGCTTGGGAAAAGCGCGGGAGGAAAGGACTGCTGCTGCCGCGGTTTCGGGTGGTAAACGGAGAAATTTTTCCGGCGTGCTTTATGGATGCAGGAGGAACTCCGATACGTACAGCGTTTTGTATTGCTCTTACTGAAATTGTTTGGTCAGATAATTATCATTGTACTTGTAAAGCCCGGCTTGTTTTAGACGATACCCCCGAGGATAAACTGTTTCAGCCGGGGAATCGATTTTATCTTTATTATAATTATCGGAAAATAGCAATGGGGAGCATATCAAGTTTTCATACTACAGAAAACAGGCTTTCGGTTCCGGACAATTGAAAAAGGACATAAAAAAGCGGGGTATCTTCGTTAGAAAATACTCCCGCAAATTTTCAGGAATCCGTTATATTCAATGAAACAAACCGGAGTTTGTCAGCTTCTGAATATGCCTAAATGAGAAATCTTGTTTATTCCTAACTGTTCATCAATATGCCAATACCTCATAACCCGTTTCGGTTACGAGCACTGTTTTTTCCCATTGTGCGGATGGCTTCCCATCCGCCGTGTGAACAGTCCAGTTATCGTGTTTATCTGTTGCTATTTTGGAGCTCCCCATATTTATCATTGGCTCTACAGTAAAAACAAGCCCCGGAACTAAGATCTTTCCGGTTCCTTGCCTTGTTACATAACCGACCCATGGTTCTTCATGAAATTCCAGACCAATACCGTGGCCTCCGATTTCTCGAACAACAGAATATCCATTTTTTCGTGCATGGTCATGAACCGCTTGCCCAACATCGCCAAGAAAACCCCATGGCTTTACTTGTTCAATACCTAAATCCATACATTCTTTCGCAACAGCAACCAGCTTTTGTTTTTCAGGGGAAACAGCGCCTATGCAAAACATACGGGAAGAATCTGAAAAAAAGCCGTTATAAATTGTAGACACATCAATATTTACAATGTCGCCGTTTCGCAGGAATACATGGTCAGAGGGGATACCATGACATACAACGTCATTAATCGAGATACACACGCTCTTCGGGTATCCTTCGTAATGAAGGTCTGCCGGAATACCTCCAAGCTCCTTGGTCTTTTCATAAATGAGTCGATCGAGCGTTTCCGTGGTTACCCCGTCAACCGCATACTCCCCGATGAAATCAAGCACAGCAATGTTGCGCTTGCCGCTTTCCCGGATACCTTCAATCTGTTGTTTTGTTTTAAGCAATTTTCGATGTGGTACTTCATATCCTTTTAAGCGATAGACTTCCATTTGTTCATCAGCTAAAGCATGGCATTTTTTATATTTCAGACCGCTGCCACACCAACAAAGATCGTTTCTCCCAAAGTTTTCAGACATTTTATTTCCTCCATTCACAAATTCGGAGGAAGCAGCACCCCCTATGGACTAAGTGAATCAAGAGAAACACTACGGGCTTTCCGATATTGCCTTGGCGAACATTGAAATGTTTGCGAAAAGGCTCTTGCAAACGCTTCAGATGACGAGTACCCATATCGAAAAGCAATATCGGTTATTTTGTCACTGGTTATACAAAGATCATAGGCAGCAGCTTTTAATTTACATTGGGCAAGAAATTGTTTATATGTCATACCCATATGCTCCCGAAACTTTGCAGAGCAGTAATACGGTGAATAACCAACATAGGATGACATATCTTGCAGGCTTGGGCTTTCCGCGAAGTTATTCTCCACCCACTTTGCCATTGCTTCTATTGTTTGTATGGACATTTGCTTCACTCCTTTCCCCAGTATATCAATATTTACTGACAATTACCTGATATAAGTTGCAAATATGTGATACGGTGCGTGCCTGAAAGCGTCAATAATTTGACTGCGACAGGAGCTTACGGATATTTTTATTACTGAACAGATTATAGAACAGTATATTCCAACCTGCAAATAAAAATGCTCATATATATTGTCGCTTAAACGGTGGGTTCTCATATCACCACGAAAGAAACAGCCGTACACAAAGTGTACGGCTGTTTCTTTGGCGGAGCGGGTGGGATTCGAACCCACGGAACCTTGCGGTTCAACTGATTTCGAGTCAGTCCCGTTATGACCACTTCGATACCACTCCGTATTCTGTTTTGCAGACGGTTGTCCCGTGCATGCTTATCTATTCTAAATAGAATAACGGGAAATGTCAAGTGTTTTCACACAATTCCGGTACAACAATGAAAATATTGCGCTCGGCAAGGTTATTGTGCCAATGAAGCCATTTGAAACATATTATGCTTGGAGACAATTTATTAAAATCAGGTGATAAAATGCCATTCAATACCAGAGAACTTTTAGCAAGAATTATTAAATGCGAAGCAGGCGGAGAAGGCGACAACGGAATGCGTGCGGTCGCAAGCGTAATTACAAACCGGGCAAACGTGCCGAACGGCGAATTTGCACGGGTCAGCCAGGGCGGGGATTACCGCAGGATTATTGAACAGCCCGGCCAGTTTGACTGCATGCGCACAGAACTGAACGGTCAGTACAACCCGCAAAACGTGTACAATATTGACCCCGATGAAGTGCATTACGAAATAGCCGACTGGGCGCTTGCCAACAATGTTTTTTCCGGCGTAGGAAACTGCCTTTTCTATTTTAATCCGTACAATCCGCAATGTCCCCCTTATTTCCCTGCGGGGCAGGTCGGCGTAATTTATAATCGGATTAACCAGCATTGCTTTTATTCGCCCACGTCGAAATACGCGTCAACATGAGTTAAGGAGGATTTTCAGGTATGGATTATTACAACCCGCCCATGGGCGGCTGCGGTTGCGGGGGCGGTTCCCCCATAACCCCAATGCCGCTTCCGGCACAAAATATGGCAGCAAGCAACGCAAATACAGTCACAGCGGCGAAGCCCGCTGTAGGAGGCATTACAAAGACGATGGGAAACAGAGTACCTACCATGGAAGATATTGCGAGCTTTACCAGCATGACGCCGGAACAGCAGGAACAGCAAAGGCAGCAGCTGGAACAGAGCGGTTCCGTTCTTGCACCGGGCATGCCCGGGTATGATGGGCGCAGCGGGCAGGCCAGAACCGCGGCGGTTCCGAGCGCGGGCAGCGGGCTTGCTCCGCTTACTCCCACTGCGGCACAGGCAGGGGCAATTACCGGCGATAATTTGCAGTATTTGAACGGGTTTCTCCGCACGCAAATCGGCCGCCCGGTGCTTGTCACTTTTTTAATCGGGACGAATACCCTGACGGACCGGTCCGGAATTTTGATCGGCGTCGGAATCAACTACATTCTGCTCAATGAAACGCAAACCGACGATGTGCTGGCCTGTGATTTTTACAACATCAAGTTTATCCGTTTTTATTATTAAAAGAAAAAGAGGAATTCCCGCTGAATTACGGGAGTTCCTCTTGCTTTTTAACAATATAAAACGAATTGCCGGCGCTTGGGGGTTAACCCTGTGCCTGCACGTTCTGAGCGGCGGATGCTTCCGCCGGAAGGGCAACGCCGGGCGCTTTGCCAATATTGCTGATGCTGCCTTCCATCAGGCATTTCGAAACGTTTACCGTAACGCCGCTGCCGTCGATGTTCTGGAATATCTTATTGACCGCTTCGGTGGCGTCCAGCTCAATGCGGGCAATTTGCCCGGTGGATTCATCAATATAGCAGTAACCGTAAATATCGCCGGCGCCGTCCAGCAGGGTTTGTACAATGGTAGTCGAGCCCTGCCCCATGCCGGTGGCGGTTACAATGTTTTCCAAGGTGCTGCGCAGCACTTCGCTTTGGAAGGTGAGCTCCAGCTTGTGAACTTTTACGGAATCCAGAGTGGTTTCGCGTACGTATTTCTGGCTTTTTACACTATCCAGCAGCCGCAGAATATCCACCTGCCGCAGGGGTGTGGTGTCGATGTCGCCCGCCGAGGTTTTTTGCCAGCCCGCGCCGGAATTGGAGTAAAACCAGATTCCGTCCGAATCCGTCACGGTGTAAGACGTGCTGTTCGCCGTGGTGGAGCCGAGCAGGGAGGTTTGTGTGGATTTCAGTGCAAACGGCTTTGCGTAATAAACAATTTCGTTTCCCGTTTTAAACTGATTCGCTTTTCCATTCGCGGTAAATTCCAGTGTATTGTTGATGGAAGCAGTGCAATTCTGAATTTTTTCCGCGTTGGCCGAAGCCTCGCGCATCAGCACATCGGCGTCCGCTTTGCTGCCGCAGGCGGCCAGGGATAAGAGCAAACATATAATAAGAACCAGACCGGTTATTTTACTTCGTTTCATCATAGATTACCTCAATTGATTCATTCCGACATTAATATTCATCATAACAAATTTTTTGAACAATCGCAACCTATATTTCCCTTGTACTTGACATAATACCAGCAACAAGTTTAAAATAACAATATATATTTTGATATAAATTTATGATTATCGCAGGGAGTCTGAAATGAATCAAATAAAGCAGGCCGCCATGAAAATGGCGTCGCTTTCGGTTTATAAAGGAATATTAAACCGTACGGTTCCCAAGGCGTTTTATAAACTGCTGTGGGCGCAGACAGAGCAGGATTTTTTGAATTTTTGGGGCGACTTTTTCGCGGTGCTGTGCGAGCGGGGCTGCAGCGAAAACCTGACGGAATGCATTACCGGTACGGCGCTGTACGATGAAAATGCGTTTTCGCTTTCGGCGGCGGCAGGGCAGACAAGCTTTCCCCAGCCGATGATGGACGCGGTGGAACGCGACCTCAAAATTATTTTGGACGTATCCTCTATTACCCCGCAGGAACTGCTGGACGGCAGCCCGTTCCGCGACGCGCTGCAGGGGCTGGAGCTTCCTTTTTGGGAAACCGGCGAACCGGTCGGAGCCTTACGGGGTGATTTAAAGGACTGCATTCAGAACATGGCGCAGTATTACCGGGAAAACGGCTGCGGAATGTACGCCCGTTACCGCGCGTTTATTTGGCGAGACCAGAAAATTCAGCCGGTTGCCTACCCGGACAAAACGCATTTGGCCGACCTGAAGGGGTACGAAATTCCCCGTAATCTGGCAATCGACAATACAATGGCATTTTTACAGGGATTGCCCGCGAACAACTGCCTGCTTTACGGTGACCGCGGCACGGGAAAATCCTCCACCGTAAAGGCTCTTTTGAACGAATATTATTCGCGGGGGCTGCGCGTAATCGAAATGCCCAAGGAATCTTTAATGGACTTTCCTTTGCTGGTGGATCAAATTGCCGCTATCCCAATGAAATTTATTATCTTTATTGACGATTTGTCTTTCTCCAAGCAAAACGATACCTACGCCGCACTGAAAGCGGTGCTGGAGGGCGGGCTTGCCGCCCGGCCGGAAAACACGCTGATTTACGCAACGTCGAACCGCAGGCATTTGGTGCGCGAGACGATTTCCGACCGCGAGGGCGACGAGGTGCACAAGGGTGACACCATTCAGGAAAGTCTTTCCCTGGCGGATCGGTTTGGGCTGTCCATCAGTTTTACTTTGCCGGACAGGGAGCGATTTTTGGAAATTATCCGTCAGCTTGCAAAACAGCGTAAGCTGGAGCGTTATGTGAGCGACCTGGAAAAGGGCGCGGAGCGCTGGGCAATGGCGCGCGGCGGGCGTTCCCCGCGCTGCGCAAGACAGTACATTGACGATGCCGAAGCACGCATTAAGCGCGGACAGGCTCTTGACTAATTCGTGAACGGAAAAGGAGAACGATATGCTGAAAAAACTGACGGCTGCAATTTTATGCGTATGCCTTACAGCAGTAATTTTTACGGGCTGCGGCCCGAAAAACGATATTTCCTCCGGAAAAGGGGAGCAGGAGTACCCTGTCACCATTGGCACAGTGACCCTGAAAGCCCAGCCGACCGGTGTGGCGGTACTGTCGCCAAATCTGGCCAGCGTGGTTTTGGCACTGGATTATGAAATTCAGCTCAAGGCAAAAAGCGCGGATTGCACCCAAAGTGACCTCTCGGTTCTTCCCAACGTTACCGCGGACGACGCAAAGCAGATCAAAAGCCTTGGCGCGGATTTGGTTCTGACCGATACCGACATTACCGACGCGCAGCTGAACGCCATGAATCAGGAAGGCATTACCGTGCTGAAAATTTCCCGTGCGTCCAGCCGGGAAGATTTGGACCGGCTGTATTCCCAAGTGGGCGCAGCGCTGAAAGGCGCAATGACCGGTTATGAACAAGGAAAGAAAATATCACAGAGCGTTTTCCTTACGATTGACGACATCAGCCGTGTGATTCCGCAAAGCGACACCGTGACCACGGCCGCATATGTCATAGACACAAACGGCGGGGTAATAACGGGGGATACCTTGGAAGGAAAACTGATTGAAGCCGCCGGGTTGTCCAATGTCGCAGCGGACGGAATCGGGAATAAGATGGCTGCCGCGGATTTGCTGCGCGCCGACCCGAAGTATGTTTTCTGTCCTTCTGGAATGAAGGCGCAGCTTACGCAGAGCGAAGAATACAAAAAGCTGACTGCCGTAAAAGAAGGCAGAGTGTATGAAATGGACGCGTCGCAGATTCTTCTGCAAGGCAGGGATATGATTGACGGGGTCAGTTTCATGGCAGGAACCGCTTACCCTGAACTGCTGAAGGGATCGGACACCCTGTCCAGCCCCTCTTCACAAACGTCGTCCGGCACTTCATCCGGTACCGTTTCGGGAAATGTGTCCGGTACTCCGTCCAGCACGTCCTCCGCACCTGCGGGGAATTACACTATGCTGCAAAAGGGAATGCAGACCCCGGACGTTCTGAAAATGCAGAACCGCCTGCAGGAGCTGGGCTACATGTTCGTGAAGCCAACCGGGCTGTATGCCGAAGGAACCGAGCAGAGTGTAAAGGATTTTCAGCTTTTGAACGGACTGGAAGTAACCGGAATAGCGGATGCAAAAACCCTGCAGCTGATGTATTCGGCAGACGCGAAAAAACGCACGAATTAAGACAATAGAGTACAATATTTTGCCCCCCCNNCGGGGCTTTTTTGACTGGATTTTTTTGTGGGCCTTCAATGCATCGAATGAAATATAATAGGAAGCAATGGACACAATTTGATCATGCCTAGAATAGTTTTCGGTTCAAATACTTGTCGTATTTAGATAATTCGATTGCAGATTTATCGGTTTATAATGTAAAGAGGTTAATGAAATTAATCGAAACGCACTGATCGCTATCAAATTCAAAATGTACAATCCAAGGCATAAGGTTAACAATATGGATAAATTTGTCGTAAGTAAAAGTTTGGTCAAAGTAATTCACAACGGTAGACAGTGCTGTTCCATGAGTTCCTATCAATATCGTTTCGTTGGGATAGGCAGAAAGCAATCGATTCAAAGCCGCAATATTTCGGGACTGTACTTCATTCAGGCTTTCACCGTCTGAAAGCTTGAAACTAAAATCTGACCATTGTTGTTTTGAATAAGCTATGAAATCATCAATCCAACCATTTGCGATTTTCCGTTCTTTAAATTCGTCTATGCAAATCACCTGCATCCCTTTCCGATCCGCAAAATATGCAACTGTGTCATAGGCTCGCTTGTAAGGACTGGAAACAACAACAGATACCCCCTTGGATTCCAAATAATCGGAAACCAAAGTACGGTCTTTTTTTCCTTTTTCGGTGAGCGGGCGGGTCATATCATCATGAATTCGATAATCCGGTTCGGCATGGCGCACAAAATATACGTTNNTTTTTTGAAGAAAAGCAGAGTCCGGTGGTTTGTACGCTCATTATCCCATATCCTCTACCGTATAACAAGCTTCTGCGGCCTTCTTTGGAAAAGTGATGGGGAAACCTAATGAATTACTAAACAACCTATAATAGTCAACAGAATTTAAACAGGCAAAACGGATCGAGGTTACGATTACTTTTTGAACTGCATGTTAAACCGGGAGGATTCGGGGAAACTATTTTGTATAGATAGGGCGAATTGTTTAATTCGGGCACAGGAAAATAGGAAGAGACCTTTCTAACCGGGCTTGAAAAATCCCCTTGACAAAGAAAACAAGTTAGCATATACTAATTATACACCCCACCGGGGTGTAGTAGTGAGGTGGGATTATGACACAAAAATATAATGTAACGGGCATGACCTGTTCGGCCTGTTCCGCGAATGTGGAAAAAAGCGTAAGGAAGGTGCAAGGGGTTAGTTCCGTCAGTGTAAATTTGCTTTCCAACAGTATGGCGGTGGATTATGACGGCGACGTAACCGGAGATACGGAAATCATACAGGCAGTGGAACACGCCGGGTACGGGGCTTCCGTGTTGGTGCGCGGCGCAAAAACGGCCGTAAAGCAGGAAGAGGAAAACCCTATGGAAGCGCAAATGCGTTCCATGAAAATGCGGCTGATTGTTTCTTTCGCTTTTCTGATTCCTTTGCTGTACCTTGCCATGGGGCATATGTTCCATTTCCCGTTGCCCGGGGTATTTATCGGAACGGAAAATGCGGTGATCTTTGCGTTCACACAGCTTTTGCTGACTTTACCGATTGTTTATGTAAACCGAANNAAAATATTATCAGGTCGGGTTTAAAACGCTGTTCCACGGCGCGCCGAATATGGATTCGCTGATTGCCATCGGTTCCACTGCCGCGCTGGTTTACGGCGCAGCGGCAATTTTCGCCATTGGGTACGGCTTGGGGCACGGGGATAGAATGCTTGCCGAGCAGTATATGATGGATTTGTACTTCGAATCGGCGGCAACCATATTGACCCTGATTACGCTGGGCAAATACCTGGAAACCCGGTCAAAGGGAAAAACGTCGGAAGCGATTGCCAAACTGATGGATTTGGCGCCGAAAACCGCGGTTGTGCTGCGGGATGGGCAGGAAACGGAAATTTCGGTGGAAGAGGTTGCGGTTGGCGACGTTGTAGTTGTAAAACCGGGGCAAAGCATCCCGGTGGACGGCGTAATTCTGGAAGGAAACTCTTCCGTTGACCAATCGGCGCTGACAGGCGAAAGCATTCCGGTGGAAAAACAGGCAGGCGACACGGTAATTGCGGCCACCATCAACCAGTCGGGATTCTTCAAATTCCAAGCGCAGAAAGTGGGCAACGACACCACACTGGCGCAGATTATTGAACTGGTGGAGGNNACGCGACGAAAGCGCCCATTGCCAAGCTGGCTGACCGCATCAGCGGGGTGTTTGTTCCGGTAGTCATCGGCATTTCCATTCTTTCCGCCGTGGTGTGGCTGCTTTTGGGGCAGTCGTTCGAGTTTGCGCTTTCCACAGCCATTGCGGTGCTGGTTATTTCCTGCCCGTGTGCGCTGGGTTTAGCAACACCGGTCGCCATTATGGTCGGCACGGGAAAAGGTGCCTCGAACGGAATTTTGATTAAATCCGCGGAAGCGCTGGAAATTGCACATACCGTAAAAACGGTGGTGCTGGACAAAACCGGTACCATCACCGAAGGAAAACCGAAGGTTACGGATGTTCTTCCGGCCAAAGGAGTCGACGAGAAAGAACTTCTTTTGCTGGCAGCCTCCATGGAAAAGCCTTCCGAGCATCCGCTGGCAGGCGCTGTTCTGGAAAAAGCGGAGGAACTTGGGCTGAATCTGAAAAGCGCCGACCGTTTTGAATCCATTCCAGGCCGCGGCGTGGCGGCGGAAATGGAAGGGAACACGTATTATGCGGGGAACCCGGCGCTGATGCTGGACCGGAACATCGATATTTCCGCGTTTCAGAAAATTGCCGACCAGCTTTCCGAAAACGGAAAAACGCCGCTGTTTTTTGCAGACGACAAAAAGCTGCTGGGCATAATAGCCGCGGCAGACGTAGTGAAGCCCACCAGCCGGGCGGCCATTGAGCAGTTTAAAGCAATGGGAATCGACGTAGTTATGCTTACGGGCGACAACCGCCGCACGGCGGAGGCGATTCGTAAACAGCTTTCCATTGACCGTGTTGTGGCGGAGGTTCTTCCGCAGGACAAAGAAAGCGAAGTGCGCCGAATTCAGCAAAACGGGGGTAAGGTTGCCATGATTGGCGACGGCATCAACGATTCCCCGGCGCTCGCCAGGGCGGACGTTGGCATTGCAATCGGCGCGGGAACGGACATCGCCATTGAATCAGCGGACATCGTACTAATGAAAAGCGATTTATTGGACGCGGTCACCGCAATTCAGCTTAGCCGGGCGGTCATCCGGAATATTCGGCAGAATCTGTTTTGGGCGTTCTTTTATAACAGCATCGGAATTCCGCTTGCGGCCGGCGTGTTCTTTTTCCTGTTCGGCTGGCGGCTCAGCCCGATGTTTGCCGCTGCGGCCATGAGCTTAAGCTCGGTCTGCGTGGTGACGAACGCGCTGCGGTTAAGACTATTTCAGCCCAAGCGGGTAAAAATAGATACAATAATTCAAAATGATAGAAAAGGAGAAGAAGATACTATGAAAAAAGTAATTACCATTGAAGGCATGAGCTGCGCGCACTGCCAGGCAAGAGTTGAAAAAGCGCTGAGCGAGGTAGCCGGTGTGGACGAGGCAAAGGTCGATTTGAAGAAAAAGATCGCTACCGTCAGCATGGCGAACCCGGTGGAGGACGAAGTGCTGAAGCACGCCGTTACCGAAGCGGGCTACGAGCCGATTTCTGTAGAAGAAAAGAAAGGCTTGTTCAGCAAATAATTCTTGCGGGGGGAATACCATGAAAGCGGACAAAGCGAAAATCACGCGCCTGCTGAAGACCGCGCGGGGCCAGCTGGACGGATTGATTAAAATGGTAGAGGAAGACCGATACTGCATTGATATTTCCAATC
>DFRY01000077.1 GCA_002378845.1 Ruminococcaceae bacterium UBA3451 | reverse complement strand
CGGCTTTTATTCCTCCGGGCGGCCAAATGAAAAAAGAGTCCCAAAGCGGATTTTATCCCTTTCGGGCTATTTTTTTACCCAAAAGTGTGAGGACACATTGTAAGGAGAGATTTTTTGTGAACGTTCTTGTTGTGGGCTGCGGCAGGCTCGGCACACGTTTGGCAGGCATTTTGGACCAACACGGCCACGATGTTGCCATTGTTGATTCCAGTGCGGATTCCTTTCATAATCTGAATGACGATTTCAGTGGAATTACCGTGGTTGGAATGCCGTTGGATATGACGGTGCTGAAAAATGCCGGAGTGGAAAACTGCGATGCGATGGCGGTGGTAACACCGGACGATAATCTGAACATTACCGTTTCGCAGATTGCGCAGGAATTTTTCGGCGTAAAAAATGTGGTAGCACGCATTTCTGACCCGGAGCGCGAAAAGGTTTTTAAAAGCTTTGGGCTGAAAACCGTTTGCCCGACCAAACTGGCCGGCGACGCGATTTTTACCGCCCTGACACAACCGTGGGATTCCAAGAATGTCTCTTTTGAAACGGCAACGGCGGCATTCCATACCCGCTCGGTTGACAGCGCACATGTCGGCGACCCGGTAACCGACGTGCCGATGGATACAGGCGAAGTGATTTTTGGTGTTCTGCATTTGGACGGCACGATGGAGCTGTATTCCGCAGAACATAGAATCATTCTTGCAGAAGGCGACAAAGTAATTTTTGCCAAGATGATTGATTGAGCGGAGGATATCAGTGAGAATTGTAATTGTCGGCGGCGGCAAACTGGGTCACCAAATTGCCAGAAACATGCTCGACCGTAAATATGACGTAAGATTAATTGAAAAAGATAAGCTGAAATGTATGCGCCTTGCAAATGAACTGGATGCGGAAGTGCTTTGCGGCGACGGTACGGAAATTGAAGTACTTGACGACGCGGGAACGAAAAATGCGGACTGCTTTATTGCGGTAACCGGCAGTGACCAGGACAATCTGGTTGCTTCACAGCTTGCGAAAAAGGAATTCCGTGCGGCGAAAGTAATTATCCGCGCGAACGACCCCCGCAATCTGGAAGCGCTCCGTACATTGGGTTCCGCTATTGCCGTAAGCAGTACGGAAATTATTACGAACCTGATTGAGCAGGAAGTAGATGCTGCCGAACTGCACCTTCTGGCCACGCTCAATAAGGGCAAAGCAGCCATCTGCGCAATGACTCTGCCGGAGGGGTCCGCACTGGACGGCGTTTCGTTAAAAGATATTACCCTGCCGAGGGGCTCTTTGATTATTTCGCTGGTACGCAACGACACAATGGTCATTCCAAACGGTTACACAATTGTGCAATCGGGGGACGAAATTGTTGCCGTATGCGAAGACGAAGGGCAAAAGGAACTGATGAAAATTCTATCGGCAAAACGCTGATATTAAGTCGAAACGTTTAATGCAAAATCCCCACCGCATTCGCGGTGGGGATTTTTTGTTGTAATACAAAATGCAAGCGGAACTTACCCATAATCCCTCTGTTGGTGGTGTTAATGCAACATAGGCAGGAGGAAGCGGGGGTGTAAAGCTCTGCTGGCGCGGTAGCCCCGGGCACTTTGATGCGCGGCCGGTATAGGGCTTTGCCTGCAAAAAGAGAACCCCCGGCAAAGCCGGGGGTAACGATGCAGTTTAAGATTTTCATGTCGTCAGCCGACAATCACTTTGCCTTCCGGCAAGATAGTTCCGCGGTGAACCTTGTGCAACGCAAGTGCAAGTCCAAGCGAGACAGGGCCAACGCGGCCAATAAACATGGTACAGGAAACAAAGAATTTCGCAATATCATTGAGCGTCGGCGTAACCCCGGCGGAAAGGCCGACGGTACCGAACGCGGAAGTTGCTTCAAACAGCGCATTAATCCCCGAAACGCTGGGGTCAGCGGTCAAAATAATGCCGGTAGTCGCTAAGACCACAACCAGTGCGCCGAAGAAAATGGAAAGAGAACGGTATACGGTGGACTTGTCAACTCGGCGTTTTAAAATAGTGGTTTCTTCATTCCCGCCCATTACGCTGATTACCGTTGCGGCCAGTACGACAAATGTGGTGGTTTTAATACCGCCGCCGGTACTTGCCGGGGACGCGCCGATAAACATGAGCACTACCGTAATGATTTTGGTAAAATCCTGCTCTTTTGAAATGTCTATGGTTGCAAAACCTGCGGTACGCGGGCTGATGGCCTGAAACAGAGAAGCATTCAGCTGGGAACCGAAATTCATTCCGCGCAGCGTGTTATTGTATTCGCAGACAAAGAACAGAATTGTTCCGGAAACAATCAGAAGGGCGGATGTCATTAGTACAATGGTCGAGTGAAAATTCAAATGACGCGGCGTTTGTTTATGTACCCGCGGCATAATTTGAGAAAGATAAATATCACTGATTACGATAAAGCCGATTCCGCCCACTACGACCAGCGCGTCTACCGTCAGGCAAACCAGCGCGTCGCCCACATAGGGAATCAGGTTCCCATCCTTCATAACAAAACCGAGAATGTCAAAGCCCGCGTTGCAGAAGGCGGAAACCGAGGTGAATACCGCCACCCAAATCCCCTTTGGGCCGAACTGCGGCACAAACCGCAACATTAGCAGAAGAGCGCCCGCCGTTTCAAAAGCGGCCGTAAAAATTAAAATCATTTTTACCAACCGGGTAATATGAATGGTTTCGCCGCCGGTGTTTTCGGTGGCCAGCTGAATGTCGCGCAGGCCGAGCTTGCGGCGGAGCAGCAGGGTAAAGCCCGTGGTGAAGGTAATGACCCCCAGACCGCCGATTTGAATAAGAGAAAGAATAATGACCTGCCCCAGCACGTTCCAGTGCGTCCAGGTGTCGAACACAACAAGCCCGGTTACACAGGTAGCGGAAGTTGCAGTAAACAAAGCGTCCATAAACGCGGTCGGGTTCCCCGAGCGGGACGAAATCGGCAGGGTCAGCAAAAGTGCGCCCACCAGAATTACAATTAAAAAACTGGCGACAATCAGCCGGACAGGCTGAATACTTTTCAGTTTCTTTTTTACAGGATACCATTCTTCTCCCATACGAATAAACACCTCAATGACTATTTGAAAATCTTATTTGTCGCTCCGGATCTTTCCAGCGCCGCCGCAAGGGGAAGACCAAGAACGTAACAGACAACCAGTTCGCCCGCGCCAATGCTGAGCGCAATGCTCCAGAATGTCGCCCAGACAAAGCCCCCGGGGGACAAAATGGCGAGTTCCAGTCCGACAATGACCGCGTTGATCAGTACCGGGGGAAGCGGAGCAAGGAACGGAATGTTTTTAAAACGGATGTTTCTTACCATTCTGGTCGCAATCGCCGCTAAAAGCGTTGCCAGCGTACCAAAAATCATGTCTGCCACGCCGTACCCGCTCCAGATATTGGACAGCAGGCAGCCAAGCGCAAGGCCCGGAACCGCGGCAGGGGTGAAAATCGGCAGAATGGTGAGTGCTTCGGAAAAACGGAACTGAACCGGCCCGTAAGCTAAGTTCATTGCCGCCGCCAAAAGGGTAAGCACTGTGTACAGTGCAGCAATAACGGCGCCCTGCGCCATACGCTGCGTGCGTAGAGTCTGAGATTTCATTCTTTTTTCCTCCGTAGTTTTATTTTAGGTCAGGATCTTGCGACTGACCGTACCGGAAACCGGTAGTTACATTACGATACTACAAAAATCGCATAAAATCAATCGTTTTGTCCGAAATTCTGCAGTTTCGAAAAAAATGGAAAAGAGGGCGTATTGCATTCGCAATATGCCCTCAGGTTCTGTCTCAAATCGATTTCCGGTTTTTTGGCTGTTCCTTCACCGGTTCTTCGGGTTCGGGCCGTTTTTCAATCAGGATTTGCGCAATGCGCCTGTCCTCTACGGCTTCTACAGTCAGAGTCAGGTTTTCCACTGTAATACTGGGGTGTTCGTCTGCCCTCGGAATCCGCCCGAGTACCTCCACTACCAGCCCGGCTATGGTATCGTAATCCCCTTCCGGCAGGTCAACGCCCACCAGGTCGGAAATTTCATCAATGTTTGTGCTGCCGTCCACCGTGAACTTGTTTTCGTCCACTTTATGGATTTCTTCTTCTTCATTGTCGTATTCGTCCTGAATATTGCCGACGATGGACTCCAGCAGGTCCTCCATGGTAACAATGCCTTCGGTTCCGCCGTATTCGTCCACAATTATGGCAATCTGGGTTCTGCGCTCGGTCATTTCAGCGAAAAGTGTACTGCAGCGCTTGCCTTCCGGAACAAAGTACGCCGTGCGCATCAGGTCGGTCAGCTTAATTTCGTTGCTGACTTCGTTTCCCACGTAGCGAAGAAGGTCTTTTACATATATAATGCCCAAAACGTTGTCCAAATCTTCATGGAATACCGGAATTCGGGAGTAGCCCATTTCAATGGAAAGATTCACTACGTCCTGAATGCTTGCGGTGTCTTCCACAGCGGCAACTTCCGTGCGGTGCGTCATAATTTCGCTGGCGGTAATATCATTAAAATCAAAGATATTGGAAATCATATCCTTAGCCGTTTCCCCAATAACGCCTTTTTCCTCGCCGGCGTCCACCATCATCAGAATTTCTTCTTCTGTTACGGTTTCTTCGGAGGAATTCGGGTCAATGCCAAACATTTTTAGAACCACGTTGGTCGAAAAAGTCAAAAATGTAATAAACGGGCTGAACACAACGGAGGTTCCGTTCAAAATCCCGATGAATTTAAACGAAAGAACTTCGGCACGCTGCATGGCAATTTTTTTTGGCACCAGCTCGCCGAATACGAGTGAAAAATACGAAAGAAGAATGGTAATAATAACGGTGGAAGCGCCGTAAATCACACTTGTGGAAACCGGCAAAAACTGAAGTGCTTCCGCAAGCCTTCCTGAAAAGCTTTGGGATGCCGAAGCGGAGGTCAAAAATCCGCTGACGGTAACACCCACCTGAATGGTCGCCAGAAAACGGCTGGAATTGGAAGTCAGTTTTAAAATTTTAATTGCTTTTTTGTTTCCGTCCTCGGCCATCTTTTTAATTTTATTATCATTTAATGTAATAATTGCAATTTCACTTGCCGCAAAAAAAGCGTTGACCAGAACAAGCAGAATTAAAATTACAATTGAAACAAACGCGCTGGGTTCACTGGCGGCGGAAGCGCCGGGCAGCACGCTTAAAAAATGGGTCATTGAGCCGTCCGGTTCAGAAGGCATGAAGTTTACCCCTTTCGGTATTTTATCATAATAATGTTAGAATGATATCATTGTACTGTATTATTCGTCTTATTGTCAAACAGAGTACGGTATATCTGCGCTCCTGTGCGCGCGAGCAAGAATAAGACACAACGACATGGGCGCCCAAAGCGGCGCTAATGCAGGGAAAACGGCCCAATTCCGGTTGAAACGGCAATACTGGAATTGTAAATGTAAATAATCGGTCATTTTGCTTATAATTCCTTTACATATCCGGTAAAAGATGATAAAATCGAGGGTGGTACAGTGCGGGTGTGTTGTGCCGGATTTAATAATTATCCTTAAAGGAGGAAAATGATTATATGGATTCACGTAAAATGAAGACCATGGATGGTAACAATGCTGCCGCGCATGTTTCCTATGCGTTCACCGACGTTGCTGCTATCTACCCGATCACGCCGTCATCTGTCATGGCAGATGAGACGGACAAGTATGCCGCTGCAGGCAGGAAAAATCTTTTCGGAAGAGAAGTCAGGGTTACAGAAATGCAGTCCGAAGCCGGCGCAGCCGGTGCGGTTCACGGTTCGCTGTCAGCCGGTGCACTGACTACAACCTACACTGCTTCTCAGGGCTTGCTCCTGATGATTCCGAATATGTACAAGATGGCCGGTGAATTCCTCCCGAGCGTTATCCACTGCTCGGCACGTTCGCTGTCCACTCATGCTCTTTGCATTTTCGGCGATCATTCCGACGTGTATGCTTGCCGCCAGACCGGTTATGCGATGCTGTGCTCCAACAGCCCGCAAGAGGTTATGGATCTTGGTGCAATTGCTCACCTTTCCGCAATTAAAGGCCATGTGCCGTTCCTGCATTTCTTTGACGGCTTCCGTACCTCCCATGAGGTTCAGAAGATTCATATGTGGGATTACGCGGATCTGGGCGAAATGCTCGATTGGGATGCAGTAGATGCTTTCCGCCGCAACGCAATGAATCCAGAACATCCGGTAACACGCGGTACCGCACAGAACGACGATATTTTCTTCCAGGCGAGTGAAGCCGGCAACAAGTACTACGAGGTACTGCCGGAAACCGTTGTGGAATATATGGATAAAGTCAATGCAAAAATCGGCACCGATTACAAGCCGTTCAACTATTACGGCGCTGCTGACGCAGAAAGAGTCATTATTGCAATGGGCTCCGTTTGCGAAACCGCAGAAGAAGTTGTCGATTACCTGAACGCAGCAGGCGACAAGGTCGGTTTGATTAAAGTCAGACTTTACAGACCGTTCGCTGCAAAATACCTGCTCGACGTTATGCCGAAGACCGTTAAGAAGATTTCCGTACTTGACAGAACCAGAGAACCCGGTTCCATCGGCGAGCCGCTTTTCCTTGACGTTCTGGCTGCCGTAAACGGCACAGAGTTCGGTTCCGTCCCGATTTACACCGGTCGTTACGGCCTTGGTTCCAAGGACACAACCCCGGCTCACATTGTTTCCGTTTACCGCAACATGGAAACCGAAACACCGAAAAAGCGTTTCATCATCGGCATTGTGGACGATGTGACCAACCTTTCCCTCGAAGTGAAGGAAAATCCGGACACAACCCCGGTCGGAACTCATTCCTGCAAATTCTGGGGCCTTGGCGCCGACGGTACCGTTGGTGCAAACAAGAACTCCATTAAAATCATCGGCGACCATACCGATATGTACGCACAGGGTTACTTCGCTTATGACTCCAAAAAGTCCGGCGGTCTTACGGTTTCCCACCTGCGTTTTGGTAAAAAGCCGATTAAGTCCACCTACTACATCAGCAGGGCTGACTTCGTTGCCTGCCATAAGCCTTCCTATATCGACGAATACGATATGGTTCAGGACCTGAAAAAGGGCGGCAGCTTCCTGCTTAACTGCGAGTGGGACCTCGAAGAACTCGACAAGAGACTGCCCGGCAAGATGAAGAAGTATATTGCGGATAACGACATTAACTTCTACACCATTGACGGTATTAAGCTTGGTAAAGAAATCGGTCTTGGCGGCCGTATCAACACCATTCTTCAGTCCGCATTCTTTAAAATCGCCGACATCATTCCTTCCGAGCAGGCAATTCAGTATATGAAAGACGCTGCTCAGCATTCGTATGCTAAGAAGGGCCAGAAGGTTGTCGACATGAACTATGCTGCCATTGAGCGCGGCGCAACCGACTTCGTTAAGGTTCAGGTTCCGGAATCCTGGAAAAACTGCACCGACGATTCTGTCACACACAAGGCTACCGAGGGCAACGAAGCAACCGTTGATTATGTAAACAACGTGCTGTTCCCGGCAAACAAATACAAGGGCAACGAGCTGCCGGTTTCCACCTTTGTTAAGATGGCTGACGGTACTGTTCCGCCCAGCTCCTCCTCTTACGAGAAGCGCCACATTGCAATCGATATTCCGGAATGGGTACCGGAAAATTGTATTCAGTGTAACTTCTGCTCTTATGTCTGCCCGCACGCAGTTATGCGCCCGGCCGTTATGACCGAAGCCGAAGCTGCTGCCGCACCGGCGAGCCAGAAGGTAAAAGACATGACCGGTGTGCCGGGCATGAAGTTCGCCATGACCATTTCCGCTTACGACTGCACAGGCTGCGGNNGCCCGGGCATGAAGGGCAACAAGGCCCTCGTTATGAAGCCGGCAGATTCTCAGCTTTCCAGCCAGGAAGGTTCCGATTACGCCCGCACCCTTTCCGAGAAACCGGAAGTCCTTGCGAAGTTTAAAGAAACTACCGTTAAGGGCAGCCAGTTTAAACAACCTTTGCTTGAGTACTCCGGAGCTTGCGCAGGCTGCGGCGAAACTCCTTATGCAAAGCTTGTAACACAGCTGTTCGGCGACAGAATGTATATTGCCAATGCAACAGGCTGCTCCTCCATTTGGGGCGCATCCGCACCGGCAACACCGTACACCGTGAACAATAAGGGTTTTGGTCCTGCATGGAACAGCTCCCTGTTTGAAGATAACGCAGAGTTCGGCTACGGCATGACTCTTGCTCAGAACGCAGTCCGCGGCAGACTTGCAGAGTATGTTGAAACCATTGAAGGTTCCGACGCTGCTTCCGCAGAACTGAAAGAAGCCTGCAAGAACTATTTGGCAACTGCAACCGACAGCGGCGCAAACCGCCCGGCAACCGACGCTTTGATCGCTGAACTTGAAAAAGTAACCGGCGAAGGCGAAATTGCAGAGCTTGCTAAGAAGACTCTGGCAGACAAAGACTTCCTCGCAAAGAAATCCATGTGGATCTTCGGCGGCGACGGTTGGGCATACGACATCGGTTTTGGCGGTGTTGACCATGTTCTTGCTTCCGGCGAGAACGTAAACATCCTCGTNNACTCCAACACCGGCGGCCAGGCTTCTAAGGCTACCCCAATCGGTTCTGTGGCACAGTTTGCTGCAACCGGTAAGGGCATCCGCAAGAAGGATCTTGCCGGCATGCTGATGAGCTACGGTTATGTATACGTTGCAAAGATTGCAATGGGTGCTGACTACAATCAGTGCATTAAGGCAATTCAAGAGGCCGAAAGCTACAACGGCCCGTCCATTGTTATTGCTTACGCACCTTGCATCAACCACGGTATTAAGGGTGGCATGAGCGTTGCTCAGACCGAAGAGAAGAGAGCAGTTGAAGCCGGTTACTGGACTAACTTCCGCTTTGATCCTCGTCTTGCAGAACAGGGCAAGAATCCGTTCCACCTCGACAGCAAGGCTCCGACAGCCAGCTACCGTGACTTTATCATGGGTGAAGTTCGTTACAATTCCCTCACCCGTGCATTCCCTGAGCGTGCAGAAACACTGTTCCAGCAGGGTGAAAAGATCGCGGCCGAGAGTTATGAGCATCTTGCAAAGCTCTCCAGCCAAGAATAATCTCTACTTTTTAAACGCGTTTGAAGCCCCGCACAGCTGCAGCTGTGCGGGGCTTTTTTGTTACAGTTACAGTAAACCAAAGTTCTTCTTGTTGTTTTGCGCTATTCAGAGCGGCCAAAAAGAAAAATTAATGCAGAATTATCGGATCGCCAGGGGCAGTGACCCTCCGGCAGGGCGGTCGCACTTGCAAAAATTTAATTGGATAATCTGTTCACAATGGGTTGATTTAAAAACGTAACGTGATACAATATATAGTACATTGTGATTTTAGGGGGAACGGAAATGAATATATCGGAAAATGCACGCACGGTGCTGGAACGACGGTATTTGATTAAGGACGAGAACGGGAAAGTCATTGAAACCGTAGAAGGATTATTTCACCGTGTGGCGAATGCAATTGCCGAGCCGGACAAGCTTCATGACAAGAAAGCGGACGTAGAAGCCACAGCGGACACATTTTACCGTATGATGACGGAACTGGAATTTCTGCCGAATTCGCCGACCTTAATGAACGCCGGGCGGCCGCTTGGTCAGCTTTCGGCCTGCTTCGTACTGCCGGTTGAAGACAGCATGGAGGATATTTTTGAAGCAATCAAACAGGCGGCGCTGATTCATAAATCCGGCGGCGGCACGGGCTTTTCTTTTTCCAGACTGCGTCAGCAGGGCAGTACGGTTAATTCCACCGGCGGGGGGGCGTCCGGCCCGATCAGCTTTATGAAGGTATTTAACATGGCAACGGAGGCCGTCAAACAGGGCGGTACCCGCCGCGGAGCGAATATGGGCATTCTGCGTGTAGACCATCCGGACATTCTGGCGTTTATCGACTGCAAGGCGAATAACAATGAAATTAACAACTTTAACATCTCAGTCGGGTTAACGGAAGATTTCATGAATGCAGTGGAACAGAACACAGATTACGATTTGGTTGACCCGCACACAAAGCTGCCGGTCGGGCAGCTGCACGCGCGCACAGTATTTGACCGGATTGTGGATGCGGCGTGGCGTAACGGCGAACCGGGAATTATTTTCCTCGACCGCCTGAACCGGGACAATATTGTACCCGCTCAGGGGGAAATTGAATCCACCAATCCGTGCGGCGAGCAACCGCTTTTGGCGTATGAGTCCTGCAACCTTGGCTCCGTCAATCTGACGAAAATGCTGCGAAAAAAAGACGGAGCATGGGAATATGACTGGGACAAACTTGGCCTTACCGTGAAAAATGCGGTTCATTTTCTGGACAACGTCATTGATGCGAACAAATACCCTCTGGATAAAATTGATCAGGTTACCAAGCAGACACGAAAAATCGGTCTTGGCGTAATGGGTTGGGCGGACAGCCTGCTGATGATGGGCATTCCGTACAATTCGGAGGAAGCGACCGTTCTGGGCGAAAAAGTAATGCGGTTTATTACGGAGCGCGGCCGTGCGGAAAGTGCGGAGCTTGCCAAAACACGCGGAACGTTCCCCCTGTTTGAGGAAAGCATTCTGCCCAAAGAGCTGCCGCAGCGCAACGGCACCATTACCACCATCGCACCGACCGGTACACTGTCCATTATTGCCGGGTGCTCCAGTGGGGTAGAGCCGGTATTCGGTTATGTGTTTATTCGTAATATTATGGACGGAACCGAAATGATTGAAGTGAACCCGATTTTAAAAGAAGAACTGCAAAAACGCGGCCTGTATTCCGACGCACTGATGAAACGCATTGCAAAAGAAGGAACAGTGGCTCATATTGCGGAACTGCCCGAAGATTTGCGCCGCGTGTTCGTTTCGGCGCACGACATCAGCCCGGAAAACCACATTCGCATGCAGGCGGCGTTCCAGCAGGCGACGAGNNTTTTGCAAATTCCGCCACAAGGGAAGACGTAGCGCAGGTATATTCCCTCGCGTTCCATTTGGGGTGCAAGGGCGTTACCATTTACCGCGACGGCAGCCGCAGCGAGCAGGTGCTGAATATTGGCAAGGTGAAAAAGGACGTCGAACCGGAAGAACAAGCGGAGGACGAAAACCGCATTGTTCCGCGCCCCCGCCCGGACACCGTTATGGGTATTACGGAGCGTGTGAAAATTGGCTGCGGTAACTTATATATTACAGTGAACTACGACGATAAAGGCATTTGCGAGGTGTTTACCAATACCGGAAAGGCGGGCGGGTGCCCGTCCCAATCCGAAGCAACCGCGCGGCTGGCATCCATTGCTTTGCGCAGCGGCATTGACGTAAAAAGTATTGTCGACCAGCTAAAAGGAATTCGCTGCCCGTCCACCATCCGTCAGCAGGGCATGAAGTGCACTTCCTGCCCGGACGCGATTGCGAAAACTATCGAACGCGTTTACCGTCAGCAGGTAGAGCTTGGCAACTGGCCGGCTGTTCCGGAGTTTGCGGCAAGGCCGATGCCTGTTCCTGCAAAGACGGCGCCGGCAGAGGAAACTGCCCCGCGCCGGTGGCATGGGGACGGTTCGGTGGGCATGAACTTTTGCCCGGAGTGCGGCGCAAAACTGGAGCATGAAGGCGGCTGCGTGATGTGCCGCCAGTGCGGCTACAGCAAGTGCGGCTGATAAACCGAAAATAAAAAAGAAGGTTGTATTCGAAAGAGTACAGCCTTCTTTTTTATTCAAAATTCAATTCCCTTGCGCGCCGGAATTTTCCGGTCAAAAGGATGTTTTACTTTTTTTATTTCCGATACATAATCCGCCAGCTCTATCACTTCCGGGTCAGGGTCGCGCCCGGTCAGAACCAGTTCCAGCCCGTGGGGCTTGTTCCGAATAAAATCCGTCAGCAGTTTGTTTTCCAGCAAACCGCAGTGAATTGCCCCGAACACTTCGTCTAAAATCAGCATATCGTATTCGTCGGCGCGTACCGAAATCAGCGCTTTGCCNNCAGCTCGCGCGGCGTCATTTGAAAGGTAAACTTTACGCTGTGCGGCGCGGGCATTACGGCGAAGTTGGGCAGCTGCTTCACTATTTTCAGTTCCCCCGAAGAATCGCCTTTTAAAAACTGCAGCAGAAGTACGCGCTTCCCGCCGCCGCAGGCACGCACGCCAAGACCGATTGCAGCGGTGGTTTTTCCTTTTCCGTCACCGCAGTAAACATGAACCAGACCATCCATTTTCGTTCCTCCCTATGTATATACAGTCTGTATAATAAATAAATATAATACAAAAGCATTTGTTCGTCAAATCAAAACAGAAGAAAAGCCTTATCAACTGCAATTATTTGACGCTTCGGGGAATAAAAGCCCCGGTCTGCTTGCTTTTTCGGTTTTAAAGAGCATGGGACATCCCGTTCATATTTCTTTAAAAATTCGGTTACATATTTTTCTTTAAAATGTCATAAAAATATAAACTGATCATCACATCGTTTTCACATAACGCAGTCATAATAAGGTCACAACAAAAGATTAATGCGAAAGGAAATGATTGTATGTATAATCCATTTGCAGACGATGAGAAAAACACAAATCAACCTGTGAATCAAAATATGAACCAAGACCAGAACCTGTACCATTACGGGAACAAAGAGTACGGAAATTACCAGAATGACACCGAATGGCAGGGCAGCAATTACCACTATTCCAGACCGCAAACCCCGCCCACGTACAGCTGGGAACAGCCGTCCGCTCCGCCGCAGAATTTTATTCCGGTTAAACCGAAAACACCGAAGCGCGGGGGAAAGAAGCTGTTCGCTAAGGCGGTTGCCGCGGTCATGGCCTGCTTAATAATTTCGGGCGGTTCTATTGCGGGGTTCGCCACACTGGTGAACAACGGCTACGTTAAACTGAATTCCGCCAGCGTGAATTCCGGCGACCCCGCGTTTACCATTACCAAACTGGTGAACAACGGGGCAACGAATACCACGACAGCGGGCGGACAGCTTTCTCTGCAGGAAATTGCGCAGAAAGTCGTTCCGTCAGTAGTATGCATTCAAAATTATCAGGTATCGCAGAACGCGCGTTATACCATGGGCGGAGCAAACGGAGCGAACGGTAATGCCGCCGCGGCAAACGGCGACGATGGCAGCGCGGTTTCTCCGGCAAGCGAAGGTTCCGGCATTATCGCGACCAGTGACGGGTACATTATTACCAACGCACACGTGGTAGCGGGTGCATCCTCCCTGAAAGTAATTCTTTCAAACGGCACTACTTATACGGCGAAACTGATTGGCAGCGACAGCGTGACCGACCTTGCGGTTGTAAAAATTGAAGCAAGCGGCCTTTCTGCTGCGGAATTCGGTTCTTCCGACGACCTGAAGGTTGCGGACACCGTCATGGCAGTCGGCAACCCGGGCGGCATGGAGTTCAACTCCAGCGTAACCGTCGGTTATGTTTCTGCACTGAACCGTGAAATTACNAATTCCGAAACCGGCTACACCATGAAGTGCATCCAGACCGATGCCGCAATCAACCCCGGTAACTCCGGCGGCGCACTGGTCAACATGTACGGCCAGGTCATCGGCATTAACTCTTCAAAAATTGTGGCGACCGGATACGAAGGCCTTGGCTTCTCCATTCCAATTAATGTGGCTCAGCCGATTATCAGCGACCTGAAGCAATACGGTTATGTGAAAGACAGAGCCGTACTCGGCATTTCCGGTCAGTTTATTGACGATATGACTTCCCGCTTTTACAACCTGCCTACCGGCATGTATGTCAGCACCGTTACCAGTGACACAGTAACTGCCGCCGGCATTAAAAAGGGCGACGTTATCACGAAGATTGACGGCAAAGACGTTACCAGCCAGAACGTGATTACATCCATTATCACGGCGAAAAAACCGGGCGATACCGTAACGCTCAGCGTGACCAGCGCTTTGACCGGTGAAAGCTTTACCGCAACGGTAAAACTGTCGCAGGCGACCGGTAAATAAGATTACAACAAGCTTTTCCATATTCCCCTTCATTTAAAAGAAACAGTGGAGCCGTAACCCGGCTCCGCTGTTTTTTGTGCTGCACAAATAAATCGGATACATACAGAAAAAATCCCCCCGGCTAAACCGAGGGGATGAATCAGGTTGTTTCCTTCTTTGGTTTGTTTTCCTTATTCTCTTTGTTTTCTCTGCTCTCGTCTGTGACTGCGGTACCCCGAACGCGCGGTAAGACAATGCTGTCCATTCGGTCGGCCAGCCGCTGCTGGGAAATGGTGTCGATCAGCATCTTCTCCATGGTGTTGCCATTACCGCCCACCAGCTTAAACAGCATTTTGGAAGCGGCGTCCACACTGGGTTGTTCGCCGAAACGCACAAGCAGCCTGCCACGGTAGAAAATGAATTTCATGGTGCGCGTACTGGGCGTTTCGATAAAGGAAACAAACAGCTTTAGCACCGGACGGTCGTCTTCATCGGCGGTCAGGCGTGCGGTTGCGCCCACCGCGTATTCATCGCCGTTAAAACTTACGCAGCCAAGGCGGGGAACACCGTCCAGTCCTGCGACCACGGTGTTTTCATTGTCGCTGTCACGAAATGTGATTTTACAGGAGCCGGGCTCAAAGGAAAAACCCACTTCGGTAATGCCACTGGAAAAATTGTTCGTGACACCCTGCAGGATAAGCGGCATCAGGTTGCCGAATCCGGGCTCCAGACGGAACTTTTGTCCGTTCAGAGCTTTGGCAATGGGGGAGAGTTCCTCCGTTTTTTCCCGTTTCCAAATGCGCCCGAAAAATTGCTCCAGCATGCCCGGCTGCGGCTGCGGTTTGGGCGCCGTTTCCGGAATTGCATAAAGGTGTTCGAGTCGGTTTCGCAGGGAACGCAGGGCTTTTATGTCATTCGGCAGCGGCTGGTCGGAAAAAGCGGGAGCGCCGTCGCCGAAGTATTGCTCCACAATATCGCTGGAGCAGTCCGAAAACAGGTTTTGGC
The DNA here is from genome assembly GCA_002378845.1 of Ruminococcaceae bacterium UBA3451. Classification (GTDB taxonomy): domain Bacteria; phylum Bacillota; class Clostridia; order Oscillospirales; family Acutalibacteraceae; genus Caproiciproducens. The sequence goes on along the minus strand of DFRY01000077.1, from coordinate 17,904 downwards.
TTCCGCTCGTAATGGCAATTACCATGTCGCGTTCGGGCAGAACAATCACATACTGGCCAAATACGCCGTTATACTGGTAAGCGCTTTTCGCGCCAAAATTCCAAAGCTGGTACCCATACCCGTCCGCGTGGTCACTGTCATGTGTGGGCGTTTGAATTTTTGTGGATTCCTGCACCCAGTTTTCTGGCACAAGCTGCTGGACCTTTCCGTTTACCGTCCATCGGCCGCCCTGTAAATACAGCTGACCAAGCTTTGCCATGTCCGCCGTATGCAGGTACAGTCCCCATCCGCCTTTTTCAATTTTCATGGGGCATGTTTCCCAAATTACGTTTTGAATACCCAGCGGTTCAAACAGACGGGGGGTAAGGTAATCTTTCAGCCCCATACCGGTCTTTTTGCAGACGATGGCACTCAATAAGTACGAATTCATACTGTTGTAACTGAATTCCGTACCGGGTTCATACGAGCAGTCGGAGGAAAGGTAAGCTTTTACCCAGTCTTTTTCCACCATGGAGCCGACTTCGTTGAATTTAATTCCGCTTGTCATGTTCAGCAAGTGCAGCACGGTAATGCTGTTTACTTTCGGGCTGCGGAGCAGAACCCCTTTGTCGGAAAAAATATCTACAATTTTTTCATCAAGGGAGAGCAGACCGTCGCGTACCAACATGCCCACCGCCATACCGGTGATGCTTTTGGACAGCGAAAACATCATGTGGGGGTAGGCGGAAGAGTACGGCTGAAAGCTTCCTTCCGCGATAACCTTGCCATGGCGCATAAGCAGTACGCTGTGCACGCGAATGTCTTCGCAGCGGTCTAAATCTTCAAAAAAGCGCCGGATATAGTCGCTGGGGATCCCCTCGTTTTCCGGCGTGGAGCGCGGCAGGTCGCCGGAGCCGGAACGGACAATGCTTTTCGGCTTTTGCGGTTCAAAGGGATACGGCGTAATGCGGCGAAGGTCGCCGCGCAAAAATTTCAGCATCAGCTCGACAATTTTCATTTGGGAAAGAAGATCCAGCATCCATCATTCCTCCAGTCTAGTCACGGTTCATGGAGCTTTCGACCAGCGCTTCGTAATCAATTTCCTCCGGGGCGGGCGGTTCGCCTTCCAGACCGAATTTTTCTTTTAGCCGTTCGCAGGCTTGCGGCAGCATTTGCATCATTTCGGCGGGAAGGTCGGGTAAAATCACAATAGCCTGATTCAGGCTTTCAATTAAATACCCTGTTTTTTCCGTTCCTTTCAGCCGCAGTACACCTCTCGGTTCGCCGGAGGAGGTGAGCGGAATATGCAGCGTTGCAAAAATGGGGAGCGCACAGGACGGCCGCCCTTCGGGCGAGTCGCCCACAAGGAACACCACCGGCAGGGAAGAAATCAGGTTCCCCATGGCAGGGCGCAGCCCCTCTTCCTTAGCGCAGATTTTTACATTGGAAACGGTAATATCATAATATTCCGTATAGCGGCTGAGCTGTTTTTGGCAAAGCGAAGTTTTTCGTGCAAAATAGAACAGAAGTCCCGCGTTCATTCCTTCTCACCCCATGATAATACTCGATTTTTAAAAGCCTGTTCATACGTGGCAGGCCACACCGGTTTTTCCCCGCCGTTCTTTTTATACCAGCAGTCGGGGTAAACCGTTTTATTGTTGTACAAAATTTTTGCTGTGTCAACAGCGGCGGATTCCTCGTCGCGCACCTTCCGTGCGACCACAACTTCACGGAAGTCCTGAAATTCATAGGAACAGGTGGACAGCAATAAGATTTTATCACTTGCCTGAAAACTGACGCCGGTATTGAACAGCGAACGAATGCGCAGCTGATAAACAAAATTGAGAAATTCGCTGTCGTTTTTGAATTCGGTTTTCAGGTAGTCAAACGGTTGCCCCTGATCGGGAAGCGTGTTAGTCAGCAGAACGGAAAGAATCTTCCACTGGGAGGAACCGTCGGCCGTGTCAAACGTAAAGGTCGGGTTTGCTTTTAAAAACCCGTAATTTTTATATCTGTTCAGTTCGGTAAACATGCGGCCCGAGTTCAGGGAATGGCCGTATAATAGAATACTTCTGGATTTGTTATCCCCAATTATGGAACCGGAATCCGCAAAAATACTTCCGAATTTAGAAGGGTTTTTGTTGTAGTCATGGTCAAGGTAAAATTCGGGATTTGCGGAATCTGCCTGTAAAACCGGCAGGTCAATATCCGTGTTGGAAATTTTAATCCAGCCCGCAATATCGGGGTTGATTTTTTGCAGCTGCAAAAAATNNGCCGGGGAAGAAGAATCCGCATAATATCCTTTTGTAATTGCCTGCTGCGCCCGGTCGGCAGCAGCGGGCTGCAGCACCAGGTCGTTCAGCAGAACAGCGGCGCAGATCAGAAACACGCAGCCGAAAAACAACGTGAAAAACCGGAATATAATCTGGTCTTTACTTTCTCCGTTTTGCGGTAAAAACGAGCGCAGATACGATAGGAACCTGAATAGGGAGCGGTTCTGCTCCTTCCGGTTTATGTCTTTTTCCTTTCGTATGTTCATTCTGTCACTCCGTATTTTTATAAAAGGACTTACTTTCTCTGGGTGTATGCCGCTTCTTCCAGTCCGCCAAGGTCAAGAAGGTAACGGCGAACCATATCAAGTGCGTTGGAAGATGCAAGGAAGCGCAGGTAAGTGCGGCCCTTTGTGCGGGAAGTACCCGGCATTTTGCGAACCCAGGTGTGTTCGCCGTCACATAAGGCAAGGTAAACCAGCCCGACGGGCTTTTCCGGGGTTCCGCCGCCCGGCCCTGCGATACCGGTAATGGCAATCCCCAGTTCGCTGCCGGATTTTGCGCGGATACCTTCCGCCATGGCGCGTGCGGTCTGTTCGCTGACCGCGCCGTATTGCTTCAGCGTCTCTTCGGGTACGCCGAGCAAAAGCGTTTTAATTTCGTTGGCATAGGTGACGGCGCCCATATGGAATACTTCGGACGCGCCGGGAATGTCGGTAATACGGGCGGATAAAAGGCCGCCGGTGCACGATTCCGCACAGGCAAGGCGCAAATTGCGTTTTGCCAGCTCCGTTACAACCACTTCTTCCAGACTTTCCACATCGATTCCGTAAATGAAGTTGCCCAGTCTCTCTTTCAACTCTTCTACGACCGGCGCGCACATGGCGTCGGCAGTTTCTTTGTCCTGCGCTCTTGCGGTCACGCGGACGAACATTTCACCGTCTTTGGCGTACGTTGCCGCGGTGGGGTTGGCACAGTCGGTCAAATCCATAATCATTTCGGCAACCATGCCTTCGCCAAGGCCGAATACCCGAACAATTTTTGAAGCAATCACCGCTTTGCCGTCCTTTGTCAGGTACGGAATGGCATAATTTTTCAGCATGGGAATTAATTCGGAGGGCGGGCCGGGGAGCATAATGATGATTTTACCCGACTCGGTTTCAAAGCCGCAGCCCGGCGCGGTACCCCAGTCGTTGGGGAACACGGTGCAGCCTTCCGGCAGCATGGCTTGCTTTTCCTGTGTTTCGCCGAGTACTCTGCCTTTGAAATAATTGATGATACGGTCCATACTTTCCTGGTGCAGCACCAGCTTTTTGCCCGCCGTCTGGGCAATGGTTTCCTTGGTCAGGTCGTCGCCTGTGGGCCCAAGGCCGCCTGTGGTAATTACAATATCACTGCGCTGTAAGGCCGTTTCCAGTGCCGTTTTCAGGCGTTCTACATTGTCGCCCACCGTGCTGGAAAAAAGCAGACTGACTCCGATGGCCGAAAGCTCGCGCGCCACATAGGCCGCGTCGGTGTTAATGGTATGGCCGAGCAGAAGCTCGGTTCCTACAGAGATAATTTCAGCGTTCATGGTAATCCTCCTTTGCCGCTTAGGTGTTTTGAATTGTTGTTTTTATCGTGTGGGGTGTATTTTAGTAAGCCGTACTCCCGCAACGCATTCGTCAATCAGCGCTTCGCAGTCCAATGCCTGTTCAGCTTCCAGAATATAACCGATTTCGGGGCGGGTGCGGGGGTGCTTCGGCGTAAAGACGGTACAGCAGTCCTCGTACGGCTCAATAGAAATGTCAAACGTATCGATTTTACGGGAAATAGCAATAATTTCGGTTTTATCCATACCGATAAGAGGACGGAACACCGGCATGCTGGCGGCGGCGTCGGTGCAGACAATGGCCTGTATGGTCTGGCTGGCCACCTGCCCAAGGCTTTCGCCGGTAATCAGTGCGGAGCAGTGTTCTTTTTCCGCAATTTTTTCAGAAACACGCATCATAAACCGGCGCATAATTATAGTAAAAAGCTCTTCGGGGCACTTAGCCATAATTTCTTCCTGTACATGCGCAAACGGCACGGTGAACATAGTCATACGCCCGGCGTATTCGCTGACTTTCGTCAGCAGGTTGACCACCTTCTGTTCGGCGCGTTCACTGGTGTACGGCGGGCTGGCAAAATGAATTGCGGTCAGCTCCAGCCCGCGCTTTGCCATCATCCAGGCGGCAACCGGGCTGTCGATTCCTCCGCTGATCAGGATTGCGGCATTTCCGCCGGTGCCTACCGGAATTCCGCCCGCGCCGCGCAGCGCGGGGCCGTGAACGTAAGCGCCGAAATCGCGTACCTCCACCCGCACTACCAGGTCGGGCTCGTGTACGTCAACATGCAGGTTTGGGAACTTTTCCAATAAATATTCGCCCAGTGCGGCTGAAATTTCGGGGGACTGCAGCGGGAAGCTTTTGTCCGCGCGCTTGGATTCCACCTTAAAGCTTTTTGCCGCCAAAAGCTCAGGCCGCAAATATTCCTCTGCCGCGGCCATAATCGCCTGCATGTCCTTTTTTATTGCGCAGGCACGGGAAAACGCGGCAATACCAAATGTTTTGGAAACTTTGTCCGCCGCGGCGTCCAGGTCGGCGCCTTCGTGCGGAATGACATAAACGGTGGACTGTGCCACCTTAATTTCAAAATCGCCGTGGTGTTCCAGCCGGCGGCGGATATTTTTTAACAGCGCGGCTTCAAAGGTTTTGCGGTTCAGTCCCTTTAACACCATTTCGCCCAGTTTAATCAGAATTACTTCGTTCATTTTTAACTCCCATCAAGGCCGTTTTGTCAGCTCGGCAAAGCATTTTTTCAGTGTGTCGATAAAAATATCGATTTCTTCCTTTGTGTTGTAACGGGAAAAACTAAGCCGCAGGGAAGAATCAATTCGTCCGTGCGAAAGCCCCATGGCGGTCAGCACATGGCTCGGTTTTCCCTTCGAGCACGCCGAGCCGGAGGAAACGTAAATCCCTTTGTCGGCAAGGTAATGCAGCATGGTTTCGGAACGGATTCCGCCGCCCGAAAAGCTGAGGATATAAGGCAGCGCGTTGTCCGGCGAGTTGAGGGAAATACCTTCGATTTCGCCCAGCCGGGCACGGCAGTGCGCGTTCAGTTCCTGCATGGCACCAAGCTGACTGTTTGGGTCGGGCAAAACGGCGGCCGCCGCACCAAAACCAGCAATCAGCGGAAGGGATTCCGTTCCGGGGCGAATGTTTTTTTCCTGCCCGCCGCCGAACGAATGCGGAAGAATGTGTACGCCTTTCTTGATGTAAAGCGCGCCGATTCCTTTCGGGCCGTGAATTTTATGCGCGCTTATGCTCATAAGGTCGACTTTCATTTTTTCCGGTTTTAGCGGAAGTTTACCAAACGCCTGCACCGCGTCCACATGGAACAGTGCGGGCGCTTTTGCCGCGGCAATGGCGGCGGGCACCGCTTCCAGCGGAAGAATGCTGCCGACCTCGTTATTTACATACATCATGCTGACCAGAATTGTGTCGGGCGTAACGGCTTCGAAAACCTGTTCCGCCGAAATTTTCCCCTGCAAGTCCGGTGTTAAAAAAACGACTTCAAATCCTTCTTTTTCCAGCTCTTTCACGGTATTCAGCACGGATGGGTGCTCAATCAGAGTAGTAACAATCCGGTTGCCCCGTTTGCGGCGTGCGTGCGCCGCGCCGAACAGCGCGAGGTTGTTGCTTTCCGTTCCGCCGGACGTAAAGTAAATTTCCTCCGGTTTTGCACTAAGCTTGACCGCAATGTTTGCTCTGGCCGCGTTCAGCTCTTTTTCCGCACGGAACCCCAGCGTGTGCAGGCTGGACGGATTCCCGTAGTTTTCCGTCATCATTTCCATCACTTTTTCGGCGGCCTCGCGGCACACTTTTGTGGTGGAGGAATTGTCAAAATATATTTCACCCAATGGGGGTACCTCCAATAATCCGATATTCTAAATGAATCGTCGTAAATAACTTTTTTGCAGGGCGAAAAGATCCGATTTATCTCATTCGCCTTTGGCGATTGAATTTTACCCTATTATACATCAAATGTTTGCAGGGAGCAACGGGGTTCGCGGTGCGGTAAACCCCGGGGAAACGGGGAAATGAGACACATTTGCAATTTTATAAAATTATATTATAATAGAAGAAGAGAATGTATAGGGGGCGGGAACATGGCGGCTTTCAAAAATACAAAACAGCGCGGTGCGATTATGGATGTAATTAAGGAGAGCGCCGAGCCGGTAAGCGCGGAAGAAATTTTCGCCCGATTAAGGGAAGATTACCCCAGTCTGGCGCTTTCTACCGTTTACCGAAACCTGGAGCGGTTCGCGATGGACGGCCTGATTCATAAAGATGTTTTTAACGACGGAGTGGTGCGTTATTCCCTCAGCGAAGCACATCACGGGCATTATTTAGTCTGTACGGAGTGCAGCAACAAGATTAAAATTGACGAGTGCCCGCTGACCTGCCTGGAGCAGGGGCTTGCGCGCGACACCGGTTATGAAATAGAGGGACATACCCTAACCATTTACGGCAAGTGCCCGGAATGTATTCGCAGGGCACACGGTTCCAAAGCGAAATAAGAAAGAAAATCCCCGGTTTTTCGGGGATTTTTTTATTTGAAGTTTTCAGAGCGATCTGTTTTCTTTATGCTATAAATGAAACGGCGGCGGGGTTCCCCCGCCGCCGCATGCGTTTTAAAATAATTATAAATAGGAATACTGAAACCGAGGAATCATACGTCCTTTGCGCACCAGCGATTCCGTTTCGCCCAGAAATTCCGCACCCATTTTCAGGTAAAAATTTTTCACCTGCGGGCTGGTCACGATAAAAAAGGAAGTTAGCCCGGCGGCTTTCCCCACGGAAAGCGCATGCTGCCACAGCAGCCGGCCGAACCCCTTTCCGATGCATTCGGGGTCGATAAACAGATACTCCAGAGAAGGTTCGCTTAGTCAAAATCCGTAAAACCCGACCGGGCGCCCGTCTTTCTCTAATACAAAAACCGGGTTGATTTCAATGTACTTTTCCGTCACTCCGTACTCGGCACGAAAGGTAGCCATATATTCGGAATCGTAGCCCCAGTGCGCTTCAGACCGGACGGCAAGTTCCGTTAAAATGCGGTATTCCTCGGGGCGCGCCTGCCGAATTAAAATGCTGTCGTTGTTTGTATCCATCGGTTATTTCCGGTTCTTATCGCTCAGTTCGTTAATCAGCGAGAAGATGTTGCGGTTGGAATCCGACGTATCGAAGCTTTCGCAGGAACTGCGCATTTCCTCAAGACGGCGGCTGTCTTCCAGCAGGGAGTGGATGGTTTCGCCGGGGTCTACACCTTTTTCCAGCTTGACCGCCATATTGTGCGTCAAAAGGAAGTTGGCGTTGTCCTCCTCCTGCCCGGGAATCGCGTCAAACACCGCAAGCGGAATGTTGCAGGCCAGCGCTTCCGAAACGGTTAGCCCGCCCGGTTTGGTAATCAGCAGGTCCGAAGCCTGCATGTAATTTTCCACTTCATCGGTAAAGTAAACCAGTTTTGTCTTTTTGGGGCTTTTTTCAATCACCGGGGTGAACGCTTCAAACAGCTTCTGGTTGCGCCCGGTAATAATAATGATTTGGAATTCCGCAGGGAGCCGGATCAGTTCCTTGTAAATATTCATGANNCTGCCCGCCATAATCAGAATGGTCGGCAGGTCGGGGTCCATTTCGAACTTTTTCAGCAGTTCCGGTTTTTCTTTTTTGCTGAAGAAAACGTCGCCCACCGGAATACCAAAGGGATAAATTTTCTCTTTTTTCACACCCATTTCCTGCATTTCGGGGATCATATCCGGCGTGGAAACCACATACGCGTCCACCCGGTCGGCAATCCACGCGCGGTGGGGGCCGTAATCCGTCATCAGGCAAATCAGCGGCGCGGTAACAATCCCCTTGCTTTTCAGGTGCGAAATCATTTCCGTTACGAACGGATGGGTAGAAATAATTACGTCCGGGTTCTGCTCTTCCATCAGCGGAATCAGCTTTTGGCTGAACACGCTGGTAAAGCGGCTGACCAGGTTGGAAAGAATGCTTTCTTCGTTTGTTTTGCGGTAAAGCTGACCGAACACCTTCGGCGTTTTCGTCGCAAGGAAATGGTAGCCCTCGCATACTGTTTTGTCCAGCACCAGATTGATGCTTTTTAGCGCGTCAATCACTACGACTTCGTTGCCGGTGGAGTTTTCCGCAATATATTTTTCAATGGCATGGGAAGCGCGCAGATGCCCGCCGCCGGTCGCAGCCGAAAGAATTAATATTTTCATCTCAACACTCCTAAAAATACCTTTTATTTACAGGAACGATACTATACTTATTATTACATCATATAATTATAAAAGTTATCATGTGTAATGTCAATGATTGGATGATCGCTTCCGACGTTGTTTTAACGGGATAAAATTACCAAAATAATTAGGTATAGCGCCCTTTTTCGCGTTTCCTTGTAATAAAGCTGTTACTTTACTTTTACCAAGTCAGGCGATATAATGAATCCAGACTACATAATTTTGTAAATAATTGGAGGGCAGCAGTATGGCTGTTGGAAACATGGTTGATATTTCATCCGCGGTTCCCCAGGCAAAGCCCAAAAAACATACGGCCGTTATCGCGATTATCGCGGTTGTCTTAGTGCTGTGCATCGCCGGCGGAATTTTCGGGAAGCAGCTTTACGAGCAGTACCGGTATCAAAAACAGGTCAGCGCAGTAATTGATGTGGACACCTTTTATCCGGGCATCGTAGTGCAGGGCATTGACCTTGGCGGAAAAACGATGGATCAAGCGACGGCCGCGATGAAGCAGTTGGAACCGACCCTGCGGGACAAATACAACATAACCATTCAATATAAGGATAAAAGCTGGAAGATAACGGAGAATGATTTTTCCTTTGCCTTTGACACCGACTCTGTTCTAAAAGAAGCTTATTCTTACGCGCGGCAGGGTGACCGCGAGGAACGGTACCGGCAGGTAACCGCGCTGAAAACCACGCCCAAAACCTACGAAATCACCAATACCATGAGCTACGACGGGATTGACGGTAAATTAAAGGATATGATAAAAGAAATCCCTTATGCTCCGGTTGACGCCACGGTCGCTTCGTTTGACCCGGCTACGGCAACTTTCCAGTACAAAGACGGAAAGGACGGCCTTTCCGTAGATGAAAACCGCCTTTATTCCAGTGTGGAGTCCCTGATTAACGGGGCAAAAACCGGAACGGTGCAAGTGCCCACCGCGGTGGTTCCTTTTAATAAGACCATTGCGGAAATGAAAAGCCATTTGCAGAAGCTGGGAACCTACAGTACCACGTCTACAAATAATGCAAACGGAACCTATAATATGTCCCGTGCGCTTGCCAGCCTGAACGGAACCTGTGTGCCGCCCGGCGGTACCTTTTCCTTTAACGGCGCCACGGGGGACTGTAATCAGGCAAACGGCTACCGCGAAGCGGGCGCCATTCTGAACGGAAAGCTGATTCAGGCATACGGCGGCGGAATTTGTCAGGCGTCCACCACCGTTTACGGTGCCGCGCTTCGTTCCAATATGACGATCGTGCAGCGCAGCAACCACTCTATTCAGTCCGTTTACTGTCCGATCGGGCAGGACGCGGCGGTCAGCTACCCGGAACTGGATTTTAAATTCAAAAATCCGACCGAATATCCAGTTTATATTGTAACCAGTACGGCCGGAAAAGTTCTGACAGCGACTTTTTACGGGTACCAGTCGCCGGATTACGATAAAATTGAAATTACGTCGCAAAAGACGGCAACCATCCCCGCGCCCACCGAAGCAAAATATACGGTGGATAAGACCCTTGCGAAGGGTGTTGTCAAGCTTGACGCCAAAGCGCGCATCGGTTCCCGCGCAACCGCACAGCGGGTATTTTATAAAGACGGAAAAGTTGTAAAAACAGAAAATTTACCTTCTTCTTATTACCGCGCCAGCCCGGCTTATTATTCCATGGGCCCCGGCACAGTAGTGGGTGGAAAAACGGCTTCGTCGACTGCGCCGCCGGCATCTTCCAAACCGGCGAGCTCTTCTTCGGCACCAAGCAGTTCGGCGCCTTCCTCCAGCTCGTCCGCGCCGCAAAGTCAGGCGCCCGCCAGTTCTTCCAGTCAGGCGGCCGACCAGACCTCGGCTCAGCCGGACGCCGGTTCCGCCCCGGATTCGACCGATAATATCGTCATTCCGGATTAAGCCGGCTCCAAAATCAAGTTCAATCAGGGGCGGTGAAAGCCGTACCCTGATTTTTAAATTTGACTTGACTTTTTATCCGTTATCTGCAAAAATGAGCAATAGAATCTATTATGTGTCTTTATGCTCAGTTTTTGCGTCATATTGATGAAAAAATAAAAATCGTCTTCGCCTACAGCGGAGGTATGATGCAGGCTCGAAGGGGCGATACTGTTACCGTACGCTCCCGGTCCAGAAAGGATGAGTTGTTTGGCCTTACGTGAAGAGAAACCAAAAGTAAGTATTATAATTCCTGTTTATAACGTCGAAAAGTATGTCGGAAAGTGCCTTTCTTCCCTTGTCGAACAGACTTTTACCGATTTTGAAATTATTGCTGTCAACGACGGCTCCCGCGACGGTTCCCTGTCCATTTTGCGCCATTTTGAAGAAAGATATGCTTCCGTCATTGTTATTGACCAAAAAAACCAGGGTATGTCGCAGGCACGCAACGCCGGACTGGCAATTGCCCGGGGCGATTACGTGTGCTTTGTGGACAGCGACGACTATGTTGCCCCCACCTTCCTTGCAGAGCTGTACAATGCCTGCGTTGATACAGGGGCCGACATTTCCTGCTGCTACTATTATTATCATTTTGTTGAAAATGATTTCCTGTTTGAATACCCGTTCCGCTGCCACGGAATATTTAACCAGACTCAGGCTATGAACCGGCTTTTGCGCGACGTGCAGATTCAAAGCCTGGTATGGAATAAAATGTATAAGCGCAGCCTGTTTAGCGATTACGACATTAAGTTCCCAACCATGTGCTTTGAGGATATGGCAGTGGCAAACCGGGTGTTTGCACATGCCAACCGGATTATTGTGCTTGACCGCCCGCTTTATTATTATAATCAGCACCCCGCCAGCACGCTTGCGACTATGAATGCGGATAAAATTAACGATTTCATCCGTGCAATCGCGATGGTTCGCATTTCGCTGGAACGCAGCGGTGTGTATGAAAAATATAAAAAAAGCTACCTTGCGCTGACAAGGAAAACTTGCGGATGCTGCTATTTGTATGTATTAAAGCTGCATAATGAGAAAAAATGTATGCGTGGCTGCATGACGAACATGAAACGTGTCTCCCGTGCAATCAAACATTATTCTGCGGATGAATTCAGTCCTACCACCATGTTCAGCGAGCTGCCGGACGTAGTGGATTCGCCGGAGCGCTTGGAAAAGGACTACTCCATTCGCTGAAGCGTATAGGAGCATTTCGTATTTATGAATCAAAACAAAAGTAAGGCGTCGAAGCGGTTCCAATGGATTCTTTTTGCAGTCACTTTGGGTCTTCTGGCTTATTTTTGTATTTCAGACAATAACTTGGCAACTCTGGTCAACAGTCTGCCTTCGTTAAATTATTTTTGGCTTTTCGGTGCCGGCATTTGCCTTGTGACCAACTGGATTATGGACAGCCTTGTCATACGCAATTTGGTTTCTATGGCGTACCGCATGGACTTTGGCCTGCGGCGCGCGTTCAAGGTGACTATGGTGGGGCAGTATTTTAATTCGGTTACGCCTTACGCGGTTGCCGGGCAGCCCATGCAGCTGATTGCTCTTACCAGGCAGGGCGTTTCTTCGGGGGTTGCGCTTTCCACTTTAGTGCGGAAATACCTGGTCTACCAAACAACAATTACCCTGTATTCCCTTGCGGTTATTCTGATTAAATATCAGTTTTTCCGCAATCAGATTCAGGGTTTTATGGCACTTGCCTTTATTGGGTTCCTAGCGCAGGCCGCGATTGTGGTCTTGCTGCTGCTGTTTACCCGCAGCCCAAAATTCACCACCAAAATGATTCAGGGCGTGGTGTGGGTGCTGACAAAGCTCCACATTGTAAAAAAGCCGGAGGAAACCAAAGCAAAGGTAAAAGACCAGCTTGAATTTTATATTGAAAACAATAAGGTAATGCTGGGCGACAGGCGTACAAGGGTAAAAATTTACGGTTATACCCTTCTTCAGCTTACAGCCCTTTTCAGCGTGCCTTTTTTTATTTATAAGGCATTTCATAACCCCGGGGCTCCCATTGTGGATATGGTTGCGGCGCAAAGTTTTGTTACGATGATTTCTTCCTATACACCCCTGCCGGGCGCGGCGGGGGCTGCGGAGGGCAGCTTCCTTATGATTTTTCAGATTTTCTTCCGGCAGGATATTATCCGTCAGGCCATGCTGCTCTGGCGGCTGATTACCTATTATTCCTGCATTATTGTAGGCGCCTTTTTTGCCGGACTGGGAAGCAAAAGCGAAAAGCTGCGCCGTGAAAACGGCGAAGAGCAGAATAGAAACGAACCCGCCGGCGAAAATAACCCGGGGGAACAAACGGCAGAAAACGGAGGAATTTAACATGGATGACGGATTTATCAAAGTGGCGGCGGCAACGCCGTCTATTCATATTGCCGACTGCGTGTACAACGAAAATGCGGTTTATGAACTGATGAAGGAAGCGGCTTCCCGCGGGGTGGGCGTAATTGTGTTCCCTGAGCTTTGCCTGACCGGCTACACCTGCGGCGATTTGTTTCGCGACCGTACCCTGATTTCGGCAGCGGAAAAGGCGCTGGCCGAGCTGATGGATAAAACGAAAAAGATGGACATGCTGGCCGTGGTTGGCCTTCCGGTTCCCGTCGGAGCGGATTTGTACAACTGTGCCGCCGTGTTCTGCAAGGGAAAGCTGTTGGGGCTTGCCGCAAAAAGCAATATTCCTAATTACACCGAATTTTACGAGGCGCGCCATTTTACGGCCAGCCCGGAATATATTGAAATTTCTTTCTGCGGCCAAACGGTTCCGCTTGGCAACCGGCTTGTGTTCCCCTGCCGTTCCATGCCGGAACTGGTGGTCGGCGTGGAAATCTGCGAAGACCTGTGGGTGCCTGTTCCGCCTTCGTCCAGTTTGGCACAGAGCGGAGCTACGCTGATTCTGAACCCTTCCGCAAGCGATGAAATCATCGGTAAGTCGCCGTACCGCCGCACGTTGGTGCGGGCACAGTCCGGCAGGCTGCTTGCGGCGTATGTTTATGCCGATGCCGGGGAGGGCGAATCCTCCAGCGATTTGGTGTATACCGGCCATAACATCATCGCCGAAAACGGCTCAATTTTGGCGGAATCGGGGCATTTTTTCACCGGCCTGACCACAAACGACGTGGACTTGCAGCGTATGCTGCAGGAACGCCTTCGCACCACAACGTGGTCGAACGCAAAGCTTGCGCATGAAATTCCGTTTGATCTGAAGCTATCGCCCTTTGAAATGGAACGCAGAATTCCGGCGCTTCCCTTTGTTCCCGACGACGACAAGGATTTGAGCGAGCGCTGCGAAATGATTTTGAATCTGCAGGCCAGCGGCCTGCGCACCCGATTAATGCACACTAAGTCGAAATGCGTGGTTATGGGCATTTCCGGCGGGCTGGATTCCACCCTTGCACTGTTGGTGATTGCCAGGGCGTTTGACTCGCTGCAGCTTGACCGCAAGGGGATTCACGCTATTTCCATGCCGGGCTTTGGTACCACAACGCGTACCAAAAGCAACGCGCAGAAGCTTTCAGAGCTGTTGGGCGTTACTTTTCAGGAAATTTCCATTAATGCTGCCGTTAATCAGCATTTTAAAGATATTGAGCACGACCCCGAGGTTCACGATGTAACCTATGAAAACAGCCAGGCACGTGAACGCACTCAGGTGCTGATGGATATTGCAAACCAGTGCGGTGGTTTCGTAATTGGCACAGGCGACCTTTCCGAACTGGCGCTCGGCTGGGCGACTTACAATGGCGACATTATGTCCATGTACGGTGTGAACTGCTCCATTCCGAAAACCTTGGTGCGGCATTTGGTGCACCATGCCGCAATGACCGGCGGGGAGGAAATCGGTTCTCTGCTGGAGGATGTACTTGCAACCCCGGTCAGCCCGGAATTGCTGCCGCCGGTGGACGGAAAAATTTCGCAGGAGACGGAAAATATTGTCGGCCCGTACGAGCTGCACGACTTTTTCCTGTATTACATTCTGCGGTTCGGATTCACACCGGGCAAAATATTCCGTATGGCACAGCGCGCGTTTGCACAGACGTATGATGATGAAACGCTTAAAAAATGGCTTACGAATTTTTACCGCCGCTTCTTTATGCACCAGTTCAAACGCAACAGCTTGCCCGACGGCCCGAAGGTCGGCAGCGTAACGCTGTCCCAGCGCGGCGACTGGCGTATGCCCAGCGACGCGTCCGCACGGCTTTGGCTGGACGAAGTGGAAGCACTGTAATCTCAAATACTCAAAATAAAAACCTTTTCAGACCGTGACTGTTTGAAAAGGTTTTTATTTTTTGCCCGTTAGTTTAAAGGACTGCATTCTTTTTCTCTTTCTGCGCACCGCTTACCGGATTAATTGTAGAAATCTTATTGCATACGGAGACAGAACAGAATATAATATAATTCAATATAAGAATTTAATCAGAGGGATAATCGGAATTGACCGAACGTTCGCCGAGCTTCTGTATTTTACTGGCGCTGTTGCTTTCTTCAAGGCCGTCTATCCTAGCATACTGGAAGCAGTACCGGAAGCAAGGGCGTTGGTTTGTGAAAAGTAAAATTACACGGGATTTTTTCCTGAGTTTACTTTACATGGTGGTTCTTATTTTATTAATCCTGTTTTAAGCCGAAAGGAAAAGGAGGAATCGAAATGACAAAAAGAGAGACGGTTGCGTTTTCTGTGTTTGGTCTTTTTTTCGCGCTGTTCAATTTTATAAAAAATGGTTCCCGTGCCCGAAACTTCGCTTTACTGCTGCCATATACCGATTCCAGCGGCGAAGCGGCGGGGGTGCCAAAGGAAATTACGCAGCAAATTGAATTGATGAAAAACAGCGAAAACATTGCGTATTTCCTGTTCCGAGCTCTGTTTATTGCATTCCTGTTGTATATCGGCTGGAAAATTGCATACGGATTTCTTAGCCTGAAGTATATTGTTCCCATTACGCTGTGCATTTTGCTGGTGCCTGCCTTGATCGAATTTGCATTTTACCCCAAAGATATGACCGTATGGTACTCTTTTCAGCATTTTGTCGACCGTGCCGCCGTATGGATTGCGGTAATGAAACTTTATTATTTAGGAGCGAAAAAGGCAAAACCGCCACACAAAACCAATAATGGCCGTCTTGCCGTATAAATAAACTGCACCCCCAAAGTGAAACAGTATTCTGTACTGAATTACTTTGGGGGTGCGGTTTGTAAAAAGATCGGGTAGACTTTTTCTCTTGTTTATTTATAATGACAGAAGGCCGTAGGAAGAATCGGAAGAATCAGACGGCAGTACGTCGGTTAAATCCGAAGCAAGCGCCTGTGTGGAATCGGACTGCATCTGCCCAATCATGACTTGTAACAGGGATAGATAGTCCTCCGAGCTTAAGTTTCCCAGCCCGGAATTCAGCCCCGCAGCCGCCCCGCCAACCCCGTTATCTTCCGAAGAGGAAGAAGAACCAAACAGGTCGTTCAAAGTAGACGCCGTGCTGTTATTGTACGAGCTGCCAAGCAGCGTGCTTAAGGAGGAAAGAATATCGCCCGACGGGGAGGTATTCAGCAGGGAGTTCAGCATGTCGAGCGAAGCCATGGAACCGGAAGAACCCGACGAACCGAACAGGGAATCCGAAGGCTGCGTCATGGGTGCGTCCAAAGATAGCCCCGCGTAATTCATTACGCGCGAAATATAATTCTGTGTCTCTTTAAACGGCGGAACGCCGCCGTATTTTGCAACATTGCCGCTGCCCGCATTGTAAGCGGCAAGCGCCAGCGTGGGGTCGCCGTCGTAACGGTTGAGCATTTCGCTTAAATACTTTGCGCCGCCCATAATGTTTTGCTCCGGATCAAGCGGATCGGTTACGCCCAGCCCCGCGGCGGTGGAAGGCATCAGCTGCATTACACCCTGTGCGCCCGCGCTGGAAACCGCGTCCGAATCAAAACCGGATTCTGTTTTGGCAACTGCTTTCAGCAAATTAGCCGGTACGTGGTACCGGTTGGCTGCACGCTCAAAAATTTCATCCATATCGGTAGATTTCTGCCCGCCGGCCGCGTTTACGGCGTTTTGAAACAGGCTGGGGAATTCGGATGAAGCAGCTTTATTCGGTTTTGCGTCGGCGCTGCCCACAGCAACCGGCGCACTGTAAAAATTCGTTTGTATTTGATTGTCAGTCATAATTCTTCTCCATTCATTGCGGCACAACAAAATTTATCGGTTTCGAATCCGAATATTGGAACTTGAAACGACAGAAAACGTTATAACTAGACCTGTTATTCTTATCATAACGTATATCGGCCGGAAAATCCAATTATTTAAGAAAAAAGTGAAATTTATAAATGGAATGTAATTGAATATTTGCCGTACGGAAAGGCACAATATTTTCCAAAGGGGGAATTGAAATGACCGTTTCAAAACAGGAATATAAAAAAATGGCAGACAAGGCTTCGCCGGGGTCCACATATGGAAAAAACATGATCATGGCATTCCTTGTCGGCGGATTAATCTGTGCGACAGGGCAGGCGCTTGCGAATCTGTACATGCAGATGGGGTTGGAGTTAAAGGACGCGCGCGCGTGGGTTTCAATCAGTTTAATCGCGCTCAGCGCAATTTTGACTGCGCTGAAAGTGTACGACAACATTGCAAAATTCGCCGGAGCAGGCACGCTTGTGCCGATTACCGGGTTTGCAAATTCCATTGTCTCACCGGCCATGGAATTTAAAAGTGAAGGATACGTCATCGGAGTCGGCGGTAAAATGTTTGTAATCGCCGGGCCGGTGCTGGTGTACGGCATTGCCGCATCCATCCTTTACGGATTGATATTGGTGATTTTCCATCTATACTAAAATCAGGAGGGATGGCTATGCCTGCCCGAATCGGAAAATATACGCTTGAAATGAAGAATAAGCCCGTCATTCTGGGCTTTGCCTCGGCGGTCGGCAAAAAAGAGTCCGAGGGGCCTCTGGGTAAAATGTTCGACCAATGTCACAGCGACACCACCCTGGGGGAAACCACATGGGAAAAGGCGGAAAGCCGCCTTCAAAACGAGGCGGTGAATCTGGCACTGTTCAAGGCCGGATTCAAAAACAGTGATATGGATTGTATTTTTGCGGGAGATTTGCTCAACCAGTGCATTTCTTCCACTTTTGGACTGCGCGGGCTCGATATTCCATTTTTGGGGCAATTCGGCGCCTGCTCGACAATGGCGCAAACGCTGGCGATGGCCTCCGTATTTGTTGAGGCGGGGGCAGCCCAGCATGCCGTGGCGGTAACGTCTTCGCACTTCTGTTCCGCGGAACGTCAGTTTCGCTTTCCGCTGGAATACGGGGGTCAGCGCACACCGACGGCACAGTGGACGGCAACGGCGGCCGGCTCGATTGTGGTTGGTACGGGTCAGCCAAAACAG